>JAZUFR010000015.1:0-29023 GCA_045640825.1 Bacteroidaceae bacterium
CTTGTACCTGCGTAAGCCTGGTAACCCCCTCCAGGAGGCTCCTGGGGTAGGTTTGGCTCCAGCGCCGCTGCACTCGCAAGATTCTGCATACCAAATTCAGCGTAAAATGGTATTCAGAAAATACGCTCGCACCTGCGTGATATGGGTAACCCCCTCCAGGAGGCTCGTGGAGCGGGTTTTGCTTCAGCGCCACTGCACTCGCAAAATTCTGCATACCAAAATCAGCGGAATATGGTATTCAGAAAATACGCTTGTACCTGCGTAAGCCTGGCAACCCTCTCCAGGAGGCTCACAGGGAGGGTTTGGCTCCAGCGCCGCTGCACTCGCAAAATTCTGCATACCGTTTTTGGGGTAAAATGGTATTCAGAAAATACGCTTGTACCTGCGTAAGCCAAGTACCTGCGTAAGCCAAGCACCTGCGTAAGCCAAGTACCTGCGTAAGCCTGACAACCCCCTCCTGGAGGAGCGCAGGTGGAAGGGCGCAGATGAGGGAAGGGAGGAGTTTGTGGCGGGGTAAAGTAATAATAGGCCGGGATTATCGTTATATAGGTAGTGGAAAAGGATAGGGAAAGCCAGGAGGGGCAGAATGAGCTGTATGGCAGGATCTTGAAGTATACCGGCATATTTGGCGGTATTCAGGGTCTTTCCATTGTGTTGTCTTTTGTCCTGACCAAAATCAAGTCTATTCTTATTGGAGCTGCAGGTTATGGAATATCGGAAAATCTGAACCGCTCCATAGATGTGGTGCGGAACGCCACCGGACTGGGAATCTCTTACGTGGCGGTCCCCGAAATCTCACATAGCAGCAACAATAGCTCAGATATGGCACAGAAGGTGCTGGTAACCCGCAGCTGGGCTCTGCTTACGGCTATACTGGGACTGATTCTGAGTGTGGTGCTGTGCGGTGTGCTGAGTAGGAGCGCATTTGGCACAAATGCATACTCCATGCAGATTGCGGCGCTGTCTCTTGCAGTGTGTGCAAGTGCACTTACTGGAGGAGAACTGGCGGTGCTCAGAGGCGCAGGACTTATAAAGCAGATTGCGCTGAGTCAACTCATAGCCAGCTTGTTCTCGCTTATAGTTACGGTGCCGGTGCTGTATTTCCTAAGGCTGGATGGAATTGCTCCTGTTATAATACTTACGGGTATGGCAAGTCTTGTGGCAACCAGTGCCTTCTCCATGAGGGCTGTGCCATATAAGTCAAAGCCGTTTGACCTGCAGGTCCTCAAAGATGGCCTGGGGATGATAGGGTTTGGCGTGTTCTTTACCCTTGCCGCATTTGTGGGCTCATGGGCCTGGCTCATAATAGCTGGATATCTAACACGAAAGGGTGGTCCGGAACTTACCGGTACTTACAGCGTGGGCTATATGCTGGTGTCTTATCTTACCACAATGCTGCTGTCTGTTACAGATTCCGACTATTATCCACGCCTGTGCGCTGCCGGCAATGATGCAAGGCAAATGCACCCCCTGGTGGACAGTCAGATTAGGGTAATGTCCATGCTTGCGGCACCAGTTGTAGCGGTATTCGCAATAGTCATGCCGCTCGTGGTCTTTGTTGTCCTGGAGTATGAAAAATTCCAAGCGTCGGTCTGCCTGGCGCAGCTGGCGGTAGTGGGACTGTTCTTTAAATCCGTAAGTCAGCCCATAGCCTATATTGCCCTGGCCAGGTCCGATACCAAAGTCTATCTCCTACAGGAGATTGCTTGCTATATTATACTGATATTATGCGTATTGGCGGGATATGGGCTGTGGGGTGTAAAAGGCGTAGGTCTGGCTCTGGCAGTCTGGGAACTGCTCTATCTGATAATTGTACTGCTGATTGCCAAGATAAGATACAGATATGTTATGCCTGCGGAAAATGTAAGACAAATTCTATATCAGTCTTTGCTGGTAAGTGCTGTATCGGCCCTGTGTATTCTGCCTTTTTCATGGTATAATGCGGCTGCGGTTGCAGTGCTACTGTTTGTATCGGCCGTGTATTCTTTCCGCTTTTTCAGGCTACATACGGACCTGCTGAATGGCAAGTTTCTAAAGCTTGCACATAAGATTTTTGGCAAGTAAGCCCCAATCATTCAACTTTGTTGTTTATCTTTGTGTTCAAGCGCGCACTGTGCGCGTATAACGCGTATAAATAATTACAAAGAATATGGATGAACTTATGACACAGGTAATCGCCAAGGCACAGGAATGGTGCGGCGATTCATTTGACGAACAGACACGTGCTGAAGTTAAGGCAATGCTTGAGAACGAGGACAAGTCTGCCCTTGTAGATGCATTCTACCGCGACTTGGAATTTGGTACCGGCGGACTGCGCGGTATTATGGGTGCAGGTACAAACCGCATGAATATCTACACAGTAGGTATGGCTACTCAGGGTCTGGCCAACTACCTGAACCGCAATTTCAAGGATATGGAGCAGATCTCCGTGGTTGTAGGCCATGACTGCCGCAACAACGGCCGACTCTTTGCCGAGACTGTTGCAAACATATTCAGCGCAAACGGCATAAAGGTTTATCTGTTTGATGCACTGCGTCCAACCCCTGAGGTTTCTTTTGCAATCCGTTACCTGGGCTGCCAGAGCGGTGTAAACGTGACTGCCAGCCACAATCCACGCGAGTACAACGGCTACAAGGCTTACTGGGCCGATGGCGCACAGGTGCTGGCTCCGCATGATACCGGCATCATTGATGAGGTCAACAAGGTTAAGGTTCAGGATATAAAGTTCCAGGGCAACCCTGAGCTCATCCAGATTATTGGCGAGGAGGTTGACAAACCATACCTGGACGCTATTGAGGGTATCTGCATTGATCCAGCCCTGGTTAAGCGTAACCACGACCTCTGCATTGTATATACTCCACTGCACGGCTGCGGCCGCGTTATGATACCACGTTCACTGGCTCAGTGGGGATTTACCAACGTGCACACCGTTCCTGAGCAGATGGTTGAGGACGGCAACTTCCCAACAGTAGTATCGCCAAACCCAGAATATCCAGAGGCCCTGACCATGGCCCTGAACCTGGCTAAGCAGCTCAATGCCGACGTTGTAATGGCATCGGACCCTGATGCTGACCGTCTGGGCGTGGCTTGCCGCAACGACAAGGGCGAGCTGATCCTGCTGAACGGTAACCAGACCGCCATGATATTCCTGTACTACATTATCACAGCCTACAAGCAGCTGGGTAAGATGACAGGCAAGGAGTACATTGTAAAGACTATCGTTACAACAGAGGTTATAAGCCGCATTGCCGAGAAGAACGGCCTTGAGATGTTTGACTGCTACACCGGTTTTAAGTGGATTGCCAAGGTTATTGCCGATGAGAACGCAAAGGGCAAGAAGTACATTGGCGGTGGTGAGGAGAGCTTTGGCTTCCTGGCCGAGGACTTTGTACGTGACAAGGATGCCGTATCGGCCTGCTCACTCATGGCTGAGATTGCTGCATGGGCAAAGGAAAACGGCAAGACCCTGTTTGATCTGCTGCTTGACGCTTATCAGGAGTACGGTTTCTCACAGGAGGGCGCTGTCAGCGTAGTTAAGCCTGGCAAGAGCGGTGCCGATGAAATCAAGGCTATGATGGAGCAGTTCCGTGCAAATCCTCCAAAGAGCCTGGGCGGTGAGCCTGTTGTCCTGGTCAAGGACTTCAAGACCCTTAAGCAGACCACAGCAGACGGCGTTGTAACTGACCTTGACATGCCGGAGCCATCGAACGTACTGCAGTACTTTACTGCTGCCGGCGACAAGATCTCCGTACGTCCTTCTGGTACAGAGCCAAAGATCAAGTTCTACATGGAGGCCAAGCTTGTAATGAAGGACAAGAGCGCTTACCTGGAGACCCAGAAGGCTGCCATGGCCAAGATTGAGGCATTCAAGAAGGATCTGGGAATCTGATTTACGGTATGAGACAGCGTTTGGCTTTTCTTACAGTCCTCTGTGCTGTGTTGCTGGCACTTGCAGGGTGTTCACACCAGAACGGCGTGACCACCATCCGTGTGATTGCCACGACCGATGTCCATGGACGTATCTTTGATACGGACCTTATGGATGGTACGGAGAGAAAGGGTAGTCTGGCCAAACTTTCTACTTACCTTAAGCAGCAGCGCTCTGAATACCGGAATGTGGTTTATCTGGATGCAGGAGACATACTGCAGGGTACCATAGAGGACTATCAGGATGTTACTGCGCAGTTTGACCGTAGCAGCCTGGCTGCCCGTGCGTACAATCTGCTTGGCTGTAAGGCTATTGCTTTTGGAAACCATGACTTAGCAGTTGGAGCGCCCAGCTATGACCGTTTTGACAGGACATCGGAGTTCCCGTTGCTTGGCGCAAACGTGTATTATGATGAGTATGCAGATTACCTGCCTCCATTTACAATCCTGGAGTACAAGGGCCTTAAGGTTGCAATCCTGGGCCTTACAACTCCCATTGTGAACTACTCCATACCAGCCGACAGGATGGGTGGACTGGAGGTAAAGGATGTTGTAAAAACTGCAAGGTTCTTTGTGCCATTCCTGCGTAAACAGGAAAAGGCCGATGTTGTTATAGGTCTGGTTCACTCCGGCATGGATGACGGACGTATGGACAGCGAGGGCGTTTTTGAAAACTCCGTAAGGAGCCTGGTTGAGCAGGTGGAGGGATTTGACCTGATAATCTATGGCCATGACCATAAAAGACAATGCGTTAAACTGGCATCGGCCAACGGAGATTCCGTACTTGTAGTCAATCCAGGTCCGTTTGCCATGAACGCAGCCGCTGTTACTCTGACTGTAGATCGCAGCAACCCTGAATCTGTAAGTGTCCAGGTAAACGGAACAATTGAGGATATTACGTTGCAGGAACCAGACCCCAAGTTCATGGAAGCCCTGTCTGGATGGTATGATGATGTATGCCAGTATGCCGACTCTGTGGTTGGAACCATACAGGCTCCAATAGACGGAAACGGATTGCTGTGGCGCAGGTCATCTTATATGGATTATATCCATGGTGTGCAGATGGGATTCAGTGCAGCGGAGGTATCTCTGGCATCGCCGGCATTTACGGCTCCTTATATTCCACAAGGCGATGTCCGCATAAAGGATGTCATGGAAATGTACCGTTTTGACAACACTATGGTATCTATAATGCTAAGGGGCAGTGAGATACGTGATGTGCTGGAATACTCGGCCGATTATTTCTACAACACGGTCCAGAAAGACAGTCAGGGAGGACTGCTCAGGCTGGGCACCGCAAACGGCAGGGGAGAAAGGTCCTCGCTGTATCCGTTGCGGTACCTCATAACAGCTGCGGGCATCTCTTACACGGTCAATGTTACTGAGCCCAAGGGAAAGCGTGTAAGCATAGTATCCATGGCCGATGGCACTCCGTTCAATCCCGACAGGCTTTACAGGACCACGGTCAATTCTTTCCTCTATGGAGGTAATGAATCGGCCATTATGGTGGCTACTGGTATTACAAGAAAGGAAATGAGAAAGCGGCTTGTTTCATCGGGCGCAGCAGATATAAGGTTCTATATGCTTACGGAGCTGGCTCTAAAGCATGAGGTGGGTAACCCCGTGCGCATACGGCCGGTATCCAGCTGGAAACTTATTCCCGAAGATGTTGTAAACAGTTGTCTTTCTGTAGATACAGTGAGTTATTTAATTATTCCAAACGAATAACAATTTAATTATGATTATGAATAAGAAGGTTTTATTTCTGATGGCGGGAGCACTGCTCTCTCTCTCAGCATGCAAGACAAGTCAGAGTGCTTACCAGCAGGCTTACGAAAAGGCTGTAAGCGGTGATGAATCAAAGGCTGCAGTAGAAGCACCTGTTGCTACTGCCACTGCAGATGATGTGGCAAATGAGTCTGTACGCGAGGAGAAGGTATCTGTAGTATCAGGTGATCAGGATATCAAGGCATACGGAATTGTATGCGGCAGCTACTCACTCAAGACCAATGCCGACGCCCTCAGGGAGAGTCTAGTCAAGGATGGTTACAAGGCTGTGGTTGTAGTGAATGAGGCTGGCAAGACCTATCGTGTTATCTGCGCTAGCTTTGACACCAAGGAAGAGGCTGTTACCGAGCGCAACAAGTTCAAGGCCAGATATCCTAACAACAAGGATTTCCAGGCTGCATGGCTCTTATACCGCAAATAAGCCTTGGGTAGGATTCTTGCTATAGATTACGGTACAAAACGTACCGGAATTGCCGTGACAGACCCGCTGCGCATAATACCCGGCGGACTGACTACAGTGGCAACCCATGAACTGGACAGGTTCCTTGCAGATTATTTTGGCAAGGAACAGGTCGATGTGATTGTAGTGGGCCATCCAACCAATATGAATGGTGAGGACTCTGCCAGCATGGCTCAGATACGCCCGTTTGTGGCCAGACTTAAAAAACAGTATCCGGACCGGGAGATAGTGATGTTTGACGAGCGTTTTACATCGGTCATTGCCCAGCGTGCCATCCGTGATGCCGGAATAAAGAAAATGGCACGCCGCAACAAGGCTCTGGTGGACGAGGTCAGCGCCACGATCATACTGGAGTCATACATGGATTCAAAACAGTACAGATTATGATTTTACCCATTTATACCTATGGACAGACAGTCCTCAAGGTAGAAGCTCAGGAGATAGACAGCAACTATGAAGGTCTTGAGCAGCTCATAAAGGATATGTATGAAACCCTGCGCCGTTCCGAGGGCGTGGGACTGGCTGCGCCTCAGGTTGGCCTGTCCATACGTCTTGTAGTTGTTGACCTGGATGTGATATCCGATGATTCCCCAGAGTTCAAGGACTACTTCAGGACATACATAAACCCATATATTGAGGAGACCGATGGTGCCATGGTACCATACGAGGAGGGATGCCTGAGCTTTCCGGGAATCCATGAGAAGGTTAACCGCCCTGAGCGTGTACGCGTGAGCTGGCTGGATGAGAACTTCCAGGAGCATGACGAATGGTTCGAGGGCTTCCCAGCACGTGTGCTGCAGCATGAGATAGACCATCTGGATGGCAAGTGCTTTATAGACCGCATGTCTCCACTGCGCAGACAGATGAACAAGAAAGCTCTTGCCTCTATTGCAGCAGGCAAGTTCAACTGTGACTATAAGGTTAAGGTTCCCAGAAAGTAAGATGAGGCGGGTACGTGCAGTTGTAGCCGTGGCCTTGTGGAGCATCCTGTTATGTGCTCCGGTAAAGGCTCAGATAAACACAGACAGAGTGCTGTGGGTGGCAAGGACTGCGCTGTACTACGACGATTATGTGCTCTCCATAAAGTATCTGAACCAGGTAATCAATGCCAAGCCTTATCTTGCCGAGCCCTATTTCTACAGGGCAGTAGCCAAACTGTCCCTGGAGGATTACAGGGGTGCGGAGCAGGATTGCAACAGCTCCATAAGCCGCAATCCTTTTGTGGTAAACAACTATGAGGTCCGTGGCCTGGCCCGTGTTTATCAGGGCCGATACCAGGATGCTGCACAGGATTTCAGGACCGGACTTGGATATGATCCGGAAAACACTTCTCTCAGGCATAACCTTATACTGTGCCTGGCCAGAAGCGGCAAGAACCAGGAGGCTATCCTGGCAGCCGATACCCTGCTCATGCTATCTCCAAAATATGTTCCGGCCATGGCCATGCGCTCAGACCTGCTCTGGGAGATGGGCGATACCGTCGGTTCCCTGGAGTGGATAGACAAGGCCATAGGGCAGAAAGCCTACGATGCAGAGCTCATGCATCACCGTGGAGTGCTTATGGCCCGCCTGGAACAGTATGAGCAGGCCCAGTCCGATATGGACCGTTCCATCTATCTTGATCCTACCAATGCGGGTGCTTATATTACCAGGGCCATGGTCCGATATTTCCGTGATGATCTTAACGGAGCTCTCTCTGATTACGATTATGCGGTCCAGGTAGATCCAATGAATACCACCGCCCATTACAACCGTGGTAACCTGAGGGCCCAGGTGGGCGATGACAACCGTGCAATAGAAGACTTTGACTTTGTTATCAATTCTGATCCAAGCAATTTCATGGCCATTTACTACCGCGGATTATTGCGCTATCAGACAGGCGATTACCGTGGGGCAGAGAAAGACCTGACATTGGTCCTGGAGGAGTATCCGCAGTTTATGGACGGTTATCAGCTACGCAGTGACATACGTGAGAAACTGGGTGACAGACGTGGCTCTGAACAGGATGCCATGGTTGTTATAAGGGAGCAGAACCGCAGGTTCAACAATGCAATGGGATATTCATCCAGCAAGGACGATGACTCACAGCAGAATCAGCGTACCAGGAAACGCTCTGACCGTAACGTAAGCAACTACCGTAAGATTGTGGTAGATGAGAATCTGGAAAACTCAACTGGATTCTCCAGTGAATACCGAGGCAAGGTGCAGAACCGCAATGTGGACCTGGCCTTCCTGGAGCCGTTCCGCCTGACCTATCTGCTGGACAAGAGCAGCCAGATGCATGCCATACGCTCAAACAAGGTATTGGATGAACTGTCGGCACGCTCATGTTTCTGTGCCGTACTTTTGCTGGACAATAAGGATTACACCCTAAACGAGCAGATTATAAACAGCCTGTTCCAGGATATAGACGAGTGTACGCTCAGGCTTGTGGAATCTCAGGACAGACAGGCTTGCAACCTTCTGGCGCGTGCCCTTGATTTCTGTATGCTGCAGGACTACTCAAGTGCCCTGACAGACCTGGACAACACGCTGGCCCTGGACCCCGACAACTGGGCATCATGGTTCTGCCGGGCACAGGTAAGAGCCCGCTCAATCGATGCCGGAAATACAGACAACCGCTCAAATGCCGGTTATCAGGCAGTGGTAAGGGATCTTACGCGTGTTACAGAGTTAGAGCCCGATTTTGCCTATGCCTATTACAACCGTGGCACACTCTATGCCCGAAGCAACGATATGCAGGCAGCCCTGATGGACCTGAATACCGCCATAGAGCTTGATCCTATGCTTGCCCAGGCCTGGTATAACCGTGGTATGGTGTTTGTGCAGCTCAACAGGATGGAAGAGGCATTCAATGATCTGAGCAAGGCTGGAGAACTGGGCCTGTATCAGGCGTACAACCTGATAAAGAGATTCTCCAATTCTGAGTAGCAGGTGCTTATTATATACCTTATACAATTGAAGTTTTAAAAACAAATTGGTAATTTTGCAGACCTTAAAAAGATATACACTTTAACAATATGATAAAGATTACTTTTCCTGACGGTTCCGTACGTGAATATGCAGAGGGCATTACCGGTTACGGTATTGCCGAAAGCATAAGCCAGAGACTGGCACAGGACGTGCTGGCATGCAGCGTAAATGATGAGATTACAGAACTTAACAGACCAATCAATCAGGACTCAACAATAAAGCTCCACAAGTGGGACGATGATGAGGCTAAGCATGCATTCTGGCACACAAGTGCACACCTTCTTGCCGAGGCACTGCAGGAACTCTATCCTGGTATCCAGTTTGGTTTTGGTCCAGCAGTAGAGACCGGTTTCTTCTATGATGTAATGCTGCCAGACGGTGGACAGATCAGCGAGGCCGATTTCAAGACCATTGAGGATAAGATGCTGGAGCTTGCACGCAAGGACGAGCAGGTTGTACGCAAGGAGGTAAGCAAGGCAGACTGTCTTGCCCAGTTCCAGGCTGCAGGTCAGACCTACAAGTGCGAGCACATAGAGCAGGATCTGGAGGATGGTTCTATAACAACATATACACAGGGCCAGTTCACTGACCTCTGTAAGGGACCTCACATTGTAAGCACAGGCGTTATCAAGGCCGTAAAGCTTATGAGTGTGGCCGGTGCATTCTGGCGCGGTGATGCCACCAAGGACCAGATGCAGCGTATCTATGGCGTATCTTATCCCAAGAAAAAGATGCTCGATGAGTATCTGGTCATGATTGAGGAGGCCAAGAAACGCGACCATAGAAAGATTGGTAAGGAGATGGAACTCTTTATGTTCTCCGAGAGAGTAGGTAAGGGTCTTCCTATCTGGCTGCCCAAGGGCACTGACCTGCGTCTGCGCCTTCAGGACATGCTCCGCAAGATTCAGAAAAAGTATGGTTACCAGGAGGTAATCACTCCAAACATAGGCGGTAAGAACCTGTATGTGACATCTGGTCACTGGGATCACTACGGCAAGGACAGTTTCCAGCCAATCCAGACTCCGGAGGAGGGCGAGGAATACCTGCTCAAGCCAATGAACTGCCCTCACCACTGCGAGGTATTTGCAAACCGTCCACGTAGCTACAGGGAGCTTCCTTTCCGCTGCGCAGAGTTTGGTACTGTTTACCGCTACGAGCAGAGCGGTGAGCTTCACGGACTTACCCGTGTACGCTGCTTTACCCAGGACGATGCTCACATATTCTGCCGTGCAGACCAGGTTAAGGGTGAGTTCATAAAGGTAATGGAGATCATCCAGCGCGTGTTTACAATCTTTAATTTCTCCGAGGAGAATGTTGAGGTTCAGATTTCACTGCGTGACAAGAACAATACAGAAAAGTACATAGGTTCCGATGAGGACTGGGCAACAGCAGAGCAGGCTATCATTGACGCATGCGCAGAGAAGGGCATGAAAGCAAAGGTTGAATACGGCGAGGCTGCATTCTATGGTCCTAAGCTTGACTTCATGGTTAAGGATGCAATTGGCCGCCGCTGGCAGCTTGGAACAATCCAGGTTGACTATCAGCTGCCACAGCGTTTCCAGCTGGAATATACTGCCGAGGATAACTCAAAGCAGCGTCCGGTTATGATTCACCGTGCACCTTTTGGTTCAATGGAGCGTTTTGTTGCTGTACTCATAGAGCACACAGCCGGTAAGTTCCCTCTCTGGCTCATGCCTGAGCAGGTGGCTATCCTTCCTATTTCCGAGAAGGCCAATGACTATGCATTCAAGGTTAAGGAGATGCTTGCCGAGTACGATATACGCGCATTCGTTGATGACCGCAACGAGAAGATTGGCCGCAAGATCCGTGACAACGAGGTTAAGCATGTTCCATATATGCTCGTTGTAGGTGAGAAAGAGGCCGAAAACGGTGAGGTTAACGTTCGCAAGCAGGGTGCAGAGAACCTTGGAACCATGAAAATTGAGGAATTCGGTAAAAAAATTGCCGATGAAGTTAATTCAATGATAAATTAATGGTAATTTTGCGGCCGCTTGGAGTATAATATTGATAACAGGTATATAAACAAGAGAATAATTAAGGTTTCTGAATGAAGAAGGACAATTTGAGTGATCAGTTTCAGGTGAACGGTGAAATCCGTGCCAAGGAAGTCCGCATTGTAGGCGATGACATTGAACCAAAAGTGGTTTCATTGCGTGAGGCTCTTCAGATAGCAGACAATATGGAATTGGATCTGGTCATGATTTCTCCTACGGCTGTACCGCCTGTATGCAGAATCGTTGATTTTTCCAAGTTCCTGTATCAGCTCAAGAAGAAGCAGAAAGAGGCTAAGGCTAAGCAGGTCAAGATTGACGTTAAGGAAATCCGTTTTGGACCCCAGACAGATGATCATGACTACAACTTTAAGCTTAAGCATGCCATAAGCTTCCTGCAGGACGGAGACAAGGTAAAGGCATACGTGTTTTTCCGTGGCCGTTCAATTCTTTTCAAGGAGCAGGGTGAGAATCTGCTTGCCAGATTTGCCAAGGACCTTGAGGAGTATGGAAAGCAGGAGCAGGCACCAATCCTGGAAGGCAAGCGCATGACCATCTTTATATCACCTAAAAAGGGTGGTGCTCCTAAGAAGGCCGACGCTAACAAGCAGGATAATAATAAGGAATAATAAATGGCCGTTACGCTCCGGCATGGTGCGTACGGTTTTAATAACAAACAAAATTTTTAATAACAATGTTGAAATCAAAGACTAATTCCGGTTCCAAAAAAAGATTCGCTCTTACCGGATCGGGCAAAATCAAGAGGAAACACGCTTATCACAGCCACATTCTGACAAAGAAGACTAAGAAGCGTAAGAGAAACCTGGATCACTTTACAATGCTTGACCAGGCTAACGTAAAGCAGGTTAAGGATCTGCTCTGCATGAGATAACCCGAAAAAGAGATCAGTCAACAAACAATTAACCGATTTGTCAGCTCAAAGTCCTGTAATGGGCGCTGGCATTCAAAAAACAAAAAACTATGCCGAGATCAGTAAATCACGTTGCTTCCAGAGCAAAGAGAAAGAAAATTTTAGGTCTGACCAGAGGTTATTTCGGAGCAAGAAAGAACGTCTGGACCGTTGCCAAGAACACTTGGGAGAAAGGTCTGACCTATGCTTATCGTGACCGTAAGAACAAGAAGAGAGAGTTCCGCGCTCTGTGGATCCAGCGTATCAACGCTGCTGCACGCCTGGAGGGTATGAACTACTCACAGCTCATGGGTGCCATTCACAAGGCAGGTATTGAGATTAACCGCAAGGTTCTCGCTGACCTGGCCATGAATAACCCAGAGGCATTCAAGGCTATTGTAGCTAAGGTTAAGTAATAACCACTACAAACCAAAAAAAATCGTCTGGAATATGTTTCCGGACGATTTTTTTGTTGTACCTTCGTTATGCCGCACCGGGCTAGATTGGGAGACTCATCAAACAATTAAGAATACCGGGAATGCTTCGGGATTTTCCAATGGCGGGCCACGCCCCTTACGGGGTAACCTTAGGTCGGTGGATTACAAAGGGAACCGGGCGCTCAAATCTTTTTATCTCGGAGTTCTCATCACATCACCGGTGCGGTTTTTTTTGTGCCTTGTAAACAGACCGCATAAAAAATGTCCGGACTCCATGAGGAGCCGGACATTCTCTTTTGTATGGCAGGTAATTACATCTCTATGACTTTCTTGCCGTTAATGATTGTAATGCCCTTGTATTTGTTATCTACGGCAGCACCACCAAGATTGTATCTGGTGCCCTGTGCCTCTATGTCATCTTCTGTAACGTAGTTGACTGCTGTTGCACTGGTAAATACTATCTTGTCTATGTTGCAGTATGCGCCTGTAATGGTAACGCGCAATGTCTGCTGGCCTTCGGATAGCTTGAATGTTCCGGTTACGGTCTTGTAGGTATCCCAGCTTCCGGTGTTTGGTACTGTTATATCGGCCAGCTTGCTTACAGTTCCGTTCTTGTCAAGTCCTATGCTGAAACCGGTATTGCTGTTACCGGAGCTTACGTAAGCTGTGAACTTGTAAGTATCGGTGTACTTAACATTTACGGTGTAATCCAGCCACTCGCCGTTTGCGGTGTATCCTATAGCGTATCCGCCGTTGCCGGTTACTATATCAACACCTTCGTTGTCTGAACGGTACTTGGCTCCTCCTTCGTCGTTGGAATCGGAATCATGGAAACTAACACCTTCGCCTCCCTTGTCAAAGTTCTCAATCTGCAGTGTACCTGGTATGGCAATTGCACTGGAGTATGGGGTACGCTTGTTGTTTACCTTGTAAGAGATACTTGCAATCTTGGACTTGCTGCCAGCTGAGTCTATGGCTACGGCTGTGATTGCGTATGTTCCCTTGGATGTTGGAGTAAATGCGTATTCGTACGGAGCGGTTGTGGCAGTCTTGATGCTCTTGCCATCGCGGTAGAATACCACAGATCTTATTCCAATGGTATCGGGGGTTACAGTAGCTATTATCTTGCCCTGGGTGCTTACGGTACCTGGGTTAGGAGTGGCAGACAGTGAGATCCTGATCTTGTCATTTACGTTGATCTTGCTGAACACAACCTTGTCTATGTTGCAGTTGCTGCCTGTAATGGTTACGCGCAGTATGTGCTTGCCTGCAGTAAGAGGAACTGCTAAACGGCCAGTAATGGTTGTGTAAGTGCCCCAGTCATTAGATGCGGTCTGTGGAACAGATATGCTTGCCAGTTCTGTAAGACCATTGTCGGCCAGGGAGATAGAGAATCCGGATCCTGTTGTACCTGACGATGCGTATGCAGTATACTCATAGTATCCATCCTGCTGAACATTGACTGTGTATTCCATCCACTCACCGGAGTTGGTATAGCCAACTGCCTTGCCGCCGTTTCCGTTAACAATATCTACACCATTGGATGTGCGGTAACCGGCATCGCCCTGATTGGTGGTTTCATTGTCATGATAGGTGTAACCCTCACCGCCATTGTCATATTCCTCGGCCTGGATTGTTCCTGGGAGCTTCTTTTCTCCGTTGTAGTTTGAACGTGGATTGTTGGCCTTGAAATTGGAAAGACGCTCATAGGTTGCACCGTCGCTGGTATAAACAACAGCCTTAACGCTGTATGTCTTGGCCGATGCAGGGGTGTATGTAGCAACGTATGAATCGGCCTTTGCCATGATGGTATCAAGCTTATTGTCAACATAGAGTGCTATGCTGTCTATTGTCTTTGTTCTCATCTTGGCGCGGACAGTGATTGTCATTGGCTTGTTCTTCTCTACATTCAGAGACTGCGGCTTTACATAGACCGATGCCTCTTTCTTCATGCCGGGGAATGGGCTCTTGGCGGTCTTGGCTGCATCGGTCTTCATGTAATCACGCAGCCATGTCATAGCCGGACGGTCTACACCGTTCTTAATGATACCGGAGTTTCCGTCGGTTGTCCATGTGGCACCGTAAATGAATCCCCAGATGGTTATACCGGCGCAATAGTCGCGCTCCCACATGTACTTTATCTGGTCCGAATACTGCTTTTTCTGCTTGGCATCGTCTTCAGTACCAATATCATACTCAGTGCTGTACATAGGGATCTTGAGGGCATTCTGAATCTCTTCCATGGCATTCTTGAAATCTGTGAATGACATGTCTGTGAGGTCGTGAGACTGGCAGCCGTAGGCGTCGATTGGCGCACCTGCATCGCGCAGTGTCTTTACCAGATCTATGAACTGGCTTTTCTGCCACTGGAATGTGTTGTAGACGTTATATACCAGAATGGCGTTTGGCCAGCGCTCGTAAGCCATCTCGAATGCCTTGATGATCCAGTCATATCCGGTCTGGCCGTCACCGCCAAGTGCATTCTTGAATGGGGCAGGTGCATGGCCGGCAATAGCCTCGTTCACAACGTCAATGATTGCAAGGTCGGGATAGTGCTTCTTGGTCTCGTCAAACCATTCAACTATAGCCTTGTACTGCTCTGCTGTGGACAGATTGTCCATCCAGGTTGGGTACTGTGAACCCCATACCAGTGTGTGGAACTTGAATGGGAAATTGTGCGACTTGGCGTAGTTGTAGGCCGCATCGTTCCAATTAAACCTGCCGCGTGCACTTCCTTCTACTGACTGCCACTTGGTCTCATTCTCACAGGTAATCTGATTCCATAGACTGGAGTATTCAATACCACTGGTATTAACACTGCCGCGGGTGGTAATGTTTCCAAGGAACTTGTCAGGATTGGTTGATAACTGAGCCTGTGCCGGTGTATGAATCATTCCCATGCCTAACCCAGCTAGGAGCATGGTCTTGAGTACACCTTTACGAGCCTGATGTAAGTTTTTTCTCATAAGCGCATATTTTTTGTATATATATTGCAGAGTATAATAACACACTATACATACAAATATATGCTATTATCCCGGATAATCCATTACGGAAGGGGGAATTTAACAGTCAGCGTATGCCGGCATTGCTCAGTGCCCGCTGGTAACGTGCAGCATTGGCATTGTGCTGGGAGAGGGTGGTTGCAAAATTATGGTAGCCAGAGAAATCCTCCTTGGCACACATGTACAGATAATTATGGTGCGAGTAGTCAAGGACGGCATCTATGGAGCGCGTGTTTACAAACCTTATAGGAGCCGGAGGGAGACCTGCGTTCTTATATGTATTATAAGGTGAGTCAACCTCCAGGTGTTTCTTGAGCACACGTTTGGGACGCTCGCCGCCCAGTGCAAAAATCACGGTGGGATCGGCCTGCAGGAGCATGTGGCGGTTAAGGCGGTTTATGTATAGTCCGGCAACCATTGCAAGCTCATCGGACTTGGCTGTCTCTTCCTCTATTATGGAGGCAAGGGTCATGACCTGGAGTTCGCTCAGACCTATGCTGGCGGCCTTGGACTTGCGGGTATCGGCCCAGAACAGGTCACGTTCCTTTATGAGGCGTGCCATCAGAGCCTGGGGACTTACATTCCAGTAAACCTCATAAGTGTTTGGGATGATCATGCAGAATGCGGTTGCTGGGGTGTAACCCACGGAGTCCAGCCATGCGCTGTCAGTCAGCCTTTGTGCTACCGATGCAGAGTCCAGCATGAGCTGCTGTGATATGTTCTGGGCCATCTGGCCTACTGTGCGTGCGCTCCTTATGGTTATCCTGACGGGAGTCTGTGCTCCCGATACAAGCATGTCTGTTACACGGCGGGCATTGGCTCCGTTGCGTATGGTGTAACAGCCGCTGTGTATATTCTGCGCATAATCACGGTGGTCCATCCACAGCTTGAGTCCGCGCAGGTCTGCCTGGGGATTTCCGTCCACTATGGATTTGATTACACTTTCCTGCGTGTCCTGGGGTCTTATGTATATGGTGTAATCCTGCGCCTGGGAAACAGGGCAGGAGAGTATGTTATATATGTAGAATGCTACGCCACCAACAGCCAATAAGGCAAGCAAAAAGACTCCAAATATGATTTTTACGGCTTTTCCAGACATAAGAATGCTTATATGTGGCAAAAGTAATCTCTTTTTTCCTATTTTTACAAACTGAATATTGGAAACCAATTAATAAGATTAAATATGAAAAAACTGTTTTTCCTGCTTTCACTGACAGCAACCCTGTCTGTAAGCGCCAAAAATGAGGTTACCGTGCACGTTCATGCAGACCAGCCGGGTGCCACCATCAACAAGAATATCTATGGCCAGTTCTCTGAGCATCTGGGAACATGTATCTATGGCGGTCTCTGGGTAGGTCCGGAGTCATCGGTCCCAAATACAAACGGTTACCGTAACGACGTGCTTGCTGCACTTAAGGAGCTTGAGGTTCCTGTAATGCGCTGGCCGGGTGGCTGTTATGCTGACGAGTATCACTGGCGTGACGGTATAGGTCCAAAGGAAAACCGTCCTGTAATGGTTAACAACAACTGGGGTGGTATTGTTGAGGACAACAGTTTTGGTACTCACGAGTTCCTTAACCTGTGCGAACTGATTGGCTGTGAGCCATATATCTCTCTGAACGTAGGTAGCGGTAGTGTTCAGGAGGCTGCTCAGTGGATTGAGTATATGAATGCTGCCGATGGTCCTATGGCCAAGCTCCGTAAGGAGAACGGCCGCGAGGAACCATGGCATGTAAAGTATATCGGCGTTGGTAACGAGGCATGGGGTTGCGGTGGTAACATGCTGCCTGAGTACTATTCAGACATTTTCCGCCGTTACCAGACCTACTGCCGTGACTACAACGGCACCCAGCTGTTCAAGATTGCCAGCGGTGCTACAGACTATGACTATGAGTGGACCGATGTCCTTATGAAAAAGGTGGGTTCCATGATGAATGCCGTTTCTCTGCATTACTACACCGTATCTGGTTGGGTAGGTGCCAAGAAGCCTGCTACCGGTTTTGATGAGGATGATTACTACTGGTGCCTTGGCAAGTGCCTTGGTATTGAGCCAGTTATCCAGAAGCACCTTGCTATCATGTCCAAGTATGATCCTGAGCACAAGACTCCTCTGCTTGTAGATGAGTGGGGCACATGGTGGGAGCCGGAGCCAGGTACTCAGCTGTATCAGCAGAACACAATGCGTGATGCCCTGGTTGCATCGCTCTCTCTGGATGTGTTCCATAAGTACTGCGACCGTATTCAGATGACAAACATTGCCCAGGTTGCCAACGTACTCCAGTCTATGATCCTGACCAAGGAGGATAAGATGGTGCTTACTCCAACTTACTGGCTGTTTGATATGTACAAGCCTCACATGGATGCCACATTTGTTCCTACAGACCAGGATGGCGTTGAGGTTAAGCTTACTCCTAACGAGCGTTATGCTGCCAACCCAGACGAGACTGCAACACGTCCTCTGCCAATGTTCAGCTCTACTGCATCTACCAAGAACGGCAAGCTGCACGTTTCCATGTCTAACGTAAAGATCAATGAGGCTCAGAGCGTTACCGTAGAGCTTAACGGCATTAAGGCAAAGAGCGTTAAGGGTCAGATTCTTACAAGCGCCAAGGCTACAGACTACAATACCTTTGAGAACCCAGACAAGATCAAGCTTGCAGAGTTCAAGGGTGCCAGGATTGACAAGAAGACCGGTAACATTGTGCTGGAGATTCCTGCTGCCAGCATAGTTACTCTTGAGATTGAATAAATGTAATTCGCGCAAAAATTCATATCTTTGCGCGAATTCTTTTGCGATAGTAGCTCAGTTGGTAGAGCGTTGGCTTCCCAAGCCGAAGGTCGCGGGATCGTGCCCCGTCTATCGCTCCCCATTATGGTAAAGGTTCCCACTACGGGGACCTTTCCTTTTTTGCGAACGAGATCCCGCGACCTTCCGGCGCCCGGAGGGCGTATTGTTTTCCTAGGAAAACTAAAATAAGGATGGCGTAGCTTTAGCTACGCGGGATCGTGCCCCGTCTATCGCGATAGCGACCCAGTCGCGTAGTCCTAAAGACATATACCCAGAATACTTATATGCAGAAAAAAAAGAGGATGCTTGGAAGCACCCTCTTGTATGTGTAGATGTAGTGGAATCAGGCGGGCTGGTGCTGGGGACGCAGCAGGTCGTTGACGGTCTTGACTGGGTTGAAGGTGGTGAGTGGAACCTCCACGAATATGGTGTTCCAGTTACTCATGGCACCATTCCAGAGGCCA
Organism: Bacteroidaceae bacterium; assembly: GCA_045640825.1. Classification (GTDB taxonomy): domain Bacteria; phylum Bacteroidota; class Bacteroidia; order Bacteroidales; family Bacteroidaceae; genus Colenecus. The sequence goes on from JAZUFR010000015.1 coordinate 18,765, forward strand.
GGCAACTCGAGTGCCTTGAGCTCGCGTCCGTTCTTGGATTTGCTGGAGATAAAGCCTGTTGACTTATCTACATACTCAGGCAGGTTGAACTTGTTACCCTTGTAGTTGCGCAGGGCACATACCAGATCTACCGGATTGAAATGTGTGCCATTGGTAAACATTTCTTTCTTGCGCTGGTCGTTAAGGTCAATCTGTGAGCTTTCCAGGATCTGGAGCGATACGGTGCCGTCGGGATTGTATGCAAGGAACGGACCACCACCGGGTTCGCCAACATTCCTTACCATACCGCATACTCTGATAGGACGGTCCAGCTTGGCCTGGAGCCATGCTGCCAGTTCAGAGTCACTCATCTTGTCCAAGCCCTCCTTGCGGCAGCAGAGTGTGCCGGTAACGTAGGCCGATATCTGGGCAAGCTGTTCCTTAGTGTATTTGCCGCTTCCAAGCAGACGCAGGTAGCTGAATACCTTGTCCTGGGCTGCAACAAGAATACCGGCAAGGAGTTTCTTGTATGTAATGGTATCGGTCTTGAGATGGTCTGGAACCACGTTGTCTATGTTCTTGATGAATACGATATCGGAATCCAGGTCATTGAGGTTCTCTATGAGTGCACCATGACCGCCCGGACGGAACAGGATGGAACCATTGTCATTGCGGAACGGACCTCCGTCGGCTGCGGCAGCAACGGTATCGGTACTGGGTTTCTGCTCAGAGAATGTTATGTCATAGGCAGTGCCGTAACGCTTGGACATGGCACCGGCACAGTTGTCGGCCAGTTGCTTGAAAAGGTTACGGTGTTCTGTCGATACGGTGAAATGCAAATGTACTACGCCATCGGAACCGCCTGCGTACAATGCACCCTCGGCCATGTGTTCCTCCATTGGGGTACGTGAGCTGCTGGCGTAGCTGTGGAATTTAAGTAGTCCCTTGGGCAGAGCTCCGTAATTGAGTCCCTTGGCACCAAGGAGGTTGGCAACAACAGCCTTGAAATTACCTTCCTTTACAAGCTGGCTGGCACTCTTGCCCTCATTCTTGCTGCAGCACTCATCCAACTCGGGATAGAATGCAAATTTTTCCAGCCCATCAAAGAACTTCTGCTCGAATGGGGTGGTGGGTACGCTGTACTCTGCATCAAGAAACGCAAACAGATCCTTGAACATGCGACTGGCTGCTCCCGATGCGGGTACAAACTTTGTTACCTTGTGACCGCTGCTGCAATAGTTGTCCCAGGTCTTGATATAAGAACTGGACTGTTCCTCACTGACTGTAAGAATACCATTGCCAACCGATGCGGCAGAATCCAGCTCCAGGAACGGAAATCCCTTTTTGATGAGCTCAAGCTGAGCCTCTACACTGGCAGCAGTTGTGCCTTTCTCATTAAACTGTTTAAGATCTGTTGAGTCAAACATATGTGGAAGTAATAATTTGTGACCAAATATAGTCTTGTTTTTTTAAACATACAAAGAAACCCAATCCTTATAGTGAAAGTTTTTATTAACTTAGCCCCCGTAAAACCTCATTGTTATGAAAAGACACATCTTAGTTACAGCATTGATTGCCCTTGCAGCTACAGCAATGCCGGTAGCAGCACAGGAAAGCAAGTCCACAGAGAAGTATGCAGAAATGACTTTTGAGTCAACCACACATAATTTTGGTCTGTTTGACGTTGCACATGGAGACCAGACATGCTGGTTTGTATTTACAAACACCGGAAACAAGGAACTCCTTATCCTGTCGGCAACATCATCATGCGGATGCACAGTTCCTGAGTATCCCAAGACTGCAGTCATGCCCGGAATGAAAGACTCTATCAAGGTTACCTACAACGGCTCAACCAAGCGTCCAGGCACATTCCGTAAGACTGTTGCCCTTACTACAAACGGCAAGATAAATTCAGCTTACCTTTATATAACAGGTGAGATGGTAGAACAGCTTGTAGAGGAAAGGGTTGCCAAACCAGAACAGGCAGAGAAGGCTGCCAAGTAATTATTGGGTCCGTTTGATATCGGTTACCAGCAGGTTGTCCTGATCCGGAACCTTGAAACGGATTTCAAAGCCACAGAACTCAAAACCGTATTCCCGTTCGGGATCATCCTGATAACGGGGACGCGGATCCTCAGACAGTACACCCCTGAGTGCAGATAGCACCTGGGGTTTTATTTTGCGTGACAGTGAATCGGGGATGGTAACATTGAGCTTGTGCATGGAGACGGTGCCGGTAAAGCCCTGGGTGGCCTCTGGCTGGCAGTCAGTGTAGGGTATGTATGGCTTTATATCATAGATGGGTGTGCCATCCATAAGGTCTGCGCCGCTTACATGGAGGACCGGTCCGTGGGGCGTTTGGAGCTCAATGCTGTCCAGGCGTACACAGGACAGTCCTATGGGGTTGGGCCTGAACGGTGAACGTGTGGCAAACACACCAAGGCGGGTATTGCCTCCAAGCCTGGGCGGACGTACAGTGGGGGACCACTCCTGGCGGATGGCCTGTGAGAATTCCCAGATAAGCCACACATGGCTGAATCCTTCCAGGCCGCGCAGGGCATTGGGATTACGGAACTCTGGCTCAAAAACTATGGTGCCCTTAAGCTCAGGCACCAGCCCGCTCTGACGTGGAATTCCAAATTTTGTAGGGAATCCGGTTCTTATTGTAGCTATACGTACCAAATTGTCCATAGCGAAAGCCAAAGGTACGGAAAAAATGGATTAGATTTGTAGGTTATGCGTATGACAGGATTTTTACGGGTGCTTATTACGGCTCTGCTGGCAGGTGGGCTTTCTACTTTGGAGAGTCTGTCGGCACAGGTGCTGCATGCCCGTTCCAGTTCTGTGGGCAGTACTTACTATGGCACTCAGAGCTTGCGCGGACCTCTTGTTTTTGACAGCTGTACCTTTGTTACAGACAGCGTGGTCCTGGATTATGCAGACGGAGTGCTTTTCTCTAACTGCCGTTTTGAGACTACTGGCGGAAAGCTCTATCTTGCAGACAGCGGGTCTGGAATAATACTCGTGGACTGTATTGTTTATGGGGCCGATACAATAGTAATGACCCGCAGACCACAGGAGCAGGACAGACATTATGTATGCAATGTAATGTCAGACGGAACGGAATATGTTTTTCCCGAGGACTGTAATACCATTATAGATATTGAGGGAACCAATCTGGAGCGTTTTGCAAGAGGCATGGAGCAGGGACCTGTATTTGTAAATATGTATCAGGACCGGATAAACCTGCATGAGGCCCAAACTGCAACCCTTAGACTGGAGGGACTGGAGCCTGGTATGTTTGTGGGCTGGCAGTTTGAGGACAGTTGTGCCCAACTTGATATAGACAGGTCCTATGGTGAATTTGCCTGCCGTATTACGGCACCTCAGACCATAGAACATACAAGGAATATATACGTTACGGCATTCACGGAATATGGTCATGAGGTTATGGCATGCCTAAGGCTTGTTCCTTATTTCAAGGAAGAACCTGTCCAGGAAAAACGCAGGAGGTGTTTCCTGTCCCGTAAAAACAGAAAGAGAAAATGAGCAAGAGGCTGAACATATTATTGCTGGTTTGTGTGTTGCTGGCAGCACCGCTTTCTGTGCTTGCCAACAGGCCAGACAGGACGGCTGTTGACCTGAATGACAAGGCCATAGCCTTTCTGTGGAACAACATTGACTCTGCGGAGCAATATGCTCAGCTGGCATTGGACATTACAAGGCGCCATTCCGATGAGCATGTAATGGCTATAAACACACTGGCACGTGCAGCATTCATGCGTATGGATTACAGCAAGGCATGGGAGCTGTACAGCAGCGTGCCTTCCATGACGGGTAACATGCTGGAGGTGGTGGCGTCGGAGATTGGACTGATGCGTATATGCCAGCGTATATCCAATAACGTACTGTTCTATGAATACCGCAACCGTATCCTGCAGGACCTGCGTGCCTTGCATGAGGAGAGCGCGGTGCTGACTGAGTATCAGACCGAGCGACTGCTGTCTTTGGAGCGTTCTTTCCGTATGGAATCGGCCCAGTACTGGTTTGAACTGGAGCAACTGTCTCAGGCTGGACATGAGATTTCTTATGTGGTAGCCGATAACAGCCTTCTCAATGACCATGACCGATACCTGACTTACCTGTACATGAGTGGACTGGGAATAGGTCTGGAGCAGGGTAGTCTGGATGAGTTGGTATTGCAGCGCCTGAACAGTCTGGACAATTGCCTGCGCGGATCGGTAAAATACCGCAATTTAAGGATGCAGTCTCTCAGTACAGGCGCAATATGTGCCCTTATGCTGGAGTTTGGAACGGATATGGTGCTCAAGGATATGAGCGATGACATGCTTGCGCGCCTGAATGCATCGGGGGTACAACCCAATCTGCTGCCAACCCAGTTGGCTATAAAGTCCCTGCAACTGTCGGCCCAGTTTGGCGGGCAGTACGAGATGATAGAAGCTGAGCGTTTGCTGGCATCGTGCTATCTGGAACGTGGCTTGTATCAGGAAGCGCTGGGAGTACTGGACCGTGCTCTGGATATGCTGAATGACTGTTATCGCCTGAACAGTGCCGATAACTCACAAACAGAGTATCTGGAACTGTTCCGCAACGATGGCGTAATCGTGGAGGAGCTCTGGATGAATTCTCTACCGCTTGGCGTGCTCCCGGAGTGCATGTCTGGAATAAGGGAGCAGATAAGCCTGGCATACTCTGGACTGGGAAACAAGGAGGCATCGGACTATAACAGGACGGTTTATCTGGAGATTCAGAAAAACATACGTCTGGACAGACGCTACGAGGCGCGGACAGTCCTGCTAGAGCGTTCCAACCGCAGGCTGGTAGGAATGCTTTATGCTGTGGCTGGCATTATCCTGGCGCTCTTACTGTTGCTGCTACTGTTCCACAAGAAGATAAACAAGGCTAACCAGCGCTACGTTCAGCTTATTCGCCGGACCGTAGACCTGTGTGGGGATATTCTTGTTCCTGCACCCAAGGGAAACGATGAACTGGAGTACCTGAATACATCTGTTGCTCCCGTCATTATGGAACTTACCGGTGCCCAGTCTGTGAATGTCTGTCCTGATGGCAGCATGGATGTGGTATGGAGTAATGGCAGGATAAGCCATGACAGCCGGACTGTAATAAACACCGTAGCTCCGTTCCTTGAGGCTGCAATTGGCAATGCCGGTGAACTCCTGGGACAGGAGGACCGCCTTAAACAGGCCGATAAGCAGCATTATCTCAATCAGAAACATGCTGAGTCAAGCAAGCGTGAGAATCTGGTAAGGAAGACCTGCTGCCAGGTAGTGGCCGAATGTCTGCCGTATATAGACCGCATGCGTGCCGAGATTACTCACCTGGCCGATATGTCGCAGGGCACGGATCAGTATATCCAGAGCCTTCAGTATGTGAATGAGCTGGCAGCCCGCATAAACGAATACAGTGACCTGCTCTCCCAGTGGATACGTATACGTCAGGGAGCCGTAACCCTGCACGTGGAGAGTTTTCGCCTGAATGAACTGTTTGATATTGTGGCACATGGCAACCGCAGCTTTATTCAGAAAGGCATAGAGCTAAAGGTTATTCCAACAGATAGTACTGTACGCGCAGACCGTGTCCTGACCCTGTTCATGATAAACACTCTTGCAGACAATGCCCGTAAGTTTACTCCCCAGGGTGGCACGGTTACCATAAGTGCGCAGGAGACCAAAGACTGGGTGGAGATATCGGTCCAGGATACGGGAGTAGGCCTGAGCGCCGATGATGTTCACCGGATATCGGACAGCAAGGTGATAGATTCCGATAGCATAGGACGTGGTCAGAGTAGCGGAAAGGGTAGTGGTTTTGGACTCATGAACTGCAAGGGTATAATTGAGAAATACCGCAAGTCCGGCCAGATGTTCAGCGTGTGCAGCTTTAATGTGGAGAGCACCCTTGGCAAGGGAAGCCTATTCTCTTTCCGTCTGCCCAAGGGAATAAGGAGGGTCCTGGCCATACTTGCATTGCTCGTTCCTGCCTGGACATACTCAAACTCCCAGGAGATAGCAGAATCTCAGGACAGCCTCCTTGTGGTTGCGTACAACTATGCCGATAAGGTCTATGAATCCAATATAGAGGGCCGATATAATGACGCACTCATGTATGCCGACTCGGCTTTCTGTGCCCTGAACTCGGATTATCTTCTGAATGGCGGTTTTCAGGATATGTTGTTATCGGTCTATGATACACTGGTTCCTGCCGAAACCTACTGGCTGGATGACGGCTTTGCCACGGATTACGAGACTGTGCTGTGGCTGCGTAATGAGATTGCCGTATCGGCCCTTGCCCTTGGCGACTGGACTGTCTATCGCTACAACGACAACGCATACCTTAAACTGTTCAAGCTGTATTACGGAGAGTGGAAGATAGAGAAAGACTGCCGTGAACTGCAGCGCACCAATACAAACCTTTCCATTGCGGTAATACTGTTTGTGATTGTGCTGCTGAGCCTGGTTGTGGTCCGATACGTAATGCATTCCCGCAACTGGCTGAGATTCCGCAGTGACCTGCAGCAGGCCATCCGGGTAATTAACGGAATAACCCGTATTACCGCTGTTACTGACCTGGATAAGTTCAATGCAGATGATGTGGTCCAGCGTTTGGCCAACGGTATATTCCCGGAGCTTGATCACCTGGCCGATATGTGCACTTTCATGATTGTGCTCAATGACGAGGGACGCACAATTACGGCTGTTCACAGTGAGTGGCAGGCCGATGAACGTGTGGCAGACCGCGTACACGCATGCCTGCAGTCAGGCAGCGAACAGGCATCGGCCGACGGTATTATACGTGCGCTACCCCTTGTGGTTAAGCTGGATGGTAAGGACAGGCAGATTGGTGCCGTTGGATTCCAGCTTGAGCGCGACCCTGGCGATACCTGGCAGATTGTTCAGGGAATGGTTGTAAAGTACCTGGCCTTGGCACTGCACAGTTGTGTAATACGTTTTGAGGCCGGTTTCCGTGATATTGAACAGATAGAGGAGGAGTCTGAACGCATAAAATACGAGGAGAACCGTCTGCACGTGAGCAACCTGGTGCTGGACAACTGTCTGTCTACACTCAAGCACGAGACTGTGTGGTATCCAAACAGGATTATGCAGATGGTCCGCGAGGTTGAGCAGACCCATTCCGGCATGGACTCCGGCCAGCAGATCCATGACATGCTGGAACTGGTAGATTACTACCGCGAGATATTTGGAATACTGAGCCAGTATGCAATACGTCAAACCCAGGACCGTCTGCTCCACAGGGATGTGCTTCCCGCTCAGGATATCCTGGATTACGCAAGCCGGTACGTGGAAAAGAGTGCTTTGCGTGGGGCATGGAATGGCAGATTAAGAGTGTGGGGCAGTGCCGGTAACATTGTTGCAGACCGTGTAATGCTGGATTACCTTGTAGAGATCCTGCTTGAATGTGGCATGAAAGAGGGAGGAGACATGGAGTTCCAGGCTCAGACAGATGGCGCATTTGTACGCTTTACCCTTACCCGCACCTGTACTACTCCTGGTGCCCAGGAACTAGAGGAACTGTTTACTCCGCTCCGCAACAAGGACAATATGGAATATGTAATTTGTCGTCAGATAATACGCGAACACGATGAATCATTTGGCCATCCGGGTTGCAGGATAAATGCAGAATCTACACCTGGCGGCATGGCTATATGGTTTACCGTACCGCGACAGAAATAATAACAGACAATATGGATAAAATCAAGACAATAGTAGTTGAGGATGTATCCCTTGAACTCAAGGGTACTCTTTCTATAATCAGAAATGACATCCCTGAGATAGAAGTAATAGGAACAGCCCAGACTGAGCGTGAGTTCTGGGGACTTATGGATGGCGGTGCTCAGCCGGACCTGGTGTTGCTTGACCTGGGCCTGGGCGGCTCTACCACTGTTGGCGTGGACATTTGCCGCAAACTGACCCAGAACAGCAAGACCAAGGTACTTGTGTTTACAGGTGAACTCCTGAATGAAAAGCTGTGGGCCGATGTGCTCGATGCCGGTGCTCACGGCATTGTACTCAAGACAGGTGAACTGCTTACCCGTACAGAGGTTATGGATGTTATGAGTGGCAAGCAATATGTGTTTAACCAGCCTGTTATGGAGAAACTTGTGGAGAGGTTCCGCAAGGCTGTTACAGACGAAAGCCGTAAACGCAATGCGGCCATGGAGTATGAGATAGATGAGTACGATGAGCGTTTTTTGCGCCATCTGGCATTAGGCTACACCAAGGATATGATAAGCGACCTGCGCACCATGCCATTCAGCAGCAAGTCCCTGGAAAAGCGTCAGGCCGATCTCGTGGCCCGTCTCTTTCCCGATGGCGAGCAGCGCGGAGTGAACGTGACGCGTCTTGTGGTACGTGCCATAGAGCTGCATATTATTGATCCGGCAAATCTTGAGGCCGATGAATAAACGCATAAGAGGCTGGCTGCATCCTGCCGTTGTGTACCTGGTACTGCTCCTGCTAACAATCCTGGCATCATGGATAGGCAGTATCCTGGAGATTGGTTCCATGAACGGTAACAGCGAGCTGGCTATTCATAGTGTACTTGGCATTTCAGGAATAAGGTGGGTTGTGCGTTCGGCTGCAGCCTGCCTCTCTCAGGCTCCCATTGGTCAGGCACTTATGATATTCATTGCCATTGGTGCGGGTAGGGGAAGTGGTCTTTTTAGGGCTGTTGCCCATATATCGGGCCTTTCTCCCAAGGAACGTCTGTCTTTTATAATAAGCATGTCACTGCTTTCTGTGTACATTTTCCTTATTGTTATGGGCATTTTCTCTGGCAGCCACCTGCTGCTTGGCGTTACTGGAACCCTTGCCGGTAGTCCGCTCCTGGATGGATTTGTGTTCCTGGCTATGCTGGGCATCTGTCTGCCGGCACTTGTATATGGACTTTCTACCGATACATTCAACACCGCCATGGATTGCGTGAATGCATTTTGCCGTATTCTGCCCTCCGCTGCACAGTTCCTGGTAACCATGCTCATAGCTTCTCAGCTTATTTCAACCTTGCAGTACACGGGGTTCAACAGCGCGCTTGGTCTTGGATATTATGGTATGAGAGTGTTTGCATTCGTAATATACTGGCTGCCGCTGCCTATTATTCTCCTATTTGAGCAAAAATCGGGGCGGGAGGCTTGAATATATTGAAATCTTAATGTAATTTTGCGGTCGCTCAGCGCGAGTGCGTTTGCTTGTGCGTGGCTTGGGACAGTTTGGTTAAACTTTGATTGACCTCGCCGCATCACGACAAAGTAAGTAAATTCGCGCGTGGCTCCGGTTAAACGTTGTTTGACCTCGCCGCATCACTTGAGTCGATGGTTAATCTTCGATTGACCTCGCCGCATCACTTGAGTCGGCGGTTAATCTTCGATTGACCTCGCCGCATCACGACAAAGTAAGCGAGCTTACTTTGATGATTTGAATAAAATGAAAAGATGAATGAATTCATTTTTTCATTCCATTCAAATCAAAAACAAATGGAACTCGTTCCATTTGTTCGTCTGATTTAAGGCTCGGTTCCGTAGCTCAGCTGGATAGAGCAACAGCCTTCTAAGCTGTGGGTCTTGGGTTCGAATCCCAACGGAATCACAAAGCAGAACAAAGGTGCCTAATGGCACCTTTTTCTTTTTGCATTCCGTTGGGAAAAGAAAGCTTGCTTGCTTTTCTCAACGGAGGCAAAAAATAGGCGTTTGGTTTGCCAAACGCCTTAATTCTGCTTTGTAAGATTAGCCCCCGCAGGGGCAGGGATGCGCGCAGCGAATCCCAAGATTAGCCCCCCCCCGCAGGGGCGGGGATGCGCGCAGCGAATCCCAACGGAGAGTTGTGGCAGGGATGCGCGTCAGCGAATCCCAACGGAGTGAAGTGGTTGTGGATGCGCGCAGCGAATCCCAACCGAATTCTGCATACCATTTTCAGCGGAAAACGGTATGCAGAGATTTGGGGCTGCAGAGTGCTAGGAGCTAGATCCGCCTTGTGAGCCTCCTGGAGGGGGTAAGCCTTTTCACGCAGGGACAGGCGTTTTTTCTGAATACCAAAATACGCGGAAAACAGTATGCAGAGACTATGAGCAGCAGAGCGCTGGGAGCTAAACCCGCCCTGTGAGCCTCCTGTGCAGTTTGGGACCGGCATACAGATATCTCAGACGCACGTCATCACGGAAACGGCTCTCGCAAGAGCGTCCGCACCTAGCCATCTGGGTGAAGTTGAGCCGTCCTGTATGAGTGAGAA
>JAZUFR010000016.1:0-72637 GCA_045640825.1 Bacteroidaceae bacterium
GTTCGGGAGATTCACCACCAAGTCCTCATCCATGTCAGCCGCGCCGTCAATTTCTCCAAAGAACAGGCTGAATCCTGCGGTTTCAGAATGGTTGTTGAACATCTCTCCGTTCACAAGAAACAATCCGTAAAGCGGGGCGAATATGGCCTTGGTCTGCGGCATCTCGTATGGCCTTCCAGTCTCATACCACTGTCTGCTGGCATAGTATGTGTTCCCCTTGAAAGTGATACTTGTTCCGTCAATCAGATTGTCCGGATTCGCCGGATCAAGCATATCTGTTCCTTCGCTATCAACAACTCTAAGATATAAAGATACGGGTACCCAATCTACAATCCGGTCATCACCTATAAGCCTATTGCAACCTGTCAATGATGCGATCATGATGGTCGATAAAATAATTGATACAAGTTTTCTCATCGCAATCCTACATTATTTTAGTTCAACCTTCTCCAGTTCAATCACTCTTTCAACCTTGTCACAGCTCAGGAACTCGAAGGTCATTTCATTCCCTTTGATTGTTCCGCTATAATACTGGATGGTCTGCCCGCCCTGGGTCCTGCACAAAGTGAAGTTATCCTTCGAGTACCACTTGACCTCATAAATAGTCCTATTGGTTGCTAACAGACCCGCAATGCCGGTATCAACAATGCACTCAGTTCCCGAATGACAGAACTGCAGTGAGATGCATGAGGTCCACTTTTCCATCTCTTTTGTATCATTGTTCAACATCTGTGATGGATACGTTCCTGTCCATAGCACTGAATCAAACACCGAAGCGCTCTCCTCCTTCGTACATGAAGAAAACAGCGCACATGTAAGTGTCACGCCGATAATTGCAAATAATCCTCTAAGTTTCATGACTGTTTTTATTTGTTTCTGCCCCATAAATACCGAACATAGCCAAATGCGTCATGAATTTCTGTTTTTATTCAGAGCGTTATTTTGGACGTATTGGAATGCAAAAATACCCAATCGGCTGAATATACCATGCTTTATTTTGCCGATTCCATGTATTCTATTACGTTTGCGACAAAACAAAGGACAATACCAAGGAGCGCTGTCCACGGCTCCGAATACATCAACACTACCAGAATAGTAGAATAAGACAAGTCTGACACTGTCTTTCCAAAATTCAGGTTATTCTTTCACAAATATAGGTAACTGCAAAATCTACCATGCCAAGTAACTTTGTACATGATCAATGCAGTTAAGTATGAAACAGTTATTTATATTTGCGCTATCAGAAAATAAGATAGTCATGCGCAAACGACTGCACATATTACTGATTATACTGTTCCTTATCGGCACTGTTGAAATAGCTACGGGGTGTTTGGGAAATGGCACAGCAGAACCATCCGTCTTTGACAAGCTTGCAAGTGACATGGTCAAGGTAAAGACCGATACAGGCAGTTTTAAGATCTGTAAGTATGAGGTTACCCAGAAACTGTGGACAGAGGTTATGGGTGATAATCCATCGCAGATGCAAGGCGATGACCTGCCTGTTGAGCAGGTAAACTGGGATCAATGCCAGGCATTCATTGCCAAGCTTAACGAATTGACCGGTAAGAATTACCGTCTGCCCACAGAAGTAGAATGGGAGTTTGCATGTAGAGGTGGAAAAAACTCCAAAGGCTACAAATACTCAGGCAGCAATGATATTGATGAGGTGGCATGGTATGATGGCAACAGCCAGGAGAAGACCCATCCCGTAGGTCAGAAAAAACCGAATGAGCTTGGCCTGTATGACATGAGCGGAAACGTATGGGAATGGTGCCAGGACATGCACGGGTCCACAGGCATGTGCCGTGGTGGCAGCTGGATCCACAACGCAAGGAACTGCGACCCGTCACTCCCCAATGAAACACCACGAGGATTCTGGATCAACAGCCTTGGATTACGCCTAGCGCTCTAGGTACTGGACATGGTATAGGCACGCTGATGTGCATGTTCTGCGGCTGCCATATAGCAGGATTCTTCCTGCCCAAAGCGAGAAGGTCATCAACAGGATTGTTGCGTATCAGAGCTCAGAAGGAATAACCTCTCCCATTCAAACTTAGCTATTGATAATCCTGAACAGTAACGTATTCTGGAATGTAATTGATTTGTTGCGGGCAAAAAATACAATACCGTCCTGAGGTGCTGTAACCTGACAAATCTCATGACCCTCATAAGGATGCATGATACGAGCCAGTACATGACCTCTGCTGACCTTCTGACCAGCAGTACAGTTCAGCAACAAGAGTCCAGCATGCGGAGCCTTGATGTCTGTCATCTCAGAGAGGTCTATTGTCTGACTGACCTGAGGTGTATTGTTATCCTCGGCACGTAAGGGAGTGGTAATTATACCCTTCTGATACATGAACCGGCCTATGGCATTCAATGTAACATCTGCCATCTCGTGGTCAATGACATCTGTAGTACCGGCATAGAGCGAGAATGCCTGGGTTTCCCAAATCTGCCAGTTATAATTGAGCAATACGGTATCAAAAGGTTTGGGATCGTTCACCATAATGTATGGTAATCCAAAAAGACGGGCATCATCCACGTCTTCAAACCCAGTCTTGATCATGTGGATATGCGGAATAAAATTACCTGGAAGGTAGTATGATGCCAGTTGCACACCGTATTTGAAATCCTTTATAAACTCAAACACACCAGCAGCTATTCGCTGAGTGGTCTCTCCCAGGTCATAGCCTGGGAACATACGGTTTATATCCGTACCATCGAGCGCCCAAAAGCGCTTTCCAATATTGATACTGGACGGGTTGACGCTCGGAATAACAGTGATACTGGTGCCTTCGGGGATGGTCCCCTGCTCCTCTGCCTGTTTAAGAGTAGCAACCATGCTACTGGCCACGAACAGCTGCTGCATCTCGTCTCCACGCATGCTCCCCACTATACATAATGTTTTCTCGCCCTCACCAAAGGTATAGGCCTTTATACGGAAGTCGTCACGATAAGGCGACGGCATATTGAATATTGTCTGTGTTTTCATACGAACTAAAAAAACAACATTTGAGCTTTAATCACTGAATCAACATCTGAATATACGTCCAAGCAGACTGCCTTCGTAGACTACAGGATAGGCACGGATGGTAAAGAGCAATCCGTTACACGGACTCTGAACATTGCTGAGAACCTTACCTGTGAGCGGCTCTATAATCTGGCCTATCAGCTGTCCCTGGTGCACCATCATGTCGTTGTGTATCTCGGTAACGAATATTCCGCTGGTCTGGGCATTGATAAAAGATACCGTATCGGCCCCTTCACATACAATGCTCTCGCCTATCTTTCCGGAATCCGGAGCCTCATCCCAGATACCCAAGCCATACATGATGTTCTGGATGCCATCCACCAGATGCTGGCACATGGAGTGACTTATGCGGCCACCTACACCCATTTCGGCCACCAGACATGGAGTACCTGTGGAGTTCAAAGCATGAGCCAATGTAGATTCCAGCACAGTAGCAGCCTGATGTACCCAGATAAAGTCTATACCCATCAATTTTGCAAATGGCATGAGCGTGGGGGCTGTCATCTCACTGATGCGCACCTGTGGTATTTCTCGCAGGAAAATATTGGAAGCATGGATATCAATGACTAGATCGGCCCCAGAAAGGTCGGTATATATGTCGTGCGCCACTTTCTCAATCATTGAGCCACGACTGTTACCTGGGAAAATACGGTTCATGTCCAGGTCAAAGGCGGGCACACCTCTCTGCATGGTGTCTATACCCAACGGGTTGAGGGCTGGATAGATATCCACTGTTCCCGTGAGGTGCTGTTTATGCTCATTGACCATCCTGGCAATGAGATAGCAGACGTACTGACCTTCCAGTTCATCGCCATGCGTACCTGTTACTATACATATACGCTTTCCTTTGCCTCGGGTAATATGATTCTTGACTATGCGGAACTCCTCGTCCACAGGCATCTCAAGTGAAGTTACATTCTGTATCATTGCTTAAGTGGTATTGAATATGGGTTATTGGATGGTTTCTACTTTACAGTTCACTGTCATGTGTTCTGTGGTCCACTGATAAAACCGTCCCCGGTTGACAGGACAGTCAGCGGCATCCCTCCCATGTGCTATCTTGACATAGTTATATAAGTTCTCACGGTTGTATGTAGGGTCATATCCCAACCAAAAGCCGTTGCGCCACACTTCTACCCATGCATGTGTCTCACCCTCGCCCTCTACCAGTCCACAGACATAGCGGGCATGCAGACCGGCAGCACGGCAGGCAGCAATCATCACATGGGCATAGTCCTGACAAACGCCCTCGCCCTTGGCATAAGCGTTGATAGCAGTAGTCTGGTTGTCTGTAACAAAGCGCACATATCTCATATTGGAGTACACGGCATTCATTATACCCTGAGGGGTCTGTTCCTTAGACATGCCCTTTATATGGTTATCCCACTGGGTGAGTGCAGAGGGAAAGAGATAGTAGTCTGCGGGGGTATCATCGGGCAATACATAATCACCACACTCCACAACACCATGGCTGGCAATCCTGATGCAGTCATGCTGTTCAGCAAGACTGCCATATTGCACATAGTTACCATATCCATCCATTGACTCAAGCAGATTACAGACGGGAGTAACAGTCAACTCATGCTGCACAATATGCTGGAAGGCGTTCTCCATTGGTTTGCACCTTAGCTTGAAGGCATGATATCCTACAGGTGGACAGAACTGCGATTCGGTAATAAAACTATATCTTAACAAGCCCATTGATAGCAGCTATCATCTCATACTTGTGCTCGCTTATGTTCTCCTGATATACTTCCGGTGTGGCAGCATACATCTCAAAACGTCCTGCCTGTACACGGTCAAAGAGATCAGGGTCTGTCACCATGTATTTTTTCAATCTATCCCAAGTCTCATCTATACGATGATGCTTGTATTCAAAGCGGATGTTCATATCAATGTGTTCAACAAGCCGTCCCACCTCCAGCAGGGCATAGGCATTGACCGATACGCGTTCACGCACACTGCCCCAGAAAGCCAGTAGCCAATCTGTAATTGGCTGCAGTTCTGTAATATTCATCTCCTTGATCTCTGACTTCTCGCGCAGAAAATCCCTGCACATCTCTATATAGGAGAAAGACTCGGAGTAGATGAACGGACGCAACACAATGGCATTGTCCATCATACGTTCTATGATATTGTACAGCGAGCTCACCGTACCTGGGTCATAAATCTGCGCCATCATCTGGAAACTTGTTTCCATGTTATTGGACACATATCCGCCCAGTTTCTCCAGGAAGTCACTGTATGGGCTCACTCCTATTGGCACATCAATCACTTCATCATAAGCACGTCTCATAAGGTGCATCATGATATATCCCCTCTCTGCGTATCGGCCTAACCAGAATAACTGATTGGCTACACCTGCACTGATTATATTTCCCATGTTCTATTTTTAGTCAACAAGTCATATTATTTTTTGGCGTGGAGTTTATCCTTATTCCATTACCCAGGTATCCTTGAATCCACCACCCTGGCTGGAGTTTACCACAAATGAATTGGGGTTGCGGCTAAAGCGGGTAAGGCCAGATTTCCACACCTTAGTCTCCTGGCCCGTTACAACGAATGCACGGAGATCACATTTGCGGGGAGAAGGATTACCGGTCTCATCTATTATATCCAAGTCTATAAAGTCCACAACCTCCTGAGCTATCCAACGGCGGGGCTCCTCTATAATAAGCTGCTTTACCTCCTCCAGCCGTTCTGCAGTCATATCCTTGCCAAACATCACACCATATCCACCAGCCTCTGCCACATCCTTGATAACCAGTTTGTCTATATTCTCAAGAATGTACTCATAGTCCTCCTTGAAGAAAGGAAGATATGTTGGGGCGTTGTGCAGAATAGGTTCCTCGCCCAGATAGTATTCAACCATCTTGGGCACAAAGTAATAAATACCCTTGTCGTCTGCCACACCATTACCTAAGGCATTTATAACACCCACAGTTCCATTCCGATATGCCTCCATGAGGTTGGGAACACCCAGGAGCGATGAAGGCTCAAAGGTAAGAGGATCAAGATACTCATCGCTCACGCGACGGTAGATGGCGCCAACCCGTACCTTTTTATTATATACACCGGTATAGTAAACCATACCATTCTCTACAATCAGGTCACCTGGAAAGGCTAATGTGGCGCCGGTCTTTTCTGCCAGATAAGAATGTTCAAAGAAAGCGGAATTGTATCGGCCCGGCGTAAGGATTACATTCAACCCCCTTCCGTCGTTTATGTAATCCATCATCTCGCGCAGCATGTCTCCATAGCCACGGTTGTCATGTACCAGGTTCTCGCGGAAGGTCTGCGGGCAAGCCTTGCGCGTTACCTTGCGTGCAATCATGGGATAGCTGGCACCGGATGGAATTCTCAGGTTGTCCTCCAATATGAGCCAACGTCCGTCCTTAGCCTGTACCAGATCAATGCCTGCAATGTGTGCATATACCCCCTTGGCCGGTGTAATACCTTCACATTCTGGCATATAACCCTTGCTCTCGTATGTAAATTCCTTAGGAATTACGCCATCTGCAACAATCTTTTTTTCATGGTATATATCATACAAGAATGCATTGAGCGCCTTTACACGTTGTATCAATCCAGCCTCAAGCATGATCCATTCGGTAGCAGGAATCTGACGAGGTATTGCATCAAACGGGAACAATTGTTCGTTGAATACGCCGTTTTTGTAAACACCAAATCTAACGCCATA
This sequence comes from Bacteroidaceae bacterium, assembly GCA_045640825.1. Classification (GTDB taxonomy): domain Bacteria; phylum Bacteroidota; class Bacteroidia; order Bacteroidales; family Bacteroidaceae; genus Colenecus. The sequence continues at coordinate 6,735 of JAZUFR010000016.1, forward strand.
ACGTTCCATCCATTTATTGACGGAATCACGAGAAGATAACAGCCCTTTCATACCTTAAGACAATTTGTTTTTCAAAAAGTTAATAATAATATCCTTTGTAGATCATTTTGACTTTCTTTGGCGCAAAGATAAATCATTGTGACACTATTCCAAAATATTTTAATACATTTTGATATGGTTTTTCATAATTTTTTATCATTATGATATAAATCCTGCATTTATGATTGCAAAAGCACAAAAAAAACACTTGGATACATAACAACATTGGAATACCCGAAAACATTGCTTAACTTTGACTTTGAAATGCGTTGCACTTCAAATTAGAATTCAACTCTTTAACAAATGAAAGAAAGAATAGTTTTCCTAGATTGACTGAATGGCAAACCCGACAACGGGCAACGGTAAAAAACAAACGCTTATGAAAACTACTATAACGAGAGTCATAATACTATTCATTGGATTGATAATAGCCCACTTTGGAGTGTCGCTATTCCTGCTGGCCAACCTTGGTTCTGATCCGTTCAACGTAATGATACAGGGACTGAGCAGGTCTATAGGTAACGTCATAACCTCTCCGCTCATAACCCACGGCAACACTCACATGGCTGTCAGCATACTGATAATCATTGTGCTATTGTTTGTTGACCGGACCTACATAAAGATAGGCACACTAATTTGCATGTTCTGCGGCGGACCTATCATAGACATCTTCAATATGATGCTCGCAATGGTCATTACCCCCGACAGCACAATGGCAGTAAGAGTAATAAGCAACGTACTTGGGTGCATCATCCTGGCCTTAGGCATGTCTGTCGTCATAAAGTCCCAGGCAGGAACAGGCCCCAATGACCTTGTAGGCGTGGTTATCAGTGATAAACTGAAGAAGAAATTCTCCATTATCCGCATGATGGTCGATGCCTGCTTCCTTGTCTGCGGCTGGCTCCTGGGCGGTGTTGTAGGCATCGGAACCGTTATCTGCCTCTTCCTTGTAGGCCCTGTAGCCGGATTCTTCCTACCCAAAAGCGAGAAGCTCATCAACAGAATTGTTGCGGGATAAGCCTATCAAAGCAAAAAAATGTAATTTTACATTCACCCAAAACACTCAGATATGAAAAGAGTCCTGCCTTTTATTGTATGCTGTCTTTCATGCATTTCGGCATTCGCCAACGATGGAGTCTATTTTACTCAAGGCAATCAGTTGATACCAGCCAATGAAACGGACATCAGCGTGAAAAAGGAAGTGCTTATGATGACCCGAAAGGAAAACGTAGTACAAGTCAGTGTTTATTATGAATTCTTCAACCCGGCAGACGAGAAGGAAGTGCTTGTAGGGTTTGAGGCTGAAAGCGGGGATTATACTGATCCGATATCATTCCCGGAACATCCGTACATGCATAACTTCAAGGTTGCAGTAAACGGCGATCCGCAGACATACGACATCGCTCACATTGATTTTACATACGAAAATGGACGGAAGGTTTCTGCCAAATATGTCATAGACGGGCAGATAAAGGGTATGTCAGACGAAGAATGCAATAAGGAGATAGCCGAGATGGAATGCCCAGACCCATTCTGTGACTTTGTCTATTACTTCAAGGCTAAGTTCCGTCCGGGCCTTAATATTATCCAGCACACTTATGACTATAACCTGTCATACTATGACAATGGAGCAATCAGCTATATCCCATACGTCTTGACTGCCGCCAACCGTTGGGCCAACCACCAGATTGACGACTTCACTCTGCTCATTGACATGGGTGACCGCATTTCATTCAATGTATCGCCAACATTCTATAAGAGCGGTGATGAATGGGAAATACAGGGAAAGGGCCGTTATGTTCCTGTTGATTTTATAGGTATATATAATAAAACTGAAAGAGTACAGTTTCACATGCAACATGGAGGTATAAGATTTCACAAGAAAGATTTCCATCCCAATGGGGAATTGTACATTTCAGCACTAACAGAGACCTGGCATAACTCTATTACTTTTGACTGGATAAAACAGCTGTACATGTCAGTCCCAATCCATGGCAGTTTTGATGCTAAAGACGATTATTATTCCACTTATACGCCGGAGCAGCGCCGCATAGCGAAGAACCTGCCATTTGCGCAACGTGGCTACATTTTCAACAGTAAAGAACTGCAGGACTTTTTTGAATCGACACCCTGGTACATTCCTAACACAGACTATAAGGCCGATGTGACCACACTGAACGAAAACGAACAGAAGTGGGTTGAGTTCTGGAAATAGCCGTTGTAATAGTACTTCTGCCATTGCTTGAAGAAGAGGAGATAAACCCCATCGAGTACTTTAAACTGGTGCATTCCGCAAAGGTCAAGCAGTGCAAAACGAGTATCCAAGAGTAATACTAAAAGAGCAGAAAGAATCTGAGTGGCAACACAAAAAAACAACTCAAAAGTTGTATTATTCCAAATACAATACGTATCTTTACAGCAAATATCATGTAAGGATGAAGATAGAAGAAATAACACGAGACGGCAGATTGTAGTCGATAAAGTATGACGAGGCAAATTTTAATGCTCTTGAGCTGCTATTCGAGCAATGGGAAGATGTCAACTGGCTCAAAAATTTTTTCACAGAAAATATTGCCGACCTATCAACATACTTTAAGATAACAAATGTTGATAGGGCTATTTTTGACACAATAGCAGATAGCGTTCAATTGCAATGCCTGATTCTTGACATATCTCCAGATGCCGACTTGGACAAGCTATTCCGTCCTTTAGAAAATAGTCGTACCCTAGAGATGCAGCTCGGGAGAGAAAAAGCAAAAGTCAAGAACCGTCCTAATCATGCGTCGTGGCTCAGAATATATGCAATCAAACTGGAACCGGGAGTTTACATTGTAACTGGAGGTGCCATCAAACTTACCGCTACGATGCAAGAGCGCCAACACACTCTTGATGAACTGAAGAAGATGAATCTTGTTCGTTCTTATCTCCTAAGTGAGAATATCTTTGACGCAGAAGGACTCGCTGATTATTTGGACACTCAAAATAAAACCAATGAATAAGGAAAAAGCTTTGGAAAGACTTCGCCAACATGCAGAGACGATACATAGTGATTGGCGCGAATGTGCAGAGTGGCGTAGGGAAAACAGAGACTGGATTAGCAGAAGTCAGGAAATAGCATTAAGAATGCTGAACAGCATGGATAAACTGCACTTGACTCAACGGGCCCTGGCAGAACGAATGGGATGCTCACAACAATACATCTCAAAAGTTCTTAAGGGTCAGGAAAACCTTTCACTGGAAACGCTCGTCAAAATTGAAAATGCACTTGGTATAGAGCTGCTTGTACAAACACATAACAGAAACAATTACGAACAGAAAGAAACAGGCCCTAAAATGGTGGCCGAAGAAGCGGCAGAGTATAACAGATGAAAACTTTAAACAGAGTGGTCTGATGCTGCATGACAACGGCATTACCTACGGCGCAATATCCGTACAGGAATTCTTTGAAAGGCTGGACGGATTCCTGAAATAAAGCACTATATTTGACAGACATTCCCACACAAAGCAAGACACATGGAAGCAACAATCACCAAAGGACAGATAGAAGATATAGAGACCATAGCCCAATTCCAGGTTGACATGGCCATGGAGTCCGAGGGCACTCTGCTTGACAGAGAGACCGTGACCAAAGGCGTGGCAGCCGCTATGGCCGATGCAAACAAAGGCTGCTACTACGTGGCCCGTATTGGCGGTAAGGCCGTTGGCAGCCTGATGCTCACACGCGAGTGGAGCGACTGGAACAACGGCTGGTACTGGTGGATCCAGAGCGTCTATGTAGCCCCTGAGTACCGCAGGCAAGGCATCTACAAGTCCATGTATCACACCGTCTGCAACGATGCCAGGCAGCAGGACGTAGCACAGGTACGCCTTTATGTTGACAAGACAAATACCCGCGGGCAAAAAGTTTATTCAGCATTAGGCATGCAGGAAAGCCACTACCTGATTTACGAAACATCACTCCCAAAGTGACCCCCTACACCCCTGGACGCAAGGGAACTCCGGCCGCCAAAGATGGAATCACGGCAGAATCACGACGGAAATCCCAGTGGGCAGAAAGATATTCAGAACAAAACATTACCTTCGAATTCGGCAACTATTAGGCATCCTGTACGGAATTGACTATGCAATGATGTAACCGCAACCTTTTTGAATTAAACCAAAAACTATGAAAGTAATACTGACCGGAGCAACCGGATATGTAGGCGAGGGAGTGCTCTTAGCCATGCTGACCGACGAGCGCATTGAGAAAGTACTCTCCATAGGCCGACGCCCATGCGGCCATTCACACGCCAAACTAGAAGAGTACATTGTCTCCGACATGCTGACCATTCCAAGGGCCGATGCCCGTCTGGCCGGTTATGATGTATGCTTTTTCATTGCCGGCATTACATCGGTTGGCACGCCCATGGATACCTACCGCATTATCAGCCACGACATTCCGGTGCACCTGGCAAGGGTCCTCCCTGACAAGGAAAAGATGACATTCATCTATCTCTCAGGTGCAGGCACATCAACCAAGGGACGCCAGATGTGGCAGAAAATAAAGTCCTCTACTGAGCTTGAAACACAGCAGATGGGCTTTGCGCACGCCTTTGGCTGGAGGCCCATGTTCATGCGTCCGTTCCCCGGCCAGACAAACCGGCAGCTCCGCGCGCAGAAAGCAGTTCTTGTACTCTACCCCCTCTGCCGCCTTTTTGGCAGCGCCTGCACCATGACAGAAATGGTCAACGCCATGTACAACGTAGCCACCAACGGTTTCCACAAGCCAAACCTTGAGGCTTGGGACATTATCCGCTGCGCAAAATGACCGCCATCCGCACAAGAGTAGAGACCTGTAGCACCATCACGGAGTTCCAGCGCAAGGTCTATCTGGCCCTGCTGGAAGTACCCCGTGGCACCACCATCACCTACAGGGAGCTGGGAGAGAAGATTGGCTGCAAGAGCGCCCAGGCCATTGGCCAGGCACTCAAGCGCAACCCGTTTGCACCCCTTGTTCCGTGTCACAGGGTCATTGCATCGGACGGATCAATAGGCGGATTCCACGGCCAGCGCCATGGAGAGATGATAAGCCGCAAAATCCAGCTACTCAAGGAAGAAGGCGTGGAGCCGATATATAGGACAAGCAGTAAGCCTAAGATAATGGATTGACCTGACTACACAAAGAACAGAGCCACGCCACACACGCTTATTATAGCTCCAATAACCTCTCGCAGAAGCACTTTCTGGTGGAAGAACAGATAGGTTGGGAATATTATGAGCACGGGAGTAAGTGCCATAATGGTCTGTGCTATACCGATTGACGTATAGAGAGTAGCCATGAGAGACAGACTCACTCCAATGAACGGTCCTGTAATGGTAGCGCCCAGAGCAAACAGCATGTTACGTCTGTCCAGAACGCCAGTCCTGAGCTTGCCCAGTTCACCATTCAGGGCGGTCCATACCGTAAAGCCTACCAGGCCCGTCACAGCCCTGATGGCGGTCGATGCAAACGGCAGTATCATAGAGGCCTGTGCCCCGTGCATGAACACAATGCCCATGTCCTGTACGGTCTGTTCATAGTGCAGGAGACCCTTGGCACTCAGCACCAGACCCACGCCCTGTCCTATGCCCGCTCCAATACCAAACAGCACGCCCTTTATTGGAATTTGCTGTCCAGAACCATCCCGGGGCCTATATATTGCCGTTGCTATACCCAGAACAGTAACACACATACCCAGAATTGCTATCCAGGACATGCTTTGGCCAAGCAGCGCCCAGCCAAAAATGGCTGCAAACGGAGGAGCCAGGGTCATGAGCAGCTGGCCATACCTTGAGCCTATAAGGATATAAGAGTTGAACAGGCAGAAATCTCCCAGGACATAGCCCACAAGGCCCGATAGCGAGAGCCACAGCCAGGTGGTGGCATCGGCCCCTACAGGGAACGGCATGCCGGTAAAGAACCACATCACACCCATGAGCATGAGCAGTGAGAGAGTCATTCTCACCACATTGAACGGTAGAGAGCCCATGCGCTTGCTGGCTACCTCGGCAAACATGGCACATGCGGTCCATGACATTGCCACCGCTATTGATATAAGTTCTCCCTTGTACATATTGGCTGCAAATTTACCTCTTTTCTTGCTTACTGCATTACTCTCCACCTCATCTTTACGATATAACAGAAATAGTATATCTTTGTCAGAGCAGTAACAGTATGAAAAAGTTATTTACAACCATAGCCATTGCCATGATGGTTCTTACGGGCGCCATGGCACAGAGCACCGAGCAGCTGTTGCTCAGTGGCTGGAAATTTGAGCGTGGAGCCCTTCAGGGAGCAGAGAGCGTGGACTACAATGACTCCAGATGGCAGGACGTAACCATACCCCATGACTGGGCAATATCCGGACCTTTTGACAAGAACATAGACATACAGGTAACCCGTATAGTGCAGAACGGAGAACAGGAAGCCACAGAAAAAACCGGACGTTCCGGCTCCCTGCCATGGATTGGCGAGGGCTGGTACCGTACCCAGATAACCATCCCGGAGGGCTATTGCAGGGCCGAGCTTATCTTTGACGGAGCCATGTCACAGCCCACCATATATATAGACGGACAGAAAGCCGGCTATTGGGCCTACGGATATAACACATTCTGCATAGACATTACAGATTACCTGCCGCGCGACCGTTCCGTTCCAGGATATATCCTGCCCGGTACCCACACGCTTGCCGTGCACCTGCAGAACCTGGAGGAATCGTCCCGATGGTACCCAGGAGCCGGGCTCTACCGTCCCGTACGCCTGGTACTGCATGAGCAGGATTACCTTAAGACCTGGGGTACGTTTGCCCGCACCACCATGGCCACAGGAATATCGGCCCTGGGAACCACAGCCACCCAGGCACGTCTGCTTGTAACATCGCAGGTAGCACCTGGCGGCAGGAGGAACGCAAGGTATCAGGTCCGCCAGACACTCATAGACAACAATGGCAACACAGTAGCCCAGAGCACAGAGAATGCGGGAGCCGGCAATCAGGGCGATGCCCAGTCCAGCCATGTCCTCTCCGTACAGAACGCCAGCCTGTGGAGCCCCGAGCACCCATACCTCTACACACTCGTAACAGAGCTCATGCTTGGCAGCCAGGTGCTTGACCGCCTGGAGACCAAGGTAGGTATAAGAACCATAGAGTACAGCGCCCAGGGATTCATGCTGAACGGCCAGATACGCAAGTTCAAGGGCGTATGCCTGCATCATGACCTGGGTCCTCTGGGATCGGCATTCAATAAGGATGCGTTCCGACGCCAGGTACGCTTGCTCAAGGAGATGGGAGCCGATGCCATCCGTACCGCCCACAACATGCCCGCCCCATGGCAGATGGACATCTGTGACGAGATGGGCATGCTCGTCATGGCCGAGTCTTTTGACATGTGGGCCAGCCCCAAGGTCCGTAACGGCTACAGCCTGTTCTTTAACCAGAAAGAGACCCCAGACAGCCAGCCATGGTGGAAACGTGACCTTACCAACCTTGTGCTCGTAAACCGCAACCATCCCAGCATAGTAATGTGGAGCATAGGAAATGAAGTGTCGGAGCAGGGCAGCGTGAGCGGACTCAACTACACCCGCCAGATGCAGAACCTTGTCCATGAGCTTGACGGCACACGTCCCTGCACCCAGGGCATGGACCAGGGCACAGCATCCATCAGAGTTGGAACCTGGCAGGAAAGTAATGTGCCTGGTTTTAACTACCGCCTCCACGTCTATCATGAAGGATACATGAACTCCCCCAAGGGCATTGTGCTTGGTACGGAGACAGCATCTACCGTATCCAGCCGTGGCGAGTATAAGTTCCCCGTAACAGAAGAGCACGGAACCGCCTACCCAGACGGCCAGGTATCCAGCTACGACCTTGAGTCCTGCATCTGGAGTAACCTGCCCGATGATGACTGGATGTACCAGGACAAGCTGCCCTGGGTAATTGGAGAGTTTGTGTGGACCGGATTTGACTACCTTGGAGAACCCACTCCCTATGATGAGTACTGGCCATCACGCAGCAGCTATTTTGGCATATATGACCTGGCCGGACTACCCAAGGACCGCATGTGGTTGTATAGGACCCACTGGGCCCCGGAACAGGAAACCCTGCACCTGCTGCCCCACTGGAACTGGGAGGGCCGTGAGGGAGAGGTAACACCCGTGTTCTGCTACACCAGCTACCCCGAGGCCGAGCTGTTTGTGAACGGCAAGAGCCAGGGACGCCTGCGCCACACCGACCTCACCCTGGAGCAGTATGAATCCGACCGCATACAGGAGCGCAACCCCTGGGGCGGCTACTCCACATTTGCCAATCCCAATGCACATAATAACCGTCTGGACCGATACCGCCTGCGCTGGATGGATGTAGTCTACGAGCCAGGCCAGCTCAGGGTTGTAGCCTATGACTCACTTGGCAACAAGGCAGCCGAGCAGCTTGTAGTCACAGCCGGCAAGCCCCACCATATAGAGCTCATAGCAGACCGCACGGAGATGCCCGCCACCCCATACGATGCACAGGGCCATGCACTGGACTGCCCCAGCCTGACCTTTGTAACAGCACGCATAGTAGACAAGGACGGCAACCTGTGCCCCAATGCAGACCAGCAGCTCAGCTTTACCGTAGATGGACCATCCGTAGCATTCAACAGCTGCTGCAATGGCAATGCCACCTCCACAGAGATCTTTACCCAGCCCACCATGAAAGCCTTCCACGGACAGCTGGTCATAGTACTGCAGAGCACCGCCAGGACAGGCTCCTCCACCCTCACCGTAAAAGGTCCTGGACTCAGGAACAGCAAGCTGACCATATCCACCCACTGACATAGAACCGTTATGAACAAGTATGACTTTGACAAAATACTAGACCGCAGCACAACCCACACCTACAAGTACGGGAACAGCCAATCCGCAGGACATCTGCAAGGCCGTAGAAGAGGTAGGATTTGACTGCACCCAGGTCACAGACTGAGCGGGGAGGATGACTCATTGTCTATCCAAAATATATGCATATATTTGCAGCTACATGTAAACCATCTGCAGAACAAACATGAAACGCCTTGCAACTCTCTCATTATTACTCATCTGTATGTATATGGCACATGCCCAGAACGACGTGCTCTACATGAATAACGGAAGCGTAATAAAAGGCTCCTTCCTTGAGCTCATACCAGACCAGACCTTAAAATTCCAGACAAATGACGGCAGTGTGTTTGTGTTCCCCATGGACCAGGTCTCAAAGATGGAAAAGGTCAAGATAGCCACCGTGGAAGGAATTCCAACTGCAAGGCCCGATACCCGCACAATAGCCAAACGTGATGGAGAACTCTACTGGAGCGACAACACCTACAACACCCCAGAGGAGTTAAGGAACATACTCGGCACTGAGCTGTTTGAGACCATGTCATCGGCCACACGTCAGGTAAGGAAAGGAAACAAATGCATGTTTGCTGGAGTTATCTGTGCCGCAGGAACCATTTATATGATTGGATCGGCCTTCAATATCCTGGCTAGCATTGATTATTCTACTACTCCCAGTGCCGATGAGAACAGGGCTAATAGATTCCTTACCGGTGCACAGGTACTGGCTATACCGGCCGATGCCCTCATCTGCCTTGGATGCATATTCCGCGGTATTGGTAACAAACGCCTGGATTGGGTTCGCCAAACCTACAACCGCCTGCCCGTCCAGAAGAGCGCCAAGTTCTCGCTCAACCCATCCATGTCATTCTCCCCGCAGAACGACCTTGCGTTTGGCGGTACCATGACCATCTCATTCTAAAGCCTCTCTAGGACCTATGCTCCGGCCCTCCTACCCGCCAATGGGTGTTCAGGGATTACTGTTGAGCTGCGTCTGAGTTTAGAGGGAGCTCAAACACAAAACGGGCGCCCTGGGTGTAAGACTTATCCAGGAACACCCTGCCATTCAGCTTATCGGCAACCATCATGCAGATATTCAGGCCAAGACCTGAGCCCTGGGTGTATCGGTCCAGCTTGGAGAAACGCACAAAGATCTCATCGGCCTTCTCGGGTGGCACACCTATGCCTGTATCGGTCACGGCAAAGGATATAACCTGTGTCTCTTTGTTTACGGAGCAATGAAGGTTAATCTCTCCCTTCCGGGTGTTCTTGCATGCGTTGGTAAGGAAGTTTATTATAACCTGCTGTATGCGGCGGCCATCGGAATAAATGGAATAACCATCTGCAATGTCGTGGGTATAATACATATTCACCCCAGCCGGAACCCTGTACTCAACAGACATAATGGAGCTGTTGCAAATAGCGTTCACATCCACTTGAGACAGCTCCACATTATAGTTGCCATGCTCGTCATCGGAAATATCTATAATATCGCCTATGAGCATGTTAAGCATGTTATAACTGTTCAGGATGTACCTGTTGTATTCCTCCTTCTCCTCCTGGGTACAGGAGCCGTCGGGCAGACCCAGTAGCTGCGAAAAACCAAACATGGCATTCAGCGGGGTACGTATCTCATGACTCATGTTCTGGAGGAATTTGGTCTTTGCCTTGTTAGATGCAATGTTCTCATCCACAATCCTCTGCTGCCTGAGCTGAGCCTGCATCTCCTCATCTATCATACGTGCCGAGCAGATAACATGCTGCAGCGTACCATCGGCCTTACGGTCGGCAGCAACAAAAGACAGCATGAACCATACGCCCTTATGATTCTTGTACTGCAGGACCACAGCCTGGCTGTTCCTGAGCCTGCTGTTCAGGGTAGAGAAATCAGTAAACTGGGTCATTAAAGGCACAAAATCATTGGCCACCCTGTATTTGCATACATATTTAAAATACTCCCTGGCATCCTTGCACTCAATACCCTTAAGGAAATCCTCATCGGCTGTAAACTTGTTCTCCAGCTCAGTAAAAGAACCGTCATCCAAAGAGATATAAGACAGATAATCATAAGAATACGCCAAAGACGATATAATATCGTTTGTCTGTTGCTGTGCCTCATTGAGCTGGGCAATCTCCTCATTCTGACGGCTCTGAATACCCTCCATCCTCTCCAGGGCCTCCTTTTCATTGGCCAGCTTCTCATTAAGCTTACCAATCTCCACAAGCTGCTGGTTAGTAAGCTGTTCCCTGGCATCATCCACATCCTGCGAATCATCGGCCGCCACCTGGGCAGGGCTGGTCTTAACAGCAAAGATCACACGGTTCAGATTATCGTCATCATCCCAGTCCACAGGAATCAGATAGGCTCTGATCCAACCCTGTATGCTGCCCTTGGATTTTAATGACAGATACTTCCTGCCCGCCATCCTTTCTGCAATCGTAGACACATCCATGAACTCATACATCTCACGTGAGTATTCCGGAGAAATGAGCACATTGCACAGATAATCAATACCTGAGCTAGCCTCGCCCTGTCCACCTATGGCATCGTGAATATAGTTCAGGGTCTTGAGCTCTATAAAACTATTCTCCTTAAGATTAATGTAGTAAGACACAAAATAGTGATTCACGGTAGCCTGCATCAGTTTCATCCTGGACTTCATCTCGGCTTCCTGTACATACACATGCGATATGAGCAGCACCACCATCAGACCCATAGAATACAGAGGCAGGAAAGGATATACCACCTGGATAACTATAGCCAGCGCCATTACACAGCCAAACCAGAAAACGGCAATATACCTGTTCTTGTCGGCATCATGGGACCTATGCGCCATGATCCTGGACCTCACAGTAAGGTAGGCAAGCATAAGAACCTGTACAAAATAGATATAGAACCGTAACCCATAAGTCCTGTAGGTACCATCCTGGTCAACGCTAAAAACAATAGGCTTAAAAAGATTCACCACCAGCAGGAGCGTCTCCGCAACACAGAATCCTACACCTACAGACAAGAGAATCCTGGACTCGTTCTCCCCCGCACCCAGCAGAGACGATATGTAAATACATCCCAGTACCACCGTCTGCCCCATGGCAAGATAATAAGCCATTGTATCAATGTACAGCAGCATGCTATTCCCCGTTGAACCAAGCACACCCCACAGGACATCGGTCACAAAAAATGCAAAGGCTGTCATCAGGAAGCCCTTGTATCCACGCACCGGGCTCACGGAGTCCTGGACAATCCAATATTTGTAGTTCAGGACTATATGGGTAAATATAGCCAAAAGAGGAATTGTAGGATAATAAAACCATTCCATGACAAACAGCACAAATTAGTTAGTAAGCGGCAGACAGCAGTCCACAACCGCATATCTGCCTTAATCAGGTTTGATATTGCTAATATACGAATAATTGCATATATATCATCTTTTCTCCTTTTTTTATCTATTAGACAAAAAAACAACAGCCCTATCAACACTGTGGAAATCCAAATAATTAAGGTATTTTTGTGCATTAACATTCATCCCAACCATTAGATATCCAGCTAGTCACCAATGAGCCCAAGGTCAAGGCAGACAAAGGCTTCTCCCTTATGGGATACACCAAGATGGACCTGGGCATAGCCAAGCTCCACTTTGAGATAGGTGCCGGCCGCGACAATTTTGAGTGGGAATAAAACTTAATTCAAACAATGAGAAAAGCAAGCAGGGAAATGCCCGCCGAATGGGCATACGAAATATTTGACAAGGCACCGTACATAACCGTTGCAATGACCGAGGCCGACGGCACACCGTACGCAGTACCACTCAGCATGGCCCGCACAGATGACAAGACCTTCTACTTCCACGGCGCCATGGAAGGCAAGAAACTAGACATTATCAAGGCCAACCCCGAAGTCTGGCTATCGGCCGTCACCACCTGCAAACCAACCGTAGGCCCCAAAGACGGTAGCTTCACACTGGAATTCAAGTCAGCCATGGCACAGGGCGTTGCTCAGATCGTAACTGATGATGCTGAAAAGATTACCGCACTGCGCGCCATCTGCCAGCGCTTCCTGCCAAATCACATGGACGCCTTTGACGCCTCAATAGCCCGTAGCCTTGGCCACACCGCAATTGTGCGCGTCACACTGACCAATCCACCAACCGGCAAGCGCAAGCAGTACAATTCCCAAGGAGACGAACTGAAGTACGGAGCCCTATCCTGACCCAAACTCAATGAAATCATTCGCAGCAATTGACTTTGAGACCGCCAACAACGAACCCACCAGCGTCTGCTCAGTGGGCATCGTCATTGTAAAAGACTGTCAGATAACAGATAAGTTCTACTCTCTGATCAAGCCCGAGCCGGACTATTACAACTTCTGGTGCACCCAAGTGCATGGACTGACCAGTGCCGACACCTGCACAGCGCCCGTTTTCCCTGACGTTTGGGCCCAGGTTGCGCCGCTCATTGAAGGCCTGCCGCTCATTGCCCACAACAAGGCGTTTGACGAGAACTGCCTGAAAGCCGTATTCCAATGCTACCAAATGGATTACCCTGACTACACGTTCCATTGCACGCTTCAGAAATCCAGGCGCGTCTGGCCCTGCGGCAAACATACCCTAGACATCATTGCAGACCGATGCGGCTACAACCTAAGTAACCACCATCATGCCCTAGCCGATGCCGAGGCCTGCGCCGCCATAGCCATCAAGCTGTTCAACCCCAATGATGACCCCTACTTCATGGAAGCCAGTGACATAGTCCTGCAAAGAATGCAGTGCCTGCAGGAACCCGTCAAAAGCGCCACCCTGTCAGACCAGCTCGGCATGGACCGCAAAGAGGTTGACCTGGCCCTGAAACACCTTAGGGAAGACGGCAAAATCCACTCCCCAAAACGCGGCTACTGGTCCCTGGAACAAGAAGAATAAATAACGCACATCTTAGAATCATCGCAACAGGTATTTCTGAATCAACTCACGGAGTATTTCTTCTGACAGATTAGAAAGACCGGTTTCCTGGATTACAGAATATTCATCGGCCTTCTTGGTAATTATGAACTTTCGTTGTTTTCCTTGAGTTTCACACAATAGATGGTAATTACCTCTATAGGTTTGTTCTATCCTGATTCTTTCAAACAATATTCCATCAATTTTCATGGATAGGTTCCTGCTGTCAGATGGCAATAGTCCCCAGTCTGACAAATGGCCGTCCAGGCAAGCCTCAACTGCGCCAATCCACCGTTGCCCCACTCCACACTCTTGGGCAAAGGTGCGGAACTGACGTATGGCGGAAACAACTTCCCGTATAATGGTTGGAGCCTTACTGATGCCATTATCCCTGGCAAGTTCAAGGGCATCGTCAATGGTCTGGCCCGAAAGTTTTCCACGCATCATAAGGCAATGCATGGTCTCTGGAAGGAAACCTCCAACATTGAAAATGTATGTCATATCATAAGCTGGCGACAGCTGCCAACGGCCATTCTCATCCATAATGAATGAAAAATTCTTGTTATGGTCATCAGTATTGTTAGCCAGGATATTGAAAACCATTCTGCGGAACACTTCTTCCTGAGCAGATTCCGGCAAGCGCATCTTGCGGCACACCATAAGTAATTTCTCATAGCTGTCTGCATCGGGATACAGGGCTGCAAGTGTCTGCATGTGCAATTTTTTCTCATTGACCCTATCAAAACGGCGTGTCATGAAATGCTTCTTGCCATCAACATCAATCAACTGGCATGGCATCATATCAATGCCAGCAGCTTTTGCCATCCTGCAATACGCCATTTCAAGTTCAGCCGATGAACGCTCCGGATCACCAAACTTCAGGATACAGTACTCAAATCCCTTATGACCAGCAATCTGACCACTGCGGATTTCCCCTGTCTCAGGGTTTACGGCAATGATAGCCTTAGGCTGCCTACCACCTGCCGATATTCCAACAGCTATCAATGACTGCATGGTGAGAGACTCATCGGGCATTATCTTTACGCTTTCACGTTCTGTAAAGATTTTATGCGCCAAGTCTGTCAACTCTTTCAGATTGAGCCGTTCTGATTTCTTAATGCCCGATGATTCAGGAATGAACTCCAGGGCTCCCATTCCACGCTTGCCTATGAATGAAAGTATGTCCAATGGAGTAATCTCCTGTCCAGGAATGCCATTTTGCATACGCCAGCACTCAAAGACCTGATTACCCCACGCATCAGGCAGAGAATCGGCAAGGAATGGAGGCAGCTTGCGGTATAACCTGGTCTCCCTGTCACCCATATAAGGCCTGTGGCTTGCAGGAGACTTGGTCGAAGCAACAAGGGGAAATGGATCAAGTTCGTTTCCAATCATGTCAGGATGGAACTCAAAGTAGGAAACGCCCTTCCTGCTGTCCCATGACAACCGTCCTATCTCCCTGTCCCACAGCATTATTTTAAGCGATCCTGTAATCATGGTCTCTTATGTCTTACACGTTGAATTTTCTTGTCATCCTTTATAAGGTAAGCCGATGCCGGCATCTCTGGCAACAGTCCATCAAGAGCATCAATCTGTCCTATTGCCTTCATCAATAACAGGAATGTACCCAGCGACATATTGCCAGATACCCCGTTTTCAAACTTATGGATAGTTGTAATGGTAATGCCCGACTGGTCAGACACATCCTTCTGAGTCATGTTGCTGCGCAGACGATACTCCTTGAATCTTGACCCAAGCAGTCTTATCAGTTCTGGTACAGAATATTCATAATAGTCAACCATGTCATCTGCATTTAATTTTAATCGCAATATAATTTATCCGCAAATATAGGGAATAAATTTAATTGCGTTTATATTTATACCGCAAAAACTACCATTATTGTCTGCAGTGGCCAAGAATTTTGCAAAACCATCCTAAGTATGGCTATGACTTTACTCAACATACCGGATTTTGTCCTCTTTGCGAGGTTTGGCAGCGGGGGCTTCGTCTGGATAGCCTAAGGCAATGCAGTACAGCAGGCGGTAGCCTTCTGAGAAACCCAGCCTGTCAATAATTGTGTGGATTGTCATTTTTCACTTCTCAAAGTGCTGGTAGTCCTTGACCGAGCGCCAGGAACCGCCCCAAGTGAAGCCGTGCTCCGTGAACAGCCTGTAGCACAGGTCGTCAGTTGTAATCATGTGTGGCTGACCGCTGTTACGGTCCTTATACTGCCCACCTGAAAGCGGCAGCACAGTGCCGTCCTTTACATACGGATTCTGCACCGGATTAATGTCAATTGCCAGTCCCATAGCGTGTTTGGACAGTTTTGTAGAACCGGTTGCGGCCCTATAATTAAAGCACGATGTATTGTTTGCGTCCATGGACTTAACGTCATCGGCACCAAATTCATCAATCAAGTGGACCGATGCAAACCAAAATATACAGGAATGATTTTCTCATGATCTTATATAAGGTTTTTGCGACCGCTAAATTACAAATCTTTCCTATGAAATGCCACACCGTGCGGCAGCATAGGCAAACGCGGACAAACAGCCAACCTGCTAAAAAACATCCAGACCAGATGTCCCAAACGCGGATGATTGTTAAATTTGCAGCAGGCAACCAAAAACCTACCAACCTAAAGTGCAGTCACATAGACAGAATCAATGAAACCATTACCAATACATTTTGCACCGCTACAAGGGTTTACAGAAGATGCATACCGGAGGCTGCACAACCAGATTTTTGGTCATGTAGACTGTTACTACACACCGTTCCTCAGGATTGAGCACGGAACAGTCCGATCCAAGGACCTGCGCGACATAAAACCCGAATTCAATCAAGGAGTAAATGTTGTGCCGCAGATCATCTGTTCAAATGGCAATGAGGCCCAGATGCTTACCGGAACCATCATTGACAATGGTTACAGGCGCATAGACATAAATATGGGGTGCCCGTTCCCACTGCAGACCCGCCACGGACGCGGTGCCGGCATACTGGCAGACCCAGACAGAGTGGCTCAGGTGTGCCAGGTCATAAAGAACCATCCCGAAATCAGTTTCTCGGTAAAGATGCGGCTTGGCCTTGAATCGGCCTCAGACTGGGAACAGGTACTGCCCATCCTGAACGACACGCCGCTTGAACACATAACGCTCCATCCAAGGCTTGCATCGCAGCAATACGGCGGCAGCGTAGATATGGTCAGTTTTGAGGCATTCATGCAGCAGTGCCGTCACAACCTTATCTACAATGGCGACATTCGCAGCGCACAGGACATACGTAAGCTCCAGCAGCAATACCCCACCCTTCACGGAGTAATGGTAGGCCGATACATGTTGAGCCGCCCATCGATGGCTGCCGAGTATGTCACAGAGTGCCAATGGCCAAGAGACCAGATCATCCAGAAAGTCAAGGAAATGCACTCACTGCTGCAGCAGCACTACGCCCAGACCATTCCGGGAGAATCGGCCCAATGGCAAAAACTGCGCACCTTCTGGGAATACTTTGAGCCCGATAACAACGCAGATCCACTCCTGGACCGCAAGCAATGGAAAAAAATCAGGAAAGCAGGCAACATGAAAAACTACCTGCAGGCAGTAGAGCAGATCTGAGCCCTTTTTCCCTGGCAGAAACAAAAAAACAGCACCATCTACCTGGACAAGCTCTACATACTACCCAGCATAAAAGGCAAGGGCTACGGCAGGCTGCTTGTAGAGCAGGTCATGGAGCAGGCCGCACGCCTCTACCCACAAGGCTATACCATACGTCTGGACGTGAACCGTTCCAACAGCGCCAGAGCCTTTTACGAGCACCTGGGGTTCCGCGTAATAAGAAGCTGGGACGCCCCCATAGGGCACGGCTACTTTATGAACGCCTTTGAGATGGCGCTCGTACGGAGCTGATTTGTGCCATACAGATCATACCATCTGCAGAAAATCCGTATATTTGAACACTTAAAAACCCAACAGATGAATTGCCCACACAGATCTACAACAGTAGCCGAGAGCCAGTATTTTGAGTGCACCTGTCCAAAAGAATGCCCACGTCACGGCAAGTGCTGCGCATGCGTTGCCCACCACCGTGCCATAGGCAAACTCCCGCACTGCCTGCGCGAGCCCGGAGCCTGACACTCGTCAGCGCTCAGCCCATAATCCGGTCAGCGGAAATGTATCGGTCGTAAATCCAGATGGCGGCTATGATCAGGAGCAGGGCTATAAAACCAGCCATGCCGGTCATACCTATAGTAATGTCGTTGCCACCCTCCACGAGCAGCAGAACCAGAGCAGCCAGTGCATTTATGGTGCCGTGAAAGATTGCAGCCGGGTACACTGAACCCGATTTGAGTACCAGGTAAAGCTCAATAATGCCCGTCAGAATGCAGAAAACACACATCAGCGCCACTCCAGGAACCGGGTGCTGTGGGTAGTTGTGGCCCAGAAGTATGAGCGGGAAATGCCATATACCCCATACAAAACCTATAACCATGGCCTTCTTCCAGAACCCAATGCCCTCCATAACGCTCACCATGTAGTTACGCCAGCCATATTCCTCGCCAAACGCAAACACGGCATTGATTGTACAGCCCGATATCAGGCCGCTTATAACAGTAGCACCAATCAGCGCAGCAGGTGGCATGCTGGACAACTGTTCCTGGACCGATGCCGCCATAGCATCGTCAAGCCCCTGCATACTGATCATCTGGTCAGCCCCAAAATGAAGCCTAACCCCTGGAAACAGGGCCGATACCAACACACATACAGCAACGGCAATCACAGGCAGCACAAGTGCCGCAAGCCACGTCCAGTTAATCTTGAATGTAAGCAATTCCGTGCTACGGAACGGTTCCTTGTTTATGAGCTGAATAGCACCCGCCACTAACATAGGGAACAGCATATACACAGCCTTGATAAGCGTGAGCAGGACACTGTTAGATTGAAAACTACCGCCTAATGCGAGAAACGCAACTCCAAAAACAGCCCATGAGAACAAGCACACGGCCACCGAATATGTAAGATATTTTTTCATAGCCGCAAAGATAGGCATATTGTAGATTTGATAACCAACCCCAACCAAGAATTTGCGCCAAACTGGACCAGAAAGCGGAAGTACTCAAATGTTCTTGCTGACCTCAATGGAAATGGTCAGTCCGCCACCTGGGGTGATGGCTGCGGTGGCGCTTCCTCCGTACTGCAGGGCAATGTTCTTTACAATGGCCAGTCCAAGCCCTGTACCGCCCAGACGTCGTGAACGGCCCTTGTCAATGCGGTAAAAGCGCTCAAAGATGTGTAATAGATGAGTGGCTGGCACACCGGCACCATTATCAATGAATGTAAACTGGTAGCGGTCAGTATAAACCTTGGCCTGCACCTTGAAATAGGTAGCCTCTGTAGCGTAGGCAAGAGTGTTGCTAAAGATGTTGTGGAACATGGAAAATACGAGCGATGCATCGCCCGTCATAGGCATTGATTCCGGAATAGACAGCTGCAGTTGTATGCCCTCCTGGCTGAACTGGGAACCTGTCTCGGCCGCTATCTGGTGCAGAATTGCGGCAGCGTCTATCATGGTCTGCGGTCTAGAAATATGGGCCTCGTCCAGGCGTGTAAGCGTACTCATGTCGGCCAGCAGCGAGCTCATCCGGCGGCTCTGTGCATAGCATCGCTCCAGGAACTCCTGACGCTTGTCCTGCGGCATGGACGCATTCAATACCAGAGTCTCCAGATACCCTTCTATGGTGGCAGCCGGAGTCTTGAGCTCATGGGCCGCATTCTCGGTAAGCTGACGCTTAATGCGCTGCTTTTCCCGCTCGCTGTGTTCGTATCGGTACCTAAAATAGACTGCAATGGCAATCAGCGCAAAAATACCAACCGTGTAATACAGGAAAGTGTAGTCATGGGTAAGAGAAGACGTCAGCTCGGCCGAATAAGGGACCGATGAACGCACAATCCTGTCATCAAACCGCGTGGCAGAGTAGAAGTATTTCTCTCCATTGGTCTCGGATGCACGCTTTATGGCGTACCCGCTACCCTGTTTGAGCGCCTTCTGTATCTCTTCACGCTGCAGATGGTTGCCCATGTGGGTAATGTCCCTCTCCTCTGAGTCAGAAAGCACATTACCAAGCGTGTCTGTAACGGTAACACGTATCGTACTGTCGCCCGCCCCTTCCAGCCAACGGTAGTTGTTGAGCTGCAGCTGCGAGTGCAGTATATCGGCACGGAAAGCATGCTCACGCTGGTATTCGTAAATACCAAAGAACAGCGTAAACAGGCTGGCCAGAACGGTGGCTCCTATAAAGATCTTGTTTGTAATACGCGTAGCCATTATTTTCCAAAAATATAGCCGTAGCCGAATTTTGTGCGCAGGCACTCACCATAGCGCCCAATTTTCTTTCTTATGCGTGTAATGTTTACATCGACCGTGCGGTCCAGCACAATGGCATCGGACGGCCATACCGTCTGCAGGATCTGCTCACGTGAGAACACCTGCCCCGGTTTGGAGAGCAGCAGCGCCAGCAGCTCAAACTCAAGCTTGGTAAAAGACGTCTTCTCCCCATCCACCGTGCATTCCTTGCTGTCAAGGTTCAGCACAATCCCTTCATACTGTATAGTGTTGATTGACTGCGTCCTTCTAAGGACAGCCCTTACACGGGCCTTTACCTCACTTATGCGGAAAGGCTTGCATATATAGTCATCGCTTCCAAGGGCAAATCCGCGCAGAAGATCCTCCTCCATGGTCTTTGCAGTACAGAAAATAATTGGAATGCCTGCGGTCTGCGGATTGGCCTTTAGTTCGCGGGCCCATTCAAATCCAGATTTTGGAGTCATCATAACATCCAGCAGGATCAGGTCAACCGGCTTGCTGTCAAGCACTTTCTGCCCATCACTGGCGCTCTCGGCCACATCGGCCTCAAACCCATCCATCTCTAGGTTAAAACGCAGGATCTCACAAATATCCGGCTCGTCATCTACTATAAGGATGTGCTGTCTCATGCAAGTTTATAATCACGATTCAAAAATAGGCATAAAATTATTAAACCCTGGTCTGGCGGGCCTTGCATTGAACTACATTGATAATGTAATCGGCCAGTTTCTCAAGACCGTTTATGTAGTCAATGTAGAAAGCCCCCAGTTTGTAGTCGTACATGCCGGCAGCAATGTTCTGCAGGTTTGTATCCCTCACCTTGGTCCGCAGTTCATTGATCTGGCTCTCCAGGTCATAGCTGCGGGCTATATCATGTCCTTCGCCCTCGGGCTGCTGCAGGGTCTGGGTCATCTGGTCCAAGGCATCGGCCACAAGCCTTTCCATCTTGGTAATCTGCTCAAACTGCTCAGGAGTGAACGGATCCTTGCAGTTGTCATGCATACGGCTCAGCGTGCGTGCCAGCGAGAAACAGCAGTCGCCAATGCTCTCCAGGTCATCCACCTCACGGAGCATGCGCTGTACCTGACGCTTGGCATCATCGGACAGACGCCCCTCGCTCACCCTCTGCAGGTAGTGGGCAATCTCATACTCCATATTATCGGTAATACCCTCATATTTCTCCACCTTGGTAAAGAGCTCCTGGTAGTTGTCATCATGGTCATCATTTGCACGCATGGCCAGCACATATTTAAAAGATTTCTGGCATCGCTCCGCAAACAGAACAATCTCCTTCCTGGCCTGCAGCATAGAGAGCTCGGCAGTAGAGAACAGACCGCCCGATATGTATTTAAGTCCCTTATCCTCAGGCTCTTCCTTGAGCGGGAGCAGCTTGCACACAAGACTCTCAATCTGGTGCACAAATCCAATGAGCAGCACCGTGTTGAAAATGTTGAATGCAGTGTGGAACATAGACAGCTTGAACAGGTCATTGTTTCCGGCAGAAAGCACATCCTCCACAAACCAGTTCACAGCATTGCAGAAAGGATAGAAAATAAGCAGCACAACCACCACGCCAAACACATTAAAGAACATGTGAGCCAAAGCAGCCCTGCGTGCCTGGGTGCCAGCCGTCATAGATGCCATTACAGCCGTAATGGTAGTACCAATGTTCTGTCCCATAGCAAGTGCGGCAGCCTGCTCAAGACCAAACCCGGGAATCTGCATGTCAAACAGCATCAGTGTAATAGCCATTGTTGCGGCCGATGCCTGAACCAGCATGGTGACAATGGTACCTACAAAAACAAACAGTATGATGGTCAGGAAACCTCCGTCGGCCAGGCCTGCAAGCATTCTTGCAGTCATGGACCCAATGTCCAGATCCGTTGCCGCCTTCTGCAGGAAACTCAGTCCCATGAACAGGAACGCAAATCCAAAGATGAACTCTCCAATGGACTTGCGTTTGTTCTGTTTACTGAAAATAAGTGGAATACCAAAAGCCAGAAGCGGCAATGCAAGCGCTGCAATGTTCACCTTAAAACCTATGGCCGATATAATCCAGGCCGTTACCGTAGTACCAATGTTGGCACCCATGATCACGCCAATAGACTGGGCAAGGTTCATAAGACCCGCATTCACAAAAGACACAACCATTACCGTGGTGGCCGATGAAGACTGAATGAGCGCTGTAACCAGTATACCAGTCATCACACCCATGAATCGGTTCTTAGTCATTGCTGCCAGTATGCTGCGCAGGCGGTCACCGGCAAATTTCTCAAGCCCCTCACTCATGGTCTTCATTCCATACAGGAAAAGTCCAAGGGAACCTGCCAGCGACAGGAAGTTCAGGAAAATGTCCATCTGTGTCTGTTTGGTTTTAAATTCATGGCAAAGGTGTTTCAAAGATGTTACAGACTTGTTACAGACGCCGGGAAATACCCCGTGTAACCGTATTGAAACATTTTTGCAAACAAACTGAAACAGCCACAATGGATTTTTGCGGCCGTAAAAACATAAAATCATGGACAAGGAAAAAGCAAGAAAAATCCAGCGGTATTACGAGTATTTCCGCCTCACAGTAGCAATTCTGTTTATAGGATTATTGGTCTATCTAACACTCTGAGCAATGAATACAATCTTTCTGGCAATAGTAATATTCCTCTGCGTACTGGCAATATTTGACCTTGTGGTCGGAGTAAGCAATGATGCAGTCAACTTTCTCAATTCCGCCATCGGAGCCAAGGTGGCCAAGTTCCGGACCATAGTGCTGGTAGCCGCCATTGGCGTATTTGCCGGTGCAGCCATGAGCAACGGCATGATGGACGTGGCCCGTCACGGAATAATGACCCCGCAGTACTTCAGCTTTTATGAGGTCATCTGCGTGTTCCTGGCCGTAATGGTGACCGATGTCATCCTGCTCGATGTATTCAACACCCTGGGCATGCCTACATCCACCACCGTCAGCATGGTCTTTGAACTCCTGGGCGGTGCCTTTGCAATAGCAATACTCAAGCTTGCCCACGGAGCAACTGCTGCTGACGGCACACTGCTGGGACTTGGTAACCTTCTGAATACGGAAAAAGCCATCAGTGTAATAATGGGTATCTTCCTGTCCGTAGCCATTGCCTTTGCGGTGGGTACGGTTGTCATGTGGATAAGCCGACTGGTCTTCTCTTTTACCTACAGGGTGAACGGCAAGACAACAGCCTATAACGGGCACATGGAAGGACTCACATCCAGTTCACTCAAGATAGGCATCTTTGCGGGCATAGCCGTAACCAGCATCATCTGGTTCCTGCTTATCAACGGACTCAAAGGCAGCTCATTCATGTCGGCCGAACTCAAGCAGGCCATCAACGCCAACACATGGTACATACTTGGTGGAGGCGTGCTGGTGTTCAGCATAATCATGACCGCATTGAGTGCGCTCAAACTGCCAGTCCTCAAGTTCGTAGTGCTGCTTGGCACCTTTGCCCTGGCCATGGCCTTTGCCGGTAATGACCTTGTAAACTTTGTGGGCGTACCGCTTACGGGGCTCGATGCATACCTGGATTATACGGCACATGGCAGTGGTAATCCCGATGCATTCCTTATGGGCTCGCTCATGGAAAGCGCACACACTCCAACAATATTCCTGATACTTGCAGGTGTTGTAATGGTTCTGTCGCTCATCTTCTCAAAGAAAGCCCAGAATGTAGTAGAGACCAGCGTTGGACTGAGCCGCCAGAGTGAGGGCGATGAAATGTTCGGCTCGTCACCAGTGGCCCGTTCATTGGTACGCAACAGCAACGCAACCTCAAAGTTCGTGGCCCGTATCATTCCTGACAGCATACTGCACTGGATTGACACCCGTTTCAACAGTGAAGAGATGAAACTGCCGCAGAGAGCAGCCTTTGACCAGATCCGCGCTGCAGTCAACCTTGTACTGGCAGGCCTTCTGGTAGCCATCGGCACCAGTCTTAAACTCCCGCTTTCAACCACCTACGTAACCTTCATGGTAGCCATGGGAACATCGCTTGCTGACCGTGCATGGAGCCGTGAATCGGCCGTGTTCCGTATTACCGGCGTCCTGAGCGTAATAGGCGGCTGGTTCATCACGGCTGGCGTGGCATTCATTTTCAGCTTCTTCCTTACAAACACCATGTACTTTGGCAGTTACATAGCCATGGCTCTTGCCATAGCCCTTGCCATCTACCTGCTTGTACGCAGCAACCTCAGGAAGCCTCAGCCAGCTGCAAGTACAGATGATTCAATCTTCATGCAGATACTTGCAGCCAAGGACAAAACCGTAATCTGGAGACTACTCTGCGAACATATAAGCAGCGGCAATGCATCGCGCCTCAAATTCGTGATTGATACATACGGCAGCATGACAGATGCATTCCTGAACGAACATTACCAGCCACTGCGCCGCGCCACAACGCTCATCGATGAGGAGCGCAAATCACTCAAGCGCCAGCGCAAGCAGGAAATCCTGACCATGCAGCGCCTTGACCCAATGCAGATGATAAGCCGCAACACATGGTACTTCCTGGGCATCAATTCATGCCAGCAAATGCTCTATTGCCTTAAGAGAATAAACGAACCACTGCGCGAGCACGTTGGCAACAGCTTCCTGCCATTACCAGAAGCGTATCACAAGGATTTCATCAAGGTAAAGGATTCTGTGCTGGAAATCTATGGCCGTGCACTCACCATGCTCCAGACTGGCGACTTTACCCATGCAGAAGACCTTCGTAACGACTGCACAGCCGTCCAGCAGCAGATTTCTGACGACCGCAAGCGAGTCATGGACAGCATCCAGAGCGGAACGACCAACCTGAACACACTGCTTCTGACCATCCACATACTGCAGGAAAGCCAGGAGCTGGTAGGCTCACTGCGCCACATGATCCGTGGCATGAACAAATTCGCTGGCATCGGGGAATAATCATTGCTGCGGCACTATTCTCCCTGATCTCTCGCCTATTCTTGCTGATCTTGCCTTTTCTCGCTGATCTTGCCAATCTCCGCCAAAGACGGGAACAAGGACCCAGCTCACAAGGCTCACAGAGGGCACTCGCGTTTCTCACCCCACCAAAATACGCCCCTGAGAAACGCCAACCCCGCTCACAAGGCCCACAGCGCATCCCCGCGTTTCCATCTCTGGCGGAAAAATGGTCAATAAAACCTAATAGGGCCAATAAAGCAGAGGCAGCGTGTTTTGTGATCAGAGGCCCAGGTTTGCGGCGGCCTGCTCATTGGTGCGGAATGGGTCCAGCTTGTGGCACACGGCTTTCTCGCTGCAATCGGCACAGGTCTCCAATCCCTTGCCAGCCGCGCATTTACGTATAGGACACATAAAATCACAGTACGCAAACTTTATACCATCGGCCCTGCAGCCCATGCAGTTAATGGTCTCTGGAGTGATCTGGTCCGTATTGTTCATCTGGCACCACTTGCGGGAGACCTCCTTCCTAAGTTCATCGTCATTGGCCAGCGTAGCCATTCTAGCCTGACATGTTCCG
Source organism: Bacteroidaceae bacterium (assembly GCA_045640825.1). Classification (GTDB taxonomy): domain Bacteria; phylum Bacteroidota; class Bacteroidia; order Bacteroidales; family Bacteroidaceae; genus Colenecus. Next base: position 32,435 of record JAZUFR010000016.1, read on the forward strand.
CAGTCCAGTCCACAATACGCAATCAGTTTATCTTTCATAACAGCTTTCTTATTACACCGGGCAAAGTTACATTTTTATTTACAAATCGCAAGGTAGTACCACAAAGAGACCTATGCGACATACGCCTCCACAGCAGTTAGATATAGCACTTAAGGTCCTGGCCCTCAACGCCAGCGTAGAGCTCTATCAGGTGCTTGGCGGGGCTGGACTGAATCTTGGGAATGAGCACCTCCTCTACCTGGAAAAAGCCCACCTCGGATTTCATGTGGACCTCCAGCTTGATTGGGCGCTTTGAACCATGAAGAATCCTTACTTTCTCAATTGAGTTAGCAGAGTACTTGTGAATGTCGCCCTCGGCCGGTTTGCTTGGGATCTCCATGGGAATGCGCGCACGGCCCTTTGTCATGTCGCAACCATCGGCTATAAGTATAAGGCCCGCCTCTATGGAATGGATGGGGTTTGTAGTCATGTGACCAATTATGCCTTCCAGGGCCATGGACTGGATCACGGTACGCCTACGCACATCATTGGGCAGTGCCTGGGCCAGGATCTCCCTGATTTTCTGGAAAGTCATTATTCCCGAGTACAGCTCGTGGTTCTTGCGCGCAATAGTCATTCCGGCATCGTGCAGCAGGGCGGCTATGCACACAGCCGCCACACTGTCGGAGAAATTCCCCGCATCCTCCTGCTCCAGGCTGGTCTGCACACCTGCCTCATGGAGAATACGTATCATTTTAAGCGCATTATAGCACACCGTTTTCATGTGTACGGGGCCGTGGTCGTTAAATCCAAGCCGGGTAATAGACACAATATTTGCGTAATCATGAATGGCCTGAATCTCCTGGTCGGCCAGAATAGTCTTTACAATTTCTATGGGCAGAGAATCCATGGAAAAGTCCGTCACCAGTTGCTGCAACAGCTCCAGGACCTTTCCCTCCAGTACCTCTTCCTTTATGGATTTTACATTATTCATGTTCAGTATTTGTTTAGTCAGACAAATGGGCGGGAGGGGGAGCTACAGGCCACACATCTTGGAGCGCCACTCACGCGGTGTAAGACCCGTCTCAGCCTTGAACAGGTTCTGGAAATAGCTGCGTGACGTAAAGCCGCAATCCTCGGCAATGGATTCAATCTTGGAATCGGGACTGTCCACCAGACGGCGCTTGGCCTCATCAATCCTGATCTTGGACAGCCATATACGGAACGTCATGCCGTACTCATTCTGAATGAACTGGCTCAGCACGCGCGACGGCTCGTCAATCTTACGGGCCAGCTTGTCCAGAGAGACATCGGCCACAGTAAAACCGCCCTTATCTACCCACGCATCCAGCACCCTGGCAATACGGTCCTTCTGCTCCTGCGGAATAACCACAACATCGTGGAGGTCATCCACCTCTGGTCCATCGCTGTAGGGGGCCGATGCATCCTCGTTGGCAGTCAGGACATCGGTCACCTGATTCATGTTAAAGCCCAGGCACAGAAAACCAATGGCATGCACCACCAATGACAGCAGGAACAGCGGACCAATAACAAACAGCAGCTTGCGCGAGAATATTATGACCGGCACCATAATGCCAAACAGGAAAAGCAGCGTGTTACCCGTACGCATAAAACGGTTGTAGTTACTAAGGTCGCCCGACGTGTCGCTCTCCAGCGTGCCACGTATGCGCCTTGTCTCCTTGAGCGGGTCCATGATGGCAATCACCTGGCTCACAAAGAACAGCAGGCCCATAATATACATAGGAACCCTCATGTGCAGCGTGCCGTAGATCTTTAGTCCGGCAATGAACGATGCCAGAATGGCCGTGTAGAACGATATGCTTGTTATAAGGTATCGGCGCTTATATTTCTTACCGCTGGCCAGGTTAATGATAGAGTAAGACATGAGGTACGATGACGGCGCGTAGAACAGAATGTTCACTACGGCTCCCACATCGTCGCCCTTGGCACGGAATCCAAACAGCATCTGCAACAAATAATGGACCGATAATACCACAAGAGCCATTACCAGCAGCCAGCGCGATGTCTCATAGTGGCTTTCCGGATTATTGAGATGTGCGCGGCCCACAGTCAGCATCATGACCAGCAGGGCCGTAATAAGCATTGAGCTAAACTGAAGCAACAGTATATTGTCCATTTTGAACTTTATCTAAATAAGCGCTGCAAAGATACCAAAAATAGGCCATTTAAAGGCAGAAACACTAATTTTGCATTGGCTTAAAAAAATGCATACACAATGAACACATGGCATCTAACATCTTTTGACCTCTTCTCGCTGAACATGACTATAAAAGGCGCATGGATATACAGGCATACTCCCAGTTTCTCCACCATGCAGAAAGCTCTGACAGAGCTGCAGGCCCACTACCCCATACTGGGCGCACGGTATGTGGAGAGCCAGAAATCCATGGTCTGGAACCCGGACAGCACAGAGCCCCTGCCCTTTACCACAGTGAGCATGGAGGACCGCTCCATTGCCGACCTTATAGGCAATCAGGCCGTGTGGTCACTGGTAAAACCATACAACATTAAGGCATTCAAGAGCGGCCAGGCAGCGCCATTCAGTGCAGTGCTTGCACAGCTCAGGGACGGTGCCATTCTCTACGTTCAGTGCGCCCATGCCATAATGGACGGCACTACATTCTACAGGCTCGTTGGCCAGTGGGCATCGGTCTGCAAGGGAGAACCCATTGAGCCCATGACCGTGAACCAGAGCCTTATTCCCGCCCCAGACTCACTCACCAAGGAGCAGACCCTGAGCCAGGTACAGCAGAAAGGCTGGCTCACCATGAAAGGCAAGCAGCTCATTAAGATGCTCTGGAACCTGTTCCGTAACAACATGATTAAGAGCACTTACACCATAGAGGTATTGCAGGAGGATATTAGCCGCATTAAAGAGAACTACCAGGCCGGCACAAACGCCATACTCACAGCCATAGCCGCACAGGCACTCAGCACACGCCTTAAGCATGACAAGGATTTAAAATACCTGTTTGTGGCCGATCTGCGTGACCGCATAGACGGCATAGACAGCAGTTTTTTTGGCAATATATCGCAGCCCGTAATGCTCAATGAGCAAATTAGCAGCAATCTCTCAGAGGGCCAGCTGGCCGAGCTCATAGACGCATCCCTCAAGCAAGCCCTCAGCACGGGCCAGGCTCAGGACAATGTGCTGCTGTCTCAGTGTGCGTCTCACTACGGACTGCCGTACTTCTACTTTGATCCGTCAGATATGAACTGCTCCAACCCCGGCACCATTTACATTAACAACCAGCTCAAGTTCAAGGCTTGTCAGTTAGACTGGGGCTGCGGTCTGCCAGAGTACGTGTTCCCCAACGAGCTTACAGACATGGTCAAGTTCTGGCAGCCGGTCAGTGACGGCCCTATTCAGATTATCTTTGGCGGACTTGCCGGCCGCATCATGTCCCGCTCCTAAGGCACTCCAGCACAGCAACATCGGCCGGGAGCCACTGCACGCTGTCCAGCTGGGTCATGGCTAGCCAGCGCGCGTCCTCATGCTCCAGCAGCAACAGCTGGCCCTCTACAACAGTGCACAGATAGCAGTGCATGGTAAGGTGGAACTGTGGGTAGTCATACTCCACCGTAGTGAGCAGGCGCCCCACCCTTACCTGTGTGGCCAGCTCCTCACGCATCTCGCGCTCCAGGGCCTCTACGTGGCTCTCGCCCGGCTCTATCTTACCTCCCGGGAACTCCCACCAGTCTTTCCACTGGCCGTAACCGCGCTGCGTGGCAAACACCTTGCCGTCCTGTATTATTACGGCCGCCACTACCTGGATTGTCTTTCTGTTACACATACTGCTGCTTTTATGGCAAATATACAAAACCTGCGCTACATAGCGTAGACTTTAATACAATACCACCGCACCTGCGGGAAGAAGAAAAGCCCCTACAACGGCATGGGTGCTATTGCAGGGGCTTTAGTATTCTTTGAGCTATATTATCATGAATCTGGTGTAAATTTACAGGCGGGAGGAGGACAATGTAAGAAAAACCTGGGCGGGAATCTTGACTGTGCTTACGGAAATGCATGCGCGACGCCTGATTCCTGCAGGTGATTCCGCAGGGTGGCCGACAATGCTCCGGAATACGTAGTCCTCCCAAAGAAAGCCTTTATCTATAGGCCGATAATGCGACTGAATACGTACCTACCACACTGCGGGGACGATGATTAAACGGCATTAAGGAATTGGGGCAGTATGGGGTGATGCATACGCCAGTTGATTTTCATAGGTTTATCGTCCTTGGAGCGGATGTAATCAACCAGACCAAAGCAGATAAATGGACAAGTATTACCATAGCCGTCGGTCTTGTTCTCGCGCACAAATAACAGGAATTTTTTGCCGTTCTGTTTTTGTTCTACAAAACGTCTACCCTTACCCTGATGTGAATCGTTATTCTGTGACTCCCATCGGAACTCATCCTCGCTAACCACATAGTCGTTATACATGGTTTGGGCCGAGTAATCCTTGTCGGATTTATTAAGCGTAACAAAGAACAGCTCTGTGTTGAGCTCGTCAATATTAAAAGCACCGGCTACTGAGCCCTGCATGCGCTTATCGGCTGTTTGACGGCCAAATATTGCAAAAACCTCTTCACGAGTGTAGCAACCATATTGCTCTAGGCTAATGGGCAGTCCCTCTCCTACTGAGAATGTCTTTATCTCAAGATTTGCAAGCAAATAATCTATTAGTTCAAGCACCTCCTGTACAAACTCGGGATAGTTGGCCAAACGGTTTAAAGCATCGGTAATACTACTAACACCTACCTTGCTAATCTTGTCTATAAATAGGCTATAATAGAGCATCAAGGCAAACGTCTCCTCACGTTCATCATTACACCTAATATTCCCATTAGCCAACATAGCTTTACGGATAAAATTAAGGTACGGAACAGAGTTTATGTGAACTAGGTTGCTTATTCCTTTTGTAAAACGCTTGGTATTGTCATCATCAACGTAGCTGCACATTCCAGCCTCACGTTTTAAACTAGACCAGCAGTTGCCACTCTTATAAATTAAACGTATATCCTGACCATTATTCTCTATAAACTCAGCCAGCGTAGGTGTATGTGTATATGTTCTAAGTTCCTTAACCAGTCGGGTCTTATTATAAATAGCGGCCTTTATATTCTGAAGTACATATTCCTGGGCCTTCTCTTCCATGTGAATAGTGCATCCATGCGGCAACAGCGTAAATCCATTCTTTACCTGGTCCACAACACTCTTGTCTGTACGTGTAAGAAGGCTGCGGAAACGACTTGCAAAATCATATTTATGGTTGAGCTGAGCCACAAAATCAAAAACAGTCAATTGCTGTTTGCCCGGATAAAGACGCAAACCACGACCTAACTGCTGCAAGAATATTGTCAATGACTCTGTAGGACGTAGAAACAAAACCGTATCAACAGCAGGAATATCCACACCCTCGTTAAAAATATCCACCACAAAAAGGTAGTTAATATCGCCCTTTGCAAGTTGCCTATTAAGGCTTTGGCGCTCACTATCGTTATCGGAAGTCAGATACGCAGCTTTTAGGCCAACCCGTTGGAACTCTTCGGCCATGTACTGAGCATGTTTCTTTGTAGCACAGAATCCCAGAGTACGGCACTTATGCTCATCGGCAAGATAATACTGCAAGCGGTTAATAATAAGCCCCACTCGCTCACGGTTACAAAGCTTTTCGGTAAGCTTTGTGGCCACATAACGGTCACCTTGCATCAAGTCATCGTCCGTGAGATCTGTGTCATCGCTTATGCAGAGGTATTGGAAAGGTGTTAACAGACCCTCGTCCAGCGCCTTGGGCAAACGAATCTCTGCACTAATCTGATTATCAAAATCAGGCAAAAGACTCACCCCATCCATACGCTCAGGAGTAGCAGTAAGACCCACTAAGAGCTTAGGTGTAAAGTGAGTGAGAATCTCTCTATAACTATCAGCTACCAGGTGATGAGCCTCATCTATAACAATGTAGTCATAATAGTCAGAAGGAAGAACTTGGAATATGCTCTCAAACTTTGAGTTAAAGGTGGCAACCGATACAAACAGATGATCAATACCATTATTTGGTCGCGAATCACCAACCCACAGATCTCCAAAATTTGAATCCTGTAGAACGCTTCTATATGTTCTGCGTGATTGCTTAAGGATTTCTTCGCGGTGTGCCACAAAAAGCAAGCGGTGCGTACCCTCTGTCTGTTCTGTAAACACCCTATAATCAAAGGCCGATATAACCGTTTTACCCGTACCAGTAGCAGCCACAATAAGGTTGCGGCTAATACCAGAATCGCGCATAACAGAGAGCCTATCCAATATCTGTTTTTGATGAGGCAGAATAGTATACTTGGCCAGGACATCGGTGGCAAGCTGGGGCTCACGCACCTTTTGTAATTCCTTGTAAAGTTTCTCTATACCTCCCTCACGATAATCCTCAAAATTGTGGCTATTCCAATAAATATCAAAAGTGGCAAGCGCAGCATTTATAATATGAGGATTCTCCACATTTGTAACACGTATATTCCACTCCAGACCATCAGTCTGGGCAGATTTAGATAGGTTACTAGAACCTATGTAAGCCGTACTAAAGCCCGAATTACGCTCAAAAATGTAGGATTTGGCGTGCAAACGCTCAATCTGTGCATTATAAGAGATGCGTATTTCTGTATTTGGAAGGCTAGCCAAACGCTCCACAGCTTTGGCATCGGTCACGCCACAATATGTTGTAGTAATAACACGCAGCTTATGCTGTGGGTTGCTACAGAACCGCTTAAGATGGTCATAGATCAAATTAACGCCAGATAGCTTAAGGAAAGATACAATCATACAAATGCTATCGGCACTCTCAATATCACGTTCTATCTCACTGTAGAGCGATACACTACTCTGACCACCAGTAAAAAGATTACTAGAACGAAAACCGGTTAAAGGGCGAACCAAAGTGCCACCTGTGGCCTGTAAACGCGCGGACTCATGCTGTGAAATAACAGCAGCGAGCATCTGTTCATTATTGGCAAGCTTTTCCTCCTTCTCACTGCCAATAAACTCAATTATACTGTTTACAAACTCTGCACGTTCATTGGCCGACAAGCTCTCATCCTGCAAACGGTTACGGATAATCTTACTCAAATGCTCTGCCAACATACTAGGAGACTCAGCACTGTCTATATCCTCCTGCTTACACACCAGCCCAGACGCATTAGCATTGAGCATGTCCTGCCGGAGTCCGTCTGTTATAAGGTTCTCATATGTTCCTTCTACCAGCTTCATAATTATTGCTTGCGGGGTTTCGCGGATTGTAAAGGTATTGTTTTTTCTTTTAAAGATACCATACGCTGCGCTCAATTTAGTTGTGTATGATGGACTAGAAGCGGTATCTCTTATTCGCTACACTCTCTTTGTGTCATTATTTAAATAAATGCATGTACATTTTTACAGAATGATAGTATTTGAGATAACTCAATCACTACATTTGCGAATTATAACACAATCAATAGTCAACATTATGAACAAAAAATCTTTTTTCTTGGGTGCATTAACCGGAGTTGTCCTAACCATTGCTGTAATTGTTATCATCGCATTGGTTAAACAAAACGTTGCCACTTTTGACCCTATTCAGTATTTGGAACAGCCCGTCAGTTATGAAAACAAAACACAGACCTCATTCAAGGTACTGCAGGTTTTATCTGCTAACGCAGCATTAGCAACCGAGTCATCAAATGGAAGCCTTAATTGGTTTGATGGTAATACCGTGTTAATCATAGGAACTGATTATTACACAGACCAAATTGTGACCTTCAATAACCCACAGTGGATAGGCACATATAGTTACACCTCACAAAAAGGTATGCCTTTGACTGTTCCTGTTATTATGGGAGAATAATTCATAATGCTATGGATAAAGAAATACTTATTGAAGCAATAAGACAAAAAGGATTAGCAAATAGTCTTATATCTATTTACTACAATATAGGAAGAGCTTTACCATTCAGAGCGCAAAGATTTCCTGATGGAAGAGTGTCTGATTGGTATAAGAATCAATTCGTAGAGGTTCATGAGGTCAAACCAGCAGGAAAAGGTGGCCAATACGGTGACGCTTTCGGGTTTTATTTTAGAAATGGAGTAAGAGCTAAACCATATGAAGAACCTGAGCTTTGTTGGTGCGAAATAGATGAAACTACCCCTCAAAAGATACCTAATGGAGCATGTGGTTCTTGGGTGTTGCTTGATATCCTTGGTGAACCTACAACAGATCCTGCTAAAGTCTATGGTCTGAATGACATTCTAGAGAAGGGCAAATACAAGGGAAAAACAGTTGCAGAGGTGATAAAAGAGGATGCTCAGTGGATTAGGTGGGCAAATGAAAATTCAGAGCATTTTCATTTCAATGTGCATGAAGTTTTCGCTGAAATGGAAAACAATAAAACTGCATTGAATCCAGATGATGTAATGACTTTCGGAAAATACAAAGGTCGTACAATAAGAGATATTGCAAGTACTGATATGGGATACCTTAGATGGTTGGCTAACAAATCAGAAGATATAATAGTTAATTTCTCTGCATTATAGGTCGTCCGCATCCAGTTGGCCCCACACTACGCCAGCCAAAACCATAGCTTAATGCGCGCATTCCTATACATTTATAATATCATTGCAGACACAGCAACAGAATTGCAATCCTTGCAAAAAAAGCTGGAATAAAAGGAACCATATATCCGCTGAATCAAGCTCTTGTTTATCTGTTGAGGTCGCGTGCAGTGCGGCAGTGCGCAGATAACCAAGAGCTTTTTTGTCCACATTGGTCATTTTCTTATATAGCTCGTAGCGCGGATTTTGTGCAATTGCGTCAACGGTTTTGGCGTATTTCCGCGTTTTGCTGGACGCACTTGCAACCAGATGGCTTGTAGCGCGGATTCTGTGCAATTGCGTCCACGGTTTGGGCGTATTTCCGCGATTTGCTGGACGCACTTGCAGCCAGACGGCTTGTAGCGCGGATTCCGTGCAACTGCGTCCACGGTTTTGGCGTATTTCCGCTTTTTGCTGGACGCACTTGCAGCCAGATGGCTTGTAGCGCGGATTCCGTGCAATTGCGTCCACGGTTTGGGCGTTTTTCCGCAATTTGCTGGACGCACTTGCAGCCAGATGGCCTGTGGCGCGGATTCTGTGCAATTGCGTCCGCGGTTTAAACAATACCACCGCACCTGCGAGCCGTCATTTGAGTCCGCTGCCTTTTAGTGTGCCGCGCCGGTTTAGTCTTTGGGGTGGATGTTCTTTTCCAGGACCTTGCCAAGGTTGTAGACTACCTGCTCTGCTACCCAGTCCTGGCCGTCATACTCATAGGTTATTATCTTGCCGTCTTCATCTACAAACATCTCTGTGTAGGCGTCTTTTACCTCTACCAGGGCAGAGTCTCGGTCTTTGTTATAGCCTACGTAGAACTGGATGGCGTCATACTTTACCGGTATGGCGTTGTGGTACTCGTCTTCTTTCTCAAAACCCTCGTCGTCCAGCTCTATGAGTCTTTTTACTGTGGTTGGTTTTACCTCGCGGAACTCCTGTGTCTTGGTTCCGGCAATGATCTGGTCAAAATAGACCTGCTTAATGATTAACGTTAGTACTTTCATATTGTCTATTGTTGTTATCTCTGTTGTTTCTTCCTGATCTGTTATTATCTCATCCAGGTCTTCCATGTTTACCTTGTAGCCGTAGTTCATGAGTCCGCTGGCATGGCATCGGGCCACGGTATGTCGTATATCGGCCGGCGACAGTATGGTTATGTTGCCCTCATATTTGCAGAACTCGTTGAGCATCTCTATGGTATATACTACGTTGATCTGCATTATTACATCGCCATTGCCAGTCTCATAGATTGTTCGTTGTGTGCTGTGTATGGGCAGTATGGAGAGCATCTTGTGTGCTATCTCGTTTGCCCTGAAGGTTATGGTTACCGGCTCCCGGTACTCAAAGCTGCTCGACGCTCCTATGCGTTCGCTAAAGTACTCGTCCAGATTGGTGGTGCAGGGTTGGTATGCCTTGTTGCTTTTTACAATCTTTGTGATTGAGCCCAGGGGTATGCCGTCCAGCTGTGAGTTCTTGGTGTTTGCGGCTACAAGGTACCAGGCATGACCGGACTGTTTTATGTAGTATGGCCAGAATTCTGCCTCCAGGACCATTCCGTTTATGAGTGTCCACTGTATTCTGAGTGTTTGCTGCTTGCTTATGGCTTCAAAGAGTGGAGTCAGATACATGTTTCCTTTATAGAGCGGATTGGTGTCAAAGCCCACTATCTTGCGCTCATGGTTTTCATTCTTAAGGAAGGTACGCAGGCGTATGTTCAGCTCATCTATCCATCCGTTCTCCGGCAGGCCCTGGAATCGCTCCAGTACGCTCAAGGCATTGCTCAGGCACAGGGCATCGGCCTCCGATATGGCAACCTTAAAGATTGAGAAATTGGGATTGGCGTACCTATAGCGCACTATCCTGTGGTCGCCCGAGTTACGCAGGCGCTCTATGGGGACCTTGTATTTGTTCTCAATATTCAACAAGTCGTTGAGTATTGTGTTCTGGGCCGATATGGGGCTGTACCCGGCATTGTAGAATGCGTTGTTGCAGGCATCCATCATCTCTACTACCGTGGCTCCATTTGGGGTTTGCAGCATCCTGTCCAACACCTGCTCCCGCAATGCATAGCGTTTGTTATCTGGCATTCTGTCCTGTGTTTGTTGTTGTTCGGCTACAAAGTAAACACAGATATTCTCAGTCTATTTGCGAATTTCTTTTTTTCTCAATCTCCTTGCGATTTTTTTTTGCGGTGGGCCCGATGGGGTTGCTGGGGTTTTGGTGTGGCCCGATGGGGTTGCTGGGGTTGCGTGGGCCCGATGGTTTTTGCTATGCCCCATGGTTTTTGGTTTTCCCTTTCCGTGGGGCCCGATGGTTTTGAGGTTTTCGCAAATAGTGTGAGAATACCCGTGGTATATTTGGCACGACCATTTAGACAGAACCTATGACAAGTTTACCTAAAACCAAGCTACAGGCATTCAGGCGCCTTAACCGGCTGCTCAGCAAGGATGAGCGCATTGAGTTGGCACAGTGCAGCAACAACGATTTGATTGACTACCATTTTGGCCTGGGACTATGGATCCGCAACAACTGGATCTACAAGAATGACGGCACGCTGTTCTGCCAGGAGCCCACGGACCATACTGCCCCACCCCATAGCACCTTTGGCCTATACTCCATGACGGCCGACATTGAGTCCGGCAACCTTATCCAGGAGTACCGCGACTACCTCAAGGCCCTGTACAAATTGTAACACCTCCCAGTTTTATAGCTTCCCCGCATTCACCTGGACGCACTTGCAGCCAGATAGCTTGTAGCGCGGATTCCGTGCAATTGCGTCCGCGGTTTAAACAATACCACCGCACCTGCGGGAGCTAAGTAGAGCTGAGTTACTCTATGTCAAGGACTTGGGTGTAGTTGTTTGTGCGTGTGGCGCGCTTCCATCCGCCCTTGGGGTCTGCGTATTTGCAGAAGTTTGTCCAGTAGTCCACCATGCGGTCACTCAGCTCATAGTCCTGCTTGGTAAACGGGCGCCAGCTGTTCTTGAGCGAGTGGAACATGTACCACAGTTCCGACGAGTGGAATGCCCCCGGATCAGCATCGGGGTCGTCATCGTCGCCCGGCAGGTTTCGGCTAAAGTAATATCGGTACACAGGCTGCTGGCTCAGAGAATCACGCACGCTCACCAGGAGGTCTATTGCCGGCCCGCTGTTGCCAAGGTCCTGGGCGGTGTAACCAATCATTATTGGAACATCGGCCACGGTCCTGTCCCAAACGGCCTGGTCAAAGGATTTAGTGAGCATAACTCCGTCTGTATGAGGCCTATACGATGGCTGGCGCTGCATCTTTGCCACTGCTTCCTTTAGCTGTTCGGGCGTGGCGGCGCGCATCTCTGCCAGGTTCTGGAACCCGCCGGCCTGCTGTATGCTGGTTCCGGTCCTGTCAAAACTGGCCTGGCTCTGCTGCGGTGCATTGGGGTTTACGCGTGACAGGCCACCGCCGCTCTGTATTATTGCCTTGGCTATCAGGTCTTTAGACAGGTCTGATGCCATAAGGCTCTTTACGCTGCTGGCGCCGGCGCTCTGGCCCATTACTGTGATGTTTGATGGATCACCGCCAAACTGCGAAATGTTGTTATAGACCCACCTGAGGGCTGCTATCTGGTCATACATGCCGTATCCGCCCGATGTTCCGTCAGGATCCTCGGCACTGAGTTCCGGATGGTTGAGGAATCCCATGAGTCCCAGTCTGTAGTTTATGGTTACCAGGATTACGCCTCGCTGTGCCCAGGCATGGCCATCCATGGTTATCTCGTTGCTGTAGCCGTTGTGATATGCTCCGCCGTGCACCCACATGGCTACGGGCAGGTTGGCATCGGCCCTGCCTATACTGGAAGCGGGCGCATAGACGTTCAGGTAGAGGCAGTCCTCGCCCTGCTCGGGGAATCCCTCCCAGTAGAATTCTTTCCACCAAAGTGTGCCGGGTTCGTGGCCCAGCTGTATGCTTATGGTGCCAAACTCTGAGCAGTCACGCACGCCTTTCCACGCTACTACGGGCTGCGGTTTTTTCCAGCGCAGTTCACCTACTGGCGGCGCGGCGTACGGTATGCCTTTGTAAACTACTACCTGACTTGAATCGGTCAGGACTCCGCTTATTTTTCCTCCCTCAACGCTCACGGTATAAGGTGCTGTACCAGAGCACGATACCAGCGTCATGGCAATTGCAGCCGCAATCAGTGACAATGTTTTTTTAATTGGTAACATATTATACTTTTTTGTTTGTCAGGATTCTGTTCCTTACGCTTCTGAGTGCTGGCGAGTAGTAGCTCATGTCCATTGATTCAAGAGTACGTCTGAGTTCATCCATCAACTCGGGATAGAACTTACACATTCTATAGGCCAGTTTCAGGCTGAGCGACTGTATGCCAGGGTATTCATCTGGATTCTGCATGTGGGCAAGACAGAAATCAAGGAAATCGGTACGCAGGTCATCCTCTTCCATTTTTAGTCTTTCAATGATATTCATGGACAGTCGCCTTACTGATGGATTCTCATGGCTCAGCGCCTTGTCAATGAGTTCATGAAGCATGGGCTGAAGCAACGAGAGCTCCTTGTCTGTGGCTTTTGTCAATCCCCAGAGTGCATTACGGGTAACCTGGTAGTCATCGTCATGGAGATAGGCTTTCAGAAACGGAATCCACTCCCCCGTTTCTCTAACCATTTTGTATATAGCCATGGCCTGACCCTCACTGTAGCTGCCTTTTAGTTGTTCACGCGTGTAAGACATGAGTTTCTATTCAGTTTTTAATTCGCATTAGGAAAGTTTGCATTGCCACCCTTCCTAGCGCTTGAGTGTTTATAAACTTACCTCTTTTTTAGCTTGATTATCTCTAACTTGGGATTTGCCAGGATTAGCGGGAAATCTTCTTGGGCTGGTTCTGATATCGTGTAAGGTCTTTCTTAAACTGACTGGTGTATTTTAATACTCACATAGGTCAGGCTTAAAGAGAAGCAACGAACTCTTTAAGTTTAGAGAGGTCGAGAGTATCAAGTGACTTACTCTCCTTAGCTTCCTTCATTGCAGAAACGGTAACATCATTGGGATCATTAAAAACAACATCCATAAGGACTTTCTCAACATAATTGTTAAGACTCCTATTTTCCCTCCTTGCACGTACCTTGAGCGCATCAATAAGTTCAGAGCTGAATCTAAACGCAGTTTGCTTTTTATTGCTTGTAGCAGTTGTATTCATACCGGCTGTTATATTTATGCATGCAAATGTATAACACATTTACAACACAGACAACAGTATTATCTTTATTGCAGATAAAAGTAGTATGGCCAGCGGGCGTTGCGCATACAGAATGAACAACGCCATTGACATTCGCGCCTCCAGAGCAGTTATTTAGAGCTTAAAAGTAACAATTTTGGCAATTTATTCATATTATTGCCAAATATGTTATAGTTTTGTACCCAGTTTACAATATCATAATGACTATAAGCTCTGAAATAGTAAATTATGCATGCTCCAGAGCAGTCCCTTTTACCAGGAAGGAACTATTGGAATACATGAATGCTAATACCTACAACGTATCGGCAGGGAGTATTCACGTCTTACTGAACAGACTTGTAGAAACAGAAAAGCTAACAAAGGTAGGTCATGGCTTATACTCATTTTCTGGCAAGACCCAACCACCCTATTCATATACACCCAACAGCGATGAATATGAATTATCAAAAAACTTAAAGCATAAGTTTCCTTTTGTAACATGTTGTGTCTGGAAAGCCAATGCCATTACTCCATTCATGCAGCACATCGCCTCAATGTCTTTTCTTTTAGTTGATGTGGAACGTATTGCCATGGAGTCTGTATTCCAGTATCTACAAGAACTGTATCCAAAAAAAATGATACTTATCAATCCTTCACAAAGTGATTGCGAGCGTTATCTGAATATGGACAATATAATTGTGGTACGCCCTCTTATTATGGAGTCGCCGCTATCCTGCAATCAAGGAATTAATACCCCAAGGATAGAGAAAATCCTGGTCGATATCGTTTCTGACAAAGAGTTTGATTATGCAGGCGGGGCTGAGTTATACCACATTTACAAGAATGCCCTTGCATCGGTCCATGTAAACAAGAGGACTCTGTTGCGTTATGCATCCCGACGGAATAAAAAAGAAAAAATTGAACAAATAATAAATCTGATTACCAATGATAAAACCAACAAGCCGGTCTCTAGCCTGGATACAGGAGGTAGCAGACAAATATGAATTCAAAGAGTTACAACTGATTGAAAAAACAATCAGGGCTTTCTCATTGCTAGAAGCCCTTGCACGCAGTGGATGCCCTTTTGTTTTTAAAGGTGGTACTTCCTTAATGCTTTATCTGAACAGTTCAAAGCGCCTCTCTATTGACATAGACATTATCTGTCCCCCAGGTACTGACATAGAAAAGTACCTAGATAAGTATGCTGCAGAATATGGCTTTGGCAACATACAACTGATTGAACGTGTGTCGAGAACAGATGTACCCAAGAAACATGCAAAATTCTTTTATCAAGTGTCCTTTTTTGCCGGACTCAAGGAAGAGAAGATTTTACTTGATGTGCTGTTTGAGGAAATCCATTACAACAAGATTGTTGCGTTACCAATTGAAAGCCCACTTTTAAAGACCGATGACGAACCTATCATGGTTAATCTTCCAAGCTATCAGGACTTGTTGGGTGATAAACTGACTGCTTTTGCACCACATACAACTGGCATTCCATTCTTTAAAGGCGAGAGAAACTGTAGCATGGAAATCAACAAACAATTATTTGACATAGCATCACTTTTTGATTTAACGAATGATCTAACCATAACAACAGAAACTTTTAAAAAGTTTGCCATAGTTGAACTATCATATAGGGACTTACCTATGGATGATATTCAACTTGTTCTTGATGACATATTCAACACCTCGCTCTGTATGACTACTCAAGAATCAGGCAATCCTGATGAACGTAAGATGCTGATAGATGGCATGAAGCGTGTTAGAAGTTTCATACACAGCGAGAAGTATGGACTTGAAAGAGCTATTATAAATGCTTCAAAAGCAGCCTACTTAAGCAAAATCATTGAGAAAGGCAGAACGGAAGTCCATCATTTTGATCCAAATAACACATCTGCCTTATTTGACATAGACATTACGGCACCGCTCCCCACAAAACTAAACAAATTAAAGAAAACCAATATTGAAGCTTTCTATTATTGGTCAGAGATTCAGAATCTCCTTAAGTTATGACTCAGTCTATGTGTACAAGCTCCGGATTCTCCACAGCAATGCTCACCCAGACCGATGCCAGAGAATCATGTTACAATATTACAGCCATCCGCTACAGGACTTTTTCCCTGAAAGGTTGGCATAGGCTGTGTCACAATAGAATTCTCGCCCACTCTCCGCTTCTCGCCATGGTGGGTTATTCGCCAAAGATGGGTTATTCGCCAAAGATGGAAACGCGAGTATGCGCTGTGGACCTTGTGAGTGGGGGTGGCGTTTCTCAGGGGCGTATTTTGGTGGGGTGAGAAACGCGAGTGCCCTCTGTGAGCCTTCTGCGCGAGGTTAGCGTTTCCATCGTTGGCAAGGATTATCACCAGTACCTTTCCCACTTTGGCAAACCCAACAAGCCCAACAAGCCCAGCAAGTTATGAAGTACGATAACAAGCTTCAATAACCCGTGTGTACTTACTCCGAGTATGATTCAAGCAACCTTTTCCTGGTTGACTGATATTCTTCCTCTGTTATAATACCAGAGTCAAGTAAGTCCTTGATCTCTTCAAGTTTGCTTGCAATATTTTTACTCTGAACCTGATTAATAACAACAACTTCAGGTTTTGGAGCTTCATGTTTGGGGGACAGACCATAATCCAGTGTATACACATAGTGCCTATTGTTTTTCTTTGTTACACCGGCTTCTCCCGTGGATGGTTTCCACCAGGAACCTGTCAATCCATCAACAAGTACTCCCCAAGGCAACAACATACCAGAGGATGTTGATCCTGTCCAAAAAAGAAGGGTTCCTACAAAAGCCCATCCCCTGAAACTACGTTCATCAAATGTGTACACCCGGGGATCGTAAGATGGGTGATTAACTGATAGTACAACCTTATTGGCATCTTTTCTTTTTACAGTGAATTTTGCCGATGAATTACCAATAAATGTCCCATTATAAGATACTTCTGCATCGGGACAATTTGGAATCATAACCTGAGCATGATACTTTCTACCGCCACATATTGTAGCGCAACTAGTAAGAAACAATACTGGCAGAAGATATAGTAGTCTTTTTATTCTAGTTGTGTTTAAAATCCTGAATTCTTAATTGTTATTGCTATATGACAAAAATAGGAATTACCTACAAATACGCTCAATATGTCAGAAAGAGAACACGAGGGCCAGTCCAAGGTTCATGTCAAAGGAGCCGGGCATGTCATAGCTTACAGCAGGTATTACTGTAGGCATAACGGCAAGCGACGAATTATAATTGGATATAGCTTTATTGCATAAGGCCACACCTGTTGTACCGATAATCAGGCCTCCAGCAGTTAAAATACAGCCGGTAACAAGCATTGTTTTATCTGTACTCCCTGCGGCTATCAGTTCTCCAGCGCACCAGCCAATTTGGTATCCACCTATAATGCTAAGAACAGTACCTGTATAATTCAAGGCCCTTCCACTCCTGAACTTTTTAAAGTCATTAGGCGACAGATTCTGTTTCAACATTTTGTTATCCAGGGTTACCTCTCCTATAGAATACTTTCCGTTCCGTCGATTGTATGTTATCTCGCCATGCAGTAACGATGAATTATCCTGCGTTGTGTTGAAAGCCACACGTTTACCGTTCTCATATGTTATCATCTGCACATTGTCTTTACGCATGACATACGAAGGACCACCTAGATTTGAGTATTTCTTGTATGTTACCTGAGTAGCATCGACCTTTGTTATTTTTACCTCAATAGTGGTTCCATCTAGTTGAGTTATAATGTCCTGAGCATTCAGAACGCTCACACACATAAGCAGTGCAATAAGGATTGTAGCTTTTTTCATAATTGTAACAAGGTCTATTTAAGGTGTTATTTATAGTTCAATTACAAACTTACATAATGTTTTCCAAATACCTGGGTAATTGTCATTTGCAATCTTGAATAATAATTGCCGCAGCTTGGAAAACACGCCCCAACTGGACCTTAATAAGATTATCAATCTTCTATAAGTCATTTCTTTGTGGATATGTTTTCTTCTCCACAAAGGTACTTGGGTTAACTCAAAGCAATCCTTCTGATGCCGATTACAACTGGCGCTGGGTTATCAAGCTGGTTCTGCCCAACTCTATGAACGATCGGTTGGCCTAGACTAATTTGTAGCGAAAGTAAAGGATCGGACAACATTATTATGCTCCGCAAACATAATGTTTATGGAGCATAAAAATAAATACCTGTTATTGATCCTTTTCCTAAGATCCACTTAAGATACCGGCTGTTTTCCAGCCCCGGTTCATACTGATTATATCCTAAAAAGTAATAGTAATACCATTTGCTTTTATAGTTGCAATGATATTCTCTGATATGTGGAAGTTATTTGTAACTAACCGTCCGTTGGTTACTGTATATAATATGCCGCCTACTACAGTAGCTATTCCGCCAATACTCATTAACGTGCTGCCAGCATCCCATCTGTCATTGTAATTACTATCATCGGACGACATTATAGTCATCAATCCTATTGCCGTAGTTCCCACGCCACACAAGGTAACAATTGAGGCAGTTCTTCTTGTTTTCAGAAGAGCTTCTTGCTCAATAAACTTATGTTTAAAATAGTTGTTAGCCTTTAATACCATAGTCGTTGAATCGGATGCATCCATATTAGCTGCATTCTCTGACATGCCAACTATTGTTAGGTCATTAATGATTGATTCTCCGTTCTCATTCAGGACATCGTCAACATTAACCATTTTTAGGTTGTTCAACTTCTTGCCTTCTCCCTGAGAAAGAGACAGTGTTTTGCCATCATATGATACAATACTTCCTTTCAGTTTATCATTGTTGGCGGAATTTGTGAGAATTGGTGGAACTTGGATAGAATTGCCAGAAGGACCAAGATTACCACCCCGCCACAAACCTCCAGGAAGGGGGTGTCGGGCTCACGCAGGTGCAAGCGTTTTTTCTGAATACCGTTTTGAGCCAATTCCGGTATGCAGAAATCCAAGCACCGGGGAACAGAGGAGCCGAAACCCCGCTACAAGCCTCCTGGAAGGGGTATAGAATGTAACGCACCTGCGTAAGAAATTTCTGAATACCGTTTTGAGCCAATTCCGGTATGCAGAAATCCAAACACCGGGGAACAGATGAGCCAAAACCCTGCCACAAACCTCCTGGAAGGGGTTGTCGCGGCGAGCGTTCTACATACAAGACTGTCTACGGCCGATCAAAGAACATTGAGGGCCCGTACTTTGACAAGGACGGACATGAATGGCTTTTGGTGGCGGCACGCTGCTCTACGGCCCGGACCTGGACTATTATGGCATTGGTCACAGCTCGGCATACGCGTTTGACGGTAAGCTGTACTTCATTTCGCACGCCTACACCAAGGCCAGCGACGCCCGCGCCAAGCTCTTTATCCGTCCCCTCTCCTTCCGCAAGGGCTGGATTGAATGATTTTCAGGAGGACCGATACCACACGCACGCCACCACCGCGTGCATCGGCCTAACGCGCGTCACCAGCTAGCATCACCATCTAGCGCCACCAGCACACCACCGCGAGCATCGGCCTAACGAGCATCGGCCTTGAGGGCCTTCTTGAGCTGGCAGCTCTTGTCCTTGCAGTTGCTGCACTTAAGGACTTTGTTGGAGCCTTCCCAAAAGCGCTCGGGATGTTTGGCGTATGTCATCTCCCATTTGAGCAGGACCAGGAATGACGTAAAGAACAGACTCCAGCTGTAGAAATTCTGGATAAAGAGCATTGGGGTAAACATCATAAAATGTCCCCAGTCGTAGATACGGCAGTTCACACAGCACTTGTTGCCCATTATCTTGCTCTGGAAAGGGCAGTACAGGAGAATGCAGATGTAATCGCACAGGAAATAGAATACGGTTATCATGAGCAGGTCGGCCTGATCGAGCACGTTGAACAGGTACAGGAACCCAACCACGGCATTCAGGATAATCCACACCAGCATGACTTTCCAGGCTTTTGCGTTGGCATCGGCCACATATTCAAGCAGTTCCTGCCGTGAGTAATCCTTTACCCTTTGCAGACGGTCTTTCTTACGTCGGAGCAGCGCCATGGTAAAGACCCTGGGCGGAATAAGATGAATAATCATCATTGTCATGAAAATCAGCCACAGCACGTGCAGGACCGATATTCCCGTGCCCATAAAAGCGGGCAAGGGCAGCAGCTGCATATTAAAGAACTCCATAAAGTTGTCCTTCCCAGTAAGATACAGGGCAAAGATTCCTCCAAATATCACCAGCCTGATGATGAATTTGAATATGTATCGGGACAAAATGGTTGTGTGTTGGATTCTCATGTGTGTACTCGTAATGTAAGGTTAGGCCCAATACCAACAGCCGCTATTCTACCACGCTGACTGTCATTACAATATCCTGAGCCGGACGGTCGCCGCGAAGTGTCTGTACGGACTGGATTTTCTCCACAATGTCCAGGCCTTCCACCACCTGACCAAACACCGTGTACTGGCCATCCAGATGCGGTGTACCACCAACGGTAGAATAGATCTGTTTCTGCTCATCGGTGAGCCCACCCTGCTCTTTTGCCATGGCCTGTGCAGTAGCTGCCAGCTCGTTCTGGAGCTCCAGCAGACCATCCTGGTCGCGGTTCTTGCGCAGTTCAAGAATTTTCTTCTTGTTCTCCTGGGCCAGGCGCTGGAATATGTTCTGCGCAGCCATCATCTCCATCTGCTTGGCCAGCTGACCAATCTTGCCCTGTGGGTACACATCGCCCCACACAATATAGAACTGGCTTCCGCTTGAACGACGCTCGGGGTTGATCTCGTCGCCGGTACGCGCTGCGGCCAGTGCTCCGCGCCTGTGATACATACCCGGAAGAATCTCGGCCGGGATGGTATATTCCGGTCCACCGGTGCCATAGCTTGCACCTGGCTGTGGGTTACGACTGTTTGGGTCGCCACCCTGAATCATAAAGTTCTTAATTACACGGTGAAAGATTGTACCATTATAGTAACCTTCGCTTGCAAGCTTGAGGAAGTTGTCGCGATGCTGTGGGGTCTCATCAAAAAGCTCCACAATTATATCTCCAAGTGTTGTTGATATTTTTACTCTAGCCATTGTAATAATGTTTTTATTCAGACCGTAAGGTTGCAAGTAAAATGCACGGCACGGCCAATCTGAGATTCTTATTTATGGCTCAAAAATAGCAATTATTCTCTATTTATAGGGCCCATATGGACCGATAAATAAGAAAACGTCACAATCGGCCCCCACATACAAGAGGGCCGCCTGCGCTTTTGCACGCCTGACATGACTACTGGCAGCCTCTCTCTGGACTAGTTATTATTGCGGCAGGAATGGGTTTGTAATATTTATATTTTTATTTTTGCAGATAATTCCAACTATGAGAACCTTATTATCAATTATTTTGTCCATCATTCTAGGCACTACAGTCATGGCAGCACCAAAAGTTTATGTTACACGGGATATTTCCTCAAAGGGTATTGTTGAACTTTACAAGACACTTGGATGTCCGGCAAAGGGACGCGTGGCACTCAAGATATCAACCGGAGAGAGTGAGAACACCGGTTATCTGAGGCCCGATATGCTCAGCCCCCTGTGTAAGGCTGTTACTGCCGTGGATGGCAATTCAATTGCCATAGTTGAATGTAATACGGCCTACCCCGGCAGGCGCACTTTTTCCAGGAGCCACTGGAAGGAGATAGACAAGAGAGGATTTAAGAATGTGGCCAATGTTGACATAATGGATGAGAACGACAGCATGGAGATTCCGGTTAAGGACAAGACCAGGATTGAGTATGACCTGGTTGGCGCCAACCTAAAGAACTATGACTACATGATTAACCTGGCGCATTTTAAGGGGCATCAGATGGCCGGTATGGGCGGTGTGCTCAAGAACGCATCCATAGGTGTTGCATCAAGAAAAGGAAAGGCGTACATCCATTCGGGCGGCAAGACCAAGAGCCCCGTTGCCATGTGGCTGTACACCAAGAACCAGGATGCTTTCATTGAGGCTATGGCATCGGCCGCACAGGCTGTGCATGACTACTTTAACAACGGTCAGAACATTATTTATATATCGGTCATGTACCGTATGAGCATAGACTGTGACTGCAATGGGCATCCGCATGAGCCGCTCATTGCCGACTACGGTATTCTGGCATCTACAGACCCGGTTGCGCTGGATCAGGCTTGCTATGATATTGTTACTCAGATTCATAACGACCAACACAATGATACCCGTCCGCTGCTTGAGCGCATTGAGCAGAAACACGGCACCTATATTATGGAATGGGCCGAGAAGATTGGACTGGGCTCCCGCAAATACGAGCTGGTGAGCATTGACTGACAGCTCTGACCGGCCAGCTGCAGTAGCCTCTACCCGGCTGTGGACGTGTAACAGCTGGACTGGTGCACGTGCGCTAGTCCAGCTGCACTATTAAGTGGGTGCATAAGGATGTTGGCTGTATTGGGGAGTTTTGTACTTTTGCAGTGTAGTGCCCGGATATGCAGCCAGTTAAGTATGACTGCACAAGCTGAGCCATATAGGCCTGGTCGCATAGGCCAGGCCATATAAAAGCCAAATAAACATGAAAAAATTACTGATAGCACTCATTGCCTGCTTGTTAGCGCCTTTATGCGTAGGTGCCCAGACAGCCGTTAGGTTTGCCCTGGAGAGGCGAGACGACGGGCATTACTATTTTGAGGCACCCATTGGCGGCAAGAAAACGTGGATCATGTTGGAATCGGGCATACCCGCCCTGCTGGTAGGAAGCACCTTTTACCAGGAGCAGCTTAAAAACTCTGGCCTGGAGTTTGAGGAGTCCAAGGCCCGCATGCATCTTATGAATCAGAACCATAACATCCTGTATCAGGCCAATGGCCGTGTGCCGGTAGGTGCGGTGGTTTACGATGGCCCTATATTCGTGCTGGATGAGTTTAGCGGTATAAGCCTGCCTATTCAGTTCCTCCAGCCGGCCAACAACGGCAAGCATGTTGTTACGGTAAACATTCCGGAGTCCTATTTCTCTGTGGGTGGTCCGCTGCAGCGTCAGGGCACAAAGTTCAAGCTGAACTATGAGATCAATACCCACAGGCCCTTTATAAACGCCAGCTTTACCATAAACGGGGCAAAGTTTGACGGCAAGCTGCTGGTGGACCTGGGCAACCCAATGTTCCTGTTCCTGTTCAGCCAGCACAGGAGCGTGCACAATGCCATTGTGCGCAGGCAGGTGCAGCTCAAGTACGCCTATAATGCTCAGGGACAGCGCGTATCGGCCGGTTTTGAAGCCCCCAGCCTGACTTTTTACGGCAAGGAATACAAGGACCTGATTATTGGTGTTACCAGCCAGTACAAAAATGCATCGGAGATGGGGTTCCTGGGCATCCCGTTCTTTGACGCTCCCGTGGTGTTTGATTTTACAGACGGCTGGATGTACAAAATGGACGCACACTAACCATACTGGCACACGTCCGGAATTTGTTGTACTTTTACGGCATGGAAGAAATAATAATTACACCCCAGGTCTGCATGCAGTTCCTTGTATGGTCATACTACTATCACAACATTATGCCCACCAAGGACATGAGTTATGCCGACTGTGGCAAATTCAGCCGGGCCGATGCCGACCGCCTGGACCAGCTGCGTGACTCATTGTTCCTGTGTTTTGAGCAGGAGTCCGTATTCAACGCATGCGCCCAGTTATGCAAGGCACGCCAGCTCCACGAGCCCTGCCCCTTCCCCCAGGCCCAGCTCGACGCCATGTTCGCCTCCGAACAGCCGTAGCACCCCTCCCCAGGGTTGCAGTGTATTCCAGGGTTGCAGCGTATTCCAGGGTTGTTGCGTATTCCAGGGTTGTTGCGTATTCTTGGATTTCTGAATACCGTTTTGCGCCAATTCCGGTATGCAGAGCTCACATTACCCCAATCAGCTCTATGTCAAAGATCAGCGTTGAGCCGCCGGGAATGCCGGGCTGCGAAAACTTGCCGTAACCCATTTCGGCTGGGATGTAGATTTCCCACCTATCTCCAACATGCATCTGCTGCAGGGCAATTATCCAGCCCTGAATCAGTTCATTCAGCCTGCATGCCATGGGCACACCGCCTCGGCTACTGTCAAATTTCTTCCCGTTAATGGTATACCCGGTATAGTGAGCCGTAATAATGCTGCGAGGCCCGGGCGTAGGCCCTTTGGGATTGCCATTCTTTATAACCTTGTAAAGAATTCCACGAGCAATTTCCTGTACACCAGGCTCAAGCGCCTTTGCCTTGAGCCACTCCTTATTTGCGTTTACGTATTCCTGCTTTGCCATAGTACCCACAAATATACAACAAATCCCCCTACCCGCACCATAGCTCCCGCAGTCCCATGCAACAGGCCAGATAATTTTACAAAACCCGCTCTTGTGCTTCCTTCCTCATGGCTTCAAGACGGTCCCAGTCCTCATTGATATTCTAATTGCAATAATCGTTGTAAAAAATTGCAAGTATATCATCAATGATGTACATTTGACACGCAAATGTTGCTATAAGCGGTATAATGCAACGGTTTTAACAATCGAAAAAGAGAATAGTCCCAATGAAACTCTTTCACGGAACTGATACAGTCGTAATAAAGCCTGAAATCCGAGTCGTTGGATTTACCAAAGACTTTGGCTATGGTTTCTATTGTACACATCTTGAACGTCAGGCAAAACGATGGGCTGTCACAAAGCGCAACCCACACATTGTCTGTGTCTATGAGTATGAGCCAGACAGTACGCTCAACGTGAAGCGTTTTCCAGAAATGACTGACGAATGGCTTGATTTCGTGGCTGCATGCCGCCACGGAGAGTCACACCCGTATGATATAGTTGAAGGTCCGATGGCAGACGATGAGGTATGGGATTATGTGGAAGATTTCCTTGCAGGTAGAATCACCAGGGAAGCATTCTGGGCGCTGGCAAAATTCAAGCACCCTACACACCAAATTATCTTCTGCAATGACAAGGCATTAGCAACATTGAAGTATGTTGAACATTACGAAATCAAAACCTAACCATGAGTAACATTTATTTCCCAGATGAAGAGATAACCTTCAATGACCTATACTTTGTATGCTACATGATAGAACGTGTGGCACGTAGCATTAAGCAGCACAATCGATATGTAGTGGATCAGATTGGCAGTGAAGGCCTGGCCCGTCAACTCTCCATTGCAGAAACCAACCATTGCCTCAATCCCGACCAAGTAGTCAGCAATTGGAAGGAAGAATACAAGCTCACCGAAGGCAATTTTGACGTAACTGCCATTGACGCGGAATACACAGACAAAGTTCCCACAGAATTACAAATGGGCAAAGTGTATGCACGGCTGATTGATTCCGTCTCAAAACAAGGACAAGACCTGGTCCTCACCATCCAAAACGTCTATGCCTCACCCATTTGCGACACAATTGACAACTACAATTCCAGCGCCTACTACGAACCAAGCTACGTTCAGATCCGCGCTTACCACAACGGTGGGTTTTGACTAAAAAACGCCACCCTACCCGCACCATAGCTCCCGCAGTCCCACGCAACACTGTCCTATGCTGTCATTACCACGCCACATTGGTAGGCAGATGCAACAGTACTGGATTAACTCCGGCGCGTGGTACATTTCAAAGTGATATAGGTGGTACATTCATCCCGCGGCTATCAGTTGTAGCATACTTGGCTTTCTGAATACCGTTTTGGAGTGATTCCGGTATGCACAATTCCAAGCATACCTCTACACTAACTTACTCATACAAGATCCAATTACCATGCTCATATATAACCGGTAGGGTTATGTACTACCTTGTGGTTGACTAAGTAATTGTACGTTAGCGCCAAACTATAAAGTTCTCATATTTTTGGCCGCCGCGGTTTTTCTCACAGAACTGGGTAAAATGGTCAAACTTGTCTCTAAAATAGCCATAGGAGTATTGACTGCCCACAAGATAGACGGCATTGTCAACATTGAGGTCTACCAGTGCCTGGGCAAAATCGTGGAATGATTCCGGGGTCTGGCTCATGATTACCATTACCTCTCCTGCTCTGTCGCATACTGCCTTGCGGACCGATTTGTTCTTGGGTTCGTTCTCTACCAGCCTGCCGTTGTCTACAAGTGGATACTGGCGGAAAAAATAACCTCCCTGCTCTGTTGCTTCCTCAAACAATGGCGAGTTTTCTGCTACGCCTATGGTTATCTTGCCGTTAATAATTGCACAGTAACCTTTCTTGGAAAGTCCCCATGTCAGTGGCGTACCCTTGAGCACGAATGCACCTACAATCTTGCCGTTATCGGCACGGATATCGGCCGCCTGAGTGGTCAGGACTATACTCTTGTCATGCATATCAGGCACACCTACACAAAGTTCTGGGACAGCATTATGAGGTATATAGATATCAAGAGGTATGTCATTGATTACCTTTTTAATGTGCTCAGTGTATGCATGACCGTCATCGCTAGTGTAGTTTCCAAGCATGCTTATAGGTTCTGTCTCTTGAGAGCTCTGTTCCTCCGGCTCGTAGTATGCCTGTTCCAGATCGTTGTCCGATGCCTGTGACCTGGATTTGTTAAGGCATAAGACAAGTACAACAAGGACTGCCAGTACCGCAGCCAGCACTACCCACAGCAATGAGCCGTGATGCGTAGGGGCAGTTGACTGGTGCTTGCCAAGTACCCTTATCTGATCATCGTTAATATCATCCAGTTTTTTAATCATTGGCGTTTTCAATTAAGATTTTAAGTTGAGTCAGAGCTATTCTGGAAGCACTTAGCTCATGCCAGCAGCTCTGACAGTCAGAGAGTATAAGGCGCTGTTTGCTTATATCTATCTGATGAACATAATCGGTGTTTACAATAAGTCCCCGGCCTAGACGTACTATATTGGTTACATCTGCCCCTAACTGGGAGTTAAGGATGTCCTCCAGCTGGCCAAGCTGCATGCTTACCAGGGACTTGCGGCCGTCATGGGTTACCACATAGCTATAGTTGCCGTCTGATTCTATGTAAACCAGGCGGTTCACAGGAAAACGCAGCAACTCTGTACCTTTTGATATGGTTATATATGTACCCATTGTTGTTCTCCAAAGATAGGAACTATTTTGTCCTTATGCATAAACTGTGCAGACTATTGTACGAAATGCATCAATACTGTACGGATTCAATTACGGGTATTGTTTTGTACAGCCGGGCCGCCATTCTATACATGTTGCTTATTTTCATATAGATAGCACAATATATAACCTTTACATTTGTGGCCATAACCCCTATACGTTTGTATCTATGAGAAGATTGCAGGTCATTACATTGGCCACGGTATTTGCCATGTGCATTTCCTGTGGCAGCAACAACTCCCAGCACAGGGTTGCAGACCTTGAGACAGAGTCTGTCCCTAAGTCTGGGAATGGTATTTATTTTTGGAAATCTGTTTTTGAACTGAATGATTATGAGACGGATTTTCTAAAAAGGAACAACATTACGCAGCTTTATGTCAAGATGTTTGATGTAGATGTGGACCGGGACTGGGATACTAACCAAAAAGGAGTGTATCCTGTTGCCACCACAAGGTTTGTGAGTCCCAAGCCACAGAACGTGAATATTATTCCTACGGTCTACATTACACTCCCTGCACTAATCATGATGGAGGACCGCGAGACAGAGTTGGCAAGGAATATAGTTACAAGGGTTCTGGCAATGGTTTCGTTACATGATCTGGGGCCTGTACATGCCGTTCAGTTTGACTGTGACTGGACAGAAGGTACCGAGAACAGTTATTACAACATGTGCTGGGAGGCAAAGCGCATGCTGAAGGAACATGGTATTGAGCTAAGCGGAACGGTACGTCTGCATCAGCTGGATCATTCTTATTACCCATTTGACAGGACGGTTCTCATGCTGTATAACCTGGGTGGTCTTACCAATTACAATACACACAACTCCATTCTTGACTACAATGAGCTAAAAAAGTATGTAAAGAGGGGCAAAGGGCATAAAAACATGGATTTTGCCTACCCCACTTTCTCCTGGGGAGTACTGTTCAGGGATCAGGAGTTTGTTGCCCTGCTGCACAGGAATGATTTCTCTAACACCAGGTATTTCCAACCTCTCAATGTAAACACATACACTGTAATTGAACCTATCACAATAGAGGGTCATAATCTCCAGAAGGCCGATGTCATAAGGCTGGAGACATCGGACATTACAGAAATAATTAAGACTAAGGAGAGAGTGGAGAATATGCTCGGAGAGTACCCTCACCACAATATTATATATCATCTGGATTCGCTTAACCTTTCTAAATATTCCTCAAATGAGATTAGCAGCATTTATTCTTTCTAGTACAGTGTGTTTGTTTGCAGCTACACGTGCCCATGCCTGCGGCCCATACATCTGGCTTCCGGGCGAGTACACCATGAGCAGGTTTTATGACGCAGATCATGATACAGGAAAAATGTCTCAAGCCCAGGCTGTGATTGCCAGTTGGAAAGGGCTTATTAACACTCGCAGTGTTAAAGAGCAAGACATAGAGGAGGTTGTGAACACTTATACCACCAATGAGGTCAAAAAGATCATGCAGGTCATGCGCCCCAAGAACAGTTTTGCTGCCTGGATTAAGGCTCAGAACAGGCAGGATATAATTGACTATCTGGCTATTGCAAAAGAGTGCGAATCTGTACGTGCCATGTATAATTCACGTTGGTACTACCCAAGCAAGGAGGATCAGGTCAGCATGACTCTGGAGGATATACGCGATATCTGCATAGAACGTACTGAACTCTATCCCAATCTTGCAGACCGATACGCACTACAGGCCATAAGAGCCATGAGGTCTCTACATGACTATGAGGGAATGTCTGCTTTCTGGGATAGCATTGAAGGCCGCATACCCGATGGTATAATACGTAGCATGTGCCTTGGGCATGTTACAAGAACCAAATTTGAGCGAGGAGACATTGAGACTGCCATTGCCGAGTATGCCAAGGCTGGCGATATCAGTTCTCTGGAGTACTGTCTAAAATACTCAAACTCAGGATATGGTACGCTGGACATACTTGAGTATGTGGCACGTTACTGTCCGGACAACAGCTATGCTCCAAAAACACTTCAGCACTGGTTTGAGCAAATGGAAGAATATAGTGAGTTTACGTATGCTGATCAGATTTGCCATATCTGCGACCTTGCACTCGCAAACACTGATTGCAAGAGCAAGGCAATGTGGCTTTACGGCAAGGCTCTGGCACTGGATTTGAGCGGAGACTCCCTGGAGGCTGTCAAGGTTAACCGTTTGGCTGCAGCCCAAGCTGGTCCGGAATTCATAAAGAACTCCATTAGGGTTCAGACCATCTACCTGGATGCCAAGACCGCTACTTATAACAAGGAATATGAGAAGCGCCTGCTGAATGACCTGCAGTGGCTCTACGGTATGATTCAGAGCAATCTGACCTATGACATTAAGTACAGGACCATTAACCACAGCTGGCTGCTCAAAATAAACAGTAGCTATTATTACTGGAATGACATGTTTAAGAAGATCGTACTGGGAGTTGTATGCCCCAACATGGTCAAGCTGGGCAACGAAGTTATGGCTATCCGCCTGGCCAACATGGCCGATAACAGCCTGCTTAATCTTGCAGGTACCCAGTTCCGATACAACCTGACGGAGTTCAATGAGTTTGATTACAGCAACACTCTGTTTGAGATGCTTAACCACGAGCTCAAGGTTAGCTCTATCCTGGATTATCTTGCAGTACTTGGCCGTCCTCAGACCGATCTTGAGAAGTTCCTCGATGAGCACAGTTTTACTGACCGTGACTATTTTCTTGATGTGGTTGCAACAAGATATCTACGTGACGGTAACTATCACCAGGCCACACAGATTCTTGAACAGGTTTCTACATCCTACCAGTACCGCCTGAACACCCTGGAGTATATGAACCGCGACCCATTCAAGCTGGACAACAACACATCTCTTTTTGATATACGCGACTACAAGTTCCGTTTTGCACGGGAGATGGAGCATTGTCAGAATATTATAAACGGCAATTACGGGCCCGATGAAAAAGGCAGCGCAATGATACGTATGGCTGTTGGCAGAAGGGCATCGGCCACATTTGCATGGGCACTCACCGAATACTCTTACAGCCATTCAAGCTACTGGTTCAAACCTGACCGTTTAAAGAAAGTAGAGGTTGAGACAGACGATATGATCAAGCGCGGACTTGCCATGATACGTAATCCGGAGATCAAAGCACAGGAGCTTATGAACCAGAACCTCCGTCTGGAGGTCCTCCAGCACTATCCCAACACCCTAGCGGCCCAACAGATCCTTAAGCACTGCGACGAATACTCAGACTACCTCCCCCACTAACATGGGAGGTAGTTCTGTCACGCAGGTGCAAGCGTATTTTTAAAATACGTTATTACGCGGAAAATGGTACACAGAAAGTGCGGAGAGCACTGTTTTGCACTTCTCAGGGCGCAACTAACTCACAGAAAGTGCGGAGAGCCCCGTTTTGCACTTATCAGGGCGCGACTAACTCACAGAAAGTGCGGAGAACCCCGTTCTGCACTTATCAGAGCGCGACAAACTCACAGAAAGTGCGGAGAGCCCCATTCTGCACTTCTCAGCAAGCATCCACGCCCCAGCACCCCGGGCACCACGCCCCAGCACCCCAGGATTACAGGATCTGCTCGCGGACGGCAAGGAGCGCCAGGCTCACGCTGTTGTTTACATTGAACTTGGCCAGGAGGCGCTTACGGTACCAGTTTACGGTATCTACGCTCAGGTGTATCTGCTCGGCTATCTGTGGATTGGTAAGACCGTTGCATACGCCCTTGAGCACATCACGCTCTACAGGCGTAAGGAACACCTGGTGGGACTCATTGTGCTCCAGTATGGACGTTACCTCGGAGCTCTGATACTGTGCGCCACGGTACACGGTGGTAATGGCATCGAGCATATCCTGGATTGGGGCGCTCTTGAGCACGTAGCCATGCACGCCCATCTCTACCATGCGCTGTATGATTGAGTATTCGTCATGACAGGTCAGGGCTATTACGCGCAGGGATGGATACTGCTCCATTATCTGTTTGCAGAAATCCATTCCGTTGCCATCGGGCATGGAGATATCCAGCAGGAGGATGTCGGGCATCCATTTGGAGAGTCCGGAGCGGCACTCGGCAAGTGTTGCGTAGCAATGGCTCACATGGGCCAGACCGCTGGCATTGATTGCCTGGGCAAGGGCCTGACTGAGCATGGTGTGGTCATCGGCTATATTTACGTCTATCTTGTAGTTCATAATGGGAATGTAATGTTTATTTCCGTACCCGTTCCCGGCTGGCTTATTATATCCATCTGGCCGTTGTACTGTGCTATACGGTTGCGTATGTTCTTAAGACCCATACCACTTGTTACCTGTTCCTGGTCAAACCCACAGCCATTGTCTGTTATGGTGAGTATGACTTGTGTATCTTGTGTAATTAGCTGAATGTCAATCCTATGGGCCGATGCATGCTTGATTGCATTGTTTACCAGCTCGTAGGCGCATCGGTACAGCACCAGCTCTATGTGGGATGGCAGACGTTTTGGTGTCTGTTCTTCCGTGCCTGCCGGATAATAATGGAAATGGGCACCCGGGACCGATATTGCAAAGTTTGACAGGGATGTTACAAGGCCTTTCTGCTGCAGCTCGGCCGGCATGATATGGTGTGCCACACGACGCATCTCACGGGCCGATTCATCCACAAGCTGTATGGCCTGGTCTTGTTCATTGTTCTGTATCTTGAGCTTGAGCAATGACAGCATTCCGCCAAGTCCGTCATGCAGGTCCTTTGCCAGGATCTCACGCTCGCGAGTCTCTGTTTCCAGCGCAACCCTGGTGGCCAGCAGCGCTTTCTGTTTCCTGTGGTTACGGCTGGAGAGCACCAGCATGATTGTGAGCAGGACAAGGAGCACTGCAACTGCCACCATAATCATGTACATAAGCTGCCTCTCGCGGGCCATGGCCTTGATCTGCATATCTTTCTTGGCTGTCTCAAACAGTGTTTCCTGTTCTGCCAGGGATGCCTGGAAGGCATAGTTGCTCCATGTGATCTGTATAGAATCGGCCTTGGAACTGTACAGTCTGAACAGTTCTGGATTGTTTAGGTGTGAGTAGATGTTGGCCAGCAGGCGGTATGTCTCTTTGGCTACATCGGGAGCATTGGAATCTAAGTGGACGGCCTGGATGGCATACTTCTCTGCCTGCCGCCACTGTCCTTTGTGCCCGGCCAGCAGTGCCAGCTGATTAAGGTATGCGGCATTCTCATAATCCAGTTCTGCATAGAGGGCCCCGTTCTGGTTTATGAGCTGCTCTGCCCTATCCCAATTGCCCTGTTCTATTGCTATATCGGTCATTTCTACAAGACAGCTAACACGCGAACTGCCATCCTCATTGGGGTGAGCAAACAGGTAGTCATAAACGGGCTGGATATAGGCCCAGGCCTGATCGTACTGTCCATTGATCCTGGCCACCTTGCTCATGCCCTGGAGTGCAAGGGTTTGCATGAGGGAGTCCTGGCAGATGTCTGCTACGGAATTGGCCCTATGGTAATAATCCAAGGCGTGGTCCAGATTTCCCATGCAGAAATAGAGTTCGCCCATATTGAAATATGCCACCACCTGGCTCTCTTTCCAGTCATGCTCCTGGAAAAGCTTAAGGGCACGGTGGTAGTAGTCCAAAGCCCTGGCTCCATGACCCAGCGTATTGTACAGGTTACCCAGCGTTCCATACAGGGCCGATGCCTGGTTGTCTATTTCTTTCTTGTCATACCTGCCGCACTCGCGCATCAGCTCCACGGCTTCCTGGGCCAACTGCAGTTCAGACTCGGCCTGCTCATAGCGGGCATTGCCCCAATGGTGCATTCCCAGTATCCTGTGAAAATTTACAACAAATTTGTATGCTTTTATATCCTGGGCTATCTCCAGTCCGGCAAGGGCATAGCGGGTAGATCTTTTCTCATCGAGTTCCAGTAATCCCCACGCAAGGTTATCGTAGAGCCTTATCATATCGGCCTTGTCTCTGGGAGGATTGTTCTGCAGGACCTGCTCCAACGAGTCCACACCCCGGTTGCGGTGGTCTGTATATTGGGCACTCACCCTGTTACAGACAAATAGGGTAAGTAGAAATAGTATTATGGCTGGCCTGCGTTTCATGCGTTGTAGAGCGCGTGTTTTTTACAAATCGCAAAAATATCTATAAGACAGTACAACCGCCACCCAAATGGGTGGAATTTTAACACATGCACCGGTATTCCACCCAAATGGGTAGAGTAGCATTGTTTACTTGGCGTAATTTTGGTCAGAATAAAAGAGTGACTCACAAACTTTCAATAATTATATGAAAAAACTACTTAATCTGGCAGCAGTTATGTTTGCCATCATGCTTAGTCTTGTTGCATGCGACCAGACTGAAAAAGGTACGGACGGCGATGATTCACTTCCTAACCTTGAGAATGTTAAGCCAACCTTCTCCACAGAGAAGAATTCTATCGTAATAAGTCTGGGTGAATACGCTAAGACTACTGTTACGCCTAACTTTGAGAACGGTGTATGCGTATCTTACTCAATAGTAGAGGTCTGGGCCAAGGAATCATGGGCTGAACAGATCATGGAGAGAATTCCTCAGCAGTATATTGGTGCTACACGTAATGGAAAGACTATTACAGCCACATATTCCAAGGATATTCTTGGACTTGACCTTATTGGCATAAAAGAGTCTGAATACAAGGATTTTGTAGATGCATTGCTCTTGCTGAACAATAACAACAGCGGTAACGGCAATGGCGGTAGCAACAATGGCGGAAACGGCAACGGCGGCAACAATAACAACAACAGCGTATCGTATGCTGCTCCCACAACAATGAATTTTGGTGGCCAGTTCCTGAGTTCCGTTCAGGCAATGGAGAATTCCTTTGGAAGGAAACAGGATACCTACAATATTGCATTCGGTACAAATATGACACAGTCTGATAACGGCATGATAATGGATTTCCTTTTCATGAACTACGGTTATCAGTACACTGTAAGGTCTACAAGTCCCCTTGTTTTCATGGCCGATTCCACCACATACCCTTATGAATCATACACAGACAAGTATAGCCTTGCTCTGAATGAAAGCGGTTATGTTACCGAGTTCAAGAACAATGACACTCAGGTGGTTGGCAGGATCAGCTACAACAGATTTGGCATGATTGAGTCCATTGAATGGAGGCGTAAGTATAGCAATAACAACGGTGACCAGGAGGTCAATGCCAATTACAGATTCTCAAATGACGGAGAGACCCTTTATGGCGTGACTGGCCAGATTAACATTACGGAGGTATATGACGGAGAGGAAGAGGTACGGAACTTTGGCATTGATATCCAGTTCCATTACCCTGCCAATGAGATCAGCAATGCCACAAGGCAGCAGACTCCTATAATGGCCAAGATAATTGGTGGTTATATGGGTCCATGGGATGATATTGTAAGCAATACCGCCAGTAGGTTTGCCCTGCTCGGCTACTTTGGAAAGGGTTCAGACAAGCTACCTAGCGGAATTACCATTACCAAGATCTGGCAGTATGAGGAAAGCACAGAGGAGGATATCCTTGACCTGGAAGTAGACTACACATTCCGCAACAACGGTGCCCTGGATACAGTCATGACATACCAGATTTACCAGGAAGAAGAGGAGCGTTATGACGAGAGTGCTTATGTGTACTCTTATTACGGAGACCAAGAAGAAGAGTAATTTACACACATAACAGACATGAAAAAGTTTTTTAAATTTATGGCCATGGCAGCCGTGGCTGTTTCTTTTGCAGGCTGCGGAGAACTGTTGGAGGGTTTTCTGGAAGATACAGAGGCACTCGCCCAGGAGATTGAAGATGTTCAGGCTGGAAAGCTGTTCGAGGTTGAGCAGGCAACTGTTGAATATGAGAACATGGGCAAGATTGCTTTCCGTAACTACGGCAAGGATTTCTACATGGACAATGTTTACATGAATGACTTTAACGAAGATCTGAGCGAGAACAAGGTTATTGTTAACAATGGAGTAATCTACCTTGTCAATGACTCATTAAAGACTTACGTAAAGACCGATACCAGGGACATTGAGAGTATGGGTGAGTACTCAGAGGCCCTGGCCCTTGTTTATGCCCGTGCATTCGTTTACATGAATGAGACCTACAAGAACGCTGTAAAGATTGGCAAGATTGAGGCTGCCGCTACTGCTTCTAACCTCAAGGCCGGCACTATGACTGTTGCTGGTAAGGAGTGTGACTACATTTCTTACAACCAGGGTAAGGATTATGTAAAGATGGGTGGTTACAAGAGAATACTCATGTACATTGAGGACACTACAGATTCTGGTGTACTGCTCAAGGCTACATCTTTCTCTGAGAAGGCCGATGCCAACCTGTTCAATGTTCCTGCCGGTTACCGCGAGATAAAGGATAATGATGGCTATTATGAATAATTCGGTTAGATAAAAAAAGAGAGACCGGCTGTCCACCATTACAGCCGGTCTCTCTTTTTTTGTTGCTATGTCTGGGGCTTACTCAAGCTTTCCACCCATAGCCATGACTATCTGCTGCATCTCTGCCTTTACAGCAATCTTATCCTTATCGGTATAGCTCTCTGTATCATCCTCATACACGGTCTTGCCATCTACGCTGAATCGGGCAGCATCGGCCGGCTCCATGCCTTCTATCTCGCCACGGTAATAGCTGGTGGCAAGCTCTGGGGTCTGGAATGTGTATGACTTTACAGACTTGGTGCACTTATCGGCACTGAACTCGGCCTTCCAGCCAATTGAGTAACCTACATAGTCCCATGACATCTCTACGGAATTGCCGTTGTCCACATACTTGGGAGCTCCTACACCGGCAAGGGCAAGATATGAGCTCATCATACTGCTGCTGAGCGCTGCATATTCGGCATCGGTCATCTCTCTTTCCTGGCTTATCTTGGCGAGCTCCTCGTTTGCTGCACTTATTCCGGCAGCAGCCTGGGCAACCTCGGCGCTGGCATTGGTTGCAGCTATCTCTACGGCCTTTGATGCCTTGTCAACCTGCTGGTTGAGAGGTTTCTCCAATGCATCGAGTATCTTGTTGGTTGCCTTTTCCACTCCTTTTTCTACTCTCTTTTCTACGGTCTTTTCCACAGCCTTGCCAGCGGCATTTAAGGCCTTATCGGCCAGTCTGTTAAGGAACTGAGCATTTGCAGGTACTGCCAGTATGGCCACTGCAAGAATCATGATTAGTTTTTTCATATTAAGTAATGTTGTGTTAGTCTAGTTCTGTTACAGAGAAGTGTGTGGTGGTTATGGTTACGCCCCCTACGTTCAGGTTCACTATAAGGTTACCTACGTAGGTCACGGTTCCACCATCGGGCATAACGCATCTTGTTGCCCTGTATCCGTTCCATTCTGTGTCATAGAATGATACTCCCTCCAGGTCATAACCCAGCTTGTCATGGGCCCAGCGTTCAAAATCGAGTCCCTCACTCATGGTCCTTTTTACACCAAAGAATTCATCGGGGACCATCCTGGCATGGTATGTGCCAGTACCTACAAATAAACTGCTGGGAACAGATACTCCACCTACAACCATTGTGCCGCTTATGGTACCATTCTTGAACACGGCATCGTTGGTCCAGGATTCACCACTGGCACTATTGAACGTACCTTTTTCTCCCACAAGGGCTCCCCAGTCCTTTACGGTAACGGTAAAATCACCGCTTCCGTCCTCAGAGCTTATGTGCTGGGTTACAACGTAAGATTTTATTCCGCTGTATGTTGGGTGTTCAACCTCCATCACGGGATTTCCATTGCCATCCAGGATACGGGCTACAATCTTGAATCCCCATCCTGCAGGTGCATCTATGGTATATGGTACGGTTACGTTGCCCTGGGCATCCAGATAGTAGTATTCCTTGCCACCCGAGTACCAGGTACTGCCAAGTGCCCTGGTCTCTTTTTTCTTCTCAAACACCTCTGGGTTTATTGCGGGGTCCGGGAGCATGCACATCTTTTCTACCTCTATGGACATCTCCTGGGCGGCTGCAGGGGTTACAGACTGCTGGTTCCATTCATAGGCAAGGTCCGATACGTTGAACGTGCTCTGGCTCTGTCCGCCATAGTTGGTCCTTTCCTTTACGTCCTTGGTCTTGTCCTCTATCTTGCCCGGCGATTTGTAGGTCCACCAGATATTGTCCATTGTGGGCGTTTCGGCCAGGTATTTGTTACAATCCTTATCCCAATCCCACAGGTAAATAAAGCCCTTGACCGATGTTCCCAGAGAGAATGTGGAATTAAAGAACACATGTCCCTCTTTCTTGCAGGACTTAAAATCGGCTTTGGCAAACAGCGGTTTTAAATCGGCCCCCATTCCTACTATCTTGAGTTTGTAGAAATATATCTTGAGTCTGGGAAAGACCGATGCATCCAGCTCTATGTCCAGGTTCTCCTGTAACGATGACAGCTCGGGTTTGGAGGCCTGGGGTGTCATGGTCAGTGAGTTGAGCGGTGTGAGCTTTCCGGTCTCAAAATTGTACTCTGATCCTATCCTGGCGGTGAGTGTGGCTCCCAGTTGCTGGGAGTAACGGAACGCCTTGTCTATGCTGGCCTTTATGTTAAGGTCTCCACATATATCTATATTGAAATCTATGCAAACGGGTACGCCATTCACGGTAAAGATTTTCCAGGTCCTGTACACGCTCTGCTTAAGGTCCTTGCATACGCCTTTGGACGATGAGAATGATGGAGTCATGGAGATCTTGGCCTGTGCATCTATCTCTCCTACAAGGCAGAATTTCATTCTTTTAAATGGGCTGTATATGTTCTTGCCCTTTATGAGCTGCACCTGGCCAAACTCAAACTCATTCTCTGAGCCAAAATCCAGTTCTGTCTTCTCCTGATCAACCTTGAATCCGGTCTCTACCAGTGAGTACAGGTCCACGGCTGCCTTGAACTTGGAATCGTAGTCACGGTCTGTGCTCTTGGTCTTGGGGCTGTCGCCTACCTTGATGGTCTGGTTAAAGAACAGTTCCCATATTCCGGCATCCCTGTATTCTATGGTGGCGGTGTTGCCTTCTACCTGACAGGACATTACAAACATGGTGAATACCTGCTCCTGGTAGATAACGGGGACTATGGCACCGCGATACAGCTTGGGCATGTCTCCTGCCCACTGCAGGACGGCCACGTGGTTTACCGTATCTATGGATACTACCACATCCTGTTCCTCGTTAAAGTCTATTATGTTGGGGTTTACGGTTGCATCGGCCTCCGGATATATGTAGTTGTCCAGGTCTATGTCTATGAGCTCGTAGTTTATGGTAAGCTCGTTCTGTTCTTCCTTATCATCTGGTTGCTCAATCACATCTTCTTTGGGGTCCGTGCATGCAAGGAAGCATGGGACAATCAGTGCAAACGCAAAAAAGAATGAGACTATTTTTTTCATATTGGGCAATACATTTTTGAATACGGCAAAATTACTCCTTACTAAGTTACCAAGCACCACCCATTTGGGTGGAATAACAATCAGAAAATAAGTATCTTTGCAGTTAGTTTATACTGGACAGGAATGAACTCATGGAATGGAGATAATATTAAGGCGCTGTTCTTTGATATAGACGGCACGCTGGTGTCTTTTAACACTCACAGCATACCGGAATCTACCTTGCGGGCAGTGCATAAGGTCAGGCAGAAAGGCATTAAGGTCTTTATTGCCACAGGCCGTCCCATGCCGTTCATAAATAACCTGGGGAGCCTGGAGTACGATGGTATAATGTGCGTTACAGGTGCTCTCTGCGTTACCAGTAACGGTGAGGTTATTTACAGCAGGCCAGTACCTCGGGAGGATATTGAGAGGCTCATAGCCGATTCTGCAGAGCACCCCATGCCGGTTGCGTTTGCTGCGGCCGACCGCGCTATTGTATGTAATCTTGAGTCTGCCCCAGACAGGTTTGGAGAGGTGTTTACCCTGCTGGATATTCCTACTCCGGTATCGGCCCCATTCACCGATGCGCTCAACATGGAGGTCATGCAGGTTATTGCATTCTTTGACAAGGACAGCGAGCCCCGTGTTATGGACAATGTCCTAAGGAACTGCTGTGCCAACCGCTGGCATCCCTACTTTGCCGATTGCGTGGCCAAGGGTACCAACAAGGCTACCGGCATAGACCAGATATGCAGTTACTACAAGCTGGACAGTGCTCAGACCATGGCTTTTGGCGATGGTGGCAATGACGTGGAGATGCTCATGCATGCCGGGGTTGGAGTGGCTATGGGCAATGCCCAGGACAGCGTAAAGCAGTATGCCGAC
The DNA here is from genome assembly GCA_045640825.1 of Bacteroidaceae bacterium. Lineage (GTDB taxonomy): Bacteria > Bacteroidota > Bacteroidia > Bacteroidales > Bacteroidaceae > Colenecus. Next base: position 71,616 of record JAZUFR010000016.1, read on the forward strand.
CTGGTGACCGATTCTGTCGATGAAGATGGTGTTGCCAACGTCCTGAACTGTCTGTTGCTGGATCCGGAGCTTAAGGATTACATAGAGTCCTGTATTATTCCACAGTATGCAGCGTTCGACAAGGCCCACCAGCAGGATCATGCCCTGTCTGTAATTAAGCAGAGCCTGAACCTAGCCCTGTACTATGACGTTAACCCCAACATGGTCTATACCATTGCCGCGTATCATGACCTGGGCCTGCAGGTGGACAGAAATACGCACCATCTGGTTTCCGGCCAGATCATAAGGACCCATACCAAGCTGCTCAGATGGTTCACACCCGCTCAGATAGAGACCATGGCTCAGGCTGTAGAGGACCACAGGGCATCGTCGGACCATGAGCCCCGGAGCATATACGGCAAGATTGTGGCAGAGTCTGACCGCCTGATTGACGGGCCAACCATTCTGCGCCGCACCATTCAGTATGGCCTTAAGCACTACCCCGAGCTGGACCGCGAGGCGCATATCCAGCGCGCGCTCGACCACCTTGACCTGAAATACGCTCAGGGTGGCTACCTCAAGCTGTGGATCCCCGAGTCTCCCAATGCCACCAGGCTCCGCGAGTTCCAGGAAATCATCAAGGACCGTCCCCGCATCCGCTCCCTTGTAGAGCAGGCCTACTCCCAGGAGCTCTCCCAGCAGCCCTCCCAGCAGCCCTCCTAGCAGCTCTCCTAGCACCCCTCCCAGCAGCTCTCCCAGCAGCCCTCCCAGTAGCCCTCCCAGCAGCTCTCCCAGCAGCTCTGAGTGCGCTCATCCCACCCTGCCGTGACCATCACGCCCCGCAGGTTCTTTACATTTTTCTGAATACCAATACGTAATAACGTGATAAAGTTTCCAGATGAACAAAGGTTTTGGGGTGTGTGGCTTCCAGAACCATCGCCGCCCGTGGCGTTGTGAACGGGAGGGGCCCGGGAATCTGTTCGAGTGATGGAAAAAGCTTGCTTTTGGAATCAGTTGAACAGATTACTGGGAGGGATAGCGCT
>JAZUFR010000017.1:0-65332 GCA_045640825.1 Bacteroidaceae bacterium
CAGAAAACAGAAGAAAAATCCGACCAAGACGGCCGGAATGAGATATAAAAAACGTAATTTTGATGAGACGGATGCAGAAAACGGATGGGACCAGTCGCTGCTTCGCTCAAATTGAAAACATTAAACGACAATCCCTATTTATAGGCAAAATGTGCATTGTGGTATTATTATATTACGTACCTTTGAATGCTATGAAACGATTACTACCATACATTGCTGCAATATGTGCAATGGCGTCCTGTGTGACCAAGTCCGGACAGGACAAACTGGAGATTAATGATAAGGGATATTTTGAGTCTGCCGGCTTGAATGTCCTGGTGTACTCAAATGATTACCACGGTATATTCTGTGATGAGAAGACTGCCGGTGTGGAGATTATCCAGCGTGGAGTGAGAATTGCAACCGGTGGCGGAGTGCGCCTTATGAATACGCCAGAGCAGTGGGATATCTATGCCTCCATGACCAACCGTGTAGTGGACACGCTCGGCAATACCATTACCTGTTCCTTTGACTATCCGGATTTTAACTTCCAGTATGATATCCGTGTGTCACAGCAGGACAAGGGTGTAAAGATGCAGGTTATCCTGGACAAGCCCCTGCCTGAAAAACTTGTAGGAAAGGCTGGACTCAACATGGAATTTTTCCCTGCTACATATTTTGGCAAGACCTATCTTGTAGATGGTCAGGCCGAGATTTTCCCACGCTATCCTTCATCGGACACAGAGATGCGTTCCATAGACGAGAAGATTACCCAGTTCTACGGACTTTCCACATTTGATGACCGCGGACTTAATGAGTTCATTGTTCCGTCTCCCATTTCCAAAGGCCATACCCTGGTGCTGGCTCCCGAGGACGATGACCTGCGTGTGCTGTTTGAATCAGAAACAGAGATAAACCTGTATGATGGACGTAACCTCTCTCAGAACGGTACTTTTGTGGTTCGTTCATTCCTTCCGGCAGGAAAGACCGGAACGGTGCTTGAGTGGTATATGGAGCCTTCTACACGCCAGGGATGGATACGTGAGCCTAACGTAGGTTTTTCTCAGATAGGTTACACACCTGCACAGAAAAAGATGGCCGTAATAGAGCTGGACAAGAATGACAAGGTTGCATCCAAGGCAAGCATTTTCCGTATAAATGCCGATGGTAGCTCAACCCTGGTTCTTGAGCCTGCAGTAAAAGAGTGGGGTGTTTTCTATGACAGGTACAATTATGCTCAGTGCGATTTCAGTGAGGTAAGGGAACCCGGTACATATTATATACAGTACAAGAATGTAAGGACCAATCCGTTCCCAATCAATGCCAATGTGTATGACGGCAAGTGGCATAACACCATGGATGTATGGCTGCCAGTGCAGATGGATCACATGATGGTGAATGAGGCTTACCGTGTATGGCACGGCCGCTCACACATGGACGATGCCATCCAGGCACCAACCAACTACCAGCAGCATGACGGATACCGTCAGGGTGCCAGCACAAATACCAAGTACAAGCCTTATGAGCATATTCCAGGACTGGCTGTAGGTGCATGGTATGATGCCGGAGACTTTGATATCCAGTCTGGTACTGTTATTGGTCTTACAAACCAGTTGGCAGAACTCTGGGATATTCAGCGTCCTGAGCGTGATGAGACTTTCATTGACCAGAAGACCCAGTTTGTAGACATACACCGTCCGGATGGTATTCCAGATATGATCCAGCAGGTTGAGCACGGCGCCCTGAACCTGTGTGCCCAGATTGAGAACATAGGTTTCATAGCACAGGGTATTGTACAGGGTAACATGCATCAGTACCATCATCTTGGTGATGCAGCTGCCATAACAGACAACTACATTTATGATGCAACCCTCCAGGCATACAAGGTTCGTGACAACAAGTATTCCGGTACTCTTGACGACCGTTTTGCATTTACCAATAATGGTGGTAACCCCATGGGTAACGTGAGTGTATGTGCTGCCCTGGCACATGCTGCCCGCGTCCTGGAACCATACAAGCCAGAGACAGCTGCACGCTGCAAGAGACTTGCTCTTAAACTCTGGAAGGATATGGATGACTATCAGGCACGCCAGCAACAGCAGCCACAGCAGAACAATAACAACGGCAGGAACCGTGGATTTGGCGGTGACCGTTCAAGCGCAGCTATCCAGCTGTGGCTCCTGACCGGTGAGCAGAAATACAAGGATATGTTCATGCCGGGCGTTATGCGTCAGATTGAGGCTGCACGCACTGCTCCACAGGGTGCCGAGGATAACCGTACAGGTGGCGGAAGTGCCATGCGTGCCCCGCGTGTAAACCTTACAACAGCCCTGCAGCTGCTTCCATACATGGACGATGATTTCAAGGCGCAGCTGCGTGAGGTTATTCCTACATTCGTGGAGGATGCCAAGCGTACGGCAGAGTCTACTCCTTATGGCGTACCGGTAGCCGGTGGCACATGGGGTGGAAGCGAGCGCGTAATAAGCTGGGCACAGAACAATTATATGGTATGGAAGTATTTCCCCGATATGATTGATCCGGACCTGGTTCTTTCTGGTCTGAACTTTATCTATGGATGCCATCCATATTCTAATGTTTCTTTTGTAACTGCAGTAGGTGTGAATACCAAGAAGGTTTCTTACGGTAACAACCGTGCCGACTATACATTCATACCGGGTGGTATAGCACCGGGACTTGTCCTGCTTCAGCCGGATTTCCTTGAGCACAAGGATGACTATCCGTTCCTGTGGGGCGAGAATGAGTGCTGTACACGTACTGTTCCTTCTTATGTTACATTGTCTATTGGTGCAGAGGAGATAGCCGCTGCAATCAACAAATGATGTATTGATTCTGTCATGGCGATATCAATCAAAGGCTTAAGTCATTATTACCCTAACGGTAAGAAAGCACTTGACGATGTTAATCTGGAGATACCTTCGGGCATGTTCGGCCTTCTTGGGCCGAACGGTGCCGGAAAGTCAACCCTGATGCGTACGCTGGTAACCTTGATGGAGCCCACCGAGGGTGAGATTGAGGTTTGCGGCTATAACATACGTACACAACGTCAGGAAGTGCGCAAAATCCTGGGCTATCTGCCGCAGGATTTCAGGTTTTTTGCCAAGTATAAGGTCCGTGAGTTCCTGGATTATGCAGCTACGCTGTCTGGTCTTACAAACTCTGCCGAACGCAGCAAGGCTGTGGATTCCATGCTTGAGCAGGTAGGTTTGTACGAGGTACGTGACCGATTTGCACAGAATCTGTCGGGCGGTATGAAAAGACGTCTGGGTATTGCCCAGGCCCTGATTCACAAGCCTTTGGTTCTTGTTGTAGATGAGCCTACCACGGGTCTTGACCCTGAGGAACGTATCAGGTTCAGGAACCTGTTGAGTGAGGCCAGCTCCAAGGATACAACCATCATACTGTCAACCCATATTGTGGGTGATATATCCAGTTCCTGTACAGAGATGGCAATGCTCAATCAGGGACATGTCATGTTCAGGGGATCCCCAGCAGGTATGCTTCAGGAAACCCAGGGCAAGGTATGGAGGCTCAAGGTTACAAATGAGCAGTACGCAGAGATAAATCAGAAGTATGCGGTTATATCGACCATCCCATGCGGAACAGGCTGGGATTTGCAGGTGGTAGCTAACAGCATGCCGGGATATGATGCGGTTAACTATCCGCCAAACCTGGAGCACGCTTATGTTTATTTTACTGAGATTAAGGACAAGGACTGATGAGACTGGGATTAACTAACATACTTACAGTCTCCAAGTATGAGACTAAACTGCTTGTACGAGGCTGGTTCTTTAAGGTCTTTACCTTTCTGGCCCTTTTTGCAGCTATAATTTTAGGTTCCATCTATATCCTGACTCCCTATCAGGAGGCCCAGATGGTAAACCGTTCTGTAGTACCTTATATATTCCTGCTTGCCATGAACGTTGGCCAGGCGGTGGTATCGGTCTTCCTGGCATCGGAATACCTTAAGAGGGACAAGCAGCTGGATACATCGGAGGTGTTCTATACACGTCCGCTGAGTAATGCCGAATACCTGCTGGGCAAGATGTGGGCTACACTCAAGGTGTTCTTTGTGCTGGATGTGATAGTTATGCTCATTGCATTGGTAATGAGTATGATCAAATATGGACTTGTCCTGGATTACCTGAGTTATATATGGTATTTCCTGTTGCTCATAATACCTACGCTGGTATTCATTGTAGGACTGTCCACAACCCTGATGCTGGTGCTCAACAACCAGGCTATCACAATGGTTATACTGCTTGCCTACATAGGTGCCACATTGTTCTATATTGATAACCTCTACTATTACCTGTTTGACTATATAGGCTTTAACCTGCCAATGCTCAAATCTGTAGTAACTGGTTTTAGCGGATTGGGCAGCCTTATAAACCACAGGCTGTGTTACCTGTTGCTCGGTATTGGACTTATTCTCTCTGATGTGGCTCTGTTCCATCGTCTGGACAATTCCCGATACAGCCTTGTTCCATGGCAGATTGCATCCTGTGTTTTCATAGCAGCCGGTCTGTTTGCTGGTTTCAGGCATGTCCATTCCTACAAGGTTGACGAGAAGTTCCGTGCTGCCATGGTTGAGCTGGATAATCAGTATGTTCATACCGGTGGCGCCGTGGCCCAGTCATGTCTGCTTGACGTGGTCCAGAACGCAGATACAATAAGTGTAAAGGCAACTATGACAGTAGCTCCAAGGGAGGATTCCAAGCAACTGGTATTCACCCTGAATCCAGGTTTCCGCATAAACGGCATAACTGCCGGCGGTCATACCATGAGCTACGAGCGCCTTATGCACCTGGTGGTCCTGAACTTTGACGTTACACTGCCTGAGGGGGAACCAGTTGACCTGGTGATGGAGTATTCAGGTATGGCCGATGACCGTATCTGTTATCTTGACATTACTTCAGAGAAGATGGTTGAGAATGTAAAGGTTCTCAGAATGCTCAACGTAGGAAAACGTTACCTGTTCCAGGACAAGGATTATACAATGCTTACTCCCGAGAGTTACTGGTATCCACGTCCAGGCGTGGCTTTCAGCGACCAGAGCCCCGAGTGGCAGATGTCTTACTTTACAGACTTTGAGATTAATGTAACACCTAATCCGGGACTTACACCTATATCGCAGGGTATGTGCTCTGTAAACGCAGATTCCACAACATACTCGTTCGTGCCGGAGTCATCCTTGCCATCGGTATCTCTCCTTATAGGCGAGTATTATCCCAAGTCTGTAGTGGTGGATTCCACCACATACACTGTATGGGAGCTTGGACGTTGGAATGATGATGTTGCGTTCTTTGATTCCATCAGTGATACCATTACCTACGTAATCCGTAATATACGCCGTGATATGGAATGGCAGGCCGAAATGGCTTATCCTTTCAGGCGTTTCTCCCTGGTGGAGGTGCCTGCACAGTTTACAACATACAAACGTGCCTTTACATCGGCCTATGAGCAGTTGCAGCCTGAGATGGCATTCCTGCATGAGAGGGGATTTGACATGCAGAGATTCCAGTTCAGGAATGTGGAACGTATGTATGGTAACCGCAGGAGGCGTAATACCAATATGTCCGAGAAAGATATACAGTACAGCATTATGTCCGACGCATTGAGTTTTATGTTGCAGTCCAGTAGCTTTAACGGATCCAGCAGGAACGGTCAGTGGACAATGGTCCAGACGGATAATCCTTATTTTTATAGGCCGCTGTTCCTGAATTTCAGGTACAACGTGTATTCATCGGACTGGCCTATGGCAAACCGTATGCTGGAGTCAATCACCAACGGCAATCAGAACGGCAACAACTGGATGCGCAGGATGAACGGTCTATCGGAGGATGAGAAGGCTCTCATGCTCATGGGAAAATACAGTTTTGACCGTATAATGTCTGATCCGGAGTGGGAGGACCTGGCCGACAATGCACTGTCGCTCAAGACCCAGAATTTCTTTGCTCCCATATCGGCCCATGTGGGCTATGAGGCTCTGATTGATTCCCTCAAGGCCAGGACCAGGGAGAAAGCATTTGCCAATGTTTCTTTTGACTCAATACTTGACTGGGTTCAGAGCTATTCAGGAATAAACATGCAGCCCAGTATTGATGCCTGGAATGATCAGGCGCACCTGGCATGCTATAAGATAGGCACTCCTGTCCTGACTACCGTGGTAACCGATACGGCCGATATCTACCAGGCAGAGCTTGCCATAGAGAACATATCGGACAATCCGGGATATGTATCGGTTGAATTCGTGTTCTATGAGATGGAGAATGCCGGCGATGAGGACAAACCCAAGAGCATGGTATTCAGCATTGGTGCACACGAGACACGGCGCATTGTAACCCACTGGTTCAATACCCCCAATTACATTAACGTAAACACCATGCTGTCATCCAACCTCCCGCATAACGTTAACCTGAACAACTCTGACTGGAGTACATACACTGGCCAGGTACTTACGCCAGAGGGTGTATATACGCTGCGTGGGGGAGTGGACAACACACTTCCGGGCGAGATTATAGTGGACAACGAGGATACGGAACTGTTCTCTCTGTCTAGACCGCTCAGGACCGGCTATCTATCAAAATGGATAGACCAGGCAAAGGAGAACAAGAATGAGTTTATATATGAGGGATTCTCGGATTGGCGTACATACAGCCAGTGGAGCCTTATAACAGACCAGAACCTGTACGGAGACTATATTCGTTCTGCTTATATAATATCACCGGGCGACGGATCGCAGTATGCCCGTTGGAAAGTTCCGGTAAAGACGGCGGGAGTATATGATGTATATTTCTATACGTCGCCCAATATGTACAACAATAACAACCGTAACCGTAACAGGTGGAACAACAACAATAACAACGGCCGCAGGGTAACCTACGATTACAATTTTGAGGTTGCGCAGTTCAATATGAAGGACCGTGTTTCCCTTGATATGTGGCGCGTAAGTGATGGATGGAATCTATTGGGAACATTCCGTTTTGAGGCCGATACGGCAAGCATTACACTGAACAACAGGTCTGGTGTAAGTGTTATCATTGCCGATGCAGTAAGACTGGTAAAAAGAGAAAGATAAAAACAGCAAGATATGATTAAAAAAACACTATTGATTACGGCAGGACTTGCGCTGGCACCATTGTTCAATGCCAATGCACAGATTGTCATGACCATGGAGCAGGCTCTTGAATACAGTGCAGAGCATAATCCTGATTTGATTAACTCCCGTATGAGTATGGAGCGTTACGAGCAGAACCTGATAGCTCAGAGGGCATCGCTCAAATCCAGATTCTCCCTGAACCTGTCTCCGCTCTCATATTCACAGTCACGTCAGTTTGATAGCCGTTTCTCGGACTGGTACACCAACCGTTCCCTTTCTTCATCGGGAACATTCAGCATTTCGCAGCCGATTATCTGGACCGATGCAACCCTGTCACTCAACAACAGTCTTTCATGGCAGAATAACGAATCTACCATTGGAGGTACCAAAAACACTAACAAGGCTTTCAGTAATAACCTTTATCTCAGTCTGAACCAGCCTATATTCACCTACAACAGGACAAAGATGAATATGCGTCAGATAGAGATGAACTATGAAAACGCCCGCATAAGCTATGCCCTGCAGATGCTCAATGTGGAGCGTAACATTACAAGCCAGTTCTACAACCTGTTCATGGCCCAGCAGAACCTGGAGATCCGTGAATCTGAACTTGAGAATGCCGAAAAGAACTTTAATGTAATAAAGGCTAAGGTTGAGGCCGATATTGCCACAAAGGATGAGTACTATCAGGCAGAACTTAACCTCACTCAGTCCCGTTCTACAGTGGAGAACCAGAGGGTAAGCCTTGAGAACTCAAAGGATAATTTCAAGCAGGCACTTGGCATACCTCTGGATGAGGATATTAAGGTTATATGCGATGTAGAGGCCCAGCCGGTATATGTGGATTATGACAAGGCTCTTGAGAGCGCCATGTCCAGCCGTCTTGAGCTGCGTCAGCGACAGATATCCAGAGAACAGCAGGAAATGTCCATGATACAGGTAAAGGAGAATGACAGCTTTAGTGGAAACATATCACTCTCTCTTGGTATTATGGGCGATGACCAGAATTTTGCCAAGATATATGACAGTCCAACCAATAACCCGCGCGTAGCCGTAACATTCAGCGTACCTATCTTTGACTGGGGCGCAAGAAAGGCACGCATACGTGCAGCGGAGATTGAGCGTAATATGTTTGAGCTCAGCGCCGAGGAGGAGATAAAGAATATAGAGATAAACCTGCGCAGCACATGCCGTAGCCTGGATAACCTGCTCGGACAGATTTCCATTGCAGAGCAGAGTCAGCAGAATGCTCAGATGACCTATGACCTGAACGAAGAGCGTTACCGCAACGGTGAGCTTACCGGTATGCAGATGAACCAGATCCAGACACAGCTGTCCAACAGCAAGATGTCTTACACCCAGGCAATCATCAACTACAAGGTACAGCTTCTCAACATAAAGATTCTTACACTTTATGATTTTGAGAAAGGAGAACCTGTGGTTCCCATAACATATGAGGAGACAACCAACAAAAAGAAATAATAGAAATGAAACAGTATATGAAATCAGGAATCAGCACACTTTCACTGACCTTCCTTGCTCTCCTTACAGTAGGATGCAGGCAGGAGAATTCAACACCCCGTAACGAGATACCAACACCGGTATCAGTACAAGACATTACCTACGGTTCAATTAGCCGCATATTTTCGACCAACAGCACAGCCGTGTCGAATGCAGAGGCAGAGCTGAATACAGAGATGGCCGGTAAGTACATACTCCAGAACAATCCGGCAACCGGTAAGCCATACAAGCTTGGCGACACAGTCAAGAAAGGTGCTCTGATAGTCAGGATAGAGGACAAGTCTTACGAGAACAGCATCTCTATAGAGTCCAAACGCCTTAACCTGGAACTGGCAGAGCAGGAGCAGGTTAAGACCAAATCTCTCTACGAGAAGGGAGGTGCTACACTGACAGAGGTAAAGAACTCCGATATCAAAATCATGAATTCGCGCCTGGATTATGAGAATGCCCAGATGAATCTGGAAAAGATGAACATCAGGGCTCCTTTTGATGGCGTAATTGTTAACCTTCCCCATTTTTCCAAGGAGGCTAAGGTAAACAGCGGAACATTGGTTGTAACCATTATGGATTACAGCTCCATGTTGCTTGAGATCAATCTGCCAGAGAGTGCCATCAATGAGGTAAAGGTAGGCCAGAAGGCTTATATTACACACTATACTCTCCCCAGGGATACTATCATGGGTGAGATAACAGAGCTTTCTCCAGCCATCAGCTCCGAGACACGCACATTCAAGGGCAAGCTGGTTATAGACAATTCAAAGCTGCTCATAAGGCCGGGTATGTTTGTCAAGGCCGATATAGTTACCGAGAGTCACAGCTCAACCATGATCATCCCCAAGAACATTGTCCGCAACGAGCGTAACCGCCGTACCGTGTTTGTTGTTGACCAGGGTATAGCAAAAGCCAAGAATATACGTCTGGGTCTTGAAGAAAAGAACAGCGTAGAGGTTCTGAGCGGTCTGGATAAGGACGATCAGCTTATTGTACGTGGTTTTGAAACCCTCAGAGACGGTTCCAAGGTAAAGATTCAAAGATAAACTACAGAGCAAGGAATGAAAAAGTTGGTAAGTTGGGCAGTCAAGAACCCAGTTACCGTCACCATGGCGGTGCTGGCTATTATTCTGCTCGGAAAGATATCATACGACAGACTGAGCGTAGAGCTGCTCCCAAGCATGAACAGCCCACGTCTGTTTGTTGAAATAGACGCCGGTGAGCGTCCACCTGAGGAAATTGAGAAACAGTTCGTCAAGAACATGGAATCCCAGATCTCACGTCAGAGCGATGTCCGTTCTGTCTCATCGGTAATCAAGGTTGGTACAGCCCGTATAACCGTTGAGTACTCATGGAGAAAGAACATGGACGAGGCCTATCTGGATCTTGAAAAGGCCATGAGCCGATTCTCACAGGACAGCCGTGTGACTGATCTTAGAATATCGCAGAAAGATCCTACCACCATGCCTATCATGATCCTGGGATTCTCCAATCCCGATATCTCCGATATGGCCGAGCTGCGCAAGGTGGCCGACTCATACGTGAGCAATGAAATCATGAGAGTAGAAGGTGTGGCCGATGTATCGCTTGCCGGTGACGAGTTTACCAATCTGGTGGTAGAGGCCGATCCATACAAGCTCCAGGCATTCAATATCACCATAGACAATATATCGTCACGTATTCAGGAGAATAACCAGAGAGTATCGGGCGGCAGGATAACAGAACAAGGCGCACAGTATCTGGTAACAGGTTCAAACACCCTGACCGATGAGACTGCGTTTGGCAACATCATTGTAGGATACCGCAATACTGAGACCGCTGCTGGTGGCCGTCAGCAGGTTGGTGAATTCAATTCTGCAAGCATGGCTCCCATCTATCTCCGTGACGTTGCTACCATCCGTTTTGAGAACCGTTCTCCGGAGAATATTGTAAGGGTAAACGGAAAGCGCAGTATTGGCATTTCCGTTTTCAAGGAGATGGACTACAACACCGTAAAGGCTGTTGAGGGAGTAAGGAAGAGCCTTGCCAAGATTGAGAAATCACTTCCTGGCTATGAGATACAGGTTATAAGCGACCAGGCTACCTTTATAAGCAACTCAATAGGTGAGGTAAAGAACAGCGCACTGCTGGGTATCCTGCTGGCAGTCATAGTGCTGTATGTATTCCTAAGGAGAATTGGTACAACCCTTATAGTTGCAGTCTCCATACCTGTCTCCATAGTTGCAACATTCAACCTGATGTTTTTCGGTGGACTGAGCATAAACATACTTACCCTTGGCGGTCTGGCCCTGGGTGCCGGTATGCTTGTGGATAATGCAATCGTTGTAATTGAGAGCATATTCCGAAACCAGGAACGCGGCCTTTCTGTAAGAGAGGCGGCAATCAAGGGTACATCAGAGGTTGCTGGTGCGGTATCGGCATCTACCCTGACCACCATAGTAGTGTTCCTGCCTATTGTCTATCTGCATGGTGCAACAGGCGAACTGTTCAAGGATGAGGCATGGACTGTAACATTTGCACTTGTATCATCGCTCTTTGTGGCTGTACTTGTTATTCCTACGCTGTATGACCGTATATTCTCGCGCAAGAAAGCCAAGGAAGCCCCAAAGACCATCAGTTCTGTAAATATAACCGGATATGGCTCATTCCTTAAGAAGTTGGTAGCAAAACGCTGGTGGGTGGTACTGGGATCAGTGGCACTCATGGCTGGAGCCGTACTCCTCCTTCCTTATGTGGGTACTGAGTTCATGCCTAAGACCGAGGCAAACTCAATAAACGTAAAGATCAGGCTGGCCGAAGGAACCAGTCTGGACAGAACCTCATCCACAATGGAAAACCTGGAGAACCTGGTGTTTGACCTGACTCAGGATACCGCTTGTGTCATTTACAGCCACATAGGACCGGGTGCCTCATCACAGGGCATGGATTTTGAAGGAGAGAACACGGCCAGCATGAAGATACAGCTCTCAAAGGCATCGGCCGTAACCCCAGATTATCTGACCGAGGTATTGTCGGACTACATAAATGGTGTAGAAGGCATGGAGATTTCATTTACACAGGATGACAATTCACTGAACTCAATGATGGGTACAGAAGATGCTCCTCTTGTGGTAGAAATCAAGGGCGAGGAACTTGACGTGCTGAATATCCTGACAAATCAGGTAAGGGCTGCAGTTGATTCAATTGATTGCCTGTACAACGTAGAGAGCTCAATGGCTGGTGGCGCACCGGAAATAATAATTACCGTGAACCGTGCCCTTGCTGGTATGTACAATATCAATGTATCTACCATCATAAACCAGATACAGCAGCATCTTGATGGCCGTGAAGCCGGACAGATGGAGTACAAGGGCGACATGAGGGATATCAACATCAAGGTTCCCGGAGTATCACTGGCTGAACTGAACACGCTGGTAATATCTTCGGGCCAGAGGGATTTCCGTCTGGCTGAGATTGCTCAGATCAGCGAGAGTACAGCTCCAAAGGAGATTACCCGAATTAACCAGAACAGAGTAACACGCATCACTGCCCAAATAGATGAGTCTGTATCACTTGATAAGGCTGCACAGCGTACAAGAGATGCTGTGTCCGGTATTGAACTGCCGCAGAACTATTCAATCAAGGTTACTGGTGAGGAGGAACGCCGTGCGGAATCCATGAACAGCCTCCTGCTGGCACTCGTGCTGTCCATAATAATGGTGTATATGGTTATGGCGTCGCAGTTTGAATCGCTCCTGCATCCGTTCACTATACTGCTTACCATTCCATTGGCGTTGGTAGGTGCTATCCTGATGTTCCTCGTTACTGGTATTACAGTGAATATAATGGGTATAATAGGTATGGTCATGCTGACCGGTATTGCAGTAAACAACTCCATTATCCTGGTGGACCGTATAGGACAGCTCAAGGATTCTGGTCTGAGTCTTGTTGATGCCATTGCCGAAGCAGGCCAGCAGCGTATCCGTCCTATCCTGATGACTAGCCTTACCACAATCCTGGCACTTGTGCCTATGGCATTGGGAATAGGAGAGGGTGCATCGCTTAGTTCGCCTATGGCAGTTGCCGTGATAGGTGGTCTCATGACTTCTACTTTGATGAGTCTTGGAGTGATACCTTGTGTGTATTATATTTTTGAGAGTGCAAAAATCAGAATTACCGGAAAATGAAGTCATTTATTGACCGCAGGGTAACTATATGCATGCTCATGGTGGCCATGTCGCTGCTGGGCTATTTCTCATATCAGCAGCTGCCTATTGAGCTTTTGCCGAATACTGAGTTGCCTCAGCTGTATGTGACATGTCAATCTAGGAGTGACCTTACTCCATCCTACATGGAACAGCAGGTGGTAATTCCTCTGGAAGGTGCCATCAGCGCCGTAGGTGGTGTGGAGAATCTTGAATCGACCGTATCGGGCAGGAATGCCAACATAACGGTCAACTTCAAGAAAGGAACCAACCTTAAGATGACCACCGTCAAGCTGCAGGAAAAAATAAGTTCCATAAGGGGAGATTTCCCTACAGGCGTAAACGTGAATGTCCAGCAGGCTAACCTGAACGGCATAAGCAACCAGTTCATAAACCTGCAGGTTCGCGGAAACGGAGGTGTGGACCGACTCAGGGCAATCGTTGACAAGGATGTGATTCCACGTCTTTCTAGCGTGGACGGTATAGCCGATGTAGTAGTTTACGGCGGCCGCAGGAAATCCATAGAGATACGTACCAATCCAGAGGCAATGCATGCTCTGAACATATCCAACAGCCAGATCAGCAATGCTTTGAATGAGTACAACCAGGAGCGTACATTCCTTGGATTCATAAGTGAGCCAGATAAGAAGTATTATGTCCAGCTTGATGCCAACTATGACGACGTCTCTGATGTGGAAAACATTGTAGTGGCACAGGGACCTATATACCTTAAGAATGTTGCAACCGTATTCTTTGACTATAGGGAGGAAACCACAATCAGTAGGGTGAATGGTATGGATGCCATCTCCGTGACCATGGTTAATGTTGCTGGAGAGAACCTTCTGAGTCTTTCCAAGAGAGCTCTCAAACGTATAGAAGAGGTCAATCAGGAGATAGCCAGCCAGGAGATTGAACTGGTGGTTCAGTCCAATTCTGCCGACCAGATAAGCAATAACATATCACAGATTGTAAGGCTGGCCCTTATTGGCGGTCTGCTTGCAATTATTGTGCTCTGGTTCTTCCTGCGCAATCTGAGCCTGGTGTTCTTTATAGCCCTGTCCATACCTGTATCGGTATTATCGGCCTTCAATGTATTCTACGCTGTTGGCATATCAATCAATACCCTTACCTTGTTGGGAATAGCCCTGGCAATTGGTATGCTGCTCGACAGCAGCGTAGTGGTTCTGGAGAATATCTACCGTCTGGCCTCCATGGGAATGCCGCCCCGACTGGCAGCCCAGCAGGGTGTAGGCGAGGTGCGTAAGGCGCTTATAGCATCTACGCTCACAACCATCACGGTATTCCTGCCGTTCGTCTTCTCCGACGAACCCATGATCAAACTGTTAGGACAGAATATAGGTTTCTCAATTATTTCTACTCTTATATTCTCACTCATAGTAGCTGTAACCTTTATCCCAATGGCAACAGCTGCCATGATGGAGCGCGGCGGTGGCGGAAACAGTGTGTTCTTCCAGAAAATGTCTATCCATGACCGTCCACTTCAGATCTATTCAACACTGCTCAAGACCTGCCTGAGACAGCCTGGACAGACCCTGCTGACAGCAGTGACGGTACTTGTGGTTGCATTCATATTTGCACTTTCCCGCAATACCGGTCAGAACCGTCAGATTGATAGCGACAGGATAAACGTAAACATTACCATGCCGACCGGAAGCACCATTGAGGAAGCCGATGAGGCTACCGCAATTCTTGAGGGACGCCTGGATAGCCTTGCCCAGAAAAAGGATGTAATAAGCCGTATTCAGGAAGACCAGGCATCGATCACCGTTACCCTTAAGGAAGGCTACAACAGGAAGGGAGGCATGACCATCAGTCAGATCATTGAGCAGCTGAGCGATGAGCTTGTCCTTGATAATGATATAGATGTACGTGTTACTCCCGGATATGCCCGTGGAAATCAGAGCGCGTCTGGACTCAGTTCGCTGACCCGTTTCATGAGTGTTATGGGTGTGGGCGACAATACAGAGAGAATTGTTGTTAAGGGCTCCGATACGGAGACAATGCGTATTGTTTCCAATGATCTCCGTTACAATCTTGAGCAACTTGAATTTGTCCGTGATGTAAGGACCGACAACCCTGGTGGCCGACGCGAGGTTCAGCTTACGTTTGACCCGGTTGCACTGGCATCGTATGAGATCAGCAGCTCGGCTCTTACCAATGCCCTGAATTCAATGAACCGTGTAACAAGTTCAGGTACCACCTTCAAGGCTGGAACCGATGAATATGATATTGTAATCGTTGAAGATCTTACAGAAGAGGAGGAACAGGCCCGTCAATGGGAAAAGACCATGGACGACCTGCGCCGTATTACAGTGACCGATGCAAACGGAGGCATACATGAATTGCAGCAGCTTGCAAATATAAGACTTACACGTGGACCATCTGAGGTTAGGCGTGTAAACCGTGACCGCCGCGTCAACGTGACATACGCAATCTCACAGAGTGAGGACCTTCCAAAGGACGTGCTTGATGGCTATCATGATCAGATAGATGACCTCATTGCCAACTACAACCTCCCTTCGGGACTGGCTCTTGAGGTGCAGCGTGGCGATGATTCAACCAGTGAGTTCAAGTTTCTCATACTGGCAGCCATCCTGCTCATATTCATGATTCTGGCATCGTCATTTGAATCATTTACTACTCCTTTGGTACTGCTGTTCTCTATTCCGCTGGCGGCCATAGGCTCACTGCTTGCATTGCTGCTATCGGGTAACAGCCTGATGAATGCCAATACCCTTACAGGATTCCTTATCCTGCTAGGTGTGGTAGTAAACAACGGTATCATCCTGATTGACTACTCAACTACATTGCGCCGCCGTGGCTACAACCGCATGAGGTCAATCATGATGAGTGGATACTCACGCCTCAGGCCAATCTGTATAACCACTATAACCACCATTGTTACACTTATCCCAATGGCTATGGGTGACAATGAGTATGCAGGTGCAATTGGAGCTCCGTTTGCCCTTACCGTTATAGGTGGTCTTACATTCTCGGCCCTTCTTACACTGCTGCTCATACCTACTTTCTATATCTCGTTTGAGAATATGAGGGCATGGTACAAGGGACTTGGACGTTATACCCATGTCCTGCATGCCGTACTTTATGTTGTGGGCCTGATTGTAATCTTAACAAGCATGAGAGGTATATTCAAGATACTACTCTCAATCATTGTCCTGGCTGTTGCCGTTCCTGGCATAACATACTTTATTAAGAGTTCAGTAAGAATAGCCCGTAAGGATATTGTAAAGCCTGGTGAGCCAATAGTTATTGAGGTGCGTAACCTTGTTAAGGTTTACAATTGGTACAGCCTGTTCCTGCGTCAGTGGAGGAGTGGACTCAATATCCGTCGCCGACTGGGAATAGCCCGTACTTTCCACAATGCAAAGGATTTTGTAAGCCTTATATGGCAGGTAGTTGTATTCTCATACACCGCATATCTGGCCGGCTGGTACTTTGAAAAGGAGGGGTGGATACTGCTGATGACCATCTTTACCCTGGCTGGAGTACAGAATATCCTCAAGGCTGTGCTTGAATTCATAGGGTACAGGTACAAGGAGCGTGCAAGCCTGATATCAAAGATCAGGAGAGTCCTGTACTGGGCATTACCTATACTTACCATGCTGTTCCTGAGTACCCGTATAGAAAGCAAGGGATTCATGGTATTCATTGCTGTAATGTGGATTCTGGGACTCTGTATCTACCGTACATCGGACTACCTGTATGACAACGATATCAATGTAGAGCGACTTGAGGGCGAGACAGCAGGTCTAAGACGTTCATGGTTCCTGTTTGTAAAGAGCATTCCAATTATTGGAAAGCGCAAGAAACCATTCAGGGCACTGCGTGGTGTATCGTTTGAGATTCATAACGGAATGTTTGGACTCCTTGGCCCTAATGGTGCCGGAAAATCTACATTCATGCGAATCATAACCGGAATACTCAAGCAGAGCTATGGAACCGTATATATAAACGGCATGGATACTCTCAAGTACAGGGAAGAACTACAGAGCCTTATAGGTTTCCTGCCTCAGGAATTCGGTATGTATGAGGCTATGAGTCCTTGGGATTTCCTTAACTATCAGGCCATACTCAAAGGTATAACCGATGAGAATGTCCGTAAGGAAAGACTGGAATATGTACTCACGGCAGTTCACATGTACGAGCAGAGAAATGCGCCGATAGGTTCATTCTCTGGTGGTATGAAACAGCGTATAGGTATAGCCATGATTCTGCTCAATCTGCCGCGTATCCTTGTAGTCGATGAACCTACAGCCGGTCTTGATCCAAGAGAACGTATCAGGTTCCGTAACCTGCTGGTAGAACTTAGCCGTGACCGTATAGTAATATTCTCAACCCACATCATTGAGGATATTGCCAGCTCCTGTAACCAGGTAGTGGTTATAGAGAAAGGCTCGCTCAAGTATTTTGGTGAACCTGGCGACATGATTAACCTGGCCAAGGACAAGGTATGGCTGTTTGATATAGAAGAGTCACGCCTTGGCGAACTGGATGAGAAACTTATAGCCAACCATATCCAGAATGGAGACAAGGTACAGGTACGTTACATATCTCCTGTATGTCCGTTCCCTGGTGCAACCATGGCCGAGCCAAACCTGGAAGATGCATACCTATGCTTATTAAAGAACCTTTAAAAGAATTTGAGCTATGTCATCAGTATTACAGACAATAAAGTCATATGCCAAGGTATGTGGCTATAATATGAGGATAATATTTGCAGGCAAGTTCATCTGGTTCCTGCTTTTAGGTTTGGCCCTGTTTTTCTTCCTTATGTTCTCGGCAGCCTCCAGGGCACAGGTACTTAGTCACGGTATGGTTTACACCCAGCTTATCATCCCAGGTATGTTGCTGGTGTTTTACCCGGCATGTTTTGGAATACAGAACGATGCCGATAACCGTATTCTGGAACTGCTGTTCGGTCTGCCAAACTACATGTACAAGGTTTGGCTGTTCAGGCTGGTTATGATATACGTAGAAGTATATTTTATACTTGTGGTATATGCATTCCTGGCTAGAATATTGCTATATCCTGTTGCTCCTTTCCTAATGGCTGCGCAGCTCATGTTACCGGTCATGTTGTTTGGAAACCTGGCATTCCTGTACTCTACGCTCATACGTAACGGCAATGCTGCAGCAGTATTATCTGTGCTTACAGTAATATTGGCACTGGTGTTGTCTAATACACCTCTTATGGAGAACAAGTTCTGGGATGTTACAATCAATCCGTATGAGGAGCCTGAGAATATAAATGCTGCTATTTGGAGCGTTGTCCTGCTTAAGAACAGGATACTGATGGTAGTTGCAGGCATTGTATTCCTAATGTCAGGACTATTGGGACTGCAGAACCGCGGAAAGTTCCTCTAAGCGATTGATTTATACAAGGTTATTCTCTGCATACCGTTTTAATTCTAAAATGGTATGCAGAGAATTTTTGTGTGGTATTACCTTTATTACCTGATTCTTTGACCATCCGCGTCTTACAATAAAATGTACTATTCAATTATTTTGGACGTAAATATCATATATTTATAAACTTTTTAACGAACTATTGATGAAGTGCTTATTTTACAAAAACATGATAGGTTTATTAGGATATTGTATGTTGTCTCTATTGGTAGGTTGCAAGTGTAATTCCAGCGCGCCTCAAATAGTAGATGACAAAAACCTTGACACTATTTCTGTTGTCAATGATAGTTCAAAAGGAGTGTCAAATGGTAGCCAGTTTATGTATGTAGACTGGTATTCATATTCAACAGGCCCTATTGATACCCTTGTTGATGTATATGATCAATGTGATAATGATGGCATTTATTCAAATTTGGTTTGCTATCCAGAGTATCCTGGTGGAGTAGAGGCTTTTTTACAATACTTAAACGATAATTTAGTATATCCCCAAAAGGCAATCGAATCCTATGTTAGGGGTGTGATTGTTGTTAAATTCATTATAGAAAAAGATGGGCAGATTTCTAAGCCTAAGGTAATACGTAGAGTTGCTCCAGACAATGCAGATTTTAAGGAGGAAAAACTAACTCTATTGGATGATGAGGCAATTAGGTTAGTTAAGGGTATGCCCAGATGGATTCCCGGCAAGCATGAAGGGGTAACTGTTCGTTCTTATTATGAGGTGCCAGTTCGTTTTAATATTTACAAATAACATCAAGGTGTAACTTTAAATATTGAAACAATTTGATTTCCTGATTTGGAAAATATAGCATAAAAAGCTACTTTCGCATATCGGTCATAATAATGGCCGATATGCTTTTTTTTAATTGAACAACCTAATTATTGATTGATATGACTATAAAGGATTTACAGCCACAGATAGTGTGGAATAATTTTTACGGCATAACCCGTATGCCACGCCCTTCCAAGCACGAGGAGAAAATCCGTTCATGGCTCATGAACTGGGCTAAGGAGCATAATATTGAGGCTATGGTGGATGAGACCGGAAACGTTATTATGCGCAAGCCAGCCACTCCTGGCATGGAGAATCTTAAAGGTGTTATTATGCAGGGGCACATGGATATGGTTCCTCAGAAAAATGCCGATGTTAAGCATGATTTTGAGAATGACCCTATTGAGACATGGGTAGATGGAGACTGGCTCAAGGCAAAAGGTACTACTCTTGGCGCAGACAACGGACTTGGCGTAGCTCTTGCACTTTCTATTCTTGAATCTACAGACATTAAGCATGGCCCACTGGAACTGTTGGTTACATACGATGAGGAGACCGGCATGACAGGAGCCGCAGCTCTCAAACCTGGTCTGCTCAAGGGCGATATACTGATTAACCTGGATTCAGAAACAGAGGGTGAACTCTATGTGGGTTGTGCCGGAGGTCTGGATGCATCGGCCTATGCATCTTATGAGCGCAAGCCCGAACCTAAAGGCTGGCTGTGCTATAGTCTGGCAGTAAAGGGTTTTCAGGGTGGTCATTCAGGTATGGATATTATCCTTTGCCGTGCAAATGCTAACAGAATAGCCGCACGTGTAATATATGCTTTACTCACTAAGGCTAATGCCAAACTAATAGATTTGGAGGGCGGAACACTTAGAAATGCTATTCCACGTGAGTGTTTTGCCACTTTGTATATTGATCCTGCACAGCTGGAGACAGCTCAGAAAGTTGCTCTGGAGGTATTTGCCGAGGTTAAGGCTGAGTATGCTGCCACAGATCCCGATGCTAACATGGTATTTGAACCATACAAGTGCCAGGAGGGTGAGACATGTGATCCCGATGAATGCCTTTATGTAGAGGAGAAAACAGCCCTGCGCTTTATACAGGCTATCCTGGCTTGTCCCGATGGAGTGGAGCGTATGAGTGACCAGATGCCGGGCATGGTTGAGACATCTACCAATATGGCTATGGTTAAGGCTTATAAGGGTGAGTTCTTTGTAAAGAGCCTTATTAGAAGTTCTGTAGACAGTGCCAAGGAGATGCTTGCTCTCAGGATGCGCAGCGTATTTGAACTTGCCGGCTGTGAGATTGAGTTTGCAGGCGGTTATTCAGGCTGGGCTCCAAACGCTAACTCAACCATTCTGCGCGTAATGAAGGAGGTATATAATAAGATGCATGGTAAGGAACCTCAGGTTATGGCTATACATGCTGGTCTTGAGTGCGGTATCCTGAGCGGTGCTTATCCACATTGGGATATGGTTTCTTGCGGTCCTACGCTCATGAGCCCTCATTCACCCGACGAGCGTTGCTACATTCCATCAGTTCCCAAAGTCTGGGAGTATCTGAAAGCTGTTCTGGCAGCTATTCCTGAGAAATAATAAAAGGCCCCGAGGGGCCTTTTATTTTTAATATTCAAATGTTCCGTATTCGCTGTGGATTGTAAGGTGTGTGTGGTCCGATGCCTCGATGTGTCCTATAACCCTGGCATCAATTCCAAATGACTGGCTTATGTCTATAACCTGCTGGGCATACTCCTGAGGCAGATATACCTCAAAACGGTGTCCGCAGTTAAATACCTTGTACATCTCTGACCACTCGGTGTGGCTCTGCTCCTGGATGGTCCTGAAAAGCGGTGGAATGGGGAACATGTTATCCTTGACTACATGAACATTCTCCACAAAATGCAGTATCTTGGTCTGGGCACCGCCAGAGCAGTGAATCATACCATGAATCTTGCCGCGAAGCGCATCAAGCAGTTTCTTTACCACCGGTGCGTAAGTACGGGTGGGAGAGAGTACCAGCTTGCCTGCGTTTACTGGAGATCCTTCAACGCTGTCAGTCAGTTTGAGACCGCCTGAATATACCAGCTCCTCGGGAACGGCGTGGTCATAGGTCTCGGGGTATTTCCTGGCAATATCCTTTGAGAACACGTCATGGCGGGCGCTTGTAAGACCATTGCTGCCTGTGCCTCCATTATATTCCTTTTCATACGTGGCCTGACCGAATGATGCCAGACCTACAATCACATCGCCGGGGCGGATGTTGGCATTGTCTATAACATCACTGCGTTTCATGCGGCATGTAACAGTGCTGTCAACAATGATGGTGCGTACAAGGTCACCTACATCGGCTGTCTCACCGCCTGTGGCAAATGCACCTACACCCATTTCACGGAGCTCTGAGAGGAGTTCGTCTGTTCCATTTATGATTGCGCTGATAACCTCACCGGGAACAAGGTTCTTGTTACGGCCTATGGTTGAACTTACCAGGATATTATCTACTGCACCTACACACAGAAGGTCATCAATGTTCATAATGAGAGCATCCTGTGCAATGCCTTTCCAAACGGACAGGTCGCCAGTCTCCTTCCAGTATGCGTATGCCAGTGAAGACTTGGTTCCGGCACCATCGGCATGCATTATGTTACAGTATTCGGGATCGCCACCAAGTATGTCTGGTATGATTTTGCAGAATGCCTTGGGATACAGTCCCTTGTCTATGTTTTTTATTGCGTTGTGCACGTCCTCCTTTGAGGCCGATACTCCGCGAAGCATGTAACGGTTATCCATATTATTGTTTATTTTTCATTCCAAATATTCCAGGCTGCTACTGCCTGCTGCTCAAGCATGTCCTTTCCGCCCTTGGTGGCTGCTCCGTGCTCACGTCCCTTGCGCAGGAACGTGGTCTCATCGGGATTGGCTATGACGTCAATCAGAACATGCTTTTCCGATATGAACATGTACGGTATGTCTGGACAGTCGTCGGTTTGGGGCCACATACCCAGAGGGGTGCAGTTTACAATCACGTCATATTCCTCCATGACAGAGGGTGAGAGCTCGTAATAGCCCATTATATCGAATGTAGAGTTCCGTGATACGAAACGGGTTGATATACCAAGCTGCTCCAAAGCATATTCTACAGCCTTTGATACACCGCCAGTTCCCAGGATAAGAGCCTTGTGGTGACCATTAAGCATGTGCTTGTATGATTCTGTAAATCCTATCCAGTCAGTGTTGTATCCAATCAGTCGGGTACCGTTCTCGGTATGGCACACCTTGATGGTGTTTACGGCACCTATAGCCTGTGCTGTCTCATCAAGTCCGTCTAGCAAGGGAATGACATCTTTCTTGTATGGGATGGTTACATTAAGTCCGCACAGGTTGGGATGTGATGAAACAAGGTTCCTGAAAGAGTCCAGGTTTTCCAGTTCATAGTTGTCATAATGGGCATCTATATGTTCTTTGCGGAACATGTTGTTGAACCTGACCATAGATGTGGAGTGGCCCAGAGGCTTGCCAATAAGGCCAAACAGACGTGCGTACTCACGCTGTGGAACACTGGTTCCCTGTGTTGGCTCTGGTTGGGCATTGACCGCAGGTTCTGGATTGGGAACCGGTTCGGCGGCTACCGGAATTTCAGTTTCCTGATTGTCTGATTTGTCTGCAGGCTCGTTCTCAACGTCCTGGTCTGGGCCCAGCTTTCCGTTGACAAACTTAACCAGCAACAGGAATATACAACCTAAAACTAATAGAGTATTCAGCATTATCTTGTAGCAAGCCAGTCTGTTACGTTCTTCTCAATGCGTGCGGCTATGTCGTCGGCACTTTCTCTTACAAATTTTTCGCCTGTAATATGCTCGTAGAGCTCAATATAGCGGTCGGCAACACTCTCTGCGTAAGCATCGGTTATCTCAGGCATGGTCTGACCGGGCTGGTTCATGAAATTGTGCTCAATGAGCCACTGACGTACAAACTCCTTGGAGAGCTGTTTCTGGGCCTCGCCCTTCTCAAACTTTTCCTGATAGCCATCGGCATAGAAATAGCGTGAGCTGTCTGGAGTATGGATCTCATCTATCAGGTATACCTTTCCGTCGCGCTTTCCGAATTCATACTTGGTATCTACCAGGATCAGACCCATCTTAGCGGCAATCTCAGTACCACGCTGGAACAGTGCACGGGTGTACTTTTCCATTGTCTCATAGTCCTCCTTGCTAACCAGACCCTGTGCAATAATCTCTTCCTTGGAGATGTTCTCGTCATGACCTTCCTCGGCCTTGGTGGTTGGGGTAATCAGAGGCTCGGCAAACTTCTGGTTCTCTTTCATGCCTTCTGGCAGGATGTTGCCGCACAGGTTACGGTTGCCATCGCGATACTCACGCCATGCAGAACCAGTAAGGTAGCCGCGAATAATCATCTCTACGCGGAATCCCTCACACTTTAGACCGGCGGTAACCATTGGATCCGGAGTGGCAAGTTTCCAGTTTGGGCAGATATCCTTGGTGGCATCCAGGAATTTGGATGCAATCTGGTTAAGAACCTGTCCCTTGAATGGAATACCCTTTGGCAGGATGACATCAAAAGCCGATATACGGTCTGTTGCCACCATTACCATGATGTCATCGTTGATGTTATACACGTCACGTACCTTGCCGTGATACACGTCTTTTTGTCCCTTGAACTGGAAGTCAGTCCTTGTCAGTGATTTGCTCATTGTCTTTATTTTTTGGAATTCTTCTTTCTGTCTTGTGTGTCTGTTCGTAGTGGTCGTATGCATCTACGATACGTGTAACCAGTTTATGGCGCACGATATCCTTCTTTGTCATGCGGATTATACTCAGCCCTTCCACACCGTCGAGTACATCGAGTGCCTGCACAAGTCCGGATACCTGGGTGGGAGGGAGGTCTATCTGGGTAAGGTCGCCAGTTACAATCATCTTGGTGTTCCAGCCCATGCGGGTAAGGAACATCTTGATCTGCTGTGGGGTGGTGTTCTGCGCCTCGTCCAGGATTACAACGGCGTCATTCAGGGTACGTCCGCGCATGAATGCCAGCGGAGCTATCTGAATGATGTTGAAATCCATGTATTCTTTTAGCTTTGCAAAAGGAATCATATCCTGGAGTGCATCGTACAGCGGCTGAAGGAAAGGGTCAATCTTTTCTCGCATGTCGCCGGGCAGAAAACCCAGTTTCTCTCCAGCCTCAACAGCTGGGCGGCACAGCACTATACGCTTTACCTCTTTGTTCTTGAGCGCACGTACAGCCAATGCTATTGCGGTGTATGTCTTGCCAGAACCGGCAGGGCCTATGGCAAACAGCATATCGTGGTCTGAGTACTGTTCAACAAGTTTTTTCTGGTTCTCGCTGCGTGGGGTAATGGGACGTCCAGTTACACCAAACAGTATAACATCGGATGTCTTTTCGCCAGATGGCTCGTGTCCGTTGACTACATCCACAATGTTTTCCTCCTTGAGGGAGTTGTATTCAACGCAGTATTTCTCCAGACGCAGTACTACCTGCTCAAAACGGGTAATCTCGTCATCGTCGCCCATAATTCTGAGCACATTTCCCCTTGCCACTATACGCAACTTAGGGAACAGTGCCTTAAGCAATTGCATATTGGCATTGTTAACCCCGTAGAATACCGCGGGGTCTGCATCATCCAGAACCAGGTGCTTCTCTATCATCCTTTTAAATAATGTGTGCAAATTTACCATTTTATGGGCGAATGGCCCTTAAGCACAGTAATTTATTTATCAACATATACTTTTTATGGGCTTTTTGGAAAAAAAGGATGGGCAGCGTATTGCCAAACCGTTTTTGTTTTTACATTTGTGCAGTTTTTCAACCTTATTAACAAACAAATTTTATGAATCTTTTTGTAAGTAATCTGAGTTTCCGCATGCAGGAATCAGAATTGGCCGATGCATTCAGCCAGTTTGGTGAAGTGTCATCAGCAAGAATCATCACAGACCGTGAGACACATCGTTCACGCGGCTTTGGTTTCGTTGAGATGCCCGATGATGAGGCTGCCAAGGCAGCAATTGAGGGTCTTAACGGAAAGGAAGTTGCCGGACGTGCAATTGCAGTCCGAGTAGCTGAAGACCGCCCAAGACGCTAATTATATCTCTAGCATACAAGAAACAGTCAGCCGGTCTCCTGTTGCAGGGGACCGGCTGATATTTTTTTTACTTGCTACAACTGTTAGCCAATAAGATGTCCAATGTTGGTTGCGAACAGTTTTACTGCAATGGCCAGAAGTATTATTCCAAAAAACTTGCGCAGCACATAGATGAGTCCGGGGCCCATAATCTTTTCTATCCTGTCTATAAATTTAAGGACAAGATAGATAAAGACCATATTCAAAAACAGGGCTATCATAATGTTTATGATATTGTACTCTGCTTTAAGGGATAGCAGGGTGGTGAACGAACCTGCGCCCACAATCAGAGGGAATACCAGTGGAACTATGGTGGACATCCCTTTTGGACTTGAGTCGTATTTGAAAATCTGGACGTCGAATGTCATTTCAAAACCAATTGCCACAATTATAATGGAACCGGCTACCGCGAAAGACTCAACGTCTACTCCAAACAGCGCTAGCACACCGTCGCCAAGAAAATAGATGATGGTGAGCAGTATCCACGATATCAAAGACACTTTCAGTGCTGGTACCTTGCCTGTCTTGTGCTGAAGATCAATGATTACCGGAATGGAACCTATAATATCGAGAATGGCAAACAGTACAACAAATGCACCTGCTATTTCCTTAAAGTTCAGTGCCATAATGGTTTGATTAGTTGCTCTTTCTGTAAACCGGACGGATAGGAAGTCCTACGCAGCGTGACCTGGACTGTATTATCTTGTTTTCAAGTTCTGTGTGCTCAAGGAATAGCACGCTGGCTTCTGTGGTAGATGTGGCACCTGCTTCTCCGTTATAATACAGAGAGTTGCACCAGTACCAACCATAGCTGCCTGCAAATCTTGTTCCTTTACCATCGAGCATGCCGGAAAGGGGAATAAAGATGGTGTTGCCCTCGTGTCCTTTACGTACGCTGGTAAACAGAAAACCACCTACACCATTGAGCTTGCACCACTTGGCTGTGCAGTTTCTTGTGGTAAGGAGTTCCTGAAAATCTGTAGTGGATGGAACAAACCATTCATTGCCTATATTGGTATTTGCGGCATCATCGGACAAGTCAAGTTCTTTTTTCTTGTCAACAATATCCTCATCGGCAGCATAAACGCTGTTTAAGCAATACTTGGTAAAGGAGAGATTGTCACCGTTGGACCATGCGTAATGTGACCAGTCATAACTCTCTTTTTCCTTAGTCTCTCCCCATGCGTAGAGATGGCCGGTCTGTTCGGGGCTGGTTGCTCCTAAGTTGCAGGTAGCCCACAGGTTACCGGTAGGAAGACCCATATCTACATACTCATAATCTACTCCGTTAATGGTTACTGTCTCTGCACCCTTGTTTGCCTGATCCATGGTGATGGCATCCTTATCTTCCTTCTCACAGGCTATTGCCAGGAATGCCAGAGAACTCATTACGAGAATTGAACTGATTGATTTCATTATTGCTGTTTGTTTTGTTTGCGAAATTATGAAAAATTGCGTTGAATTGTACGTATTGTCAATTATTTGTGGCAACATACATGCGGCATACTCCAAACATGAACTGACGGGCCTTTACGTCTGAATAACCAGCCTGGGTGAGCATGGGTATGAACTTATCCGGCAGTGGGAACCTGAGTATGGACTCCGGCAGGTATGTGAATGCTCCGGTGTTTCCAGTCATGCCGGCTCCAATCCTGGGCAGAATGCGGAGTGAGTAGAATTTGTAGAAACCAAAGATTAGCCTGTTCTTGGGGTAGGAGAGCTCAAGTATGACCAGCTTTCCGCCTGGCTTGAGTACGCGGCGCATCTCCTCCAGTCCTTTTTGCAGATTCTCAAAATTGCGCACGCCAAAAGCCACGCATACACGGTCAAACGTGCCATCCTCAAACTGCAGGTTCTCGGCGTCGCCGGTCTCCAGGGTAATGGGCAGATTCCTGCACTTTTCCCTGCCAACCTTGAGCATGCCTTCCGACAGGTCAATTCCTGTTACATGCGATCCCTGGGCAGCTTTCTTGCATACGGCGATTGCAAAATCGGCAGTTCCTGTGGCTACGTCCAGAACCTTGATGGGGGTATCTGTGTTGGCAATCTCACGGACTGCCTTGCGTCGCCATGACCGGTCTGCCCCGAACGATGATACATGATTAAAATGATCGTACTTGACAGCTATGTCATCAAACAGTTCTCTGATTCCTTCTTTCTTAGGCATGGTTTACAGTATTAATCCCAGGCCAAACAGTATGGCCAGTATAAAGGTGGATATTACGAGCAGTGGCAGCATGGGATCCAAAGCCCTGTCATGGCGTTTCCATACTCCTATTACCTGAATAATATGGAGTGGGAGAGCTACTATGTATATGTAGGCAAAAAGACTGTCTGCCTTTAAAAGGGAATAGCATAATAGCAGTATCCAGCCACTGCAAATCAAAATTGTGTGATAGGTTTTGGCGCGTTTCTCACCGAGCTTGAGCGGTACGGTTACCCGGTTCATGGCATCGGTCTTCATGTCTCGGATGTTATTTACATTTAGTACTCCCACGCTGAACAGGCCAATGGCGGCACCGGGCAGGAGTGTTGTAGGGTCTATGCTGTGTGCTGCTACAAAATAGCCACCCGTTACCGGGACAAGTCCAAAGAATATAAATACAAATATGTCGCCAAGTCCACGATAACCGTACGGACGGTTGCCAAGGGTGTAATGCATGGCAGCCCAGATAGCCAGAGCTCCCAGCGCAACGAGTAATTCGCCTTCTATGCAAAGGACTGTCTTGAACGATGCCCTTATCATGCCAAGTCCAAACAGGCAACATACAAGCTCCATGATCCTTATGCAGCTTTGCAGGTTATCTACGGTCATTCCACCCTGACTCAGACTGTAGTTGGGACCCTGTCTCTCTGTTGAATCTACTCCGTTGAGCCAGTCGCCAAGCTCATTGGACATGTTGGAGAGGATCTGCAGCGACACGGTAGTAAGTATGGTAAGTACAAAAACGTACCATGGCACGTTATGTTCTATGCTGGCCAGCATTAATCCCATTACAATACCTGCCAGCGACAGTGGCAGGGTACGTAGGCGCATAGATCTTATTACAGCTTTTGCAGTCATTGTTATTTTAAAACATTGCACAAAGATAATGATTAATATGCTAACTATAAGGAATCTCAAGGTACCAGTTATATGGAATCTTAAGGTACCTCAAAGAAAAAATCCAGCCCGAAGGGACTGTCTTTAAACCCAGCCGGAGGCTGGCAAGCGTAGCGCGTTCGCGTTAGCGAACTAAAAGAAGGCCTCAAGGTACCTCAAAGAAAAAATCCAGCCCGAAGGGACTGGATTTTTACCTTGAGGTACCTGGCGGACTCGAACCGCCGTACTCGGTTTTGCAGACCGATACCTAGCCGCTCGGTCAAGGTACCCTTTGCAATTGCGAGTGCAAAGGTAATTGTTTTTTTGATACCTCCTTATTATTACAGCGTTTTATTTTTAAAAGAATACAATTTCTCCATTTTCAACGCTGGCTGTAACTGGCTTTCTACTGTCTATCTCTCCAGACAATATCTTGGTTGACAGACTGTTGAGCAGCAAAGACTGCATGGCACGCTTTACAGGGCGGGCACCGAACTCCGGATCGTATCCAGCCTGAGAGATGAGGTTGGTTACACTGTCCTGGACGTTAAGCGTAATTCCGTTGGCGGCGAGCATACGGCATACTCCATCTGTCTGTATGCGTACAATCTGCCTGATTTCTTCCTCGCACAGAGGCAGGAATACAACTGTCTCGTCTATGCGGTTCAGGAACTCCGGACGTATGGTCTGCTTGAGCATCTCCATAAGATGCCTGCGTGTCTCATCCAGCCATGCAGCACGGCTGGCCTGGGTGGAACCGGCCTGGGCGGAGCGTTCACGTATGTAATCACTGCCCAGGTTGCTGGTCATGATTATGATTGTGTTCTTAAAGTTCACGGTGCGTCCCTTGTTGTCGGTAAGACGTCCGTCATCCAGCACCTGCAGCAGTATGTTGAATACGTCGGGGTGGGCCTTTTCTATCTCATCGAACAGGACCACTGAGTAGGGCTTGCGCCTTACTGCCTCAGTAAGCTGGCCGCCTTCATCATATCCTACGTATCCTGGAGGTGCTCCAATAAGACGGGTTACAGAGAATTTCTCCTGATACTCGCTCATATCTATCCTGGTCATGAGCTTTTCGTCGTTGAACAGATACTCGGCAAGTGCCTTGGCCAGTTCTGTCTTACCTACGCCAGTGGTACCCATAAAGATAAAACTGCCAATTGGGCGCTTGGGGTCCTGTATGCCGGCGCGGCTACGGCGAACGGCATTGGCCACTGCGCTTATGGCTTCCTGCTGTCCAACAACACGCTTGTGCAGTTCCTCTTCCAGATGCAGCAGCTTTTCACGCTCGCTCTCCAGCATACGGTTTACAGGTATGCCGGTCCAGCGTGATACTACCTCTGCAATATCATCGGCGGTAACCTCTTCCTTAACAAGTGCTGTGCCGTCCTGCTTGGAATGCAATTCGTCCTGGATGTTTGCAATATCCTGCTCCAGTTTCTTGAGCTTGCCGTAACGGATCTCGGCCACACGGCCGTAGTTGCCGTTACGCTCGGCATTATCGGCCTCTATCTTGAGCTGTTCTATCTGTTGCTTGGCCTGCTGTATGCGGGTTACCAGTTCCTTTTGGGACTCCCATTTGCTGCGAATGGTTCTTTCCTGCTTTTGCAAGTCATCTATCTCAGAGTTCAGCTGCTTGAGTTTGACGGTGTCATTCTCACGCTTTATGGCAGCACGCTCAATTTCCAGCTGCTTGAGCCGGCGTGTAATCTCGTCGAGTTCCTCGGGGACCGAATCACGCTCCATGCGGAGTTTGGCTGCAGCCTCGTCCATAAGGTCTATTGCCTTATCCGGAAGGAAACGCTCGGTTATGTATCTGCTGGACAGTGTTACGGCAGCAATTACGGATTCGTCCATGATACGCACCTTGTGGTGGTTCTCATAGCGCTCCTTAAGGCCACGCAGTATGGATATTGAACTCTGCTCATCGGGCTCATCCACTATTACGGTCTGGAAACGGCGTTCCAGGGCCTTGTCTTTCTCAAAGTACTTCTGGTACTCGTTCAGGGTGGTGGCGCCTATGGCACGGAGATCACCGCGGGCAAGTGCCGGCTTTAGTATGTTGGCTGCATCCATTGCGCCTTCGCCGGCGCCAGCACCTACAAGGGTGTGGATTTCGTCGATGAAAAGGATATAATTGCCATTTGACTGTATAACCTCATTTATTACTCCCTTGAGCCTTTCCTCAAATTCGCCCTTGTATTTTGCACCGGCAACCAGGGCGCCCATATCGAGTGAGTAAACGGTCCTGGACCGGAGGTTCTCAGGTACGTCTCCGCGGACTATACGCTGGGCCAGGCCTTCTATTATTGCGGTCTTGCCGGTACCTGGTTCGCCTATAAGTATAGGGTTGTTCTTGGTGCGGCGGCTCAGGATCTGCAGTACGCGCCTTATCTCATCGTCTCTTCCAATTACGGGGTCCAGTTTGCCCTGACGGGCCCGTTCATTCAGGTTAATGGAGAACTGCTCCAGGTTCTGGGGTTTGTTCTGATTGTTCTGACTGTATTCCATAATCTGTTTTTTTTATGTTGCTGACCATGGAACCGCAATATATGGACCAAGGGTTGTAAAATGACAAAATGTCACCAGAATGCGCTGATTCTGATGACATTATGTCTGTTAGGCCTGTTTATGTGCTGATTAGCCGAGTCTCTGTTTTACAATCTCGTATATGAGTACTCCTGCTGCAACAGATACGTTCAGAGACTGTATCTTGCCAAGAATAGGAATCTTTACCCATTCATCGCACAATGCCAGGTGTTCCTGCGGGATGCCTTTGTCCTCGGCTCCCATAATGAGGCAGATAGGACCGTGGTACTCTCCCTTGGTGTAGCTCAGGTCTCCTTTCTCTGTGGCTCCTGCAATACGTATTCCGCAGTTCTTTAGATACTTGATTGTCTGTGAGAGCTGGTTCTCGCGGCACACGGGAATGGTATGGAGTGCTCCGGCCGATGTCTTGATTGCATCGGCATTTACACTTACGCTGTTGTGTGATGGTATGATCAGGGCATCTACGCCGGCACACTCTGCTGTACGGGCTATTGCTCCAAAATTACGTACGTCGGTTACGCCATCCAGCATTACAAAGAAAGGATCCTTGCCCTGCTCAAAGAGTAGGGGGACCAGATCTTCCACATGCTGGTATGTGATCTGTGTGGTAAAGGCTACTACACCCTGGTGGTTCTTGCGTGTTATTCTATTGAGCTTCTCTACGGGTACTCTCTGTACTGGTATGTTGAGCCCTTTGATTGCTGCAAAGAGTTCACGCGACAGGTCGCCCTGAAGGTCTTTCTTTACAAGCAGTCTGTCTATCTCCTTACCGGCCTGCACGGCTTCTATTACGGCACGGATGCCAAATATCATTTCATCTTCCATTGTTCTCAATCAGTGCTTTTGCGTTATCCAGAGCCTGCTGGGTCAGTGTTGAACCACTCATCATACCGGCAATCTCGCGTATGCGTGAATCGGAATCAAGTATGGCTATGCGTGTATGGGTGGCGTTGTCCTCATCGGTCTTGAATACTTTGTAGTGCGTATCTCCAAGAGCTGCTATCTGCGGCAGATGGGTTATAGCCAATACCTGATGTCCGTCCTGTGACATGCGTTTCATGAGCAGGGCCATCTGCTCGGCTACGGCTCCCGATACTCCGGTGTCTATCTCGTCGAATATTATGGTGGGTAGTGTACGTGCGCCTGCCATGAGCGATTTTACGGAGAGCATTACACGGGCTATTTCTCCTCCCGATGCTACGGCCGACAGTTCCTGCATGGGCACATTCCTGTTTGCAGAGAACATAAAACGCAGGCTGTCATGTCCGTTTATGCTGTAGGTGGCAGCCGGCTGGATGTCTATCCCAAACTGTACATTGGGTATGCCGAGCGGAGCAAGCAGTTCCTTTATATCCTTTATTATTTTGTCCGATGCCTTCTGGCGGCTCTCGGTAAGTGCCCGGGCATTCTTTACAAGTACGGCATGTGCCTTGTTTACCTGAGACTCGAGTCTTTCTATGTCCTGCTGGTATGAACCGCTGCGGTTAAGCCGCTCACGTATCTGAGCAGCCATTTCCAGCAACCCGTCTATGCTGTCCTTGCGGTGTTTCTTTTCTAAGGAATATATCAGGTCAAGGCGGTTGTTTACATATTCAAGACGTGCGGGGTCAAAATTTATGCTCTCCTGTGCGTCTTCCACGCAGGCGGCTATATCCCTTAGTTCTATGAGGCAGCTGTCCAGGCGTTCCGACAGTTCCTGTGCCTGAGGGTAGTTCTTCTGCGCGGAATGCAGTGAATGGAGCGCGTTCTTGAGAGCCTGGACGGTGCCTCCGTCATCGGCCCCGTTAAGGATATTGGATGCACGGAACAGCTCCTGCTTTATTTCCTCTGCATGATCCAGGATCTCGGATTCGCTTTCCAGTTCCTCCTGCTCGCCGCTCTGCAACGCTGCTTGGTCCAGTCCCTTGAGCTGGTACTCCAGATACTCACGGTCAGTGCTGTCTGAACTGAATTCTGCTTTCAGGCGGTCCAGTTCATTGCACAGGTCTGTCCATTCCTGGTATGACTCAACATACTTGCCAAGAATGCTGGCGTTTGCGGCTATGGTATCTACAACATCAAGCTGGAAGGGCTGTGTGCCAAGGGCCAGGTTCTGGTGCTGCGAATGGATGTCTATCATGCGACAACCCAGTTCGCGCATCTGGGCCAGGGTGACTGGCGTATCGTTGATGAATGCGCGGCTCTTGCCCTGTCCGGAAAGCTCACGCCTCATAATGGTGTCGTTGGGGTCATAGTCCAGGCCGTTGTCTTCAAAGAACTGCTCCAGGTTGTATCCTGCAACAGAAAAATGGCCCTCTATGGTGCACTTGTCGGCTCCCACGCTCACGGAACGGGCATCGGCCCTGGCACCGAGAAGCAGGTTCATTGCACCAAGTATTATGGACTTACCGGCACCTGTCTGGCCGGTAAGGACAGAAAAGCCGTCCTGGAATTCTATATCCAGACGGTCTATCAGTACGTAATTCCTGATATGTACTTCTTTAAGCATCAGTCTTGTGTATTTATGGTATCCCAGTCATTGGAGAGCGAGGGGTTGACCTGGCTCAGCAGTTCTTTTGCCTGCTTGCGTTCCTTGGAAACTCCCTCTGTATATATGCTCAACAGTTCATTCTTCTTGATCTCAGTAAAGAGAGTAGGCAGGGCCGATGTACTGCGCGCCTGCTTGGCCTTGGACAGGAGGTCCAGGCTCTCTGTTATGGTGGCACGTCCGCGATTGGCATTTACAGACATGTCATCGAGTCCCTGACGGTGGTATTTGTACTGCAACTCACGGAAAACGGCCATGTTGCCGTTCATGTAGTCGCTGATGATCGAGTAACGGTTTGCCTTGCTGTCAAACGAGCGCCATCCGCTGCCCAGGGACTGGGAGCCGGCTGCAATGTTCTCAACCTGTCTGAGTATGTCGGTGCCTCCGTTGGACGACATGGTATCAAAATCAAGTCCTATGATAAGCAACGCATAATACGCCATTATGGCTGTGAGATTGTTGCTTGGGGTCATTCCCGGGGTGTATTCCAGACGGTCCTGCTCAGTGTACTGAAACTCAACATCAGTGTCGCGGAAATTGAATACCGTTGTGTTGTATGTGGATCCATATACCGGTCTGTTGCTTTGGACGGTGAGCTCGCATGTCATGGTACCGCTCTGGGCATCGTACTTGTTTACGGTAAGGTTAAAGTTGCACTGTATGCGCTCTTTCTCTGTAAAATGATAGTCTGTCCATACCTGACCTGAGAGCAGTTCCCTGATGGCTTCCTCAAGAGACTTGAATACGTCCTTGTCTGTACCCTGGATTTTCTGGGTGTTTACTGTAAGGGTGGGGTTGAGCTCCTGGGCTCTGGCGCCAATCGGCATGCACAGGAACAACAGGCAGAACAGCAGTCCCGAGAGCTTGTCTATTATGGCCTTTGCCACATTCTTCTTGGATTGGAGCGGCAGTTCCTGACTGCCTTTACGGTCTATGAGCGTGACCTTGTTGGTGTCATATCCAAAACCGGCACCCTGATCCCTGAGAGAGTTGAGTACTATGAAATCCAGGTTCTTGCGCTCCAGCTTGTCCTGGGCATTGGAGAACTCATCATTGGTCTCAAGTGCAAATCCTACCATGCGCTGATCATCCCTTTTGATTGCTCCAAGGGATGCGGCAATGTCGGGATTTGGCTTGAGTGTAAGGGTAATCTCTCCCTTGCGCTTTATCTTGCTGTCCTGTGTTACTGCAGGTGCAAAATCGGCAACGGCGGCACAGAGGATTGCGGCCTGTGAATCGGGGAAATTATCCATTGCAGCCTGGTACATCTCCTGGGCTGTTGTAACATCTATGCGTTTAATGCCCGGATGGATGGTTTTGAGCTGTACCGGACCGGCTATAAGCGTAACCTGTGCTCCGCGTGCGGCACATTCCTCGGCAAGTGCAAATCCCATCTTGCCGGTAGAGTAGTTGCCTATAAAGCGTACTGGGTCTATGCGCTCATGCGTGGGCCCCGCTGTTATCAGGATTTTTTTTTTTGAAAGCTGTTCTTGCGTGGCAAAGTAATCCTCCAGGGCCGATACAATAGCCTCGGGCTCCTGCATGCGTCCTTTTCCATCCAGACCACTGGCAAGTTCTCCGCTTGCGGGCTCAATAAAGATGTTGCCTATTGAACGCAGGGTCTCAATATTGCGCTGTGTAACAGGGTGGGCGTACATGTCAAGGTCCATGGCCGGGGCAATGAACACCGGTGCCTTCATGGAGAAATACGTTGTAGCAAGAATATTATCGGCTACTCCCGATGCCATTTTACCCAGGGTTGATGCGGTGCAGGGAGCAATGAGCATGGCGTGTGCCCACCTGCCCATGTCCACGTGGCTGTTCCAGGTGCCGTCGCGTCCGGAGAAAAACTCACTTACTACGGGCTTGCGGGTAAGT
The DNA here is from genome assembly GCA_045640825.1 of Bacteroidaceae bacterium. GTDB lineage: Bacteria > Bacteroidota > Bacteroidia > Bacteroidales > Bacteroidaceae > Colenecus. The sequence continues at coordinate 35,212 of JAZUFR010000017.1, forward strand.
GTGGATAAGGTAAGGGGAGTGATGAACTCCTTGGCGGCAGGTGTCATGACAACCTGTACCTCTGCACCCTTTTTTATGAGCAGACGTACTATCAGGGCTGCCTTGTAGGCTGCTATGCTGCCTGTTATGCCCAGAACAATATTTTTGCCTTTAAGAGTGTCCATTATCGGGACTGAAGTTTTATTCTTGTGAGGACCTGCTTGGTATTGAGAGCAAAATCTCCCTGGAGTATCCATGAATAGTAACCTGGGTCACGCTTGAATACCTCCAGCACTGGCTGGTCCTTGTATTTTCCAAAATTGAATACCTCCTGACCCTTGTCATTGCGGACTATGCGTCCGGCAAAATCCACATTCCTGGTGAACGATGAGAACTCAGAGAGCCACTGCATATCGTTCTTGAGGGTATCTGGATAATGGTCAAGCTGTGCCATGAGTACCTCGTATGTGGCACGTGTGTCACCGTCGGCACTGTGGGCATCGGTCAGGTCTTTCTTGCAATAGAACTTGTACGCAGCGGTAAGGGTGCGCTGCTCCATCTTGTGGAATATTACCTGCACGTCTATAAAGCGGTGGCGGCTAAGGTCTATATCAACACCTGCACGCAGGAACTCCTCGGCGAGCATTGGCACGTCAAAGCGGTTTGAGTTGAAACCGGCAATATCGCTGCCTTCAAAATCGCGGGCAATCTCCTTGGCAATCTCCTTGAATGTAGGACAGTCACGCACGTCGTCATCGGTTATACCGTGAACGGCTGTAGATGCCTCGGGGATATGCATCTCGGGGTTGACCCTGCGGGTATGCATGTCCTCATTGCCATTGGGCATTACCTTGAGATAGGAAATCTCTACTATCCTATCCTGTACGGTGTTCGTGCCTGTGGTTTCCAGGTCAAAGAACACAACCGGTTTGTCAAGATTGAGTTTCATCAGTCGTTCAGTACCATTGGCATGAGAAGCATGAGGAGGCTCTTGCCCTCTGTCTGCTCGTTAGGGATAATTACACCGGCGCGTGAAGGATCGGCCAACTGGATGGTTATATCCTGGCCAGGCATGTTGTTGAGTATGTCTATGAGGAATGCGGCCTTAAAGCCTATGCTCATGGGCACACCGTCATACTGGCATGCAAGAGATTCCTTGGCTGATGTAGAAAAATCTATGTCCTGTGCAGAAATATCTACCTTGTCCTTTTCTATGCGGAGCTTTATGAGACCGCTGCTGGCTGGTGAGAATACAGAAACGCGGCGCAGTGCGGTAACAAGAGTCTGACGGTCCATTGCCAGATGATGAGGGTTGTTCTGAGGAATGACCGAGCTGTAGTTTGGATAACGTCCGTCTATGAGGCGGCATACCATGCGGAACTCAGGCAGGGAGAAATGGGCAGTGCGGCTGTCAAATGCAATGCTTATGTTCTCTGCATCCTTGCCAATGAGTGAGCGGAACAGTGAGGCAGGCTTTTTAGGCAGTATGAATGATGACTTGCCGCTGGCCTGCACGGTCTCGTTGCGGTTGCACACCAGCTTGTGACCATCCGATGCTACAAAGGTTACTCCATTCTCGTTTATGTCAAAATAGATGCCGTTCATTACAGGACGGAGCTCATCATCGGCAGTAGCAAATATTGTACGGGCAAGTCCTTCCGACAGTATCTGGGCCGATATCTCCAGCGATACGGCGCCTTCCTGAAGGACAGCTGGGGTTGGGTACTCATCGGCATTCTGTCCAACCATCTTGTACTCACCGTTCTGATATTTTACGGTAACCTCATAGCTGCTCTCATTTACCTGGAAAACGAGTGGCTGCTCAGGGATCTCCTTGAGCGCATCCAGCAGGGTCTTTGCAGGGAGTGCAATATGACCGTTTGCATCGGACTGGGCAATCTCAACTACAGTCTCCAGGGTGGTGTCGTTATCGGCAGCGGTAACTGTGAGCTTTCCGTCTTCTATACGGAAAAGGAAATCCTCCAGGATGGGGAATATGGCCTTGGGGTTGATAACACGGCTGATTGCCTGAAGACGGCTGGCTAGCGCAGAGCTTGATACTGTGAAATTCATATGTCGTTTTAGTTTTTATCTAATATACAAAGGTAAGTAAAAGGAATTACATGTTGATAAATTCGTATCTAAAATATGACCTCAAAAAAGGAAAAACATATAAATTCGCAGATACAATTATCATACATAACAACAAATGGAAATTACAGGTAAAATCATTGCAGTTTTGGAACCGCGTTCGGGTAATGCCAAATCCTCAGGCAATCCGTGGAAAATACAGGAGTATGTTCTGGAAACAACCGGCGAGCAGTATCCTAAAAAAATGATGTTCAACATCTTTGGTGAGGACAAGATAAATCAGGCCGCCATAAACATAGGCGATGAGGTTGTAGTAAGTTTTGATATCAATGCCCGCGAGTACAACGGTCGCTGGTACAATGATATCCGCGCATGGCGAGTAAGCCATGAGGTAAACGGCGCAGCTCCTGCTGCACAGCAGGCATACGCTCCTGCCGCAGCAGTCCAGGCTCCGGATCCATTCGCAGCATCGAACGAGAAAGACGACCTGCCTTTCTGATCCTTGCAGTCAATAAAAAGTACAGTCCCGCTTTCCGGCGGGACTGTTCTTTTATATGCTCCTTTCTTATCAGGAGTTCATGCTGGCAAGGAATTCGGCGTTGTCACGTGTGTTTTCCAGATGTGACTTTACAAATTCCATAGCCTCAATAGGATTCATGTCGCTCAGATACTTGCGCAGGATCCACATGCGGTCCAGGGTTGTCTGGTCAAGCAGCAGGTCGTCGCGACGGGTGCTCGATGCAATTATGTTTACGGCAGGGAAGATGCGCTTGTTGCTCAGGTTGCGGTCAAGCTGAAGTTCCATGTTACCGGTACCCTTGAATTCCTCAAATATAACCTCATCCATCTTGGAACCGGTGTCTATGAGGGCGGTAGCTACAATGGTGAGTGAACCTCCGTTCTCTATGTTACGTGCGGCACCAAAGAAACGCTTTGGCTTGTGCAGGGCATTGGCATCTACACCACCGGAGAGAACCTTGCCCGATGCAGGTGCAACAGTGTTGTATGCACGTGCCAGACGGGTTATTGAATCAAGGAAGATTACAACGTCATGTCCGCACTCAACCATGCGCTTGGCCTTTTCTATAACAATGCTGGCAATCTTTACGTGGTGTTCAGCCGGCTCGTCAAAAGTGGATGCAATGACCTCTGCCTTAACGCTGCGTGCCATATCGGTAACCTCCTCAGGACGCTCATCAATGAGCAGCATGATAAGGTATGCCTCTGGATGATTTGCTGCAATGGAGTTTGCTATATCCTTGAGCAGCATGGTTTTACCGGTCTTAGGCTGGGCAACGATCAATGCACGTTGACCTTTACCTATAGGGGCAAACATGTCTACTACACGGGCAGAGAGGTTGTTGTTCCTTCCACTGCAAAGTGTAAACTTTTCATCGGGGAAGAGTGGGGTGAGGTGCTCAAATGGAACACGGTCACGGGCAACCGATGGGTCCAGTCCATTCAGGCGGTTAACCTTTACAAGTGGGAAATACTTCTCTCCTTCACGTGGCGGACGTATTACACCTTCTACAACATCGCCGGTCTTAAGGCCAAACAGCTTTATCTGGGACTGGGATACATAGATATCGTCTGGTGATGCCAGATAATTGTAGTCCGATGAACGCAGGAATCCGTAGTTGTCGGGCATGATCTCCAGTACGCCTTCGCCTTTCAGAACATCACCAAAATCATACATGCGCTCTTCCTGACGGCGGTTCTGGTTGTTCTGCTGTCCGTTCTGGCGCTGGTTGTTGTTCTTAGGCTCGTGCTGTGGTCTGGGCTGTTCCTGCTGGGGAACATAAGACGACTGCTGCATTACTGCAGGGTCAACGCTCTCCATTTCCTGTATGTCGGCGGGCTTGGCCTCCTTCTGTACAGGCTGTTCCTGGGATGTGCTCTCTGGCTGGGGAACTGTGCTTTCAGAAACAGCAACGGGCTGCTGCTCCTCTTCCTGACGGCGCTCCTTGCGTGGGCGTCCGCGACGGCGTGGGGCATTTTCCTGGTTCTGTGCAGCCGGTGTTTCTGCGTTCTCGGCCGGGGCTGCAACTGCTTCCTGTGCCGGAGTCTCAGGTGCATTGACCTGGGCCTGGGGCTTGTCCTGCTGTTCGCTACGGCTTGGGCGTCCGGGACGTCCGTGCTTCTTACCGTTAGGTGCGGGATTGCTGTTCTGGGAATGGCTGTCCTCCTCTTTTACCTGCTGGGGCTGAGGCTGTGGCTTGGGCTGCTGCTCAGCCTTGGGCTCTGCTGGGTTCTGCTGCTTTTTTGTGTCAACAGGCTTGGCCTTTCCGGTCTCGCCGTTAGCAGTGTATATCTTTTCTGGACTGGATGCGTCCTGGTTCTTGCGCTGTACGCGGTTGCGGGTTCTTCTTTCCTTCTCTGGGTTGGCCTTTGACGTGATAACGGCCTGAAGGTCAAGGATGTCATAGACAAGTGCTTCCTTGCTCTTGCGTTCAGGGGATTCTACACCCATCTGTCTGGCTATGGACTGGAGCTCTTCCACGTCCTTGCCTCTTAACTGTAAAATATCGTAACTCATTATGTTTTTGGTGCTCGGGCATGGTATTATGCATAATGCACACAATACATGCCCAAATCATGTTATCTGCTGTTCAAAAAAATGGGGTTGATTACCGCATCTGAGTGTTTACGGACTAAACGACCTGCGGTTTGCGTTGCAAAGGTAAACATATTTTTATTACACAATGCCTTTAAGCTGCTATATTTGCATGTGTAGTTCAGATAAAAAAGCATCCGCACCAAGATTCTTAAAGGTTCACTTTAATCCTGGTGCGGAGTGATCGGCCATGAAACGGTTTTCATGTAGCCGGCTTTTCTTTTATGAATGTCATTCAGACAGGGCAGCGGCCTGGGCCTTGTTCCAGACTATTATTGCATTGCCGTTCCTGAAGTAGGTGTCCAGGTCGGCACGTCCCAGGTCCGATGGCTCACTGTATGCAGTTCCTGCATATATCTGATCAATGAGTTCTTGCATCTGGTTTATATACTCCATGCCAATTTCCCTGTTTGCAGGCAGTGTGAGCCAGTCTTTCTGCCAGTAGTGACCGCCGTATATCTGCAGTTTTTTCTGGTTGATCCTGTTCTCCCTGATGTACTCAATAAGATGGGGGACAGCTTTTGCATAGTTATTAAAACCGGCAGCATTGAATATCCATACTCCGTGACCGGAACCTATGGCATCGCCAGAGAAGAGAAGGTTCTTGCCTTTTAGGAAAAATACTACAGAACCGGCAGTGTGTCCTGGCACAAGCACGGTGCTTACTGTCATGCCTCCCAACTCAAAATCATATCCCTCGTCTATGAGTGTAACCTGGTTCTGTGGGAACCGGGCTTTCATGGACTGGAAATCTATGCTTGGCAGTGCAAATCTTACATCCGGGTCACTGGTGTACGCCTTGAGCATGCCTGTGTGGTCGCCATGATTGTGTGTAAAGGTTATGGTGAGCGGCTTGCCCTGGGTGCGCTCGCTTACCAGCTGGCGCAGGGCCTTGTCTGCGTTGGGCTCCCAGGTAACATTGTTGGAGAGGTCTATAAGAAGTGCATTCTGCTTACCTACAAGCAGATACATGTCTGAGCAGTTGTTAAAGTGGGTCTTCTCTCCGGCTGCATTAAAGGTTTCTCCGGCTGGATTAGAGCTGTTATAGTCCTGAATGTGCCAGACTCCTTTTATGATTTCATCTACCGTATAGGGGCCTACCTCCTGCGCGTTCTTGGCGTTCAGTCCCATGCCAATGGAAATGGCAATTAAGAACAATGCAATCTTTCTCATAAGGGATGGTTAAAGGTAACGCAGGTTATTTCCACAGGTTTGGCAGGAAACCGTAGTACAGCAGTCCTCTCCAGGTGGACCAGTCATGACCGGCCTTGCCTACGCAGAAATACTCGTACTCAATGCCGTGTTTGTCCAGGGCATCGCGGAAACCCTTTACGCGGGCGTTGAACATGCCGGATTCCTCGGCTCCGCCCTGACCAATGAACAGGTAGTCTACCTTGTCGTTTGCCTTTGGGTCATTCAGGAACTCGCCAAGGGTTTTCTCTGGAGTGTTGTCGCCAGCACTGAGAACGCCAAAGTTTGCAAACAGGTCAAGGGACTTAAGACCAACAAACATTGTGTGGCGTCCACCCATTGAGAGGCCGGAAATAGCGCGTCCGTGAGGATTTGCAATGGTCTTGTATGTCTTGTCTATAAAAGGTATTATGGCTTCGCGGTACTCACGCTCCATAACATCGAAAGTCAGGTCGGCGTGCTGCGGATGGTTGCGGTGGACCACCTGGTTGTTTACAACAGCAATGATCATTGGCTTGGCCTTACCCTCTGCAATCAGGTTGTCCATGATAAAGTTTACACGGCCATCGTAAATCCAGTTGGATGGGAGCTCGCCGCTACCGCCCATCAGATAGAGTACCGGGTACTTTTTCTTGGGATTGTACATAGGTGGGGTGTATACATAGATCTCACGTTCGCCTTCTGTAACCGGGCTGTAGTAAATATGACGGGTTACGGCACCGTGTGGAACATCGGGCTTGGCATCGTACCACATTGGGCCATCACCATGGACAATGAGCTCGCTGTAGGGTGGCATGGCTGTGAATGATGCGTATGTGTTGTTGGGATCGGCCATCTTGACACCATCGACTACAAGGTTGTACTGATACATGTCAACGGGGAGTGGACCTATGGTCAAGGTCCATATTCCGTCATCGCCCTTTGTAAAAGGAATATCTCCGCGTGAGCCCAGGATTGTAGTCATGGCACCATTCAGTGCTACAGACTTGGCCTGTGGTGCACGGAGGCGGAAAACAACGGTGTGGTCATCGTTTACCTGCGGTGAATTCAGGTTGGCGCTGAAAGGAATAAGACCCTCTGTGTCTTTCTGAGGGTTATAACTAAGGTTTACGTTTGACTGCTGTGCAAGTGTTGGCATAGCAAGCAGCAGGGTGGCTGCTGTGGTAGTAATTAGTTTTTTCATTTTTTGCGATTTTCATTTGCTCCAAAAGTACAAAAAAAACATATACCTGCAACTGGTTTCCGTACATAGCTCAGGATTATCGGGCCAGGGACGTGAGTTCCTGAATTCAGACGGCAGGATGCTTGTCTTGGCGCTACAGTAATACGGAGATTGCCTGATAGTAGGATTTGCTAACAGGGACAGGACGCAGTTCGGGAACATTGAGCTCGGCAAAAATAAATCCGTCCTTGTCTTTTCTGAGTACCGATATATGCTGCGGGTTTATAAAATAGGACCTGTGGCACCGCACAAGGTATTTGCCGTTGGCAATGCCTTCTATGCTTTTCATTGAACAGCGCAGCTGGAACTCTTTTGTCTTGCCCGACTCAATGTAGTATATAATCACATAGTTCAAATCGCTTTTTATGTAGAGGATGGATGATATGTCTATTGTCAGTTTAAGGTGCTTGTGTTCGTCATAGAATTTAACATAGTCATTCTCTCTGGGCGCTTTTATGAGTTCTATTTCCTGATTCTTGCTCATGATGGTCCTGACCAGCAGAATTAATATGTATGGGTGCACCAATATAAGGTATATTATTTTCATGCAGTCTTTCAGTACGGCAAGATATCCCTCTCTGCTGCTTAACATGAGCAGGGTATAGAGCGCGGTGAATGAGGATACTACAAACAGTTCTCCAATACACCATATAAGGTAGTGCCAGCGGTTCAGTGTTATGCGTTTTACCAGGATAGCAAATATGCTTCGGGTTATTCCAAGACTCAACAGTATTATACAGGCTATCATGAGTATGTTGAATCCCGCCCCAAGCGGTGCATCCTTATAATACTGTATTATATCGAATGGGTTGTATATAAGACAGTAGGCAATAAAGAATACTGGCATAACTGTCATATATACGAACTGGGTCATAAAATTGGGGCCCATTACAAAAGTAAAGCCCGGAAATTGCTTGATATTGAAAGAATTTGGCATGGTACGAAAATTATATACCTCTATTTTAATACCGCGAATTTATGGTTTTTTCCGCAAAATCTGCTTTTAATCCCTGTTTTGATACCTAAAAACACTATTATTATCCCAAATTGCCTGTGTGAGATAACTTTGCAGCAAATAAACGTGCATTTTTGAAAAGATGAACATGATTACTCCTTCTGAGAAAATAGCCATTATAAATGGTGATTCAAGGATCTCGTACAGGCAGCTGCTGCAGCATATTGCCCTTTTTATCGGTCAATTTGATGGTGCAAGTGGCAATCGTATCATAATTCTTTCTGAGAACCGTGAAGCCTGGATCTACTCATTGTACAGTATATGGGCCAATAAGGGAATAGCAGTACCTGTTGATGCATCATGTACCCCAGACGATCTGGCCTATATAATAAATGATTGCAACCCTGCTGCCATGTGGGTATCGGACTCCAGGAAAGATCTTGCTGCCGCTGCATTCAAGATTATAGGTAAGGAGATTCCCATGCTGGAGATGGATAGATATGAGTCTGCTCCCTGCAATGATTGTCAGCCAGCCGTGATAGATATCTGCAAGGATGATACTTGTCTTATCTGTTATACATCCGGCACTACGGGTTCTCCCAAGGGAGTAATGCTGAGTTTTGGAAATGTTTATGCTAACGTAGAGGCTGTATCCAAATATGCGCCTATCTTTACTCCAGACAGGCGTACGCTTATCCTTTTGCCCCTGCACCATGTGCTGCCTCTTGTAGGAACATGTGTTATGCCTTTGGTATGTGGAGGAGGTGTAGCAATATGTTCATCTCTCTCCGGACCAAAAATCATGGAGGCTCTGCAGAATGGCAGAATAGGCATAATGATTGGTGTGCCACGACTCTGGCAGATGCTGTATCGCGGTATCAAATCAAAGATTGATGAAAAATGGATTACCCACGCACTGTACAATCTGTGCCAAAAGTTGCAGTTCAAACCATTGAGCCGTGTTATCTTTAAATCCGTAAGGAATAAGATGGGTGGACAGATAGCATATCTGGTCAGTGGCGGTGCGGCTCTTGACAGAGATACGGCCATTGGTCTTAAAACCCTTGGATTGGACGTGCTGGAAGGTTACGGTATGACTGAGGCGGCTCCAATGATAGCTTTTACCCGTCCTGATGACATACGTCCAGGCAGTGTAGGTCAGGCAATCCATGGCTGTGAAGTTCAGATTATTGATGGAGAAATATGTGCCCGCGGAATAAATATAATGCAGGGATACTATGGCAGGCCAGAGGAAACGGCTCAGGTTATAGATGAAAACGGATTCCTGCATACCGGAGATCTGGGAACTATGGATAAGAAGGGAAGAGTTACCATTACCGGCCGCAGGAAGGAGATAATTGTTCTGTCCAACGGTAAAAATGTAAATCCTGTGGAGCTTGAGGAAAAGATTGAGCATCAGTCAGATCTTGTAAAAGAGGCTGCTGTCAGCTATGATAACGACAAGCTTGTTGCTATTATAGTACCATCGGACCAGATAAGCGTAAAAAAGGATAATGAGATATTGGAAATCTTACGTCGCGAAGTAATATCGCCGTTCAATCAGTCTGTAGCCCAGTATAAAAAGATTGCAAAGACTATTCTTTGCAGGGAGGATCTTCCGCGTACCAGAATGGAAAAACTCCAGAGATTCAAGCTCTTTGATGTTATAGCAACAAGCAAGAAGATTTGAACGGAGAGCAGGCATGAAATATTCCAGGAATGAAGAGATTGCCAACTCTCTTACACATGCCGCCGGCATAATACTTGGCATTGCGGTTGGAATCCTGTTTATTGTGCGGTTTGCCGTGGGCGGCGATGCGTGGGTAAAGTGGTCACTTGTCCTTTATCTTTTTGGCATGCAGAGTTCCTACCTGGCATCGACCACGTATCATGCATTGCCAGATGGGAAATCAAAAGCCGTTCTCCGCAAATGGGATCATTCAGCAATATACTGGCATATAGCAGGCAGTTATTCTCCCGTAACCCTGCTTGCCTTGCGTGCTGAAGGTGCATGGGGCATTACTTTGTTCTGTGCTATCTGGGGCGTTGCCATAGCCGGCACCATACCTAGCTTTATAAATCTAAAGCACCATAGCCATATCCAGACAGTAAGTTACGTGCTACTGGGACTGACGGGAGTGATTGCATTCGGTCCGCTTTGGAGAGCTGCCGGCGCCGTTGCATGTCTGTGGATCATTGCCGAAGGGGTAATGTACATTACAGGTGCGGTTTTCTATTCAATCTACAAGAAACCCTACATGCACACCATATTCCACGTGTTCGTGTTGCTTGGCACCATCTGTCACCTTGTTGCTCTCTGGAATATCTTCATTCAGTACTGCTCCCTCTAGCCGGATCACAGGGAAATCTTGATTGAGAATGGGCGATATTGGAAAACATGTATTATTTTTGAGGATTGCAAATAGTTTTCTATTTTACGGCTCAGGAGGTGGAGATTGTGATGGCGTGAGATGCTGGATAAATGATAATATTAAGTCATTAGTGTCCCATTTTAACGGGACACTAATGAGTTGAACTTTCAATATTAGTCAGCCGATACATTGAGTCCAACGTTCAGGTTGGGCTTTTCTTTTTGTTGGATTTTTTTTGGGGGTATTTTAGCCAACGCATGGGCGTTGGCTTGTCCGTGTTGTTTTTTACCGAAAAAGAATGTAATCGCAGAAAATATTGTATATTTGCAAATGACAATATGTTATCAGCAAAGTGCAGTTACAATAGTTTATGAACAATATATTATCAGTATTAGAAAACTATACTCTTGTCAATGCAGACGACATTGCCAAAGGCATGGCAGAAGATTTCCGCAAGCGTCGCGTAGAGAAGAATCTCACTCGCGGACAGGTTGCGGAAAAGTCTGGTGTGGCATTGGCAAACATCGTGAGGTTCGAGCAGAAAGGACTTATTTCACTGAAGAATCTCATTGGCATTGCTATGGCTATGGAATATACGTCTGAGCTTAAGAATATATTTGCTGAGCCAAAGTACTCTACCATGGAGGAACTGACCCAGATAAGGAAGAACACAGGTAAAACCAGAGCACACAAGCAATGATAAGCATAGATAGACTTACTGTAAAATACCATGGTGAGACCGTCGGAGTAATCTCGCTCACCCCAGACGACAAGCGTCTGGTTTTTGAGTATGATCCCCTCTGGCTTGCTGAAGGATTCAGCATATCGCCATTGGAACTACCGTTGAAGACTGGATTGTTCCTTGCAAAGCCAACACCTCTGTATGGCAATTTTGGCATTTTCGAAGATAGTCTTCCTGATGGCTATGGCCGTTATCTCCTCCACAAGGCTTTGATGCGTCAAGGCATTGACGGCAGGAATATGACTGCCATTGAGCGACTGAGCATCGTAGGCCATAACGGCATGGGAGCTCTGACATACGAACCAGAAACGATTCTCAATAAAGAAGAAGAAATTACAGATTTTGACTTACTCCAAGAGAAGGCTCTGGAGGTTCTGAAAGAGCAGCAGGACACAGACGCTGGACTTTTGCTCTACAACAGCGGAAACAGTGGCGGATGCCGTCCAAAGGCTGTGTTCTCTGATGCTGAAGGTCATTGGCTTGTAAAGTTTCGTCATACATACGACCCTAAAGACATGGGATTGCAGGAGTATCACTACAATGAAATAGCACGTAAGTGTGGCATCAATGTGCCAGACTTCAAGCTGATCAATGGCAAGTACTTTGCTACAAGACGATTCGACCTTACAGATGAAGGTGAGCGCGTCCATACGGCTACAGCTGGTGGTTTACTTTGTCTTTCTCTGTCCCAGCCGGTGCTTGACTACAGCAACTTGCTTGCTCTGACTGGTTACATCACCCAGAATTCAAAGTATGTTGAAGAAATGTATCGTCGTATGGTATTCAATTATCTCACTGACAATAAGGATGACCACTGCAAAAACTTCAGCTATTTGGTTCGTAAGGATTTAAACGGAAAGTTTATCTGGCATCTTGCTCCTGCGTATGACCTTACCTTATGTACTGAAGGTTACAATGGGCAGCACGCTACATCAGTCAATTCTACCGGCAACCCTTCTCTTCATGACTTCATTGCCATAGGTACCAAAATCAAGATGAACGAAAAACGTTGTCGCGAAATCTTTGATGAGGTCTATCAGAATTGTGGCGACCTTCTTATTTCACATGTAAGCAAGAATCAAGCAAGGTTTTAAAAGCAGAAGTGCCCTACAGGTATCTGTAGGGCACTTCTGAGCGGTGCGTATGGGAAATGAATACGGGTTAATTGGGAGGTGTATGAAAAAGTATTTGCACTGATAATCAGTTAACTACAAAAACTCTCCACCCATGCTTTATCATACTATTGGAGGAATTTAGTACAGATTTAGTACATGTTTCCCGTTTTTCCCTTATCTTTGCTATCGGTATAAAAAACAAGTTTTCGATGGCAACAACATTCCTTTTAAGTCCTGTAAAAAAGGACGGCAAAGCGGCTATTTATGTCCGCGTTCAGTGTTCTAATCCGAAGATCTCCATCAGGCAGACAACGAACCTTTCCATACTTCCTAGGATATGGGAAAGGCGCCTTGATGCCAAATATATGGAGAAGTATAAAACCAATGAGGATGTCCAGTTTATTCTTCGTGCGACAGAGGAAATCCGCAGGAAATTTGATTCCTTATGTTCACAGAAAACAATGATTACGTTTGATGATGCGAGGTGCATTATTAACGAAATCATATTTGAGAAACAATTTGAGAAGGAACGCGCGGAGCGGGAGGAGGCTGAGCGTCTGGCTGAGCTGGAGAAGAAGATGACTCTGAACAAGTTCTTCAAGAAGTTCCTTGAGGATATTGAGTCTGGTATCAGAGTGACCGAGAAGGGTACTATTTATGCTCAGGGAACCATTACCAGCATTAAACAGGCGTATGATCATCTGATTGCTTATCAGAAGAAGGCTCGTAGGGAGTTTGATTTTGAGGACATCAACATGGAGTTTTACAATGGTTATACTGCTTTCCTGAATAAGGTTGGCTACAAGCTCAACACCATTGGTAAGAACATTAACTGGCTGAAGACTATCATGACCCTGGCCATTTCGGAGGGTTATCACAGCTCCACCACTTTTAAGGACAGGAGGTTCAAGGGTGCCCGCGTTGAGGTGGATTCTATCTATCTGACCATTGATGACCTTACCAAGATTAGAGCAGTTGATCTGAGCGACAAGCCCCAGGGCTACACTGTTGCCCGTGACCTTTTCATGATTGGTGTTTGGACGGCTCAGCGAGTTTCGGATTACAACAATATACACAAGGAGAATATCAAGGTGCACAACTCGCGCTCCATCAAGGACATTCCAGATCCGGACAATCCGGGCAAGACTAAAGCTGTGATTGTTGAGAAGGAAACTACGGTAATCAACCTGCAGCAGCGCAAGACTGGCGCCAAGGTGGCGATACCGTGCTCTACCGAACTGAAGAATATCCTTGAGAAGTACGATTATGAGATGCCTCATCTTGCTGACCAGAACATCAACGATTACATGAAGGATATTGCCGAGTGGGCTGGTCTCACCGAGAAGGTGATGATTGAAAGTATTCAGGGCGGCAAGAAGAATGTGGAATGGATTCCTAAGTACAAGCTTGTACATACTCATACTGCCAGAAGAACTGGCGCAACCCTTATGTACCTATATGGAATGGACATCTATGACATCATGAAGATTACCGGCCATTCCACACCTCAGACCCTGAAGAGATACATCAAGGCTGATAGTCTGGAGGTGATTGACAAGATCACTGACAAGTATGACTACTTTGATTAACCAATAGTCCAATATATGCTTTTGATTGAACGTACCATGGAAATCATCGACTCTGTTGCCATGTCAATGGAGTCGGTGGTTTCTTCCATCGGGAAAGCTGCGGGACTGCAGCTCAGACGGCTTTCCTTTACCACTGAGATTAACAACATAGAAGCCCATGAGAAGGACACTGACGAACTGCTGAAATCGTCCCAGATGTACATCATTGAGAAATGGAACTCCATCCTTCAGAATGACATCTGGCTATCAAGGATCAGGGCGTTTTTCGGCAAGTGCATGCGTTTCCGTACTGCAGTTACACGTTTTGATGATCTCATCTATTCCTGTGATGAGTATGAGAGTCTGCTTGGTGAGGATTGCATGATTGCCCGGCGCTATCTTGTAATCGCTGAGAACTGGTACCAGTCTGCAAAGACGATGATTGATATTGCTGGTGTTGAAGAGCCCGGCAAGACTGATGAAGGCAGACCGGGTTGTGGTATTGCCCGCAGGTTCAGGGCGTTCTTTGTGGGGGTCAGTGACTCTGACCTTAAGAACCTGGTTGTGTCCAAAGTACCTCTACCCCGCCGTCCTAAATGGCTTCTTGAAAAGAGGCAGGCTGTGATCTTTGGAAAGATGCTGGGACTTACCTGCTCAGAGATGAACCGTTCCTTTGTGTTCACGGGCAGGGATGGTAGGCCGACACAGCTCAACTACGGACACAATGCACCTTCACTGAACTTCAACAACTACTCAATATACCCTCTCATAGAGAAGTTGAAAGCAGCATTGAGCCTGGAAAAGGAACGTCAATAAAGCGTTACTTATCACCACCCCAACATAGGGCGCAGAGTATTCTCTGTGCCCATTTTCTTTCTAGCCTCCTTCTGTGGGAAAGTCAAGACGTTAAAAAGCGCCCTTTGTCTGCCAATCTCTTCCATTCTACTTTTGTCCCGCCTCAGATAATCTGCGGTACAGTTGTGGCCACTTCTGTTTTTTCAATTTCAAAACAGTTATTATATGGAACTAGTAGAAACTATCAGGGAATTCCTGGTTGAAGTAATCAGGCCCATCGTAGAGGAAGCAGTTAAGTCTGCAACGCCTAAGCCGGAACTGCCGAAGGACAAGAAGTACATTACCCTGAAGCAGGCTCACAAGGAGTACCAGCTTACTTCATCGAGCGTTTACCGCAAGTTTGAAACTGGCAAGCTGCACAAATTCAAGAATGGATCCAGGACACTTCTTGATGTAAATGAGGTTGAATCCCTTTTCAAGAAGGAAAAGATGGCTGGCATTGTAGATGAGTCACGTAGGTTCAGGACATCGAGGTCATGAACGCGGTAACATTTGCAAATGAGTGTCATTATGTGACATTCAACGAGTTGATTTTTGCGAGTATAATACCATACAATGCCATTTCTCATGGAAGAGAACAATAAGGATACCAGCGTTAGGTTTGACGCTGCGTCCGTCAGAATCAACCTCTTTGAAAGGGTTGCCCTGTCTTCATTTCCAGGGCAGACAGTTAATGACAAGATCGATGAATTCCAGAAATGTGTGGATGGTGGTAGTGAAATCACCCTTGATGAGTTTCTCAGACTCGGAGCCAGGTATATCCATCAACTTGATGAGATCTCAAACACCGATGACAAGAAACTCAGGTCTGCACTGAAGAAGAAAAACCTGCCTGCAGCTACTATTTCAGCATTGCTTAAGTCCAGGAGTTCAAACCTTGCCCTGAAGGACAAGATCATCCATTACAATGGCATTGTGGTTCTGGACTTTGATGATGTACACAATCTTGAAGATGCCAAGAAGAAAGTAGCAGCTTTGCCTTACGTCTGGTATGTAGGCTTGTCTGCCAGCAAGCGCGGTTTCTATGCAATCATTCCCACTGACAATGATGATTACCTGAAGCACACAATGTATTTTGTAGCTCTGAGCCGTGAGATGCTGGACCTGGGCCTGAGAGTGGATGCCAACTGCTGTGATGTTACAAGGCTTCGCTTTGTTTCATTTGACCCGAATCCCCTGTACAACTACAATTGCGTACCGTACTCGCTGCCGAAGGATTTTGATACGGAGACATTCGCTCCCGCTGTCAGTTCTGCCAGCAGCATGACAATGAATGCCAAACTGAGCAAGGTGATGGCTTATGTAAATGAGTGGACCAAACGCAAGCTGTGTCTGGACAATCACAACGATTGGTTTATGATGGGTATGGCCCTGAGTGAACTGGGTGAAGAAGGTTGGAACATTCTGAGCCAGATGGCCGGACCATCCAGCCATTACAATGATAAGAACCACAGGAAACAGTATGATTGGTTCATGTCTCATGACAGGAATGTGAGCTTGGGAACTTTCTTCTACAAGTGTCACGAGTATGGCGTAGTTCCCCAGGGCGACAACAGTTACCCGATTGTGCCTTTCCCTACAGAGGTGTTCCCTGAGCAGGTACAGATCATCGTCAAAGAGACCCATAATTGTCTGAACTTTAACACTGACCATATTGCATCATGCCTGTTGTTTGTTGCGAGTGTGGCCATCGGTAACAGTGTTACGGTGGAGATTAAGAATGAGTGGGTTGACAAGGCTATTCTTTACATGGCAATTGTTGGCAAGCCTGGTACCAATAAGTCTGCCCCGCTTAAGTATGCGCTGCGTCCCCTTGTGGAACGTGACGGCATTGAGCTGGAGAAGTACGAAACTTTAAGGGAAAAGTTCGAAGAGGCTGTCCGCAATGCCAACAGGACACGTACGGCACTGCCGGAGGAACCGGTGTACAAGCAGATTGTGCTGAGCGATTTCACGACAGAGGTACTGATGCGACAGCACAAGATAAACCCGCGTGGACTCACCGTATATGTGGATGAGCTCATAGGATTCATCAAGAACTTCAATAAGTATCGGTCCGGAAATGATGAGCAGGTGTGGACACAGATGTTCAATGGTGGCAGCGTGATTGTGAACCGCATGAGCTCTCAGCCTTTGAACATCAAGGAGACATTCGTTGGAGTGATTGGTACCATACAGCCGGGACTCCTGCCGGAGTTTGCCAAGGGCAAGACTGAGAGCGGTTTCCTGGACAGATGGCTGTTCAGTTATCCGGATGAGTCAGTCTACCCGAAGTTCAATGATGATGAGTTGCCCAAGGAGATTACATCTTGCTGGCAGAAGATTGTGAATGATATATTCAAGATCAACTACGTGCCCGATGGCAAGACATACCGCCTGAACGATGAAGCCAGGGCAATCTATTCAGAATGGTTCAATGCCATTGCTGATCAGAAAAACTCATCGAGCGCGATGTTTGCTGAACTGTCCACTAAGATGGAGCGTTACTGCATACGTTTTGCAATTGTTCTGGAGGCGCTTGATTGTGTCTGCAGTGGCCGCAAGATGAAAGAGATTACAGGCAAGTCCATAAAGGGCGGTATAGATCTGTGTTATTATTTCACTGGTTGCGCAATTAAGGCCAGAAAGAAGTTTGAACGTAATCCTGTGGATGAACTTACCGAGAGGCAGAAGCGTATATACTTTGATTTACCGATTTCATTCAGTACTTCAGAAGGACTGGAAGTTGCGCTTGCAAATGATGTGAGTGAACGCGGTTTCAAGGAATGGCTGAAGAGTGATTTCTTTCGTCATGTAAGCCATGGCCAGTATGAGAAGCGGTATAAGTGATTACTGTTAGCGGTTCTGCACTTTCTGCACTTTCTGCACTTTGGCCCACGGACAAGCTGCGTCTTGATTGATGTCGGTAGGATTCCGGAGGTTAAGAGCTGAACGATGGTTAATAAAAGGGTGTGATGTGATACCTGTTACCTTCCTGAGAGTGCGGCTTATTTGGTGGATGGCGGATTGCCGGTTCCGGTGGTCCGCCTTCCTTTATCAGCCACCTGGCATTTATGTTGTAGATTATTTAGTTGGATGAAGGGTTGTTCTTGGGTTGATCCTGGATTGTAAAAGCATGTTTCTATGAGTAGAATTGAAAAAGCAAAAGAGATAAAGAAGATTGTAACTGAGGTTATCGGATACAATGTCAATGTAGAGCTTACCATTGAGCTCAATGAGTTTTATGTATATACCCCGCTCTGGCAGATTGGGACTGACCAGCTGGAAAGGATAAAAGAACACGGAGTAACTGTGTTATCCGTGTTCATAGATGGGGTTAAGATTGCGCTGTGGGTGAAGTGGTAAAGGTATCCGTTCATCCTGGTTCAATAACCTAAAGACAAAGAGCCCCAGTCCATCAGGACCAGGGCTCTTGTTGGGGGATTATGATAGTTGTTACAAGTTGGACGAATGATTAATAACCTTCAAAATGCATATGCCAGTCTTCCCAGCCAATTCCCCAAGTACTATTGATGGTGTCGACGAATATTTCATTCGCACCATACACCCATAACTCTGAGTCAGAGCCACATCCAGAGAACATTTCAATTATTTCAGAACCCGGCAAGAAGAAATCGCCTAAAGTAAGAGACTCAAGAGAAATGCAATTGTAAAACATATAGCTCATATCTAGCACATTCCCAGTATCAAAGCTGCTCAGGTTGAGTGTTCGCAAAGCCCGACATCCATAGAACATATAGCTCATGTCTGTCACCTTCTCAGTATTAAAGTTGCTCAAGTCAAGTTCTTGCAAAGCCGAACAGTTAATGAACATACCTTTCATATTTTCTACGTTGCTGGTGACAAAATTAGAGATATTAAGTTCGGTCAGTCCACTACAGTTATGGAACATACATTCGATATTTGTCACCGCAGTCATATCCAACTTGTCAAGACCGGTAATAGACTCAACTTTAAAATGATTGCTAAAAAGATAAGATGAATTGACAGGAGCGATGATCTTATTGGAAGAGGTCTGGATTCTCAGCACATCGTTATCAAGAACTTCCCACAGCGTGCCTGCGGCATTGAGTGGCTTGTGACTTGCATCTTCGGCATATGAGCTGATATCAGTGCCTGTCTCAATCACGATGCTGGTAGGTTGACTTACATCAAGCGTCAGTGCGTTTTCCCATGCGGCAGGAGCGATGTAGTTCTGAGTGAAGGTGATAGGATAGATCTTGTTGCGCTGAACCTGGATGCCACCGGCCTTGTTGGTGCGCATGCTCTTGGTGGTGGTGCCGTCGGTCACGTCAATCTGTAGGTAGCCGTAGTGATCTGCCTGTACTTCTTCAGTCTGCTCGCTCATAGGGAGAATGGCGATGTAGAAAGTCTTGCTTTCGCCTTCTGGGATAGCAATACCCGAAGGAATATTCAGTGTAATCTTGCTATTCTCGGAAGTTACATCAGGGTAACCGACGATATACATGTAACCATCTTCGTCGAAACTAATCTTTCCATTCATCACGAGGTCAGAAGATACCGTGATAGAAGTCAAATTGGCCATTTGAGTATGAGGAACGGTAATCTTCAGCAATGCTGCTCCATTTTTGAACACTATGTTATTCGGTGTTTCGGGATCTAAAAATGAAGGCATAGAGAACATAGGTGCAAAGCTGATATCCTCCCCATTATAGGTTTGAGTGGCAGGGAAAATATACCCCTCACCTAACGAAAGAATCGATGCCGGATATATAGCCATCACAAATTTATCAGCATTAGGGTCCAGAACCATAACATCGGCTTTGTGTGACAATGTTGCTGAAGATGCATCTACACCAGGAGTGGCTTCATAAATATATACAGCCGAGGCACCATCATCCTCAATGCCAAGCGCCATCAGCACTTCGTCACCATTCTCCCAGTTGACTTTATTTCCCTCGCCTAGGGTAGTCTTGGTGGCATGGTCCTCAATGGTGGCGGTGAATACCGGTGCCTTGAATGAATCTGAACCTGTGCCGTTTTCAACAAGCATGTTATCCTTATCACATGAGCTGAGCACAGCCATTGCTGCCGCAGCGAGATAGAATACTTTCTTCATCTTCTAACTGGTTTAATTGTTGAACCAATCATCAGTGTCTTCTAAACCGTAC
Organism: Bacteroidaceae bacterium; assembly: GCA_045640825.1. Classification (GTDB taxonomy): domain Bacteria; phylum Bacteroidota; class Bacteroidia; order Bacteroidales; family Bacteroidaceae; genus Colenecus. The sequence goes on from JAZUFR010000017.1 coordinate 55,048, forward strand.
GCTTCGGTTGTACCGCTTGTTGCAATAAGCTGCTGCGACTCTATCTGCACAATCCTGCAGACAGGCTGAACGTAAACGTTCTTCTTTGTTTCGTTGTTTTTTGTCATTGATTTACTTTTTATTGTTATCGTTTCTATTCTCAATAATCAAAGGAAGAGCCAGGATAATCAGGCAAATCAGCCCGGATACCAGAAGTACTATGATTTTTGTGGATTCTTGTGAAGATTCGGCTATCATATATAGATGCTTGTAAAATGCGGGCGCAAAGGTAGTGTATTGCAACCCAAAAAAATGTATGGTTTCTAGGTGAAAATGTATGGTTCGTAGGGAAAAATGTATGACTGGTGCCTATTTTATAGGATTTCACCACACATTTTGAAGGTTGCGGATTTGTTTTAGTACTGATTATCTGTGTTTTGTGGCTTTAATTTCGCCCCAAGGGCGTTTTGGATATGAAATGGCCTGCAAATAGATTATGAGAAGGCGGTTTGGGAACTGTTTGATGAAATGGTAGATAATGAGAAAGAATGAACAGAACGATACATCTGACCCTTTGTGACTAGTGTTTTGTGACATATAGTGACACAAAATGTAACAAATGGTAAATTCATTACACGGTATGGGATAGAATGGGAAACAAATGTTAAATTTGGGGCCGACTTTACAGTTTTTTTCCAGGTTAAGACAAATGGACCAATTAAGAATTGAGAATTTGGGCAGGATTATGAGGCTCCTGTCAGGAAACATCAGCTATACCGTGCAACAGCTGGCCGACAAGTTGGATGTGTCAGTCAGGACTATCTACCGCTACATAGACACATTGAAAAATGCCGGATTTGAAATCGTATCATTACAGAAAACAATCTTCAGACTAAAAGACTTGCCGCTATCCTGGGTTGGAAATGGTAATGTATTCTATTTTACGGATCAGGAGGTTGATTTGTTGAAGGCTATGATAGCTTGTCTTGACCGGGATAATCCTCTGAAAAAGGGACTCAGGAAAAAGCTTGGAACGGTAAAAGATGATAGCAATTCATGGTTTCAGGCCGTCAAGTCATCTAACACAGAGAATCTGCAGCAGCTGGCTGCAGCTGTAGAGAATAAGCGCCAGGTGATTCTCATAGATTACGATTCACTCAATTCTGATTCCATCAGGAACCGGCATATTGAACCGTACAGTTTTACATCGGATCTGGCCTACGTTTGGGCTTATGACCTGGAAGACAACAAGAACAAACTATTCAAGATTTCCAGGATTGGCAGTGTTATCCTGATGGATCATAACTGGGAAAATGACCGCCAACACCATAGGGATGTTACAGATGTGTTTGGTTTTGCGATGCGGACGCCAATGCCGCTACTCATGAAGATGACGAACAAGGCCAAGAGACTACTCGTTGAACAGTACCCTAAGACTGATGCCCTGGTTGAACAGACTGATGGCGGATGGATCCTGAAAACTGAGGTTGGTGACTATACAGCTCCGAAGAGCTTTTGCGCTGGGCTTGGTGGAGAGGTGGAGTTAGTTACAGCCTGAAGCTAATGATAAAAAGTCCGGTGAATCCAAATTTGGTTTCACCGGACTTTTGTATGGGATAGATTGTAATAATTACTCGTTATATACTTTCTTGCCATCCCTGATGACTATGCCTTTTGTATTATCATTTACACGCACGCCAGATAGGTTATAGGTCACGTTGTTCTTGGTTTCAGAACTAATATCAGCGATCCTGGAAAGGGATGTTGTGGTTGATGCTATTTTATACAGACCATATTTTGAGGTAGCATAGTCGTAACCTGTAACGTAATAGTTTCCGTTTATTGCAACTACTGTACCGAATGATGATATTCCTTCCAATGTTTTCTTGACTGTACCATCAAGTGAGATTATGTCTGTACCCGTGACTTTTGTACCACCATACACTTTGCGCCTTATCAATGTAATGACTAAACTTTCCAAATCGTAATCATAATGTTGAAAATATTCATCGTATTCTTCACCGCCAATGGATGGGCGTGCCATAGAGACTTCTCCTGGTGTTGGATCATCCTCGGCACAATATGTCAATGGCATAATCTCATAATGATTACGGAGGAACTCAAAATCTTCATCATCATTGAATAGGGTTTGGGATATATACATGTAGCGAGAATGGTAATTGTTGTTATCCTCATACACCTCAAAACTGGTTATCCATTGATTTTTATCTGATTTGTCTTCTGTGACATCACTGATTACAGTCCAGTCGTCATCAAGAAAATAACCTTCATTAGATGATTCTGCAGCACGTGTGCCACCTCCTTTCAAAACGAAGCGTCTTTGACTGGTAACAGTCCTGGTCTGATAGTTAAGGATTTCCGGCTCTATCTCAGCCTGCTTTACTATCTGAACCTTATCGTCAAATATTGTGAACCAGGTTTTTCCTGATTCCCAATCATTAAGGTAGCTGTACATAAAAGCTACTCCTTTTTTGGTCAGCTTTGCAGGAACGAAATACAAATCTCCACCTTCGTAGGTAGCAACTGGCTCAATCTGAGCATAAGCATTGACAGTGAATGCAAGCAATAATGCGAATAGATACTTTTTCATGTTGGTTCTCCTTATGTTGCAAAGATAGACAAAAAATTTAGAGCCCCGGTCTGGAAGGATCGGGGCTCTTGGTTGGGATGAGGGGTGAAACGGTGGGGTTACTCCTCGTCGTCGGGTTCGAAGAGAGCGTAGTAGGTGTCGCTGCGACGGACGGTGATCTGACGGTTTGGACCGGCTGAAGGATCATCTTCCCACTGGGTGAAGTGGTAGCCATCGGCCGGAACGGCTGTCAGGGTGGCCACGTCATACTTGTGGAACTCCTCGCCGCCTCCGGTTACCTCTCCACCTTCCTCGGGTTCTGCACGGCCTACGATTTCATAGCAGTACTCGGACTGGAAGATGGCTGTGAGCTCTATGTTGTCATACTGGTCAACGAGCACCTGACGGACTGGGTTGGTAGAACCGTTGTCAGCCCAGCGGACAAATTCCCAGTCTCGGTTCGGAATGGCGGTTACGGTTGCGGTTTCGCCCACATGGTAGTATTCATCGCCAGAGAAGCGGCCTGCCTCATCAAAGTTTGCCGTACAGATGATGCCGGCCTCATATTCGGATATGAAGATGGCCTGCAGGTTGTAGTCACGGTTCATGACGATGGTACGTGGGTTGGAGGTGTCACCATCGGACCAGCGGTCAAAATGCGACTCTGAAGCTGGAATGGCTGTCAGCTCTATGACTGTGCCGGTGTCAAATACGTACTCACCATCTTCATAGTCACTGATGGTACCCAGTGATGCTACGTTGCGACCCAGGTTCAGGTTGTAGCGGGAGCGGATCTGCTCGAAGATGGCGGTGTAGGTCTTGTCGGCGTCGGCGATGACCTGACGGGTGGCCGGTGCTGTTGGGTCATCGGCCCACTCCTTGTAGGTGTAGCGGCCATAGCTTGGCGTTGCCTGCAGGGTTACTGTGGCTCCTTCTGGGTAGCTGCCGCCTCCGGAGATGCTGCCGCCGACGGATGGGGTTGCTATGGTGCTGATGGTGTAGTGGATGTCGCTGATGAACTCGGCCTGGATGTTGATGTCCTGGTCTATCACGATGCTGCGCGGGTTGATGGTGTTGCCATCGGACCAGCGGGAGAAGGCGTAGTTGTGGGCCGGCGTGGCGGTGAGCTGCACGATAGTACCCTCATCATACTGGCGTGGGCCTGACGGGGTGACTGTGCCCTGGGCGGGGTTGGCACTGGTGGCGTTCAGTGTGTACTGCACTGCCGGGCCATAGCCGAGGACGGCGCTGATGGTCTGGTCCAGGGACTTCTCGCCGGTGATGGGGTTAACCAGGAAGTAGCGGAGGAAGACTTTGGGGCGTGAGGCCGTGGGTGCTCCGTACTTGTCGACATAGGCGGGGCGCAGGTTCATGGCTGAACCATCGGCCGGGGTGGGCTCAATGATGGCAGCGCCTTTGCCCACGCCGGTGACTACTCCCTTGCTCTGGGGCTTGCATGCCATGATGACCAGCTGCAGGCCGCTCTGCTGGGGTGCGCTGCTGAGCTGGAAACGGATGCTGTCATCGGACACTATGAGTGTGGCCAGGGATGGCGACTCGATTCCGTAGAGCTGTGGCACGTCCATGAGGATGTTGCCGCCACAGCGGACTACCCAGTAGTTGAGGCGGGTGAAGAGGTTGGCGCCGGTGAGGCGGGCTGTCTGGCCCAGGACACGGCGGCCTTCCTGTGACTGTGCTGCAGTATTCCAGTTTGCAATCTGGAATGGCGAGAGGGTTTTCCAGATCTGGGAGATCTGTTTGAAGATGGCTTTGACGTTGGCCTGTGCCTGGGTCTTGGAACGGTTGTTCATGACCTTGGTGCGCAGGTACGTGACGCTGCGGTTGCGGGTGGCGGTTACGCCCTTGGCAGAGCCGGACATTGCGTCGAATGCGATTGATGGCTTGTACTTCATTTTCTTTACTGTTTAAGGTTTACAAAAAGTCCCCGTCGGGGACGAGCCCTGGCGGGGACCTGAATTGAAGGACTCTGGTCGCTGGGTGGATGATTACTCAGTCATGCGTACCTCGGCGAGGATCTCGGCTGAGCGCTCACCGGTTGCGGTGTTTACATAGAAGTAACGGAAGAAGACCTTTGGCGTGCTTGCTGAAGGTGCTCCGTTCTTTGCAATGTAGGCAGCGCGGATGTCCATCTCGCTTGCTACGACTGTGCAAGGATCCTGGAAGAGGGATGCCTTGTCATAGGCGTTGCTGATACCACCGCTTACTGGGGCTGAAGCCTGGATGACCAGCTTGAGGTTTGAGGTCTCGGCTGGGATTGAGCTCAGCTTGAAGGTGAATGCTGAACTGGTCAGCGCGATGGTGGCTGATGCAGGAGCATCGACACCAACGAGAACAGGAGCATCGGCCAGGGCTACGCCGCCGCAGCGTACGATCCAGAAGTTCAGGCGCTGGTACAGGTTGAGACCGGAGATCTTGGCGTTGGTACCGAGAACGGAACGGCCGGCCTGGGATTCGGCAAGGTTGTTCCATGCCTGGATCTGTGCTGAGCTGAGGTTCTTCCAGCCCTGTGAGAGCTGCTTGAAGATAGCCTTGACTGTTGACTGGTAGCTGGTGCGGGTCTGGCCGCCATAGCCACGGTTACGGAGATACTTGCGGCCACGGGCCTTTGCTGCGGTTACGCCCTTGGCGCTGCCGCTCATCTCGTCGAATGCGATTGAAGGTGTGTACTTCATAGTTTTTGATTTTTTTGCCACAAAAATCAAAAACTATGCATTGTTGGCTGCGGCTCGGCAAAAGCAAGCGAGCTTTCTTTTGCGCTCGCCTTGCACAACAATTCATGTTCTTGGTTCTTCATGGCGGGTTAATGAATAGGGTTAAGTTTGGTATTAGATTATGTCAGTTATTGCTATTCTGTCTATGGTTATGCGGGGACCGGTGAAGCCGGTGTTGCGTTCTATCCAGTAGGCCGTGATGAAGTACTTGCAGCCCACGATGGGCCTGACTCCAAGGCGGTCGGTGTAGATGCGGGTGATGTCGGCCACTCCATGGTCGGGGATGAAGTTTGGATCTACGATGACGGCACGTCCACCACCGTATGTGACGCCGGTACTGACGGCCTTGCTCATGCCGATGGCAAGACGGAAGTTATCTCCAGGATAGATGATGCCGGTGAACTGTATGAGGCTGGGTGTGACAAGCAGGTTTGTGAAGCTCACAGCTGGGACGCTGATTACCTGGGCAGGTGGCTCTGCAATTGGCTCCAGTCCGATAAGTGCCCGGTTGCAGTTGTGGCGTATGAAAGCGTTGCAAGCTGTGATTTTGTAGTCCTGATTGTTGGTACCATGGAAACGGCTGGCGAACTGGCGCCAGAGCTGGACCTGTTCATCGGTAAGGGTCTTGTACCTGCGGCCCACCTTGGCCAGTATGGCACGCTCCTGCTTCTGGGCAGGAGTGGCCACATGGCTGTGCTTGGCGCGTGCAGACAGGACGGTCCCGTTCTTGGTCTGACGGGCCGTAACTTCTTTTGCTGTTCCGGAGAGTGAGTTGAATGCGATGGAAGGGTGTGCACGCATAAGATGTTGTTTTTCAGGTATTAGATTTGCGCAAATATAATTTGGATTGGATAAATATGCAAAGAAAAACCAAAGAAAATTGCACAGAAAGTTTGGGAGTGTGCAGTGAAAGATTGGCGTGGGAAAAGTGGTTGGAAGTACAAGTGAGAGAGTGTGACAGATAGTGACACAATATGATAAATTATGTCGGTTGAAAAGATATTTCAGGAAAGGATAGTTTTTCTAAATATAATGAGGTAGATTTGTGAAATTAAACATAGTAACCATTGATTGATAACCTATATGGCAAAGGTAAATACCGCTGATGTCGGATTTGAAAAACAGATATGGAATGCCGCTGATGTACTTCGCGGAAGTATGGATGCTTCAGAATACAAGCATGTAGTTCTGGGACTCATTTTTCTGAAGTATATATCAGACCGCTTTGAGCAGAAGTACAACGAACTTGTGGCCGAGGGCTATGACATGCAGGAGGACAAGGATGAATATACTGCAGAAAACATCTTCTTTGTTCCGCAGGATGCCCGCTGGAGCGTAATAGCCAGTGCTGCACATACGCCAGAGATTGGCAAGACAATTGACAATGCCATGGTTCTTATTGAGAGTGAGAACCAAAGGCTTAAAGGGGTTCTGCCCAAGAACTTTGCCCGTCCGGAACTTGACAAGGAAAAGCTTGGCAATGTGGTTGACCTGTTCACCAACATCAACATGAAGGAGCATGGCGACAGCAAGGATATTCTTGGACGTACCTACGAATATTGCCTTTCACAGTTTGCCAGTGCAGAAGGAAAGAATGCCGGCGAATTCTACACACCATCTTGTATAGTACGTACTCTGGTAGAAGTACTGAAACCGTATCACGGCCGTGTGTTTGACCCTGCGTGCGGAAGCGGTGGTATGTTTGTTCAGTCTGCAAAGTTCATTGAGCGCCACCAGGGAAAGATCAATGATATTTCCGTATTTGGTCAGGAGTACAACCCAACTACATGGAAGATGGCTCAGATGAATCTGGCTATCCGTGGAATTGAAGCCAATCTTGGTGAATACAATGCCGATTCATTCCTGAATGACCGCCACGCTACCCTTAAGGCCGACTACGTGATTGCCAACCCTCCGTTCAACATGAGCGACTGGGGAGCAGAGAAGCTGCAGGACGATGTACGCTGGAGATATGGAATACCACCAAGCGGCAACGCAAACTTTGCCTGGATGCAGCACATGATTCACCACCTGTCACCAGCAGGACGCATTGGTCTGGTACTGGCCAACGGTGCATTGTCATCACAGTCTGGCGGTGAAGGCGAAATACGCAAGAACATAATCAATGCAGACCTGGTAGAATGTATTGTGGCCATGCCCGACAAGCTGTTCTATTCAACCGGCATTCCAGTATCGCTCTGGTTCCTGAACAGAGACAAGAAGCAGAAGGGAAAGACAGTTTTCATAGATGCCCGCAGTATGGGTACCATGGTGACCAGAAAGCTGCGTGAGCTGACTGAAGATGACATTCTGAAGATTGCCAGAACATACGATGATTATGTTGCCGGAACACTTGAGAACGAGAAAGGATTCTGTGCAGTAGTCACTACTGATGACATAGCAAAGCAGGATTTCATTCTTACTCCGGGCCGCTATGTTGGAATAGCAGAAACACAGGACGATGGTGAACCGTTTGAGGAGAAGATGACCAGGCTGACAACAGAACTGGGAGAACTGTTCCAGAAGTCACACGAACTGGAAGCCGAAATCAAGAAACAACTTGCCAGCATAGGTTTCACCATAAAGTAAAATTCTCTTTCCCTGGATTATTAACTCAATAAAAAAGGGAAATGAAAGAAAGACTAATTCAAGAAGTTACAGACGGAATGTCAGAGACACTCACAGTAGATCAGATGGCGCAGTTGAACAGTGTTCTGCTCCAGGTAATAAGCAGATACAACATTGCCCAGGATGGAGACAAGGTCCAGATAGACTTTGCCTCGAACACCCGTCTGCTGGAGATATTCCTTGCTGCAAAGCTGGTAGAAGGCTGTTCGCAGAAAACAATCAAGTACTACGAAACCACAGTAAAGCAGCTGTTCCGTTACATGCCTAAGCCGGTCAAAGAATACACAACCGATGACCTGCGTGCCTATCTGGCCGTATTCCAGAAAAAGCACAAATCAAGCAAGGTTACCATTGACAACATAAGAAGGATCTTCTCTTCATTCTTTTCTTGGCTTGAAGATGAGGATTTCATTCTGAAGAGTCCGGTACGCAGGATTCACAAGGTCAAGACCGGTGAACAGGTGAAAGAAGTTATATCAGATGAGAACCTGGAACGTCTGCGCGACCGATGCAAGTGCCCAAGAGACCTGGCAATCATAGACATGCTGGCATCGACCGGCATGCGTGTGGGTGAATTGGTCAAGCTGAACAAGAGCGACATAAACTTTGCTGAGCGCGAATGCATAGTATTTGGCAAGGGAAACAAGGAACGTATTGTCTATTTCAATGCCAGGGCCAAACTGCATCTGCAGGAATACCTTGCAACGAGAAGAGACAAGAACCCTGCTCTTTTTGTGTCACTGGACAAGCCACATGCACGTCTGCAGATTTCTGGAGTGGAAATGAGACTGCGTGATCTGGGACGGAACCTGAAGATTCCAAGAATTCATCCGCACAAGTTCAGAAGGACTCTGGCAACGACGGCCATTGACAAGGGTATGCCTGTTGAGCAGGTTCAGACACTTCTGGGACATGTCAAGATTGACACAACAATGCGATATGCAATGGTCAACCAGACCAATGTAAAACTGTCACACCGTAAATTTCTGGGATAATGATAGCGACTACTACAAATAGCCGCACCAGACGGCATGTTTTCAGTGCAAGAACGCGCAGAAATCATAATTTAGAGGAGCAAGCTCAGACTCTATACAAGTCTTGGTTTGTTGATTTTGAGCCATTTAAGGATGGTAAATTTGTAGAAAGCGAGCTGGGTATGATTCCGAAAGGATGGAGTGTTGGTACCATGGGCTGTTTGCTTGAAATCAAGTATGGTAAAGACCATAAAAAACTTAGTGACGGCCTCATTCCTGTGTATGGGTCGGGAGGTTTTATGCGCTATGTAGATCAGTCAATATATATGGGTGAATCTGTTTTAATACCTAGAAAAGGTTCTCTTAACAATGTGATGTATGTAAATGAAGCTTTCTGGACAGTGGATACTATGTTCTATTCTATACAGGTGATTCCACATACAGTAAAATACTGCTATCATATTCTTTCGTCCCTGGATTTGTCAATGATGAATGCAGGATCTGCTGTGCCAAGCATGACTACTGACATTCTTAATTCTATTAAGGTACTAATCCCTAACGAATGTGTATTGAATAGTTTTGATTCAATGCTGTCATCTTTGTATCTAAGAATGCAAAATAATGACACAGAGAACCAGAAATTAGTTTCGGCACGTAATTCTTTGCTGCCCAAACTTATGTCGGGAGAACTGAATATTAATGAATTAGACTGCTAAATTCTCATTTATGGAAGGACTAAAAACATACACTCTTGGGGAATTGTCAATCAACGGTAAGGGCTCTTACGGTATAGGAGCTCCTGCTGTAGATTACTCAGAGGATAAGTATATGTACTTGAGGATTACGGATATAAATGATGATGGAACATTATCATCTTCCGATAGGAAATCCGTAGATGACCCTGACGCATATAAATATGTCCTTCAGAAGAATGACATCGTTTTTGCAAGAACAGGTAATAGTACTGGACGTGCATATTTCTACGATGAACGCGACGGAGAACTAGTCTATGCCGGTTTCCTTATCAAGTTCTCTCTTGATCCAGCAAAGGTAAACCCTATGATATTGAAGTATTACACCCATTCAAAACCATATTACGATTGGGTTAAGTCATTTGACACGGGTGCTACTAGAGGAAATATAAATGCCCAAACATTTGCGAGCATGCCAATTGTACTTCCAGATAGAGATACCCAGGACAGAATAGTGAGCATTCTTTCCACATTAGATGATAAGATTCGACTCAACAACCGGATAAATCATAATTTAGAGGAGCAGATGAATTCTCTTTTCAAAGAGTTGTGCGTTGATAAAGATGGATGTACTGAAGCCTCGCTTACAGATATCGCAGATTATATCAATGGTCTTGCCATGCAGAAATA
>JAZUFR010000018.1:0-81805 GCA_045640825.1 Bacteroidaceae bacterium
CCATGGTTCTGGAGTGGAGAACGGTTGACGGGAGCGGAGCGGAACATGGGCAGCGGAGTGCAGTGGAATGGAAGAAGGCTCGCCCAGTACCCGGTACGCGGGCGATGCCTTCTCTGCTACCGGCTTTGTTTGCGCGGGATGGGCAGTGTCAATGAGTGATAGCGCAGGGTACTGAGTGTGGCCTCTGGAATGGAGCGGAATGTAGCCGCCCACGTGAAGCGCAGCGACCATTAACCGGATGGAACGGAAGCACCATGGACGCATGGAACGGAGAGCACAGATCTGAGGAGAAACGGAATATGGAAGAATCCAGGAGTCTGGAGGACAGTCGGTCATGAATGACGACCTGCGTGCTGCAGGTGCTGTTCCTAAACCAGTTCTATATTGCGTGCAATGCTATGAGTTGCATTTGCGCGAGTTTTGCGTAGGCGTAGAAGTCAAGCGAATCCGGAACGAAGTGGAGGTCTCGCCTGACTTCGGAGATGGAGCGAAACGAGGTTTGACAGTATCTTTGATTGGGTTCGAGGCTTATAGCGTCATGAAGTGTAGGCGTAGCAGTCCTGCGGACTATAGCGGAGCGGTAGTCTCGCAAGACTGCGGAGACGTAACGGAATGGAGCCATAAGCCGTCCGCCGGAAGTAATGTCGTTGTAAGCTATGCGGGGATGTTTGTGGAGCGACAGCAAAGGTGACCTGCAGGTTGAAGCGAAGCGGAAACCTGGCAAGTCACCTGCAGCGGAGCGGTCCCGGGCGAACGGCCGCTAGGCGTGAGCGATGTATCTTTGGGAGCAGCGGTCAGCTGCGATCAAAGAGGTGTATTGGTGGGCAAAATGCGGAAAGTGCAGAAAGTGCAAGGGCTATAGGGTGTATGTATAATGATAGCATTCTAGGCGTGTTGTGCCGTGAAGTGGAGACGGAAGTGTCTTGCGGGTTGGAGCGCAGCGGAAACCTCGCATGTCACTGGAGGCGGAACGTGGTAAGCATTCGGGGCGTGTAGTGCCGTGAAGTGGAGGCGGAAGTGTCTTGCGGGTTGGAGCGTAGCGGAAACCTGGCATGGCACTGGAGGCGGAACGGAGCAGCACCATACGCCTACCGCTGATGGTAATTCAGTTGTGGCGAAAAACGGTGTTGTAGATAGTTGTAGCTGGGGATGGGACGTTTTGGGGACATTATTGGGACGTTTCCGGGACGCTATTGGGACGGTTCTGGGACGCGTGTAGGACGTTTCTGGGACGCAAGTAGAACACTTTTTGGACGTTTTTTGGACGTTGACTGAACGTTCGCAAAATGTTCTAGTTGGGCTGTATGAACGTCCAAATTTCGTCCAAGGGCTTGTGAGCCGGACGCGGAGCGGACGTCAAATAATGTTGGAGGGTGGCGGGCTCGGAGCGCAGCGAAGGGCACGGCGCACTACAAGTACCATGAAGGAGTTGGAGGCTGTACCTTCTGTGGAGGACGGAGTTCTGGGAATAGCGGCGGGCACCGACGCCATGGACAGAACGGAGACCGGAGCGAAGGTTCTGCCGGAGACGACGACCCAGCACCTGGGGGTGCGTCCTGGATGGTGTGGAGGCATGCGGAGAGGGGTGCCCGGAGTATGCCGGAACACCATCCAGGCTGTTACGCAGGTTCGGGCGATTTGTCGGGGTGTTCCTGTCCTGATAATGGAGCTATTTAACATAGTGGGAATTATGTTTGTAGGGAGGAGTGCGCGACGACCGGAGAACATAATTAAGGATTCCATTATGTTACATAGCGGATTGTATGAGGTGCTGATGCCAAGCGAGTACTGCCCCTGTTGCCGTCTGGGCGGCAACTATAATAAGCGTGGAACACTCTTGCCATGTGGCACTGGCTGGGCTCTGAACAGCCAGGGACATGTGGCATGTGTGTGGAACACCTATGTTCTTTATGGCGGGGACTTGCACGGGGCTTGAAGAGTGGCAGTGTGGAGGTCTGACGGGTGTGATGTGGTTTGCCTATTGTACTGTTTGCCGCGAGCCTTGGTGATGTACGAGCGAAGACTCCGTTAGGTTCCCTGTGAGCTGCGGGTTCCCTGGGGAGAACGCACGTCCAGAACAACTCTGATACTGTCTGCAGGAGTTGTGTGGACACACGCGCGTTTTGCCTATATGAGATACAGTTGAATGGTGTGGAGCGCGTGATGTACACCAACTCACTTTGATAAGGGTCCAGTTGTTCTGGATGGGCGTTCTGGGTTAAACAAGCCAGGCAGCGGCCGTGCTGCCTATACTATGGTACCGGAGCGTGTGTCGGTTGCCGTCGGCGGCTCGGGTCCTGTCCTGAGCCGCTGACTGCTACCGCTATGGGGCGGGCTCGGAAGGTCTAAAGGGGCGGTGCTGGGGTATTCAGCGCATCGGGAATTAGAGGGGCATCGGGCGGGCTTGCATCGGACTGCATGACATTTTGGATGGGGGCATGGATGGCGTTGTGTTGGAATATACGATTTGTCTTGCTATTTTTGTGGCATTGTTATACGGTATCATAATGGATATTAAGCTGCAGCATTATGTAGATTCTCTTCAGGAACTGATTGGTTTCAATTCCTCAATAGAGCATGGTCATAAGAGAAAAGGTTACAAAAAGTGGAGCGATGCTATCCCCACCTACTTCATGTATGAGTTCTTCACCTTTAACAACTTATATAATGTGGATTGGGAAACGACATGCAAGATGAAAGAACTTGTCTTCCAATCAGAGAGCATAGGGTCGGCAAAACGAAAGTCTGAGTTGTCCAACATAATGGATCTTATTGATTTTTGTTTTTCCGGGAAGAAGGCTATGGGATTGATTGAGCTGGAATCTCATATGGTTCCCGATCTGAGCAGGGAAGATATTCTGGAGGCAATCAATGAAATTGAACCGGATCAGGATGAGAATGGGAGTTTGAACATCCAGAATAAAATGGTCTATAATACCATTAGGGATTTTCAGAATGCATGGAAACGCATTTTTGATGAGAGTCAAGCACCGAGCAGGTACAACCGGGAGGTCACCAGAAGGATAAGATTAAATGACATCAAGAGTATTATAACGCTTGTCTATAAGAATAGATGCAACATATTCCATGGCGTGAAGAACATTCAGATGCTGTCTTCTAATAGCGGTGAGATTTCTAAGAGTCAACGCATTGGAAGAAACAAGATTATAATCTACACTAAGGTTCTCAATGCTCTCAACTGCTGGTGTCTTGAAGAGATAAAGTCCAGGATTTGATCAGTGGATATGCATCGGCCCCCATCTTGTGAGAGGGTGCGGGTTCTGTCCGGTTGTTGGCCAACGCGCGAGCGTTGGCTTGTTGTTGCTGCCTGAAGGGCGAGACGGCTGGTCAATACAAGGCAATGCTCGCGCGTTGGAACCTCGGCTTGCCGAGGTATGGTGAGGGCCGGATGGTTTATCGCGTGGGTTGATTGATGGCGCGTGTTTGAGCTTGTCTGGTGGCAGGTTTGTGCTTGTGTCGTGGCTTGGTCTTGCCGGTGTGGAGCTTACGGACTTCTGCTTTCAGTTGACTGTTTTCCTGACACAGTTTGTCAACGGAGATCTTGAGCTCTTCATTCTCTCGCCTTAGGGCTACTACTTCTTTGTTGACTTGCGTGATGTCTGCCAGGAGTTTCCGGTTTTCTGTTGAGAGCAGGTTGATGGATTCCTGCAGGTCTTTCAGGAAGTCGTTCTTGCGTTTGCGGGTTCCGGCCAGCCATCCGATGGCAGCTGTGGCCGATGGGATGAGGTAGCTGGTGATGAGGTTTGTGATTTGTGTTTCCATGGTTATGCAATATAGAGTTTTGCTTCTTGGTCGCGTCGGCGGATGAGGCCTTCTGATGGCTGCTTGTTTACGTAGATCCATCGGCGGAACTCATCGGGTATGGTCGGGTCATTGGGATTGGCCTGAATTTTCTTGAGGAGTGTGGATTGGGCGAACTGGACTGGGCCGATGTTGAAGACCAGGGACACCAGGGCATCGAACTGGTTCTGGTTGAGGTCCAGGTGGCGGATGTTGATGATGTGTTCGGTCTGGGCGACATCGGCCTTCAGGTATTCTTCGGCCTGCTGGCGGGTGATGGCCATTCCCTGGTGAACACCTTGGGTATGGCCGTAGCCGATTGTCCAGATGCCTGCCTGGCATTGGTAGGAACGGAGGCGCAGTCCTTCAAACTGCATTATTATAAGGTACGCGTATGGGGATGCTTTCATGGCTTGATATAGAGTTTGATGATTTCTAAGATGATGCCCAGGGCGAAGAGTCCGAAGATGACGTAGATGGAGATTGCGGTTGGGGTGCGCCGGTAGTCTCGGAGGGTCATGGTGGAGTATGTGTTCTGTTCCTGGTCGGTGTTGCTGTGGGTGTGGGTCTGTGTCTGTTCTTGATTGATGTTGGTCTGTTCTTCCTGGATGATGATGGTACCGCCACCTTCATGGGCCAGAACCTGGGCCAGCCTTTCGGCGGTCTTGACTGGTGATGGTTGGTGGACAGTTGGAGTTTCCTGAGTATTTGGCATGGGTTTCTCTTTGGATTGTGGCTGTGTGAGGGGGATGTAGGTGATTGTCAATCTGGTGTGTCTCTGCTCTTGACGGGTTGTTTGAGTTGTGTCCTGGACTGAGTTCTCTAGACGGGAGTTCTGGAACTGGGTCTGGGCGGCCTGTTTTTGTGTACGGCATGATGACAGCAGCGCTGCCACCGTGAAAGAGATAATCAGTGTCTTGATGTGTTTATTGTGCATTGTATCAGCGTTTTGATACAAATGTAAAATACACTTTTTGACCACACAATAGGCATTTTTGGAACGAAATAATATGGGATAGTATGAGAATGTAAAATTCTAAATTATTTCTATATTTGCAGTGTTGTTCAGCTGAGGGCTGACAGCAATTGACATATTAGACAGATTATAATATTCGCTTTTTGCGTTCTGGCATCGAAAACGGCAAACTTTCAATCAGAACAAAGTCGCAAAGAGGGAAGCATCCCACATGTATGTGGGTTTTGCTGACCGGACTTTGTTTTTAGGTGATTGCCGTTACCTGATGCTGGATCCTAGGCGGCCCACATACATTTTAACAATGATATTGATGAACGGAAGGATGTATTTACTAACCTCTGAGATGGCTGAATATGGCAAGAGTGGTATCAACAAGGATATTCGGCCGATGAGTTATCTCTATTCAGAGAAGGACTTGCAGGGTCTTGTTGAGATTGTGGCTAAGCTGGCCTTTGTCTATATCATGCAGGATGAGGCCCAGATTGATGAGTTTGATGAGGCTCAGGAGATCAAGGCTACTCAGGCAAGCACTGTGTCTGATGCTATTAGCAAGTACAGTTCTTTCGTGTGCGCTTTCAACAAGAACTTCAGTATATCCAACTTTGACATGATCTACGATCTGTCATACAGATACTATGACACGATGTCCGACCGGTTCAGAGAGGAGTTCTCCAACATGGAAGGACAGTGGAAGAATGGATTTGAAGGATCTGCGCTTATCCGTTGAGTTTGATGTATTCCAGGATTGCACCGGTGTGCAGCCTGACTATGGCATCCATGGTTTGCCCGCTTCTTAGGAGGTGGGCATTTTCTTTGTTGTCTAGGTAAAGGTTGTAGGTTACGGCTGCTGGAAACTGAACGGCGTCAAGTATGGCAGCTTGCTTGATGTATTGAAGGCCGTCCGGTTGGTCTGGTCTTGATGCTGCATCTGCTCCCAGTGTTTGGAGTGCATGAGCTGTGAGGATCCTGCCGATGCTGCACTTGGTTGATGAAGGTTCGTTGTCAATGGATGACCACCCTTTGCTCAGATGCCAGGCGCCATCGTTTCTTTCTTGGTTCAGTCGTACGCTGATGAGCAGCTTGGCGGATGGTGGATCTGTTATGACTGTCTTGACCTGGCAGTCGGCTTGATTCTGGATGATGCGTTTGATTGATGTGTCGGTGATTAGTGATGTGTCCTGGTTGTGAAGACGGAGTTTCCTTTGAATGGCAAGGCAGATCTTACGGGTGTAGATGGCTTCGTTCAGTTGGCCATCGGGTGAGCGGCGGGCACGGCTTGTGCGACCTCCCGGATAGTGGAGATAGACTTTCATGGTATAGTAGATTTGATTGATTCAAGGCAAAGATAAGAATGTTACGTGATATGAGTTTTTGTGTTTATCTTTGTGCTTGGAAAACATGTGTTGCCACACAGGTTTTTTATACCAACCGGCCCGGGATCCTCCACGGATTTCGGGCCAATTGTTTTGTATTGGTTACACCCTTGTGAGAAGAGAGGTGAGATGGTTACAAATCCACTAGCTCATGTAGTATGAAAGAAGGTGATTTTGGGGTATTGTTAATTGATGTTAATTCTTTCTTGGCGACCCGGAATCACCCATGAAAGTGAGGGTAATTGTTCTTTCTCCGGAAACGAGAATTTTCGATTTAGTACAGATTTAGTACAGATTTTAAAAGAGAAGTGCCCTACAGGTATCTGTAGAGCACTTCTAAGCGGTGCGTATGGGACTCGAACCCATGACCTCCGCCGTGACAGGGCGGCATTCTAACCAGCTGAACTAACGCACCTCGTTGTTTTGCGATGACAAAGGTACTACCATTTTTGGTATCTGCAAGCGCAAATGGAGTTTTTTTTCAAAAAAATTTCTGTAGCACTACAACATCAGAGTATCTGTTCTCCTTAACCAGCCAGTCCTTGAGTGTTCCAGACTGAGCAAACCCGTTGCTACTGAACAGGTTAATGCTCTGATCCAGTCCTGCGGGTATGTGACAGTACAATTGGTGGAGTCTTAGCACCTGTGCTGCATATTGCATTAATATTTTCAGTGCCATGGATGCTAATCCCTGCTGACGGTACTCAGTGAGCAGTGCAATGCCTATCTCGGCGCGGCCGTTATAGGGGTCTATGTCTGTCAGGTCCACACTGCCAAGTACAGTGTTGTCCTGAATACGTACAATCATAAAACGGATCTGGCGGTCAGTGTAGAAATCATGCTGAGACTGTTCTATGTATTGCTTGAGCTGGTAACGGGAGTAGGGGGCGGTGTTACCAGAAACAAACCACAGGGCTGTGTTGTTCTCCATGTTGTAGAGTATATCCAGATCTGTGGGCTCTGGGGCACGGAGCAGTATGGTGCCGTTGGTAAGCAGGCTGGCGTTTAGCATAGAGTTTCGTCTTGGGTTATCAGTTTGCCGGTTTTGGGATTATAGAATCCTATGCTGTAACGGCGTGAGTTCTGGTACATCCAGTCCATTATGGCGGCGTAACTGAATGCACTCACGTCAAATACTACGCACTGTGTATCCTTGAGCAGTTCATTGCCTGGACACACGCAGTTTTCTCCATTACATTCAATATGTTGTAGCTTGCGCAGGTATTTGCTTGTGCCTACAAGCCGGCTTACCTCTTGATATGAGCCGGCAGGTCCAACAAATGTACAGTTCTCCGTATAATCAGTGAGCTTATGCTTGTGGGCAAGCAGATTCTGGCCAATATAGGTGCTCAGCTTACGTACGCTTACCACAATCCATACAAGAAGGGCAAACAGGCGGCTGTATTTATGAAAGTGCTTGTTAAAGAATATGAGCATGGCATTATAGAATGCCTTGGCATAGCTGTAAGAAGTCTTGTTTGTGCTCTCTCCCTTGTAGTGTATTATGGATAGCGGGAGATACCAGTTGGTGTATCCCTGTTGCAGGATACGGTACGACAGGTCAATATCCTCTCCATACATAAAGAATGACTCGTCAAACCCACCGGTCTTTATAAGAGCTTCCCTGCGGGCAAACATGTAAGCCCCGGATATTACTTCTATGCCGCAAATCTCCTGTTCATTGAGATAAGTAAGGTGGTATTTGGCAAACAGCCTGGATTTTGGAAAGAGCTTTCCCAGTCCTGTCATGTGCCAGAATGAGACCATTGGAGTGGGGAGTGAACGGCGTGACTCCAGGGCAAACTGTCCATTGGCATAGAGCATGCGTACTCCTACTGCACCGGCCTGGGGGTGATCTTGCATGAACTCAATACAACCGGGTATAGTGTTCTCTGCAACTACCGTATCGGGATTGAGAAACAGTACGTACTGGCCTGTAGCCTGGGACAATGCCATATTGTTAGCACGTCCAAATCCGGCATTCTCATGGTTGGCAATAACGGTAATATCCTTGAACTTTTGCTGCAGGTACTCTACGGATCCATCCTGAGAGTTGTTGTCTACAACAATTATCTGCGCATCAGGAACGCTGCGCAACACGGATTCAAGACACTGCTCAATGTAGTATCTGACCTTGTAGCTTACTATTATTACACTTACCGCAGGCATGCGTCAATCCTGGAAAATACCCGTCTCGTGCTCAATTCCAGCCTTGGTAGGTACGGAGAACAGCGAGCAGATTGCTGCTATGGCTGCTATATAGAGTCCTACTGTATCGTTTATAAGGTAATAAAGGATAACTCCAAATTCCACTACCAGGAAGAAAGCCAGGAGGCGCAGCAGCGAGCAGATCATGTATATGTGGACTATCCTTTCCTCCGGGTAGTCTTTTTCTGCCATACGGTCTGTTATCTGCTTGAATCCCTTGAGCGCCAGTGGTATGAGGGCAAGGGAGCAAAGTACGCCAGCTACTTCCATTATGTATATGGTCTTTGTGTTGGTTACGCTGCCAGCCTGGAGAGGGCCAAATTCATAGAGTGCAGCAATCAAACCGGCAACAACATAGATTGAAATCCAGCAACCCATGAGTATGTGAGACATTTTTCTAGTATTCATATATAAATAATGTGTAGTTATACAAAAGGGATACGGTCTACGATGGAACGTCCAAGAGATACCTCATCGGCATACTCAAGATTGTTGCCTACGGCCACACCGCGGGCTATTATGCTAAGCTTTACACCAAGTGCCGATAGCTTGCGTGAAATAAAGAAGTTTGTGGTATCGCCTTCCATGGTTGGACTAAGGGCCAGTATGACTTCTCTTATTCCGCCGGCGCTTACGCGTTCTACCAGACTGGCTATCTCAAGATCCTGTGGTCCGATGCCATCTACTGGCGATATTATGCCGCCAAGTACGTGATACAGGCCATTGTACTGCATGGTGCTCTCTATTGCCAGTACATCCTGCACGTTCTCTACTACACAGAGTGTAGAACTGTCTCGCTTGGGATTGGCACAGATAGTACACACATCGGTATCGGATATGTTATGACAAACCTTGCAATAGTGTATGTCCTGCTTGAGGGTTGTAAAAACCTTACCAAAACCGCTTACTTCATCATCGGAACGGGAAAGCATGTGCAGGACAAGCCGCAATGCGGTTTTCCTGCCTATTCCGGGGAGTTTGGCAAACTCGCCCACGGCCTTTTCCAGTGCTGCTGATGGATACTCCTGGTTCATATACTGTCTGTGTTGAGTGCAAAAATAGCGCAAAATTCCGTACTTTTGCCACGTAAAAGCCTACAAGATGGAGATCAAGAGCGCACAATTCATAATAAGTAATACTAATATTGCACTGTGTCCACAGCACAATATGCCGGAATATGCATTTATTGGCCGTTCCAATGTGGGCAAGTCCAGTCTGATTAATATGCTGACCGGAAGGAAAGGCCTGGCCATGACTTCGGCAACCCCTGGAAAAACGCTGCTCATAAACCATTTCCTTATAAACGGCGACTGGTATCTGGTAGATCTGCCTGGGTATGGTTATGCCAAACGAGGCCGCCAGCAGCAGGATGAACTTACACGCATTATAAGTACCTACACTCTGGAGCGCCCGCAACTTACATCCCTGTTTGTCCTGATAGACAGCCGGCATGAACCGCAGAAAATTGATCTTGAGTTTATAGAATGGCTTGGTGAGAACTCTGTTCCATTTGCCATTATTTTTACCAAGGCCGATAAGCTAGGCCGTAGTAATCTGAATATAAATGTACAGAAATTTCTAGATACTCTGTCTGAACAGTGGGAAGAACTGCCCCCGCATTTTATAACCTCATCTCTTGACCGGACAGGACGTGACAGCGTTCTAGATTACATTCAGAGCATAAATAAAGCTGTTTCTGAATAAGTTTTTTTCTGCCGGTAGATTCTGGAATATTTTTTAAGTGTTTGTACTATATAGGATTATTGGGCCAATAACTTGATCCTGTATGGTGGTATGGATATACTTAACGTTTTTTAATTATTGCAATCGGTCCTGGGTATACAAAAAAACTGTACTTTTGGAGTAAGCATGATAGATAATTCAGGTGCCTGTTGCAAACGCTTGCATGGCTCTCTGAATTTTGTAACGAAAGTTTTACGCAATTACTACCAAATGTGTCAGGAATAATCCAATTACTTGACATCATTTGAACTTTTGGGTATACCTGTCAGGGAACGTATTAAGAACCGTTTCCGGATATGGCTTAGTTAGAAACTTGATGGAAAACTATAATATCCATTAGGTACGAGCTCAGAATTAATATTCTGACATTGCCTTTTTTTGTTGTGGCCGGACTTGTTCCGGCCACTTTTTTTGTGGGGTTCAGTATTTGTATCGTTTCCTGAACGCTGCAAGTAAGATGGCCGACATTATGAGCGCCATGACATCGGCCAGGTCCACAGCCAGCCATACTCCGTCTAACCCAAGGATCAGTGGCAACAGGAAAATGGCTCCCAGTTCAAATACCAGTGTCCTGGCAAATGCAGCAATGGCCGATACAATGCCGTTGTTGAGCGCTGTAAACCAGGCCGATACAAACATGTTCAGTCCGCAGATCATAAAGCTGATCATGTAAATTCGGATGGCACGTCCGGTAAGTGCCTTGAGTTCCTGGTCATATCCTACAAAAATACCAGCCATTACGTTACTCAGTATCTCCGACAGCAGGGTGAGTATAGTACCTCCCACCAGTAGCAGGATAAGGCTCTTTCTGAGCAGACTCCTGAGTTCGGCGTAATCCTGTGCCCCGTAATTAAAACTTACCACCGGGGCTACGGCCAGGTTGTAACCTATGTAGACCGAAGCGTATGCAAATCCAATATACATGAGTATTCCGTAAACAGCAACTCCCTGTTCGCCAATCAGTCTCATTAGCTGGAGGTTGTAGCATATACAAACTATGTTGAGCGATATGCTGCCTACGTACTCAGACAGGCCATTGGTGCACACATGTCCTATACATTTCCAGTCTGTCTTTGTCCTGGCCAATCTGAGTTTGCTCCTGTTAAGCTTGCTGGAACTGAAATATATTAAAGGGTACAGTCCTCCAAATGCGGCACTCATGGCAGTTGCAATGGCAGCTCCAGCCAGTCCCCAATGGAAAACTATAATAAAGAGTGCATCAAATACAATGTTTATGAGGCCGCATATAATGGATATGCGCGTTCCGGTTTGAGGCATCTCTGCGGTCATGTAGAGCGACTGAAAGGCCATCTGTGCCATATACAGTGGGATTACCACTATGAATATGCGGCCGTAAACCATACAGTACCCAATCATGCTGTCATCGGCCCCCATCCAGATAGCTATCCTGCGGACAAATATAAAAAAGAGAACTCCGCAAATGCAACCGGCAATCAGCATGACCCGTATGAGCATGGAGAAAACCCTGTTTGCGCGGTCACGGTCTCCCTGGCCAAGTATCATGGCTACAAATGCGCTGCCGCCAGTACCGAACATCTGTCCCAGGGCTCCCAGTACCATGATTCCGGGAAATATAAGGTTCATTGCGGCGAATGCGGTGGTATCGGTATAATTGGATATGAACAGACCGTCCACAATGCTGTACAGGGAAATTGTAAGCATCATGAGTATGGATGGGGCCGATGAGCTTATGAGCCTGCGGTATCCGTAATGGCCTGAGAGTTCAATTTTCATAGGCTACTACCATTTGGGCCGCAAATTTACATAATTGACGGTGACTTTTACTATTTTCGCATTATGATGATTAAAGAAAGAATAGAAGCCCTGCGTGGGCTCATGAAAGAATGGGGCTGGGATGCTGCCATTACTGTAGGCGAGGACCCTCATAACAGTGAATACACTCCATTGCGCTGGTGTCAGCGTGAGTATATAAGTGGATTTACAGGATCTGCAGGCGTGGTGGTTGTTACTGCTGGTCATGCCGGTCTGTGGACCGATTCCAGATACTGGATTCAGGCAGAGAAAGAACTGGCTGGCAGTGGAATAGAACTGCATCGTATGATTTCTGCAGAAGATAAGGAATGGATAGGATGGACTGTTCAGGCTATTCCTGAGGGCGGAAAGGTAGGAGTAGATGGATTGTGCATGAGCATGAATGAATCTGCCCGTCTGGAAAAGGAACTTGCAGCCAAGGGTGCTGCGCTTGTATCCAGGCCGGACTACCTTGGAGAATTGTGGAAAGACCGTCCGCTGTTGCCACAGGACCCTGTCTGGATACATGAGGACTGCTATGCCGGCAGGTCACGTTCACAGAAACTGGAGTGGCTCAGGGCTGAACTTAAAGCAAGGGGCTGCAACTACATGTTCCTGAATTGCCTTGATGAGATTGCATGGCTGCTCAATATCCGTTCTGCCGATGTGGATTACTGTCCGTTTGTAATATCCTTTGCGCTGGTTACTCCCAAGGAAGTACATCTGTTTGCTGAGATTGCAAAATTTGGCGGGAATGTTGCGGAGATTTTGAAAAAAGACAATGTTGTATTGCATGAATACTCCCAGGTTGGGCAGTTCATTGCGTCTGTAAAGCCCGATGGATCCATACTGATAGATTCCTCCAGCCTGAACCTGGAAACGGCAAGGGCTATTGAGATGGCTTTTGGAAAGGAACTGATGGTAGAAGGCAACTCTCCCGTAAGCCTTGCCAAGTCTGTTAAGAATGACGTGGAGATAGAGGGCTTCAGGAAAGCTTATGTTCAGGATGGAATTGTACAGACCCGTTTCTTCAAGTGGCTTGAGGAGGAAGTAGCAGCTGGACATAAGATCACAGAGTCCGATGCATCGGACAAACTGCATGAGCTGCGTGCGGCCATGCCTGATTTCCTGGATGAGAGTTTTGAAACCATATCAGCATACGGGCAGAACGCCGCATTGCCCCATTATACCACAGTGCGTGGCAAGGATTCTGTCCTGGAGCCGCATGGACTGTATCTGAATGACAGCGGAGCACATTATTCATACGGTACTACCGATATAACACGCACGGTTCCGCTTGGACCATGCACTGATCTGGAGCGCCAGGACTATACGCTGGATCTCAGGGCCATGATTGATCTGGCCATGGCAATATTCCCGGAGGGAACACCCGGCTGTCGTCTTGATGCTGTAGCACGCAGACCGCTGTGGCAGGCTATGCGGAATTTTGGACACGGTACCGGCCATGGAGTAGGGAATGTGCTCTCTGTGCATGAGGGCCCCCAGACAATAAGGCAGAACCTTAAGGACCAGCCAATGTTGCCGGGAATGATTACGTCCGATGAACCGGGTATATACAGGGAAGGATTTCATGGAATAAGGCATGAGAATATGATCCTTTGCAAGTCTGCAGGCAGTAATGAGTTTGGCAATTGGCTTGCATTTGATACGCTTACCCTTACCTATATAGATATGGCTCCCGTAATTGTTTCTATGATGGATAGAGACGAAATTGAGTGGATAAACAGGTTCAATAATACTGTTTATGTTACCATAAGTCCTTATCTGACAGACCAGGAAGCCTTGTGGCTGAAGAGAAAGACTGAGCCTGTTGAATAGCGGTACTTTAGGCGCTGATTCTGTGGAATAATTCTAAAATTTGTTCCCAATTAGCGCCTGATAAAGCCTTTAAGTGCATTCTTACTTTATTTTTTAGTGTTATTTCTATTGATTCTCAAATGTTTGATTATTTTTGCACAACAATATTAAACATTGAGAAATGAGTTTAGAAGCCGCACTTCTGTTATTGCCGGGATTGGTTTGTGCTTTCTGGCTGTTTGCTTATATCATTTTCTCTCCCAAGGGAGTTGTGTTTAGGAAGGCAACCCGTCTGTATGCTGTCTTGACCATTTATTTTGTTTTTGCAATATTCACAACCAAGCTGAGTGGCTTTATCCTGCTGCAGCGAATACTTTTTGAGCAGGTGTTTGCACTTGCACTGGTTCCGTGCTTTGTGTCTTATAACGAGAGGAGCCTGCACTCAAAGGCTGGCGGCCCGGTCTATGTAACATGTAGCGTTATCCCGTTTTTCCATCTGTCCACAGCAATGATGGTGGTATTTGCGTGTGGTTATCACAAGGCCCTGGACGTTGTACTCCTGTCTTATGGAAACGTAGGCCCTGTATCGTCTTATCTTACTGAGCGCATACAATATGTTGTGTATGCTTGCTATAAGTACATTTTCAAGGGATTCCTCCTTGTTGAATTCCTCTACTTTACCACACATTTCATGGGCAGAGCCATAAGGTCTGGGGTTTCTTTTATGGATATCCTTAAGTTCTTTGGTGGAAAGCATAAGACAAGTGTGGCCGTAGTAAGGTATTTTGCAGCTACCATTGCTCTGGTTATCATATACGGTGCGCTCTTTATAGGCAAGAAATATTATCCACACAGCACAGCATTGCTCTGCGTAGCTTTTTCCCTGCTGCTTATATCGTTGTTCCTTCTGGGATTCCTTGGAACATCGGGCGATGCGGACAACATGTCTTTGAATGAGATTGTCCTAGCAAACCGTTTTGGCCGTGAACTAAAGGCTGTGGCTTCTGCTGCTGCGCCTGTACATGCAAACAGTGCCGATGTGCGCGAGCGTGCCGATGCAATTGTAAATACAAGTCTCTACAGCGATATCCATGCTCAGCCTCAGGCTGGTGATAAGACAGAAACTGTTCCGTATTCCCTGTATGACAGTGCACTGGATTCCAAATTTGAGAAGTTCATGATTGAGGAAAAAATGTTTCTTAACCGCGATATTTCCATTGCATCGGTTGCAGAGAGCCTGGAGGTATCCAGGGATGAACTGGCTGATTACGTTGAATCTACTTATGGTATGACCTTTGTAAATTATCTGAATATGCTGCGCATTGACTATGCAGAACAGTATATATTGAATAATGAAGGTGTAACCCAGAGAGAGATTGCCAATGCATGCGGTTTTGGTGGAGCCTCATCTTTCAATACTGCATTCAGCAAGATTACGGGCGTTACTCCCAAGATCTGGAAGGATAGATACATAGAGATGTCAAAAAGAGGATAATGTTTTAAAGCTTTAATATATGACAGTAGACAGATTTGTTGTACCTGATGTAGACCTTTCCGGCTACAAGGTTCTGGTTGTAGATGATATTTCTCTTAACCTGATACTGGTCAAGAAAATGCTGAGTAGGTATAATTTTACCACTATTACTGCAACAAACGGGCAGGAGGCTCTTGATATGATTGAGTCAGAAAAACCTGCGCTGGTCCTGCTGGATCTCATGATGCCTATTATGGATGGCTATGAGGTTATAAACCGTTTAAGACACGATTCTGCATATTCATCTCTTAGAATTGTTGTTTTGTCTGCTCTGAATACAAACGACGATGTTGTAAAAGCACTCAATCTTGGAGCCGATGAATTCCTTACTAAGCCAATCACCCTGGAGAAACTGTATACCTGCGTAACCAAGCAGTTTGAGATGATTTTGGCTATGGAAGCCGACGCAAAAGGCTAATTTGGAATATCTCCACAACTTTTTGGAACATACGTGATAAAAAAAACATGAGGCCAGCTGCGCAGCTAGCCTCATGTCCTCAATAGTCCTTTTCCAATAATTGAAATTAAGATGAACCGGTTTCACAACCAATCTTCTCTCCTTGTTTGCATTACAAATATAGAACAAGTTTTTTTATACTGGTACTTATTTTATCGATTTTTTTTAAGTAATTATGCAAAATTGTTGATTTGACAATAATTGTTTTCTGAATAGAGGCCTTATATGTTGTTCATATCAGGTGGGCATAAAAAGCAGGCAAGCGGGACTTCACAGTTCCGCTTGCCTTAAATAAAATCTAATACCATGAAAAACACGTAGCAAAGATATACTCCCAAATTGTCTTTTCCAAGAATTATGGACTTTTTTTAGTAGTTTTGCAGAGTACTTATTGTAACTTATTATGGCATACGGTAGAAAGAAAAGTGGAAAGCTGTATACGGCAGATAACATCAAAGGTTTTGAGGTAAAAGAGGAGACTACTCTTCTGCCTTTCCTTATAGCCAGCATGCCTGGATTGTCACGTACAGAGATCAAGGCAATGCTTAAATACAAGCATATTGCCATTAAAGGCGCTGCTGTTACGCAGTTTGATACTCCACTGTTGCCTGGAGATAAGGTTGAAGTTAATTTTGGACGTTCCTTCTATAAATTCAATAATCCTCAGATAAAGGTTCTTTTTGAGGATAAGTGGATGATAGTGATTGAGAAGGCATCGGGCCTGCTTTCTGTTGCAAATGACAATGCAAGGGAAAAAAATGCATACCATATACTGCAAGACTACCTTAAGCATGATAATCCGCAGGCTGAGCTCTATGTATGTCATAGGCTGGATCAGTATACATCGGGAATACTCATTTTTTCCAAGGACCAGGATATGATGCTTGAAATGCGTTCCAACTGGGATTTCTATGTTAAGGAACGCAAGTATATATGCGTAACGGAGAATGTACCCCAGCGTGCAGAGGATACTCTCCAGAGCTATCTTGTAGAGAATGAGCGTATGCAGGTGCACTCTACGCCAGATCAGGAAAAAGGACAGCTTGCCGTAACACATTATAGGGTAATCCAGTCACGCGGCAGATATGCTCTTGTTGATGTGGAGATATTTACCGGTAAGAAAAACCAGATCAGGGTCCACATGGCAGAGATGGGATGTCCTATTGCCGGTGATATTAAATATGGAGCCCAGACTAATCCTGCACGCAGGCTCATGCTCCATAATTACCGCCTGTCCTTTATACATCCGGTTACTGGTGAACTAATGCGTTTTTCTTTGCCAACCCCGCCTGTTTTCCGTAAGCTTACCCAGTCCGACCGATGAAACGCAGTTTTCGCCCGGGTACAATGATTTACCCGCTTCCGGCAGTGCTGGTAAGCTGTGGCTCTGATCCACAGGAATACAATATCCTTACAATAGCATGGACTGGCACGGTATGCTCCGATCCTGCCATGTGCTATATCTCTGTGCGTCCGTCACGCTATTCCTACGATATTATAAAAAGGAATATGTGTTTTGTCATAAATCTTACCAACAAGGAACTGGCGCGTGCAACAGATTTCTGTGGTGTGCGTTCAGGCCGTGACTGCAATAAGTTTGCACTTATGGGGCTTACACCCGGAAAGGCTCAGGTGGTATCGGCCCCAATAATAAATGAGGCACCGGTTTCCATTGAGTGCAGGGTAGTAGATATCAGGCCCTTGGGCTCTCATGACATGTTCCTGGCAGAGGTGGTTAATGTGCTTGTGGACGAACGGTACATAGACAGCAATGACAAGATAGACATGGCTGCCATGAATCTTATCTCATATACTCATGGAGAGTATTTTGATATAACCAACCCGACAGGCTTTTTTGGATGGTCTGTCCGTAAGAAGAAGGTTATAAAGCGCGGGAAATAACTCTGCCGTATTCCTTAATTCCTGTTCAGGAACCTCAGGAATGATTCCGTATCTGTATTGAAGGTGTATGGTCCTGCCATAAGCTCTCCATCGGGGTTCACAATCACGTAGAATGGCTGGGCATTGGCTCCAAACTTGTGTCGCTGCAGCAGGCTCCATTTGTCTCCAACAGTTCTAATCTTGGTATTATTACCGTTTTCAACGATAGATACGGGTTCTTTGAGCGGTGTCTTGTCATCTACAAACAGCGATACCAGTATGTACTCATTGTTAATGGTTGCCGATACCCTGGGATCCGTCCATACCGATGCCTCCATCTTTCGGCAATTTACACATCCATAGCCGGTAAAGTCTATGAGTACGGGCTTGCCGCTGCGCGCTGATTCTTCCAGGGCCTGTGCATAGTCCGTAAAATCAGGTTCTACGACAGAACTGTTCCTGTTGAATATCTGTGTACCCATGGGAGGGGTAAATGCACTTATTGCCTTGAGTGGGGCACCCCATAAGCCGGGGACTAGCCATGCCGCAAAGAAAAGGGACAGTATTCCTACAAGTGTTCCCACTATTCCTGAATGCCTTTTCTGCCCTTTTCTGAGAAGGCTTTTAATATCCATAAGATACAAGCCAAGGGCAACGGCCATGATTATCCATAGCAGGACAAAAAGGTCTCTGGGTAAAATTCCCCATCCGTATGCCATATCGGCTACAGACAGGAACTTGAGTGAGAATGCAAGTTCCACAAATCCCAGGGTTACCTTAACGCGATCCATCCATCCACCGGATTTTGGCATGGATTTAAGCCAGCCGGGGAACATTGCAAAAAGTGTAAACGGGATGGCCATTCCAACAGAGAATCCAGACATGCCTACAACGGGTGCCAGGATGCTTCCGGTTGATGCTGCATCTACCAGCAGGAATCCAATGATGGGTCCTGTGCATGAGAAAGACACAATAGTGAGAGTAAGTGCCATGAAGAATATTCCACCCATACCATTGGAACCGGCCTTGCGGTCTGTACCAGTACTCCAGCCGGATGGCAGGGTAATCTCAAACAGTCCAAAGAAAGACAGGGCAAAAACCACCAGTATAAGAAAGAATACTATGTTTACAATTGCATTGGTAGCCAGTGCATTAAGTGCGTTTGCACCAAATATGAGCGTAATGGCAAGTCCTAATGCCACGTAGACCGATATTATGGACAGTCCGTATGCTATGGCATCGGTCACAGCCTTTCTCCTTGAGGAACTGCGCTTAAGGAAAAAGCTTACAGTCATGGGAATGACCGGCCACACGCATGGGGTAAGGAGAGCTATGAGTCCGCCAAGCAGACTGGTAAGGAACAGACCCCACAGACTGTTGTCCTGGGTAGCAATGATACCTTTGTCATAATCAACTGGTGCCCATTGTCTGGCATCATATCCGTCTATGGCATCCATATCGGTCACTGATACTGTACTTGCATTATCCTGCGGCTCACTTGAATGGCAGAACTCAATGCGCTGGGGTGGAAGGCAGTTCACGTCATTGCAGGTGCCGTACACAAACGATCCTTCAAGGAACCAGTTGGGTTCTGTGGGTAAAAAATCCTGATGGAATGAGACTTTATTCTCAAAATAGCGGACTCTCATCTGGAATACCGGGTCCTCGCGGTCAATCTCCTGGCCGGTAAATGACAAGGCTCCCACTGGTCTGATTTCCCGGATGCTGTCAAATTCCAGATTGGCACTTGTAGGTCCGCCTTTAGGCATATTGGTGGAGTAAACATGCCATCCCTGGGATATTGTAAGATTAAAGGAAATACGTATGGTATCGCCTTGGAGTATCTCTATATTGTGACTGGATGTGACGGGCTGCTGCTGGATACCGAACGGTGCCGCCAGAAGAAAGAAAAAAAGCAACGAAATAAGTGACATGCAATTCTATTTTGCCGCTAAGATAATGTATATTCGCGTGCAAATGATAGAGATTATATGGAAAATAAAAGAATCTTGCCTGTCGGCGTGCTGTTTATTGCAGCAGTTGCCGCTATATTTTTTATGACCAGGGATAAGGAACAGAGTAAAGTTAATATTGGCCGCAGTGAGGTTTATCTGGAAGATGGACGTCTTACTCCCGAGGCATTGTGGGCCATGGGCCGTATAGGCGGTGTTGCCGTATCGCCCGATTATACAAGGATTGCCTATCAGGTTTCTTACTACAGTGTGGAGGAAAATGCCAGCCACACGGTCTTGTATGTAATGGATGCCGATGGCAGCAATCCAAAATTGCTTACAAAGACTGCTGCGTCAGAGCATAGTCCCGCATGGATGGATAATGAGCATATTGCATACCTGTCTGTAAAGGATGGTGTTCAGCAGATATGGCAGATGAAGGCCGATGGTTCCGGCAGGAAGCAGTTGTCCTACGGTGCAGCCGATGTAGAGGGATTCCTGTTCTCTCCAGATATGAAGAATGTACTGATGGTTATGTCTGTGGACAATCCCCTGGTGCCCAAACAGCAGTATGAGGACCTTCCTAAGGCCAGTGGCATGATTGCCCAGGACCTGATGTTCCGCCATTGGGATAGCTGGAATACATCACTCCCGCATCCGTTCCTGGCCCAGTTCAATGGAAAGCGTGTATCGGACAATGCCAAGGATCTTCTGGAAGGAGAACCATACGAGAGCCCCATGTTGCCATTTGGCGGTGTTGAGCAGTATGCCTGGAGCCCGGACAGCAAGGTCATAGCTTATACATGCCGCAAGAAAGCGGGTCTTGATTATGCCAAGAGCACAGATTCTGATATCTACCTTTATAATATAGAGAAAGGCAGTACCGTGAACATATGCAAGATATCCGGTGGAGAAGACCGCAATATGGGTTATGATATCAATCCCAAGTTCAGTGCTGATGGCCATTATCTGGCATGGCAGAGCATGGAGCGTGACGGATATGAGAGCGATATAAACCGTCTGTATGTCATGGACCTGAGTGATAACCACAAGTGGTCTGTAAGCAGTAGTTTTGACAGTAACGTAGATGATTATATATGGTGCCCGGATAATAACTACTTCTATTTTATAGGTTCCTGGCAGGGCTGCATGTCGCTTTATTCTGCAGACCTTAACGGAAATGTTATACCTGTAAATACCGAGGCTTATGATTACAACTCCCTTGCATGGGGTGGTCCAAGGAAACTCATTGTAACACGTCAGTCAATGAGGTCTGCCACAGAGATTTTCAGGATAGATACAAACCGTGGCCTGGCAATCAGACTCTCTCATGAGAACGATCATATATTTGGCCAGCTCAATAATATAAAGGTTGAGGCACGTGCTGTAAAGACTACAGACGGCAAGGATATGCTCACATGGGTTATCTATCCTCCTGAATTTGACGAATCCAAGAAATATCCGGTGCTGCTGTTCTGCGAGGGTGGCCCTCAGAGCATGGTATCACAGTTCTGGAGCTATCGCTGGAATTTCCGTATCATGGCAGATCAGGGTTATATAATTGTTGCTCCAAACAGAAGGGGACTGCCTGGATTTGGCCGCAAATGGCTTGAGGACATCAGCGGAGACTATGGCGGTCAGTGTATGGATGACTATCTGTCTGCCATAGACGATTTCTGCAAGGAACCTTATGCCGATAAGGACAGGGTAGGTTGCGTAGGTGCCAGTTTTGGCGGTTATTCCGTTTACTGGCTTGCCGGACACCATGACAAGCGCTTTAAGTGCTTTATTGCTCATGATGGTATATTCAACCTGGAGCAGCAGTTTGTGGAGACAGAGGAGATGTGGTTCCCACAGTGGGATCTTGGTGGTCCGTACTGGGAGAAGAACCCTGTAACAGAAAAGACCTATGCCACATCGCCACATCTCTTTGTAGATAAGTGGGACACTCCAATACTCTGCATCCATGGAGAGAAGGATTACCGTATTCTGTACTCACAGGCTGTAGCGGCATTCCAGGCTGCACGCCTGCGTGGTATTCCGGCAGAGCTGCTCCTGTTCCCCGATGAGAATCACTGGGTACTCAAACCCCAGAACGGAATTCTGTGGCAGCGCACTTACTTTAACTGGCTTGACCGCTGGCTTAAGTAATACTCATATATAATAAGAGAGGCCGACTGTTTTACAGCCGGCCTCTCTTGTGTATAGGTGTGTGAGAACTGTTATCTCCTGTTCTGCTGCTCCTTCATGAGACGCTCCTGTTCCTTCTGCAGAGCCTCAAGGCGGGCCATCATGTTGTTGGCACCCTGCTTGCGCTTGGAAGGATCATTGCGGCTGGCCTCATAGTCGGCCTCAAGCTTGGCAAGAATCTTCTTGTCATCTGTGGATCTGCGCAGCCATATCATTGTTATGATACCTACAAGACCCGAAATAAAGTAGTAATAGCACAGGCCGGATGAATAGTTGTTGAATGAGAAGAAGAATATAACCGGCATGGTGTACATCATCCATTTCATCATCTTCATTGTGTCTTCCTGTCCAGGAGCCTGCTGTTGCTGCTGCTGCATGGAGTAGATGGTGTTGATGATGTTTGTAACGCAGAACAGAACACAGAATATGCTCAGGTGGTTACCTATGAGTGGAATGTTGTTGCCCCAGCTGATCAGATCATCAAAACCTGTAAGGTCTGTTGCCCAGAGGAAACTCTGCTGACGCAACTCAATTGCGTTTGGCACAAAGAAGAAGAACGCCATCCATACAGGCATCTGGATAAGAGAAGGAAGGCAGCCTCCCATAGGACTTACGCCATACTTGCTGTATACAGCCATGGTTTCCTGCTGCTTTCTCATGGCATCCTCTGGCTTGGGGTATTTTGCTGATACCTCATCTACGTAAGGCTTGAGGGCGCGCATTTTTGCTGATGACATGTAAGACTTGACCTGAGCCGGGAATACCAGCATCTTGACAATCAGAGTCATGAGCAGGATAACAATACCCATGTTCAGATTCCACTTGGAGAGGAGGTTGAACAGAGGAATAATGAGGAAACGGTTTACCTCACGTACAACAGGCCATCCAAGATCTATTACACGGTTCAGGTGAAGCCTGTTGCCGCTGCGACCCAAACGGCTGTTCTGCTTGAGCAGTTTGTAGTCATTTGGACCAATATAGAACTGGAACTGTGTAGGCTCGCTGCCATCGGGAGCAAAACCGGTATGAACCTTAGACATGAACTTTTTCATGTAGCCCTGACCTTTAACATAAGATACGCCTGAAAGCTGTGAGTTCTGGGCAAATTCTCCGTTTGCAATCATTATGCATGAGAAGAACTGGTTCTTGTATGCAATCCAGTCAAGTCCTTCCTCTACGTTCTTGGCCGATGCCTTCCTTGACTTGGAAGATGCGGGTGCCACATTCATGACCTTGGCCTTGGCCTTATCGTTGCGCTTGTAGGTAAGGGTAGTGTAGCGCTGCTCAAACTCAAATCCCTTTTCCTGCTGACGGAGGTTCTGGATCCAGTCAACTGCAAGGGTATTCAGGTCCGATGAGAAGAAGTTGCCCATACCGTTTGCCTTGATGTCCAGGTTGAGCATATAGCTCTCTGGAAGAAGTGTGTAAGTAAAATCAAGGTAACCGTAGCCGTTGGTGTTCATGCGCAGGGTAACTGTGCTGGCGCTGCTGTTCACTGTTTCAAAATAGAGGTCGTGGCTCTGTATGTTGGCGGTCTTGCCGTCTATCTTGAAATTCAGGCTTATTTCATCCTGGCTGAAAAGAGTAACATTGGCACCCAGTTGATCCTTGTAGCCGTTCAGCACGGCCGATACAGGAGCTGCACCCTTTGATGAAATACCAATCTTTACAAGTCCATTGTCAAGATATGATACCTTCTCTGTGCCGTTCATGGCGGGGAAGAGGGGTGAGAGCGAATCCTGCTGGGCAACCTGTGCCTTGGGCATTTCTGAGATTTGCATGGTGTCGCCCGACTGTGTTCTTGCAGCCTCGAGCTGCTGCTGATACCTGGCCTGGGCCGGTGCGTTCTTTTTCTGGCTGCTTCCTGACCACAGTAGTACTGCAACCATTACGACACTGATCAGAATCAGTCCTAAGTAAGATCTTCTATCCACTTTCTAAGTTGTTATTGTTACGGACCGCGAAATTACAAAAAAAGGATTAGAGAGGTGCATCTGTTCCTTTATAATTACTAAAAATCAATAATGTGCCTATTCTAAGGGTTCTTAATGCCTTTTTTTGCTACTTTTGCATGGAAACTTGCCGGAAACTTATGAAAACCCGTGTTGCACTTGCTGCACTATTTATATGGTCAGTTACTGTTTGTGCTCAGGATGTTCCCAAAGCCAGTTTGGATGTACTGCCTGACACGATAGCTGTATCCAGACAACTGATTTCACGTCTTGACTCCCTTTCTCTGGAACTGGGATTTGGACGTGAACACGAGCTTACCTTGGAGGATATCTCCGATAATCCCCTTTATTTTAAACTGTTCATGCCGATTGTCCTGTATGGATCGGCCGTATCGGGAGCTATTGTACCGGATACGGAACAACAGACCGGGTCCTATGACCTGCTTCCGCTCATGCCTCTTACGGACAGTACGGAGAGCACTCTGACCAAGATGATCGATGAGGCTCTGCTCCAGGTGTATCTGGAGCATCCGGAGCTGGTGGAGATGACAGAGGTTGAGCTGATGGGCGTGGCTGGTATAGTACCCATCAGCCAGGAACATGTCCGAGGTATAAGCGATATAAACATGAACAGCAGCAGGTTCAGGCCTACGGATGACAAGTCTCCAGAGATGTACTATTATAAACCCAAGTACTGGAAAGTGTTTGGAAACTTTCAGGGTAAGTATACCCAGAGCCACTATTCTGATAACTGGTACAAGGGCGGCGAAAGCAACCATTCCGTACTTGGACAGCTCAATCTTGAGGCAAACTATGCCAAGGATTCCAAGAACCTGGATAATAAACTTGAACTTAAACTGGGTTACTATACCACAGAGATAAACGGAAAGAAGACATTCAGGACAAACGATGACCTTATACGTTTTACGTCAAAAGGCGGCATAAAGGCCTGGAAAGACTGGGATTACTCAGCCCAGGTTCAGGCATACACCCAGTTCATGCCAGTGTTTGATACCAAGGTTACAACCAAGCTTAAGTCCAAGTTCTTTGCACCGGCCTACGGTAACATTGGTATAGGTATGGACTATAAGCCAAAATTCAAGAAACTCAAGGGAACAACCCTGTCCTTGCAGCTGTCACCGCTGTCTTTCAACTGCAGGTACGTAAGTGTGGACAGTATTGCACCTAACTATGGTATAGACAAGGGTAAGAACTTTAAGTCTACGTTTGGATCGCGTCTGGAGTGCAATGTCAAGTGGAAATTCCTTGAAGATTTTACCTGGACATCCAAAACACAGTATTACACCAGCTACGAGACAACCGAAATAAACCTGGAAAACACTCTGGACTACCAGTTGTCTAAATATCTGTCGCTGCAGTTCTTCTGCCACTGGCGTTTTGACGACAGTGTAAAACGCAAGAAGGATAGGGATGGAAATCTCATGGGATATGACCAGTTTAAGGAATTTCTTACTTTGAATTTCCGCTATGCATGGTAAAAATGTGTAATTTCGCGCCCCAGAAAAACAATACTGCTATGACCGTAACACTTTTGCTTCACTGTCCCGACAGACCGGGCATTATAGCCGATATTACAAATTTCATTACAGAAAACCGTGGAAACGTGGTTTATCTTGCTCAGTTCGTGGACCATGTAGAGAATGTTTTCAACATGCGTATTGAGTGGAGCATAGATGAGTTCCTCATCCCTAAGGACAAGATTTCTGATTACATAGAGACTCTTTATGGAAACAAGTATGAAATGAGCTTTAAGCTGTATTTCAGCGACAACAAGCCCAAGATGGCCATATTTGTTTCCAAGATGTCTCACTGTCTGTTTGACCTGCTTGCACGTTACAGCGCAGGCGAGTGGAATGTTGAGATACCGCTCATTATAAGCAACCATCCTGACATGAAGAGTGTGGCCGATATGTTTGGCATTCCATATTATGTCTATCCAATTACAAAGGAGAACAGGTATGACCAGGAAACAGCCATGCTGCAACTGCTCAGGGAACACAATGTGGATTTTGTCGTACTGGCCCGATACATGCAGATCATAGGCGACCGCATGATAGCTGAGTACCCAAACAGGATCATCAATATTCACCACTCATTCCTGCCAGCTTTTGTGGGTGCCAAACCCTATCAGGCAGCATTTGACCGTGGCGTTAAGATTATAGGTGCAACCAGCCACTATGTAACGGCCGAACTTGATGCCGGTCCTATTATCTGCCAGGATGTAGTCCATATATCGCATAAGGACATGCCTGATGACCTGGTAAACAAGGGCAAGGATCTGGAGAAGATTGTGCTGTCACATGCCGTTCAGAAGCATATTGACCACAAGATTCTGGTCTACAAGAACAAGACTGTGGTTTTTAGCTGATCCTTATTTCTGCCCTGCATCGGCCAGCGCCTGCAGCTTGAACATCTCGTCGCGGTACTGTGCGGCTTCCATGAAGTCCATACGTGCCGCGGCTTCGTTCATAAGGCGCTTGGTCCTGGCAATAGCCTTGTCCAGCTGCTGTGGTGTCATTGATGCAATGACTGGGTCTGCCACGGACCTGGTAAGGTCTTTCTGTACGTAGAGTTTCTGTTCCTCCGGACGGTTCTGGACGAGTGGGGACATGTTAAGTGCCTTTTCAATCTGCTGGGGAGTAATGCCATGCTCGCTGTTGTAGCGAATCTGTTTCTCGCGTCGGCGATTGGTCTCGGCCATGGTTGAACCCATGCTCTCCGTAATCTTGTCGGCATACATTATTACCTTGCCGTTCACGTTTCTTGCAGCGCGTCCGGCGGTCTGTGTGAGTGAGCGGTGGTCACGCAGGAATCCTTCCTTGTCTGCATCTAGGATGGCCACGAGCGATACCTCGGGCAGGTCAAGTCCCTCACGCAACAGGTTTACACCTACCAGGACGTCATACAGGCCCTTCCTGAGGTCTGTCATGATCTGTATTCGGTCCATAGTATCTACATCGGAATGGATGTAGTTGCTCCTTACACCGTTCTTGAGCAGGAATTCGTTCAGTTCCTCTGCCATGCGTTTGGTCAGCGTAGTTACAAGGACACGCTCGTCCCGTTCGGCACGCACGGCAATTTCCTCCAGCAGGTCATCCATCTGGTTCTTGCTGGGCCTGACCTCTATCTCAGGGTCCAACAAACCTGTGGGACGTATTACCTGATCCACTATCACTCCGTCGCTCTCTGCAAGCTCGTAATCCGCAGGAGTGGCACTTACATATATTGTCTGGCTTGTGAGCTCCTTGAATTCCTCAAACTTGAGAGGGCGGTTATCCATTGCTGCAGGCAGCCTGAATCCGTACTCTACAAGGTTCTTCTTTCGTGCCCTGTCGCCTCCATACATGGCATGCAACTGTGGTACGCTCACATGGCTCTCGTCTATTACCAGTAAGAAATCCTTTGGAAAGAAATCCAACAGACAGTAAGGGCGGGTACCTGCTTCACGTCCATCAAAATAGCGGGAATAGTTTTCTATTCCACTGCAGTGGCCAAGTTCGCGTATCATCTCAATGTCATATTCAACGCGTTCCTTCAATCTCTTGGCTTCCAAGTTCTTTCCTATTTCCTCAAAGTACTCTACCTGCTTTACGAGGTCGTCCTGGATGGCACGTATTGCCCGTTCCTGACTTTCCTTTGTAGTCATGAACAGGTTAGCAGGGTAGATGCGGTAAAAATCATAATTATCTATACGTTCACCGGTAAGCACGTCAAATTCCTCTATGGAATCTATCTCGTCGTCCCAGAACTGTATTCGTACGGCTGTATCATTATAGGCAAGGTTAATATCTACATTTTCTCCCTTTACCCTGAAACAGCCACGGCCAAGCTCCAGGTCATTCCTTGTATAGAGTGAGTCAACCAGCTTGCGCAGCAGCACGTTGCGGTCCATGCGGTCGCCACGCCTGACCTCAATAACGTTATTGTAGAAATCGGCCGGGTTACCCATGCCATAAATGCATGATACGGACGATACCACTATCACGTCGTTCCTGCCAGACAGCAGGGCCGACGTAGCCGAGAGCCTGAGC
Source organism: Bacteroidaceae bacterium (assembly GCA_045640825.1). GTDB lineage: Bacteria > Bacteroidota > Bacteroidia > Bacteroidales > Bacteroidaceae > Colenecus. Next base: position 27,711 of record JAZUFR010000018.1, read on the forward strand.
TTGTCTATCTCATCGTTGATGGCCAGGTCCTTCTCTATATACGTGTCTGTAGCTGGCAGATAGGCCTCCGGCTGATAGTAGTCATAGTAAGAAACGTAATATTCAACAGCATTGTCAGGGAAAAAAGCCTTGAACTCGCTGTACAGCTGTGCTGCGAGTGTCTTGTTGTGGCTGAGTACCAGGGTGGGCCGTCCCAGGTTCTTTATGACGTTGGCAATGGTGAATGTCTTTCCGGATCCCGTTACGCCAAGCAGAACCTGCGCATTGGCTCCGTCGAGTACTCCATCTGTAAGCTGCCGTATGGCCTGAGGCTGGTCGCCTGTGGGTTTGAAAGGTGATACAAGCTTGAATTCCATCTGTAATCCTGTTAGAAAACGTAAAGGTACAATGTTTTCCTGCGGATTGTTACGGCTGTATTCCATATCATGGCTTTTTTTCGTATTTTTGGCTCACGATTACATCTTTTTTTATGACAGTCCAAGAAAGAGAACAACGTGCCCGTGAGCTTTTTTCCCAGGGCTATAACTGCTGTCAGGCTGTAGTTATGACATTTGCCGACGTCATTGGCCTGCCTGAGAATGAGATTGCAGCCATATCCAGTGGATTTGGCGGTGGAATGGGACGTATGCGTGAGGTGTGCGGTACCGTATCGGGCATGACTATGGTGGCCGGTGCCATGATTCCTGCCAATGATGTAAACAACAGGGATGCCAAGACAGCCAACTATGCTCTCGTGCAGGAAATGGCTCAGGAGTTCAGACAGATGAACGGCTCAATAATTTGCCGCGAACTGCTGGGACTGTCCAAACCCGAGGGTACCCACGTTCCCGAGCCGCGTACACCGGAGTATTACAGGAAGAGGCCATGCGCTGAACTGTGCTCAATTGCTGCCGGTATTGTAGCCCGTAAGATTGAGAGCCTCAAGGATAACAATCAGGAAAAATAAAAACAAAACTATACGGAATATGAAGAAACTGTTTATTACGGCAATGGCGCTCGTTATGGGCACTGCGGCTTTTGCATGTACCAATCTTATAGTTACCCGGGGCGCATCGTCCAATGGGTCAAACATGGTTTCTTATGCGGCCGATTCTCACCAGCTGTACGGAGCTTTGAAATTCTTGCCTGCAGCCGATTACCCTGCCGGGACAATGATAGATATCTATGACTGGGATTCCGGTAAGCACATGGGACAGATTCCCCAGGTTGCACATACATACTCTGTTGTGGGTAATATGAACGAGAAGCAGCTCATAATCGGTGAGACTACATTTGGCGGCCGTCATGGATTTGAGGATACTACAGCGGTAATGGATTATGGCTCACTGATTTATCTGGCACTGCAGCGTGCTGCAACTGCCAGGGAGGCAATAGGGGTAATAGATGACCTGATGCAGAAATACGGTTATGCATCCGAGGGCGAGTCCTTTACCATTGCAGACCCTGATGAGGTATGGATAATGGAGATCATGGCCAAGGCACCTAAGCTTGACAAGAAAGGCCGTAATGTAAACCGCGGTGCCGTGTGGGTTGCCAAGAGAATACCGGACGGTTATATATCGGCCCATGCAAACCAGGCCAGGATTACCACAATAGATTTCAATGACCCGGAGAACTGCCTCTATGCAAAGGACGTTATCAAGCATGCACGCGAGCAGGGTATATACAGCGGCTCAGATGCTGATTTCAGTTTTTGCGATGTCTATGCACCGCTGGATTTTAGCGGAGCACGCGCATGCGAGGCCAGGGTATGGTCTTTCTTTAACAGATTTGCCGATGGAATGGATGAATATCTGGACTATGCAATGGGATATGACCTGGAGAACCACATGCCCCTGTACGTAAAGCCTAACCGTAAGCTTGGTACAAAGGATGTGGCAGACATGATGCGTGACCATTATGAGGGAACTCCCATGGATATGACAACCGATATAGGAGCCGGTGGCAGTCATCTGCCTTACCGCTGGAGACCCATGGAATTTGAGTACAAAGGCTGGAGCTACATAAATGAGCGCGCCATAGCAACCCAGCAGACCGGATGGTGGTATGTGGCACAGGCCAGGAAGGGTATGGATACCGGTATTTTCTGGTTTGGCGTAGATGATGCCGCTACATCGCCTCTCATGCCGTTCTATACAAACATTACATGCATTCCAGAGACCCTTGCCGAGGGTAATGGCTCCCTCCTGGAATACTCAGACAACTCAATGTACTGGATTGTAAGCCGTATTGCACAGTTTGCCTATCTCAGATATGACAAGATAGGAGCAGAGGTCCGCAGTATAATTGATGAGTATGAAACAGAGATGATAAGCCGCTGCGAACAGGCCGACAGGGAAGTGGCCGGAATGGATGAGGTTGATGCTGCCGCGTGGCTTGAGAACGTGTGCATAAAGAACAGCCTAGGTCTGTTTGAGAGATGGTGTGAACTGGATAAGTACCTGTTGGTTAAGTATATAGATGGCAATATTAAACGCCAGAACCCAGATGGTACATTCATGGACAACGGGTATGACCCAACAATTCCCGAATTCCCCATTCAGGAGGATTATTCCGATAAGTGGAAGGAGAACGTGGTCCGTGACAATGGGGACGTGCTGCGCGTACGATAATAAAATAACGCGCGCAATCTTGCTCCGTTCGTTCAAAATAAGTACCTTTGCGGGCTATAATGACAGAAATGCGTAGAACAGCCTACATAATTGCGGTTTTGACCCTGTACATGGTAATGCTTACGGGATGCTCGGGATACAACAAGATCCTAAAGGCATCGGACTACAGTACCAAATACAGTCTGGCCAAGTCTTATTTTATGGAAGGCCACTACACAACTTGCAGTTCAATACTTGAGGAATGCGTAGCATATCACCGTGGAACAGCCCTGGCTGAGGAGTCAATGTACCTGCTTGCCACCTGTTACTACAATATGGGAGATTACCTGTCGGCATCACAGTATTACCTGGCATGTTACAGGTCATTCCCAAACAGTACTTACTCTGAGAACTGTCTGTTCTGGTCGGGTAAGAGCCTGTTCCTGGATACACCGGACCCAAGGCTGGATGCTACCAGTACCAGTCAGGCTATTGCTGAACTGCAGAGGTTTGTGGAATCATATCCAGAGAGCCGGTACCGTACAGAGGCTGAGGGTATGATCTATACTATGTATGACCGTCTGGTAGAGAAGGAACTCAAGACAGCGGAACTGTATTACAATATGGGCAACTATCTGGGCAATAACTTCCGTTCAAGCATTATTGTGGCTCAGAATGCTTTGCGTGACTATCCTTACACCAAGTATCGCGAGCAGCTGTCCATGCTGGTTCTCAAGTCCAAGTTCCAGATGGCACAGGAGAGCGTGCTTTCAAAGAGGGATGACCGCTACAGGGATGCAATTGATGAGTATTACGCTTTCAAGAACGAATTCCCTGACAGCGAATACAATAAGGAGGTTGAGAAGATATTCCGTATCTCCACAAAGAATTTAGGAAACAAGAATCAAATCATAGAAGATTAAAATGGATTTCAAGAAAACAAATGCTCCGACCAACACCGTAACCCGTGATCTGGTCAATTACGTAAAGGACACTGACAATATCTACGAGAGTGTAGCCATTATTGCCAAGCGCTCCAATCAGATTGCCGTTGAGATGAAGGAAGAACTCAAGTCCAAGCTTGAGGAGTTCAGCTCAACTACCGATAACCTGGAGGAAATGTTTGAGAACAGGGAGCAGATAGAGATTTCCCGTTACTACGAGCGTCTGCCCAAACCAACCCTGATTGCGGCCAAGGAATTTGAGGATGACAAGGTTTATTTCCGCAATCCTGCCAAGGAGAAGGAGAATCTCTAAGGTTATTTTTCAAAAACTGTCCGGTATAACCGGATTCTGACTATATGAAGATAGAATTCTACCTGCATCAAGTCTGGCTGGCTCTCATCTGCATTCTGATGTTTGCCGGCCTTATTCTTCCCATAGGCCAGCTGACCGATGCTCAGGGAGCATCGGCCCAGCTTACCAATTTCCGCCTGAATTTTGTGGAAGGTGACAGTTGTGCTGCCATGTGGGCACTGGGCGTTATACTGATTGCTGCACTCCTGGTTGGGGTGTTTGAACTGTTGCTGTCCGGATTCCGGAACTTTGTGCTTCAGAAGCGTCTGCTTGTATTCACAATGCTCCTTACGGTAGGGTATTACCTGTTATTTGTGGTTTATGTACTTCTGGTTAAGGGTGATGCAAGCTATTCACCAACTCCAGCTGCAGCATTCCCGCTGGTGTGCCTTATCCTGGAGTTCATGTCTATACGTGGAGTTGCCAAGGCCGAGGCCGACATCATTGCCCGCGCAAACGGTTTCCGTCTGCGTGACTAAAAACAAGGCTATCAGAATTCAGAGTGTAATAAGGTAGTGGGCGCGTACTGAAATGGTACTGTTGGCACATCGGCCAAAGTAATCCTTCTTTGTAATGCCAAATATGTTGCCTAGGCCAAAATAATAACGGCCTTCTATGCCGAATGCGCCTATTCCTGTGCGGAGTTCAAAACCAACTCCTCCGCTTATGCCGTAATCAAGCTTGTTCTCTATGGCTTTTCCATACTGCTCCGTAACCTGATTGGGGCGGTGGGAAATGTCCCATGGCTCCTGGCCTCCATAGATTTCACGCTCTCCAATGAGATAGGAAATCTGTGGGCCAAGGTTTATGAATCCCTGGAATCCTCTGATCTCACGTCCAAATCCAAGATGCGCCATGAAAGGTACCTCTATGTAATTGGCAACACGCGTATATTCGTTACCGGAACCGTCTTCTATAAGCTCAGTCCATCCACGGCTGGCAAAGTTTACCTCCATCTGGTTTCCGCATATCAGGAAAAAATACTTCTCGGATGTGTGGCGTACAGTTACGCCAAAAGTGGGTCCAAGGCTCAGGGTCTGTTTAATGGATGGTATGAAAGAGACACTGCTGGTACCCATACCGCCATTCAAACCAATGGACAGCATGTTTCTTGTGTCACCAACCTGAGCATGGGCCGTAAGCCATGACAGGGTTGTTAAGGCCAGTAAGACGGACAGTTTTTTCATCGGTCAAAATCAATTCTTTCAACCTTGTAGTCATTGGAAAAATGAACAAGGAATACCTTGCGGTTAATAAATCCGCCCCAGTTGTTTACACGTTCAAACTTGAATCCCATCTGGACGGGATCAGACTGTATCTCAGACAGATGGTCCTCAAAATTCTTGCCGAATGTAGCCAGGCCCTTGAGGAAGTAATATCCGGTATCATAGCCGTACGATGCAAAACTGGGGTAGCTGACCATCATCTGGCGGCTGAATGCATGACGGAACCTGTTGCCAAAATCAATTGACTCCTCAAGCAGGTTGTTGGTGTAGAACCAGCTGTAGAACCAAGTATCAACCTCGTACATTTCGTCAAGATGGCTGGATGCGTAAATCTGATACTCGGGGTAACCAAACAGATGTGTTTCCATATCGGCCGACTTGGTCCTTGCTATGAGCTGAAGCACAGGAAGCATGGTGTTGAGCGGACCGCTTGCATTGGAGTTGATTATGAATATGTTCTGTTTCTGGGGCATAAGTGCATCCATAACACTCTGGGCGGCAGTATCTACCAGTATGGTGGTATATGGTATGCTGTGATCGTTCATTACGTTCTTTAGACCGTCTATGAATTCGTTCCGTTTATACTCCTCGGCATCCAGCAGTATCACATTCGGGTTAGGGAACTGCTTAAGGAAATGGTTGTAGATTTCCTGATACTGATATGACTGTGGGGTATTGAGCTGGAAAACGTATGGATGGGTAAACACCTCATCGGAACTGGAGTTCATAGGGAGCACAAGAGGTATGTGGTGCTCAGTTGACCATTGTGCAGCCTGAGCAATCTGGTCTGACCATCTTGGTCCGAATACTATGTCCACGTTATCCAGTTCCCCGCTGTCAAGAAGGGGCTGGATGGAATTGCCCTCGGCCTTGGTGTCAAACAGCTTGAGATCTACAGATATGTTCTCGTTCTTGAGCTTGTCCAGGGCAAGCAGCATGCCCTGATAGAATTCAACCATTCTCTTTTGGTCTGTGGTGGCCGAATCATCCAGTGCAAAGGGCAGCAGGAGCGCTGCGGTAATAACCCCGTCATGACTCTCACTGACCAGATTGTTCATCCTGAACAGGGTACTGTCTGGAATGGATTCTATCCTTGAGATGGCCTCCTCACGTTTCTGGTTGCGCTGGGCCTGTTCATTGCTGGAGAAAGGTATGTTTACCGTTACTCCCTGGCGCAGTTTTATGTAGCGGTATTCTGGGTTTGCATCAAGGAACTCCTGCTGGGTAATTCCGTAGTTGCGGCAGATGCGGAAAATGGTTTCGCGCTTCTGTACAACATGTGTTCCTTTGTATTTTGCAGTGTCTGATTCAATATAGGCCATATCCTTGGCTGTCTCATGTGGTAAAGACTCACCAGCCTGTTCCAGGGTTGATGCCAGAGGATCCTCGTCCGAAACTGCAGGAATGGTTATTACCTGTCCAACCTTGAAATTCTGGGCAGAAAGACCGGGATTGGCATCGCAGAGTTCCTTTACGGATATACGGTTCTCCACGGAGAGGCGGTAAAGGGTTTCGCCTTTCTGAATGGTATGGAAATGGCTGTTGTCCGTTTTCTGGCTGGATGGGATCCTGAGCTGCTGTCCTGCACGTATTACGGTCTCACTTCCGGGGTTCAGTCTTATTATATCATTCTCTGATACGCCATACATCCTTGATATGGAGTAAAGGCCCTGACCCTGGGTTACGGTATGCATAAAATAGCCGTTCTGTGCCTTGGCCGGGATTGCAACGATTGCAGTAAGTACTGCAGCCGATATTATTTTACTGATTATAGCCTTGATAGTCATGTGCATGAACAAATATGTGAATGCAAAAATACAAAAAATGGGTTAATGCCGTTTTATTATATTATAAGAAACTGTTCACCGGGTTAATACGGCGAGCAGATGTTTTGATTATTTTTGTGTTCTGAAACTGAAATGACGTATATGAAAACCAACAATCCCAGACGTACGCTCCTGCTTGTTGCATCCATGCTTGTCTGCATGGTCTGCATGGGAGGTGTGCCGCGTGTTTCAGTAAAGGTTATACTGCAGCCTGTATCGGCCGATTCCACCGTAATTTTGCCTGGCGACAAGGCCGATTCCGACCTGAATGCCCCGCTTGGCGCACAGTTCTACTCAGAACTTATAGCCGATGACGGTAAGGACTATGTCATGTTCCCACAGTGGACCGTTACGCGTACGGTCGTGGAGAAAGGAATATCGGTCACAAAGGATTATCTAAAACGTCAGGAAGCGGTAACGGATTTTGAGTTTACAGACAACGGACAGTACGAGGTAAGGTTTGCATGGTCTTACAGGGAGAAAGATTCTGTGTGGACTATCCCTGGCGATGAGGTTCAGCCTATGATGTTCACCGTAGATGATTCTGAACTGCGTCTCTACAATGCCTTCTCGCCAAACGGTGACGGCATAAATGACGTGTACAAGATATATGTGCGCTCCATTGTGAACATGAAAATTGCCATTTTTAACCGTTGGGGACAGACTATAAAGACTGTTTCCGGTCCGATTGCTTCCATACTTCCGCCCGATGCCGAGCCCGACAATGACGGCGGGTTCCTGTTTGAGATATGGGATGGAACGTATCGTGGCAGTGTAGTCGATGACGGAGTGTATTTTATAAATGTACAGGCCACTGGTGCAGGTGGACGCAAATATGAAAAGAAACAGGATATCAATGTCCTGAAAGGGCTGGGTAGCCAACATTAGTCTTTATGGAGAAAAGCAGGATTCAAGTTACTGGTGCCAGGTCCAACAACCTGAAGAATATTGATGTTGAGATTCCGCACAAGTCCCTGACAGTGGTTACGGGACTGAGTGGAAGCGGCAAGTCATCGCTCGCATTCGATACCATTTATGCAGAGGGACAGAGACGTTACATTGAGACGTTCTCATCTTATGCCCGTGGTTTCCTGGGTAACATGCAGCGTCCCGATGTGGACCGTATTACCGGTCTGAGCCCTGTTATTTCCATTGAGCAGAAGACTACAAACAATAATCCACGTTCAACAGTGGGAACCGTTACGGAAGTCTATGACTACCTGAGACTGCTGTTTGCGCGTGCGGGAGAGGCTTATTCCTACCTGTCGGGTGAAAAAATGGTCAAGTTTACGGAGGAACAGATTGTAAACCTGATCATGACCGATTATGCGTCACAGCGCATTTACGTTCTTGCACCACTTGTGCGCAACCGTAAGGGTCACTACAAGGAACTGTTTGAAAGTATACGCCGCAAGGGTTATCTTACTGTCCGCGTAGATGGTGAGATGCGTGAGATACGTCCGGGTATGAAACTGGACCGATACCACAACCATGATATAGAGGTAGTGATAGAGAAACTTGTGGTGAATGAGAAGTACAGTCACCGTCTGACCGACAGTGTAGCCCTGGCCATGAAACTGGGCGAGGGACTCATGATGATACTTTCCATGCCGGAGGAAACAATACCCGGTCGCAAGGAGGAGGGAGTGCTCAGGCACTACAGCAAGCGTCTTATGTGTCCGGTTACCGGCCTGTCATACCGTGATCCGGCACCGCACAATTTCTCATTCAACTCACCTCAGGGATTCTGTCCCAAGTGCAAGGGTCTGGGTTACATATCGGCTGTCGATGAAGACCGTGTTCTGCCGGACCGTTCCCTTTCTATAAAGAAAGGTGCCATTGCTCCACTTGGTCCATATAAGAACACTCTTATATTCAGACAGATAACTGCTGTGCTGAACAAGTATGACTTTACTATAGACACTCCCATATCGGAGATGACCCCCGATGTTATTGACGAACTGCTCAACGGCAGCGATGAACGCATCAAGGTTCAGATAACCGGTATAGACAGCGATGCCGATGCCGTTTTCATGGAGTATGAGGGCGTATTCAAATATGTACGTTCCATGCAGCAGCAGACAGATCTTACTGCCGCAGAGCAGAAATGGGCAGATCAGTTTGCCGTTACCCGTGTGTGTCCGGAGTGCGGTGGAGCACGTCTTAACCGTGAGGCCCTGAATTTCAGGATAGATGGAAAGAATATCCATGAACTGGCATCCATGGATATAAAGGAACTGTACGAGTGGGCATCGGATGTGGAATCCCGTTTGGGGGACCGCCAGAGAACCATTGCACAGGAAATACTCAAGGAAATCCGCACAAGACTGCAATTCATGCTGGATGTGGGACTGGATTATCTGTCCCTGAACCGTCCGGCAGAATCTCTATCGGGAGGTGAGGAGCAGCGAATCCGCCTGGCTACACAGATAGGCTCCAAGCTGGTCAATGTGCTGTATATACTAGACGAGCCCAGTATAGGACTTCATCAGCGGGACAATGTCCGTCTTATCAATTCATTGCAGGAACTCAGGGATGCCGGAAACACCGTGCTCGTGGTTGAGCATGACCGTGACATGATGATGGCTGCAGACTGGATCATTGACCTTGGACCGCACGCAGGCCGCAAGGGTGGAGAAGTGGTGTTCCAGGGTACGGTCCAGGAGATGCTCCAGAAAGAGACTCTGACTGCAGGTTATCTTAACGGCAAGCTTGATACCGCAGCCGGAAAACTGTCTGAGAGACGTGCCGGAAATGGAAAGAGCATAGTGCTTCACGGATGCCGTGGAAATAACCTTAAGAGTATTGATGCCGAATTTCCTCTTGGTAAACTGGTTTGTGTAACCGGAGTGTCGGGCAGTGGTAAATCAACACTGGTAAATGAGACTCTCCAACCCATTCTCTCCAAACAGTTCTACCGCTCGCTCAAGGAACCTCTTGAGTATGACTCAATAGAGGGCATAGAGAACATAGACAAGATAGTGGATGTGGACCAGTCTCCCATAGGACGTTCCCCAAGGTCCAATCCTGCTACTTATACAGGCGTATTCAGCGATATACGCCAGCTGTTTGTAGAACTTCCGGAATCCAAGATCCGTGCCTACAAGCCCGGCCGCTTTTCTTTCAATGTATCCGGAGGACGCTGTGAGGCCTGTGGCGGAAACGGCTACAAGACCATAGAGATGAATTTCCTGCCTAATGTTATGGTTCCCTGTGAGGTTTGTCAGGGTAAACGCTATAACAGAGAGACTCTGGAGGTCCGATACAAGGGAAAGTCCATTGCCGATATCCTGGACATGACAATCAATATGGCCGTGGAGTTCTTTGAGAACGTACCTGTAATATTGAACAAGATCAAGGTACTACAGGATGTTGGACTGGGTTATCTCAAGCTTGGCCAGCCTTCTACTACCATATCGGGAGGTGAGAGCCAGCGCGTAAAACTGGCAACAGAGTTGTCAAAACGTGATACGGGACGCACCCTGTACATTCTGGATGAACCTACTACAGGACTGCATTTTGAGGATATCAGGGTACTCATGGATGTACTTAACCGATTGGTGGACAAGGGTAATACAGTTATTGTAATTGAGCATAACCTGGATGTAATAAAGCAGGCCGACTGGGTAATAGACATAGGCCCCGAAGGCGGACGCGGTGGTGGTACGGTAGTTGCACAGGGAACACCTGAGCAGGTTGCTGCATCGGGCAAGGGTTATACATCGGGCTTCCTGGCAGAGGAACTGGCCAGGTCTGCTAAGTAATCACTTACTCTTTTACAAGATCCAGGATCACGCGGCGTGAATCACTTAGGGTGGTGGCTATCAGATAGCGCTCTCCGCCATCATGCAGTTTTAAGCGTTTTTGCAGCTGTGGCGCAGATTCTGGGAAATTCCTTACCGACAGGTTTGCCTGGGTCTTAACAAGTGCAGAGAGTTCCCTTTTCTCAAAAGGTATTATTCCCTTAAGCCTGAAAATCCTTCCTGGAAAGTCCTCTGGACAACTCTCTGCCCAGTAAAGATGGGTCTCTGGGTGGAGAAGCCTTGTCCTGGTCTGTGCAGCAATTGTACGGAAAAGGGCCGATTTCATATATGCTGCACCTGGTTCGCATATAAATGTGCCTGGAATAAGAGAGCGGGGCTCTGCAATAGGCAATGGCAATGCCTGATCCTGATTTCTGTTAGCCATGACGGCCATTCCCGGTTTACCGCTGTTGTTTATATCTACAGCCTCTATCAGAGGCTCTCCCGTAAAACCGCGTTCCATGACAAACGTGATCTCCTTGCATTCACCTTCCAGTCCGATTACCAGTATCCGGCTTACGTTCCTGAGCTCAGAAAGTGCCTTGCTGATATCAAGCATAGGGGAGAGCTTGACCATGACATGATGTGCCAGGCGCAGGAGGTCATCCTGAAGTGCGGTAACATTGGGCATGCACTCACTTATAGACACAAGCTTGCGTCCGGCGTCTCCACGCCTTGCCGGATCAACATATATAAGGTCCAGTTCTGTAGTCAGTCCGGATATGAATTGCTGGCTGTCCCTATTGAATACCTCTATGTTGCTGCGTCCAAGCACAGAAAAATTGTGCCTGGCCAGCTGGCAGAGCTCAGGTTGTATCTCGCAATATGCAGCATACTTGGCATTAGCAGACAAGAAGAAACAGTCCACACCCATGCCGCCGGTCAGGTCGGCCATGGTATAATCCGTTCCCAGCAGCTCTTTGAGATAATGGGATTTGAATTCTGCAACATACTGGCTTGTACATTGCTCAAGAGACAGATGCACAGGATATTTAATGTCTGTATTCCGTGCCCAGAGCGGCACCTTGATGCGTGCGGCCTGCCATCCGGAAATCTGGGTCAGTGCATACTGCATATCCACATCCTTGGGATGCGATGACAGGGCCAGACGCCGTACATCCTTTAACCTGTTCTGTTCTATATACTCCTGGGTTGTCATATCAGAAGTCTTCATAATCTTTTCCGGGATGACACAGTTCCCTGAAATCACACCATTTGCATGCTTGTTCATTCTGAGCCTGCACAAAAGGGGTGGCCGGGTCAAATATCTCGCTCACTATCTCTGTGAGATGCTCCTCAAATCTCTGAACGTACAGGGAGAAATCTTTAATTTCATGCTCACCTATCCTGTAATACAGGTCATCTTTGTTAGGCTTGGACGTACTGCGTGTATAGAGCAGGGTAGGCGCAATTTTCCTGTTGCTGAACTCAGGCTGACTGCATACCACATAAGCGTAATAGAATATCTGGAAGGCATGGTCATGGAACTTCTCTGCCGTGAATATCTCATCAAAATCTTTAGGATACTTGTGCTTGCTGCCGGTCTTGTAGTCCACAATCCTGTATACGTCATCCTTGCGGTCCATCCTGTCTATGATACCTTTCAGCCTGATGGGGAACATAGCACCTTTGTTCAGTGGGTCTGGCACCTGAATACTCTTCTCATACTCAGCAGTCTCACTTGCCACATAGTCAAACGGTGCATAGCACTCGCAGTCCAGCGTAAGTAACTGCTTGAGGTATTTAAGGATAACTCCATGGTTTACAGACTGGGTGCCGCTGTAATCATTCAGAGATACATTATCCTTCTTAAAGAAACAGTTGTCAAAAGCCTTGCATACTATTCCGTTCAGGGCTTTTTTGTCCTGCAGGAGGGCCTTTATGGAACTGGCCGTAACAGTGCCTTTTGCTGCCAGCCCATTGTATGCAAGCTCTGCACTCTTGTGCAACAGCGTTCCAAACATGGCCACATCTATCTCTGTGTCTGTATCATCGGGCTTTTTAATACCGGCTATCTGCTCAAGATAGAAACTCAATGGGCACTTGATGTATTTCTTTATGGCCGATGGTGACAGGTAGACCTTAGGGTTACTGCAGTCATAACGCTTGCACAGTTCACGGAGTACCTGCGGGGTTTTCTGAACCATTATGGGTTCCGGAGTGCTGTCTGTCCTCTCTGATCTGAGTGAGATGCGCTCTATACTGCGTCCGCCTACTATCAGCTGGAGCAAGTACCTGGAAATTAATCCCTTGCCAATACCCGGAGCCTCGGGGTTTCCGTTATATACCATGGTTACGTTTTCGGCCCTCTGCAGGAGATGGTAGAAATTGTACGATGAAACGGCACTTTTATCCTCAACGCTGGTGAGTGAGAATGCCTTTCTTACATTGTAGGGTATGAAAGATGCATTTCCGCTGCTGGATGGCAGGCTTCCTTCTGATGATGAAAGCAGGAGAACATTCCTGAAATCAAGGTTTCGGGTCTCAATAAGTCCCATTATCTGCATTCCAATGGCAGGCTCTCCATGGAAAGGTACGGTGGTCGATGACAGCATGGTACGCACCAGACGGCAAAGTGTTTCTGTCTGAATATTCAAGCGTCCTTCCTCTATGAGGGTACGCAGACGGTTGGTCTGGGTATAGGTGCGGTACAGCGATTCCTGCATGAGTGGCATGAACAGGGTGTTGTTCTCCTCCTGGTCTATTACAGGGGCAAGAGACTTGAGAACGTCCAGTATATACTGCAGTAACTCGCTGTTGCTGTTTGCAATACGGAATATTACCGCCAGTTCAGGAGATTTCTGGAGTTCGCTGATCTCTGGGAACATACGGCGTGCGGCACGTAGCTCATTCAGCGTATCAAGTGCCTTGTTGCAGAGACTGCCAACCAGTGGATTGGCCAGCACGCGGCTAACAAGGGAAAGGGTAAACCGTCCGCCATTCCTTGCGGCAGTGCGCTGCATCTCAAGCAGGGCCGATACAAGACTGAACAGGGGAGTCTGGGACATGGGATAACCCATGGTAATGTTTACTCCATCGGTCAGATTGGCAGGAATGCAGTGGAGCACCGGCTGAAGCAGGGTCTCGTCGCAGAGTACTATTGCAGTGTCGCGTCCAGCCTTTGTCCCAAGAGACTCCAGCCACTTGGGTATGAACCGGGCCTGGGCATTGTCTGTAGATGTTTCTACAATGGTGAGCTTTTTCTCATTTCCCAGGTTGTTGAATACGTTCATGCTGTCCAGCTCACCAGGAAACTGTATGAGGTTGTCTCTCATGAAACGTCCGGCCTCGTGCTCGCTGCGGCAACCGGTATAGCTTTCGTCATGATCCCAGTAGAATACAGCCTTGCCGGCCTCCTTGAGCGCATGGAACAGTTCCTTTTCGGCCTTGTCAAGGCTGTTAAAACCTATGAATGCGTATCTGTCGGATTCAAACCTGTCTGTGTTGAGGTTCTCAATGACACGTCGCTGGAGCATACCGCTGTATGCAATGCCGTTTTCCAGAAGAACCTTGGTGAATGAGGAATAGATTTCTCCCAGTGACTTCCATATCTTGTCATATTCCTTTCTCAGGCGGGATGGCTCGCTGTCATCGGACCTGAGTTCTCCAAAGAAACGGCGCAGTGTCTCTGCCTGCTCAGCCGACAGGAAAGACATGTCGGTGAGTTCTTTCTGCTCTTTGAGAACCTGGAACAGCTCGGTGGCTGGTGCCAGGTTGCGGTCTATGTCATCAAAATCGCTTATCATGAGCTCGCCCCATGACCAGAAACTGTCAAGCGGCTCATTGCTGTTCATAACCTTGCAGTAAACATCATAGAGCAGGGTTACAAGTTCCACGCGGTCTGCAATACGCAGTTGGGACTGTGACTGGAACAAATCCTGGATGGTGGTGTATTCCGGAGACCATACCGGATGTTCACAACAGTGGGAGAGCTCCTCGTCAAAGAAGAGTCTGGCACGGCGGTTGGGGAATACTACAGTTACTCCTGACAGACCTTTCTGGCTGTCACAGTATTTTGAGTAAAGATCTTTTGCTGCTAGTGTAAGAAATGTCTCCATGATTCTTAGATGTGTGTAAGTTTGTTATTGTAAACGTACCATATATGGCCCTCTACGTTCTTAAAGCCCATTTTGCGCAACAGTTCCATGTATTCCTCAACCTGATGGTGATAATCCTCGCGTTCGGTACCAAACTTAAAGTCAACCACTACTGCACGTCCATCGGGCATGATCATTACACGGTCGGGGCGTCTTGTCTGCATTACACCGTTGTCGCGGAACAGGATGGATGTCTCGTTGAAAAGGCGATAATTGCCGTCAAACCATGAACCCACTCCGGATTCTTGTATGTGCCTGTGTATGGCATGCTTGAGCTCATTGGCCTGCTGCTGGCTGTCTATCAGTCCGTTGCCAAACAGGCTGTCCACCTGAGTGTCAATATCGGCCATGGTCCTTATTCTTGAGAACAGGTCGTGGAGCATCTTTCCGCGATTTATATAGTCCTGCTGATTATCTGTAGAATCCTGGGCGGCCTGAGTAAAGCGCACAGATTCACCTGACTGACGGAACTGGGCGTTCATGGGAAATGACTGCATGCTAATATCCAGGGGAGCCATCTCAGCGTCAAAAGGGTTGTCGCTTTTACTGCTTTCCTCCTCCTGATGTGGATAAATGGTGCCACTCTCGTATTTTATGATTCCGTCCTCGTCCTTACATCCAAAAACATCAATAAGGCTGCTTTCAAGAATATTGCATACGCAGTTTCCATTTTTGTTGTGTTTGCTTGCAAATACAATCAGGTTGCCAACGGCTCTTGTAAAGGCTACATACAACAGGTTCATGTTGTCCACAGCCTGCAGGCCTGCCTCATCTATGTAGCTGTCTCTGAAGGCCGATGTCCGTAGGCTGTCTCCAAATGCAACTGGCAACAGGGGGATGCTGTTGAATGGTTCGCCGTTGGGCACAACCCAGAGTCTGTCTTCTTTTGCGCTACTGCTTTTTGTTATTTCCCAGTCACAGAACGGGATTATAACAGTATGGTATTCAAGTCCCTTGGATTTATGGATGGTTACAAGCCTTATGCCATCGGCATGGGTTACAGGTATTCTATTGCCATGAAGACTGTCCTCCCAGTCTGTAAGGAATACCTGAATGTCTCCCGGATTGTGCCTGAGCCAGTCACTTACCGTATCAAACAGGGTAAGGATATACTGGTCCTGGCCTTCTATCCTGTTAAGTTCCAGGTCTGAATAAAGCTTTTCTACCAGTTCATATAAAGGAATCTGCCTGAGCAGTTCCCACTTGCCGGCCATAGACTCTGGAAGTTTCTGTTCCATGTCATGAACGGTATCCTGAATGCACACATCCTCCTTGAGCACGTACTTTTTCCATTCCCAGATCATGTCTGCCAGCGCAACCTTGTTCTGCCTGTCGGATATCCAGCGCAGTGCATTTATGAGTATGCGTACCGGAACCGATGAATCCAGACGGAAAGCCTCACTTGATATCATGCGGATATCGGGACGGTTGGCGGCAAACCATGTTGCCACTTTGCTAATCTCCTTGCGAGATCTGAACAGCATGGCAATATCGGTCTGTCTTACACCTGCTTCCATGAGCTTGTCCAGGCAATCAGACAGGCGCTGGCAGATTTCGTCTGTCAGATTCTGGCCTTTAAGATTCGTGTTTATCATGTTCATGGACACAAATCCCTGAGAACTCTTCCTGGTACAATCCTGACAGACATCGGCATACGCTTTTCCAAGAGCAGGGAATTCAGTGCCTGTAATAGACATGTTGTACTCCTGGATGTATTTCTCAACAGAAGGGAACAGCCTGTTGTTGAAATCTATCACAGCCTGTTGACTGCGGTAGTTCTGGGTCATGGTCTCCACCTTGGAATAGTTTCCCAGTTTTTCTTCTATTCCGGTATTGAGTATGTTCCAGTCACTGTTCCTCCAGCGGTAGATAGACTGTTTTACATCTCCCACAACAAGGCACTCTTTACCTCGGGAAAGGCATTCCAGGAGCAATAGGTACAGGTTCTTCCACTGCAGGCCCGATGTGTCCTGGAACTCATCTATCATTAAGTGGTCTGTAAAACTGCCAGTCTTTTCAAATACAAAAGATGTATCTCCCTGCCTGAGTCCGGCCAGCAGTTTTGGGGTATCGGCCAATACAAAACGGCCCAGTTCCTGGTTCTGGTTATCTATGCGCGTACGGATTGATAGCAGCAAACTCAGCTGGTACAGATACTTGAGCGCGGCAGAGTATGAATTGTTGTAGAACGTGTATTCGTTATTGATGTCAATTACTTTCTGCATGCACTGGCACAGACGGCTCTCTGCAAGAGTACGCAGAGATGGGTCTTTCTTTAATGTCTCCTTTTTATAAAAGACTTCTGGGGCTGTGCATGAACTGAGCATTGTCTTGCTCGGCTCTTTGCCAAGGATGTCTCCAGTTACAGTTCCCATTATAGACCCTTTTATATGGCTTTTGAATACTTCTATGCCATATCCGGCTGCCGATATGGCATCCATGATCTCCTTTCCTATATTCAGGATTTGCTGCTTTAGTTCCGGCAAAACGGCATTACGCGCCTTAATAAGGTTATCCTGATAATCGGAGATGGCATTGGGCGTGGAGAGGATTTCCTTGAGTTTTTCTCCTTTCTGCATGAATACCTCGCTGAAAAGCTCCTTGGAGAACTCCTTTAGACTGGCGTCTATGTTCCAGTTGGCATCGTTCTCAATGTTGCCCATTATAAAGCGGCTAACATTGGCCATGTCCTGGCTCTTGGGCTCAAGGTTGGCAAGAAAATCCGTTACGGCATCACTGATCACCTTTTGGGTGTCCAGTTCAACTGCCAGACCGTTGCCCAGCTGGAGTTCACGGGCAAGTCCACGCAATACTCCCTGAAAGAAACTGTCTATGGTTTCCACACGGAAATGGCCATAGTCCTGCAGTATGTTGTCCAATGCCAGTATTGCATTGTGGCGTATGGTCTGTTCTGTAAGGGTAGGGTTGAGCCTGCGGATCTCTTGGTAGTAGCTCCTGGAACTGTCAAGTCCGTGTCCAATACCATATAGCTGAGACAGTATTCGGCGTTTCATTTCGGCTGTTGCCTTGTTGGTAAAAGTAACCGCCAGTATGGTATTGTATGACTGCGGATTCTTAATCAGCATGGCAATATAGCTTACTGCCAGACGGAATGTTTTTCCCGATCCGGCCGATGCCTTGTAGATTGTAAGTTTACGGTCTGTGTTCATAAGGTTCTTAAAGTATTCAAAAATAATAAATGAACATGATAAATGCTTACCTTTGCGTTCCTATTTACATACTCGCAATAAGATTTTTTATTTCATAATTATGGGATATATTACAGATGATAAGAGAAAAGTGACCACACAGCGTCTCAGGGAGATGAAACAGCGTGGTGAGAAAATATCAATGCTTACATCTTATGACTACACCATGGCAAAGATGGTGGACGGTGCCGGTGTTGATGTGATTCTTGTAGGTGATTCCGCATCGAATGTCATGGCCGGTAACCAGACCACGCTTCCTATCACACTGGATCAGATGATATATCATGCCAAGTCTGTAGTACGTGGTGTACAGCGTGCCCTGGTTGTGGTTGACATGCCTTTTGGTACATACCAGATCAACGATTCGGAGGCTGTTACCAATGCAATCAAGATCATGAAGGTATCTCATGCCGATGCCCTTAAACTTGAGGGTGGCGAGGAAATCCTGCCTTCTATCCGTCATATTATACAGGCTGGTATTCCTGTTATGGGTCATCTGGGACTTACACCTCAGTCAATCAATAAGTTTGGTACTTATGCCGTACGTGCCAAGGAGGATGCAGAGGCCGAAAAACTCATTTCCGATGCACACAAGCTTGAGGAAGTTGGCTGTTTTTCCATTGTCCTGGAAAAGATCCCGGCAAAACTGGCAGAGCGTGTAGCCAAGGAGGTAAGTATTCCTATTATAGGAATAGGAGCCGGTGGCCAGGTGGATGGCCAGGTTCTTGTGGTAGCCGACATGCTTGGCATGAACAACGAGTTCAGCCCACGTTTCCTGCGCCGCTATGCAAATCTTTATGAAATCATTACCGGTGCAGTGGGCCGTTACGTTGAAGACGTAAAGAACTGCGATTTCCCTAACGATAAGGAACAGTACTGAGGACTGCAACCCTACTGCTGTGGCTTACGGCGTGGGGTTCCGTTTCCTCCTTTATTTCCATTAGGCTTGTGGTGTCCACCTGAGTGGTGACCTCCATGGCCATGCCCTTTGCGGCGTTTTCCGGAAAAAGAGATAGGGGAGTACTCTGGCGATTCTCCCAGCTCGGGTGGCATGGGCACCTTATATACATCCTTTTCCAGGAACTTTTCTATATGATGGAATTTATTCTGTTCTTCCTGACTTACAAAGGTAAGGGCACAGCCATCGGCACCGGCTCTTGCCGTGCGGCCTATGCGGTGTACGTAATCCTCCGGGTCATGTGGAACATCGTAATTGATTACCAGATCAATATCATCAATATCTATACCGCGTGACACAATATCGGTTGCAACAAGAATGTTTATGTGTCCGTTGCGGAAACGCAGCATTATGTCATCGCGCTCAGCCTGGCTCAGGTCTGAGTGCATCTCGCCAACATTGAGTTTAAGGCGTATCAGGGACTTGGTGATTTCCTTTACCTTGAGCTTGGATGATGAGAATACTATTACCCTCTTTGGTGCGTTGTTGGTAAACAGACTCTGTATTATCCTGAGTTTCTGTGCCTCGTAACAGATATATGCCGCCTGCATGATCTTTTCGGCCGGTTTGGATACGGCCAG
Source organism: Bacteroidaceae bacterium (assembly GCA_045640825.1). GTDB lineage: Bacteria > Bacteroidota > Bacteroidia > Bacteroidales > Bacteroidaceae > Colenecus. The sequence goes on from JAZUFR010000018.1 coordinate 47,298, forward strand.
CTTAACCTCTACGGGGTTATGCAGTATGGTACGGGCCATGTTCTGGATTTCCTGGGGCATGGTTGCAGAGAAGAGCATGTTCTGGCGCTCGCGCGGCAGTTTCTTGACTATCTGCATTATGTCATCATAGAAACCCATGTCCAGCATGCGGTCAGCCTCGTCAAGGATAAAGAACGATACCTTGGAAAGATCTATGTTTCCCAGACTGATATGACTGATAAGACGTCCTGGTGTAGCTACCACAATATCGGCACCCATGGCAAAGCCACGCTTTTCCTGCTCAAAACGTATTCCGTCATTACCGCCATAGACGGCAGTGCTGGACACATTGGTAAAATAGGAGAATCCCTCTACCTGCTGGTCAATCTGCTGGGCCAGTTCGCGTGTGGGCACCATGATCAGGCAGTTGATTGCATTCTCGGGATAGTCACCCCATGAGAGCTTGTCAAGAACCGGCAGCAGGTATGCTGCAGTCTTTCCTGTTCCAGTCTGTGCTATTCCTATCAGGTCCTTTCCTTCAAGGAGGTGTGGTATGGCCTGCTCCTGAATGGGAGTGCACTCTCTGAAATTCATTGAGTCTATTGCATTCAGCAAGTCAGAATTAAAGTCAAATTCGTCAAATCTCATTATTTTGGTGCCTTAATGAATAGGAATAGTGCTATAGGTACAAATATCAGGTTGGGTAACCACTCGGCCCAGAAAGCCGACATAACACCTTTTACCGCAAATGTGGATGAAACCTCCTGGAACAGGATGTATGCAAAACTCAGTACAAGTCCTATGCTCAGGTTGAGTCCCATGCCGCCCTTGCGCTTACGGCTGGACAGGGATACACCCATAACAGTCATGATAATGGCTGCAAATGACATAGCGTAGCGCTTGTGATATTCTATCTCAAAATCGCGCACATTGGCTATGCCGCGTTGTTTCTGCCTTTCTATATAATCCCTGAGCTGGGCCGATGACATGGTTTCCTGCTGTCCGTTCTCCACCAGGAAATCTGCCGGCTCAAATCTGATAATGGTATCCATCTCAATTATCTGGGAGATGTTCTCAATGGTTCCGGACATATCACGTATCATGGCATTCTTTACCGTCCAGTGATATTTCTCGGTGGAAAGGGTATCGTATGCAATGCTGCGGGCTGTCATGTGGGATACCAGTTTCTTACCCTCGAACTTGTCCAGGGCAAAGCGGTAGCCAGTCATGTTATAAGTCTGGAAACTCTCCATATAGGCTATCACGCCATCCTCAACCTCCAGCTGTATGTTATACGTTCCTTCGGAATTGTTACGGTTGGAGTGGCTCATCTTATATTTGGACTCAAACTTGAGTCGGGTAACATTGCTCTTTGGTATGATTTCTGAACTCAGGATAAATGACATGCCGGCAATCAGTGTGGCAGAGATGAGGTAGGGGACCATCATGCGCCTAAAACTCATGCCGGTAGAGAACATTGCAATTATCTCAGAGTTCTCAGCCAATTTTGACGTAAAGAATATAACAGCAATGAACACGAACAGGGAACTGAACATGTTGGCAAAGCACGGAATATAGTTCAGGTAGTAGTCAAAGATGATCTCGTGTGTTGTGGCCTGGTTGAGTTTGTCAATATGCTCGTTAAAGTCAAAAACAACAAAAATCACGATTATCAGGACTATGGAGAAAAAGAATGTACCCAGGAACTTTCCTATGATATACCAGTCAAGCCGTTTTAACAGTCTGTGTCTTATAGCTTTCATAACGCCTGATACGGTTTAGAGTCTAGACATTACACGTTTTACCATAACCTCTTTCCACTCGTGGTAATCATCTGCCAGAATGTGCTTGCGAGCCTCTTTTACAAGCCACAGATAGAATGCCAGGTTGTGGCGGGATGCTATCATGAGGGCCAGGTATTCCTGAGCCTTGAACAGATGATGCAGGTATGCTTTGGTATAGAGCGTGTCAACCTCCGATGCTCCGTCTGGCTCAATAGGCTCAAATGCATCCTCCCATTTCTTGTTCCGGATGTTTATTATTCCGTCCTTGGTAAACAGCATGGCATTGCGTCCGTTGCGTGTGGGCATTACGCAGTCAAACATGTCCACTCCAAGTTCAATGCCTTCCAGGATGTTGGCCGGTGTTCCTACGCCCATGAGATAGCGTGGACGGTCTGTTGGCAGTATGGCATTTACCACATCAATCATCTCATACATTACATCGGTAGGTTCTCCTACTGCAAGTCCGCCTATTGCGCAACCCTCAGGGTCAGTGGATGCAATGTACTGGGCCGATGCAGCCCTCAGGTCCTTGTACGTACAGCCCTGTACAATGGGGAACAGGGCCTGATGATAACCGTATTTGGGCTCAGTCTCATTAAAACGCTGTATGCATCGGTCCAGCCAGCGGTGGGTACGCTCCATGGACTCACGGGCATACCTGTAGTCGGCTGTTCCGGGACAGCACTCGTCAAAGGCCATCATGATGTCTGCACCAATGCTACGCTCAATATCCATGACGCGCTCAGGGGTGAACAGATGGCGTGATCCGTCAATATGCGACTGGAATGTTACGCCTTCCTCTTTCATCTTTCTGAGCCCAGTCAGGGAAAAGACCTGGAAACCGCCACTGTCAGTGAGCATGGGGCGGTCAAAAGAGTTGAACTTGTGCAGGCCACCCGCCTTTTCCAGGACGTCAAGTCCGGGACGCAGGTACAGGTGATATGTGTTGCCCAGGATAATCTGGGCCTTGATGTCTTCCTTGAGCTCGGGCATACTGACAGCCTTGACTGAACCGACAGTGCCTACAGGCATAAAGATTGGCGTTTCTATAACACCATGTCCTGTAGTAATCCTGCCGGCTCTGGCATGACTGCCTGAGTCTGTGTGCTGCAGTTCGAACTGCAATCCTTTAAGGTTAACTTTCACTTTTCTTTTTCTGTAATTGGAACAATATCCAGTGCATCCGTTACCTTATCGGGGAGAAGTGCCAGGTCCCAGACCTGACTAACCTTGTCCACGTAGTGGAAACTCAGGCCTTTAAGGTATTCCTCCGGTATCTCCTCAATGTTGCGGCGGTTCTCGGAGCACAGGATTATGTCTGTTATGCCGGCACGCTTTGCTGCCAGGATCTTTTCACGTATTCCACCTACTGGCAGGACCTTTCCGCGCAGGGTAATCTCGCCCGTCATGGCCAGGTTCTGCATTACCTTTCTCTGGGTAAAGGCCGATGCAATGGATGTGGCCATTGTAATTCCGGCCGATGGACCATCCTTTGGAATGGCACCCTCGGGTACGTGGATGTGCACGTTCCATGAGCTGAATACCGCAGGGTCAAGGTTAAGCAGGTCTGCATGTGCACGTATATATTCCATGGCCAGCATGGCCGACTCCTTCATTACGTTACCCAGATTGCCGGTCAGCGTGAGCTTACCTTCCTTGCCGCGGCTCAGTGATGACTCTACAAACAGGATCTCTCCTCCTACTGCCGTCCAGGCCAGTCCGGTTACTACACCGGCGTAGTCATTGCCCTGGTACTTGTCCCTGGAATAAGGGCGGGTTCCCAGAACCTCCTTGAGATGTTCAGGTTTTACCGTGCGCTTACCGGCATCTGGATTCATGGCCAGTTCGCAGGCAGTCTTGCGGCATACCTTGCCCAGCTTTTTCTCCAGTTCACGTACTCCGGATTCGCGGGTGTAGTCCTCAATGATAGACTCAATTGCCGCCTTGCTGATGCTCAGGCTACCTTTCTTGAGTCCGTTTGCCTCCATCTCCTTGGGCAGCAGATGGCGTTTGGCTATCTCAATCTTCTCTTCTGTAATATATCCGCTTACTTCAATCAGTTCCATACGGTCCAGCAGAGGGGCTGGTATGGAGTTTATATTGTTTGCGGTAGCTATGAACATTACCTTGGACAGATCGTAATCCAGGTCCAGGTAATTGTCATGGAAGGCATTGTTCTGCTCGGGATCCAGAACCTCCAGGAGGGCCGATGACGGATCGCCCTGATGGGTCATCTGGCTAACCTTGTCAATCTCATCGAGAATGAATACAGGGTTGGATGAACCAGCCTTGACCAGTCCCTTTATGATACGTCCCGGCATGGCGCCTATATAGGTCTTGCGGTGTCCGCGGATCTCTGCCTCATCGTGCAGACCGCCCAGTGACACGCGCACATACTTGCGTTTGAGGGCCGCAGCAATAGACTTTCCCAGAGATGTCTTACCAACACCGGGAGGGCCGTACAGGCAGAGTATGGGTGGTTTAAGGTCGCCACGCAGTTTCATTACAGCCAGATGCTCCAGTATGCGCTCCTTGACCTTTTCCATACCATAGTGGTCATGGTCAAGGGTCTTGCGGGCATTGTCCATGTCCAGGTTGTCCTGGGAGTATTCGTCCCATGGCAGGCTGAGTATGGTCTGCAGGTATGAAAGCTGAACATTGTAGTCTGGAGACTGCGGGTTGGTCCTTTCCAGCTTGGCAAGTTCCTTATCGAACACGGCAGCTACATCCTTGCTCCATTTTTTCTGCTCGGCTTTCTGGCGCATTTCGCGGATATCCTGATCCTGTACGCTGCCACCCAGCTCATCCTGTATGTTCTTGAGTTCCTGCTGGAGGAAGTATTCTTTCTGTTGCTTGTCTATGTCCTCATGGGTGCGGCGCTGGATGTTCATCTTGAGTTCAGCCAGCTGGATCTCGCGGTTCATGACCGATAGCAGGTTCAGTGCGCGGCTCTCACAGGTAGGCTCACGCAGCAGACGTGCCTTGTCCCTGATATCGAACGGCATGTTGGCACAGATAAAATTTGTAAGGAACAGGCCGTTGGTAATGTTCTTAAGCGCAAATGTGGCATCGGGCTGGATATTATCGGTCAGCTTTATGTACTTGGCTGCAGAATCCTTGCATGATTCCACAATAGCCTTGAACTCCTTGCTGCGGGTAGGGGGCAGACCCTCCGGGTACAGCTCAGCACGGCCCTGGAGATATGGTGTGTCCGATACGATTTCTTTGAGCCTGATACGCTGCATACCCTGAAGTACAACAGTAGTGCTCCTGTCGGGCATGTCAAAAACCCGTATGATCTTGGCTAATACGCCAGTGGAATAAAGGTCGCTCAATCCGGGCTTTTCTGTCTCCTGGTCTTTCTGGCAGAATACCGCAATAGTCCTGTTGCCCGATGCAACAGATTGGACAAGTTTAAGTGATGACTTGCGTCCTACTGCTACAGGCATGACAACGGTAGGGAACAGAACCATGTTTCTCAATGGCAGGATTGGAACAATATCGTCCATGGCGGAGTCCAGTATCGAATCCACATTGCCGTCAAAATCGGCAATCATAGAAAAGCCCGATGTGGAATCGTTGAATGGCTCCATGTCTTCTGATTTCTTTTTACTCATATTTTTATTTTAACAGCTTGCAAAGTTAGTCAATTGCACTTAAAAAACTTACTTTTGCGCCATACAATGTCAAATTCATATTTCGAATTCAAACAATTCAGGGTAGATCAGGAAAAAACTCCCATGAAAGCCGGCACCGATGGTGTCCTTCTGGGTGCATGGTTCCCTTTAACCCCGGGAATGACAGTGCTCGATATAGGCACGGGAACAGGACTGATAGCTCTTATGGCAGCCCAAAGGGGCGCCCTGTCCGTTACGGCTGTAGAGATTAATCCGGAGGCTGCGGCTCAGGCATGTCAGAATGTTGCTAATTCCCGGTGGAATGGCGTAATCCGTGTGGAAAACACAGATATTGCCGTTTTTGAACCACACTGCTGTTTTGACAGGATAGTCTGCAATCCCCCTTATTTCTGCAATTCCCTTCTGGGACCGGATGGAGGACGGAACATGGCGCGCCACACAGACTCGCTTAGCTTTGATGTGCTGGCTAGGTGTTCATACAGCTTGCTCAAGGATAATGGAATACTGTCTGTTGTGCTCCCAACCAATGCCGTTGGAACATTTCAGAAACAGGCACAGCTGGCTGGATTCTGCCTGTTGCACATAACCCATGTGGTTACAGTCAGCGGAAAGGCACCCAAGCGGTCATTGCTGTCATTCTCCAAGCAGTATGTACCTATGCAGTCAGATACACTCAATATGAGGGATTCTCAGGGAAATGAGACTCCGGAATACATTGAGCTTGTAAGAGATTTTTACTTAAATTATTAAGCCGTATCAGATGTTGCGGGGTTTGTCTGGAATGAGGATTCCCAGTCCCTGCGGCACTATGGAAATGTGAACATCCGGGCTGGTCATCATGGGGTCTCCGTCAAAATGGGCCACACCTTCCTGTTTGCGTGAGATGGTAAGCTCGCTGCAGCGGTAGCTCTGGATGTGATTGTTCTTGTCCAATTGCTTTGTAAACAGCTGCATGGCCAGGAGTGGTACGTCAATAGGGGCAAACGGAGGTACTACGGCAATATCCAGTTTTCCGTCCTGGAGCGATGCCAGAGGCGCAATGAATGCGTTGTTGCCCCATTGCGCGGCATTGGCAGCCGTTACTATGAAAGCCTCGGCCTTATAGCCGCTTCTGTCTATGGAAAGCTGGTATGACTCATGCCTGTAGGATAATATCTCCTTTAGTATGTTCTCCATGTAGGTAACAATGCCGCGTCGGCTTGAATTTGCAAAACGCATGCTTATCTGGGCGTCAAATCCAACTCCGCAGGTGCAAAAGAATGGATGTTCATTTATGAGCCCATAATCCATTCGTGTAAACTTGGATTTGTTTAACCATTTTACTGCAAGAAATGGATCAGTAGATATTCCCAGATGTCTGGCCAGGCCGTTTCCGGAACCGCATGGAATAATGCCCAGTGACGTATCGGTACCAATCAGTCCGCATCCAACCTCATTTACCGTTCCGTCACCACCTACTGCAAAAACTGCATCGTAGCCCTTGTCAGCGTAACTGCGGGCAAGTTCCTGGGCGTGACCCTTATACTGCGTAGATACAATTTCAAAATCATACAGGTCACGGTTTATGTGGTTCTTTATGACAGGTAGGATAGGGATGAGTCTATGGCTACCGGAGATGGGGTTGAATACGAATACTACCTTTCTTTTCATTGGGCGTGTATAATCCGGTCGCTAAGTTATGAAAAATAGGTTGCACAATCTGAGTAATTGAGTAATTTTGCGCCATTATGAGCAAACTTAGCGAAAGATGCGCACAATACACGCTTCCACAGGAAGGTAAGGCGCAGGGTATTTATCCCTATCATAGGTGTATCTCAAGTCAGCAGGATACCCAGGTACTGATGGAGGGACGAGACGTTCTCATGTTCGGTTCCAATTCATATCTTGGTCTGACCAATCATCCCAAAGTAATTGAGGCTGCTGTTGAGGCAACAAAAAAATACGGTACCGGATGTGCCGGTTCACGTTATCTGAACGGAACACTGGATATCCATAAGGAGTTTGAGGCTGAACTGGCAGAATTTGTGGGTAAGGACGACGCCATAATATTCTCAACTGGCTTCCAGACCAATCTGGGTACGGTTTCATGCCTTATGGGCCGCGATGACTATATAGTCTGCGATGAGCTTGACCATGCCTCAATCGTAGACGGACGCCGTCTGTCATTCTCCAAGCCACTCAAGTTCAAGCACAATGATATGGCATCGCTCGAGAAAGTCCTGAGCCGATGCGAACCCGATTCACTCAAGCTCGTGGTAGTTGACGGTGTGTTCAGTATGGAGGGAGATCTGGCAGACCTGCCCGGTATTGCAGCACTCAAGGACAAGTACAACTGCAGCATCATGGTTGATGAGGCTCACGGACTTGGAGTGCTGGGTGACCACGGCCGCGGAGTGTGCAACCATTTTGGCCTTACAGATCAGGTGGATGTAATAATGGGTACTTTCAGTAAGTCTCTAGCTGCAATAGGTGGATTCATTGCTGCCGACAAGGATATAATAAACTGGGTCAGACACCACTCCCGCTCCTATATTTTCAGTGCCAGCAATACTCCGGCTGCTACTGCAGCTGCACGTGCTGCGCTGCAGATCATGAAGAATGAGCCGGAAAGAATACAGCATCTGTGGGATCTTACCAACTATGCCCTGAATAATTTCCGCCAGCTTGGATTTGAGATAGGCAAGACCCAGACCCCAATCATACCTTTATATATAAGGGACTTCTACAAGACCTTCTTTATTACAAAGATGCTGTTTGAGGAAGGAGTGTTTGTAAACCCGGTTATTCCACCGGCATGTGCCCCAGAGGATACTCTTATACGTTTCTCTCTCATGGCTACACATACCAAGGAGCAGATAGATATTGCTACCGAAAAACTGGTTAAGTGCTTCAAGGCATACGAAATTTTAAAATAAAGAGCTTTTTTTTGAAAAAAAGCGGCGGTAAAGCTTGCTGTTCTTGTAGGAATATCATACCTTTGTGCCGCTTTTCAGAACGAAAGGCTTTCGGGATGTAGTTCAGTCCGGTTAGAATGCCTGGTTTGGGACCAGGTGGTCGAAGGTTCGAATCCTTTCATCCCGACAAAGAGGTCGCTAATAAGCGGCCTCTTGTCGTTTATGGATGAAAGGATTCGGCAAGCCTTTTTTTAGTTCGCATTCGCGAACAAGCGGCCTCCGGCCGCGCTCGCTAACGCTCCGGCATCCCGACAAAGTTTATACCTTATATGTTTTCACTGGATACCTATAAACTCAGTATGCTCCGGTTACAATACATCATTTGAGTCAAGCTACTTACATATTTCTAATCAATATTTTCTTCTGAAGAAATAAAAAAACGCAGTACATGCATCGGTTTCACTATTTAGCTCACCTATATTTAAATAGTTGTCAAAAAAACCATGGCGTATATTCATTACTATCCATTTGCCGTTCATCTCATCAAGTGTAATTTCAAATTTACAACATACAATTTTGTAAAACTTCTCGTTATTGGGCTTAATTATATTCTCTATAGAGCATTGGTCATCTTTGAGAAGCATCTTGATTTTGGTATCCAATTCGCAAATGTCATTTATTAATTGTATTCTTTTAACCCCATAACAATAGACAAACTTTCTGGCAACAGACTTTTTGTGAATTCGATAAAGCAGTCTGTAGATTTCCTTATCTTTATAACTCTTTGCAAGTTTCCTGTTCTCTTTGTAATATAATTTATAGTTCTGCCAAGATTTTGTCATGATGGTATATAAATAATCAAATGCTTCTGATTCTGTCTCAAAATAATGAACATCTGACTTAACACGACGATCGAGCAAAACAAAATAGACCCACATTGTCTTCCCGTCAATCCTTTGTTCCTTTTTTAGCATAGTTTCCCCCTCAAATCCGTATGGGACTGGAAGTCCCTCTACATGATACCAACATCTTGGAACACCTGCATCATCCAGTTTCTTTTGCAATTCAAATACATTCATTCGGCATTTATTATTTAATTTTTTTTAAAAAACCTTGTTTGACTAAATCATTAATTGGAATTGGAGTCTTGATTTGTGTACCCATACCTGGTTGTCCATACCAGGGTAATACCACACTGGAAGTAACATTAAAAGGTCGCTTTACGACATAAACGGCACGCATGGATGCGCCTATAGTATCGGAGGCGGTATATGCGGTGGTACTACGCAGGAGTCCTTCACTATATATGTGAAGGTTTCTGCCACTGAAGACGGCAGACAGGCTGTCCAGATACTGCTGTTTGTCAGCGATGAATGCAGAAGCTCCTATATGCTCTATGCTGTCAGCGGATATAGGATTAGAGAGGACATCGACTTTTTGGGCGCTCACAGGGCCACACATCAACAATGCGAGGAGTACTGCTACAATATGTTTGATGTATGACATAGAGGAATGCATTCTCATAATTGTCTATAAAAGCAGAACACAAGTATCTCGCCAAGCAGATTGGGAATAAGATACAGTGCTGGTTCCATAATTATATCACAAAGGTAGTGCTCATTCTGTTAATCTCATTGTCATTTTTCAAAAACATATTCTGATAATACAAATTCTATTTTTGTACTCTTCTATTGCTCAAAAGCAAACCTTTTCAAATAGACTATATGATTTTTCAGATCACTAAAATTCCTACTGATTCAAAGGTCGCCGTTGGCGGCCTTTTTTCGTTTTCGCACTATTATACCTACTGTTTGGAATAATTATTGTATAAAAACTTGCCTTGATAAAAAAAGAACGTATCTTTGCGCTTAGGAAAGCAGTATGGATTGAATCAGAGTTTTCCTATTATTGAGTTGTGCGCTTTCTCGCACATTGTGTACGGTAACGTACCCTATTTTTTAAGTTGGTTACTTTATAACCACCCGACTTGGAAAACGGTCAATAAGAGTAGTAAAAGTAATTCTTACTATATAGACTCTGATCATTTGTGCTGCATGGGACATATACCCTGCGTACAGACGTAAACAAGAAAGGTTTTATTGTTTATGTCTTTTTTTTGTCTCCACTTGTGGAACAGGAAAGAGGCTGGATGGTTGGACTTTTAAAAATTTGTAGCAAGGTAGATGAATCAGGACAAGGCGCCTATCTACGAGGCATTAGACGAGTTCAGAAGGAAACGTGTCATTCCATTTGACGTTCCCGGTCACAAGCGCGGAAGGGGTAACCCTGAACTTGTAAAACTATTTGGAAAACAGTGTTTGGAGTTGGACGTCAACTCTATGAAACCTCTTGACAATCTGTGTCATCCGGTATCGGTCATAAAAGAGGCCGAACAGCTTGCTGCCGATGCCTTTGGAGCATCGAGCGCATTCCTTATGGTGGGTGGTACCACAAGTGCAGTACAGACCATGGTACTTACAGCCACTAAGAAAGGTGACAAGATTATCCTTCCACGAAACGTACATCGCAGTGTAATCAACGCTCTTGTAGTAAACGGAGCGGTTCCTGTCTATGTGAACCCTGATACAGACAAGCGCCTTGGTATAGCTCTTGGCATGAAAATCTCTCAGGTTGAGAAGGCTATTCAGGAGAATCCCGATGCAGTAGCAATCCTGGTAAACAATCCTACCTACTACGGTATCTGCTCTAACCTTAAGAAAATTGTTGAGCTTGCTCATGAGAACGGAATGATGGTGCTGGTAGATGAGGCTCACGGCACACATTTCTATTTCAGCGACAACATGCCTATGACTGCCATGGAGGCAGGAGCAGACATGTCTTGCGTGAGCATGCACAAGTCCGGTGGTAGTCTTACCCAGAGCTCAATCCTGCTGGTGGGCCCGGAGGTCAGTCCGGGTTACGTGCGCCAGGTAATAAACCTTACACAGACCACCAGTGCATCATACCTGCTGCTGGCCAGCCTTGACATAAGCCGCCGCAACCTGGCACTCCGTGGCCGTGACGAGTTTGCTGAGGTGTGCCGGATAGCCGACTACGCCCGCACGGAGATAAACAAGATTGGCGGATACTATGCATACGGCAAGGAGCTGATCAACGATGACAGCGTATATGACTTTGATACCACCAAACTGACAGTCTTTACACTTGATATAGGACTGGCAGGTATTGAGGTCTATGACCTGCTGCGTGATGAATATGACATCCAGCTGGAACTTGGTGATCTGGGCAACGTACTGGCATACATCTCAATTGGTGACCGTATGCGAGAAGTTGAGAGACTTGTAAGCGCGCTCTATGACATACGCCGCCGCTACAAGCGCTCACGTTCTGGTCTGTTTGACCATGAATATATCAACCCTATGGTGGTAATGACTCCGCAGGAAGCATTCTACGCACAGAAGGAGGAGATGATTCCTATACGTGAGACCAACGGCCGTATCTGTACGGAGTTCGTAATGTGCTATCCTCCGGGTATTCCTATTCTGGCTCCGGGTGAAAGAATAACCCAGGAAATCATTGACTACATTCTCTATGCCAAGGAGAAGGGTTGCTCAATGTCTGGTCCAGAGGATGAAAAGATTGAGCGTCTGAACGTTATCAAGGAAAACTCTACATACTGATGCCCTATGGAATACTGGTTTTCTGAAATGCATTCTGAGAATGTAAAGTTCTCTATCCGCGTAAACAAGCACCTCTATTCAGAAGAGCGTGACTATGTCCGTGTAGATATTTTTGAGTCTGTTGACTTTGGCCGCGTGCTGGTTGTTGACGGATATATAATAATGACCGAGCGTGACGAGTTCATCTATCACGAGATGCTGACTCACGTTCCTATGGCCGTACATCCAAACCCAAAGAACATTCTGGTATTCGGTGCCGGCGATGGCGGCAACGTTAGGGAACTGCTCAAGTATCCCAGCGTTGAACGCATAGACCTTGTAGAAATGAACGAGGGAGTTGTAGATGCATGCAAGCGTTTCTTCCCAGACATTACGGGCTGCCTGAGCAACAAGAAGGTCCGCATCTATCAGGAGAACGCCCTGCGCCACATACGCCACATTGAGAACCGCTACGACATAATCATTGTGGACTCTGCAGGTTACTTTGGTCCTGGCGAGAGCCTTCTGTCCCGTGAGTTCTACGGTAGCTGTTTCAAGGCCCTGAAAGAGGACGGTATCATGGTCAACCAGCACCAGAGCCCCTTCTATGATGAGGACCGCATTGAGACCCAGAAGGCTCATAAGCGCATTGTGAACAGCTTCCCTATAAGCCGCGTATATCAGGCACACATCCCGTCTTATCCATCGGGCTACTGGCTCCTGGGCTTTGCCTCAAAGAAGTACAAGCCGGTTGAGAACCTGCGTGAAGAAGAGTGGAACAAGCTTGGCATAGACACCAAGTACTACACCACAAACCTTCATAAGGGATGCTTTATGCTGCCTAAGTACGTAGAGAAGATGCTTGAGGATGTTGAAAAGATAAAAGACTAACAGAGATATGCTCAATAAGAATGTAGAAACCTTCATAGGGGCCGATGCCGAATACGCCGATGCCAGCATAGTGTTGTTTGGCGCTCCATTTGACTCTACTACGTCATATCGTCCTGGCACGCGCTTTGGAAGCAAGGCAATAAGGTCTGAGTCATTTGGACTTGAGACCTACAGCCCATACCAGGACAGGGACCTTACAGATATTAGTGTTTTTGACAGCGGAGACATAGAGCTCTGTATGGGTAGTAGCGCTATGGCCCTTGACGCCATATCGGAACGCACCGCCACAATTCTTGATGATGGAAAGATTCCATTCATGATAGGAGGTGAGCACCTGGTTACCCTTGGTGCTTTCCGTGAGGTGTTCAAGCGTTATCCAGACGTTCATATAATCCATTTTGACGCTCACACAGACCTCCGCCAGGACTATCTTGGCGTGGAACTGTCTCATGCATGCGTGTTACGCCGATGCCATGACCTGGTGGGCGATGGAAAGATCCATCAGTTTGGAATACGCTCAGGTGAGCGCGAGGAGTTCTATTGGGCTGCCAGCGGTCACACTGACCTTCATAAGTTCAACTTTGAAGGCCTTAAGGAGACCGTTGCCGGACTTGCAGGTAAGAACGTCTATTTTACCATAGATCTGGATGTAATGGATCCATCTATTTTTCCTGGTACAGGCACCCCAGAGGCTGGGGGAGTCCAGTTCCTGGACCTGCTGGATGCTATCATAACCGTATGCGGTGGCTGTAACATTGTGGGCTGTGACGTGAACGAGCTGAGTCCATCGCTTGACCCAAGCGGCGTTTCTACGGCTGTAGCCTGCAAGGTTGTACGTGAACTGCTCCTGGCACTGTAATTAACCAATTCACCGAATAAAAACATTCTATATAAAATGGGAAAAGTTCTTGTAATTGGCTGCGGAGGCGTAGCCGGGGTTGCAATCCAGAAGTGCGCCCAGAATGATTCAGTATTCACAGAGATTTGCATTGCCAGCCGTACGGAGAGCAAGTGCATAGCTCTGAAGAATAAGCTTGAAGGCAAGACCAAGGCTGTTATTACCACAGCCCAGGTAGATGCCGACAACGTTGATTCACTGATTGCTCTGATCAAACAGGTTCGTCCTGACGTAGTTCTTAACCTGGCCCTGCCTTATCAGGACCTTACAATCATGGATGCATGTCTTGCAACAGGCGTTCATTACATTGACACTGCCAACTATGAGGCAGAGGATACTGAGGACCCTGCATGGCGCGCCATCTATGAGAAGCGCTGCAAGGAGCTTGGTTTCTCTGCATACTTTGACTATTCATGGCAGTGGGCTTATCAGGACCGATTCAAGGAGGCTGGCCTTACAGCTCTGCTCGGTACTGGATTTGACCCGGGTGTTACAAGCGTATTTACTGCATACGCACTCAAGCATTACTTTGACCAGATAGACACTATCGATATCCTGGACTGCAATGGCGGTGACCACGGCTATCCATTTGCAACCAACTTTAACCCAGAGATTAACCTGCGTGAGGTATCGGCCCCTGGTTCTTACTGGGAGAACGGCAAGTGGATTGAGATTCCAGCCATGAGCATAAAGCGTGAGTATAACTTTGAGGAGGTAGGTATGAAAGATATGTACCTGCTACATCATGAGGAGATAGAGTCTCTTGCCAAGAACATTCCTGGCGTAAAGCGCATCCGCTTCTTTATGACATTCGGCCAGAGCTACCTGACACACATGAAGTGTCTTGAGAACGTAGGCATGTTGCGCACAGATCCAATCATGTTCAATGGTCAGGAGATTGTACCTATACAGCTACTCAAGGCCCTGCTGCCTGATCCAGCCAGCCTTGGCCCACGTACCGTAGGCAAGACAAACATTGGCTGTATCTTTACCGGAACCAAGGACGGCAAGCAGCGCTCAATCAAGATCTACAACGTATGCGACCATCAGGAGTGCTACAAGGAGGTTGAGTCACAGGCTATCAGTTACACCACCGGCGTTCCTGCCATGATTGGCACCATGATGGTAATGAACGGCCTCTGGAAGAAGCCGGGCGTATTTACCGTTGAGGAATTTGATCCGGATCCATACATGGAGGCCCTGAACAAGTGGGGTCTGCCTTGGGTTGTTGACGAGAATCCAGTCCTGGTGGACTAAATCCCCTGTAGGTCTGTAACAATTAAATCCCTGGTGTAGAACAGAATCTGCATCAGGGATTATATGTATATTTGCAATCAAGATATACAAACTATAACTATATTAATTATGAAGAAACTTTTTATGTTTGCGCTTTGCGCACTGTCACTTGGCTTTGTGTCATGTGACAAGGAGAAAGGTGAGGATGAAGGCAATGGACTGCTTGCATCCATCAGTGATAACCAGATGGTTATTAATGGAAAGGTATATTCCTTTGGTATGGAAGGTTATGCCATGGTTGACGGAGAGTTCTGTGTTGTAGATATTCAAGGCGGTGATGAGAATAGTTTTGCTGGTGGCTATATCCAGGGTAATTATCTGAATAAGACAGTAGATCTGGCTAAATTAAACATAGAAGTTTTTGGAATGTGTATTAATGCCGAAACCTATTCTGTGTCAGCTGCTGATGTTATATCTTATACAGTTGACCTGTACAAGGATGAGGAGGGCGTAAGGTCAAAAGTTGGCCAGAATGTTGACTGGGACGCTCCTTACGACGAGAAAAGCTGTTTTACATCAGGCAAACTTACATCCTCATATAAGAATGGCAGGGTAACCATAAATATAGAAGGAACACTGACAACAGGCGTTTCCATGGCAATCAAGATAAACTATCCTACCAATAAAGTAGCAAGACCAGACTAATCAGACTCTGGACTTGAAGTCATTATAGGTAAAGGATTTCCAAAGCTGGAAGTCCTTTCCTTTTTTTACGTAGATAGATGGCAATGGCATGCCATTGAAGGTGTTGTTCTTGACCATAGAATAGATAGCCATGTCCTCAAAGACCAGACGCTCTCCCTCAGAAAGCTCGTGGTCAAATGAGTATTCGCCAATGCGGTCTCCTGCCAGGCAGGTAGGGCCTCCAAAACGGTAAGTGAATGGCTTTTCCTGTGGCTGGCCACTGTCTCTGAGCGGTGGACGGTATGGCATTTCGAGTACGTCTGGCATGTGGCATGCAGCGCTTGTATCAAGGATTGCATTCCTTACACCGGCCACCTCTGGCTGTATTTCCAGAACTGTAGAATAAAGATATCCGCCGTTCATGGCAACAGCCTCGCCCGGCTCAAGATACACCATCAGACCATAACTGTTACGCATGCGGGCAATGCAGCGCTCCAGTCGTGGAATATCATAATCTGTGCGGGTAATGTGGTGGCCTCCGCCAAAGTTCACCCATTTCATGCCAGACAGATATTTGCCAAATTTCTGGCAGAAAACATCCAGGGTTACCTCAAGGGCATCGGAATCCTGTTCGCACAGCGTATGGAAATGAAAGCCGTCCAGAAGACTTAAAACTCCGTTGGAATGTGCTGTTCTGTCATGCTCAGATTCCTCTGCGAGAGCACATTCAAACTGTTCCAGCGTAACCCCCAATCTACTGCCCGGAGCACAGGGATCATAGATGGCATGTTTTTCCTGTGTTGATATCTCGGGATTGATACGCAGTCCTATCTTAAGTCCAGCTTCTTTGGCGCGGGGCCCAAACTTGCGTAGCTGGGCAATTGAATTAAAGACAATGTGGTCGCAGATACTGAATATCTCCGGCATATCCTCTTCGCGGAATGCTGGATTGTAGATGTGATTCTCCACACCTGGCATTTCTTCATGACAGAGCCTTGCCTCAAACAGGCCACTTGCAGTAGCACCGGCCAGATACTTTGAGACTAACGGATAGAGTGCGTATGCGCTGAACGCCTTCTGGGCCAGCAGTATGCGGCATCCAGTGCGGTCCATAACGCCACGGAGCACCTTAAGATTATTCTCAATGGCATTGACATCAATAACATAGCACGGTGTCTTGATTTGGGATTCTGTCATGTCTGTTTACTTCTTGATTGTTTGTACAAAAGTAATCATTATTTGTAGTATCTTTGCCGCCGAGTAGCGGGAAGTGTCTGCTGCAAGTGTGCTTGGAACCACTAAAAAAACAAGAAAACATGACTAAAAACAATCTGAAAGGACAGCAGGAACTGTCCGCAACTTTTGTGTTTCTGGCAGTAACATTCTGTGTCTGCCTTATTACATCAAACTTCTTTGTGCCACGTCTGTGGCGGGTAGGCAATACCTCACTGCAATTGAGCGCTGCCGTAATTCTGTTTCCTATCTCTTACATAATCAATGACTTGCTTACTGAGGTCTACGGTTATCGTAAGGCAATGCAGGTTATCTGGATGGGATTTATAATGAGTGCCTTTGTGGCTATCATGTCACATCTGGCTACTTTGCTTCCAGACCCGCTTTTGGAGGACAGCCAGAGTGTGGCAGGCAGTTTTAATTCCTTGTTTGGAAT
The DNA here is from genome assembly GCA_045640825.1 of Bacteroidaceae bacterium. GTDB lineage: Bacteria > Bacteroidota > Bacteroidia > Bacteroidales > Bacteroidaceae > Colenecus. The sequence goes on from JAZUFR010000018.1 coordinate 64,591, forward strand.
GGTGCCCAGGACATCGGCCGCATCACTGCTGGCATTTATTCTTGGCAGCCACGTAAACGCATGGATAATGTCATGGATGAAAGTTACCACAAAAGGTAAGGGATTTGGCTGGCGAGCAGTAGTATCATCTGTTGTAGGTGAGCTGGCCGATTCCACCATATTCTATCCACTGGCATTTGCGGGAGTTCTCCCTTTCAGGGTAATAGTATCAATTGTATTTACCCAGGTTACGGTAAAGACCCTCTATGAAGTAATAGTCCTGCCTCTTACTGCAGTGCTGGCACAAAAGCTCAAGGGCTGGGAGGGTATAGATACGTATGACTATAGTGTAAAGTATAATCCGTTTAATTTCAGCAAAATACAATAATATGACCCAGGATAGAAAGGATGAGGGCCTGGTTGCCCTTGGAAACAAGACCAGCTATTCTACAGATTATAATCCGGCTGCGCTTGAGGCATTTGAGAACCGTCACAGGGATAATGATTATTGGGTAAAGTTTAACTGTCCGGAATTTACATCGTTATGTCCTATTACCGGTCAGCCCGATTTTGCAGAGATGCGTATCAGCTACATACCAGACGTGCGTATGGTAGAGAGCAAATCACTTAAACTGTATCTTCACAGTTTCCGCAATCATGGTGCTTTTCATGAGGATTGTGTAAACATAATCATGAAAGACCTTATAAAACTCATGGACCCCAAATATATAGAGGTGACCGGACTGTTTGTACCGCGCGGTGGAATATCCATACATCCGTATGCCAATTATGGCCGTCCTGGTACCAAGTATGAGGCACTGGCCCAGCAGCGCATGGCATCCCACGAGTGATAGCTGTACTATCTGATAATGTCCCTTATTTCATTATTGGCAACCGTAAGCACGGTAATGCCGGTGGAATAGGGGGCAATGTCATATTGGTTGAATATGAACCTGACAGAATCACTGAGTATTTCAAACTGTTCAGGAACATACATTGGAACATCGGAGAAATATCCCTTTTCATCCAGTTCATTGCGGTTGCTGCAGCCTGCATACTCCAACAGATGCTGCTCCAATAATGGTATGAGACGTTTTTGGAATCCTGGTTTGAAGTAGTCTTCCAGTGTAACCAGGCTTCCGTCTTCAATACGGTAATTGCGGCATGATATAAAGGTGGTGCCGTGTGCTCCTCCGGTATATTCATACCATTTGATATGGCATCCCACTATATCCTTGTTGTTGCCATAGCTTATATCCGTACTGATAGTATACTCGTAGTCAATAGCTGTGGGCTCCATGTTGTTGGCGCGGGCAAATGATCTTTGCTCAAGGTTGTCGTTCTTGAACCTGTTGATGATGGTATCCAGGTACACTGTCATGGCGTGTTTTACATCGGTGGTACTCATGGAGAAGAGATTTTCCGATATATCCTTGTTGAATGCATCGGCAAATATGGTATCTGTGCCGTGGGCCTTGAGTACATTTATATCAAAACTGCACATTGGGTGTTCCTGGCCTCTTTCGTAGGGTATGTCCTGCTTGAATGTTATATACTGAAAGGCATATTTGTCTCCAGTGTTGTCCTTGCATGACACAAAGGCTGTTATTGCTGCAAATATCAGTACTAATCCTCTTGTTTTCATACTTGCGTTTTTGCAAATGTATTGTTTTTGTGGCTTTGTCCTAAAAATGCATTGGAAAAGTTTTCTGTTTTAAGAAAAATGAGGTATCTTTGCACCGCTTTTCAAGGAAAGCGCACTAGATGGTGCCCGTAGTTCAGTTGGTTAGAGCGTCAGATTGTGGTTCTGAATGTCGTGGGTTCGAGTCCCACCGGGCACCCTAAATTTAAATCCTGCAAGTCAACAGCTTGCAGGATTTTTTTATTATATTTGAAATCTAAACTATAAGGCTGATAATATAATGAAAAATTATATTTCTTTGATTTGTGTTTTTCTATCATTTTACTCATTAGTTAGTTGTGTCAATCTTGAGTATTATGAATTGGATGATAATGAACACCTTTTTGAACAAAACAGACTATTCCCTAGATTCAAGACCAAAGGAGAAAATAACTCTGTTATTATGGCTTATCCTAATGTTGATTCAATAATGAACTCTTCTGTCGTGATTGCAAAAATGGACGATGCATGGAATAGAATGATAAACAGCTGTACAGTAGATGGCCGCCGCGAATTCGGCTTTTGGATCTGTTATGACCACGAAAATCATACTATTTGGTGCTGTGAAATGGACTCAGGGCCTATGGTTCCATATCCTGATGGTGGGTATGTTAATCTTAGGGAGTTAAAAACAGCCAAACAAAGAATACAGGCATGTGCATTTTTTCACACTCATACATCTTTTCATTTAGCACAGACATCATATAGTAGAACAACGGGACCTTCAACTGATGACAATAACTTAGCTAATAATGTTTTTAAAATACCAGGTATTTTGTATGATTATCCACTGCCTAATATAAGTGGTGGTCATCCAGTAGGCAAGCAACACACCATATATAAATTTGGTCCAGATAAAAGATCCCCGCATTACAATTAATAGTTAGAGATTATGAATATGTATAGAATACTTCTTAGTACATTGCTGTTTTTCCCGTTGTCGTTAACTGCTCAAGTGATAAATTTAGGACAAATGAATAAACAGGAAAGGCATGCGTATCTAGTTAAGAAATCAATAGAAGTTATAAAAATTTTTGGACCAGGTTATTATAGAGAGGGTGCGGCACCTATAATCAGTGATTATACCCATTCTTTTTTTTATGATACCAAAGAGATGTTAACAGCACCTGAAATTGAACCGATATTAGTAAAAAACAATGGGAGGAAATATTATGAGGTGATATGTCCATATGATACATTAACAGAACGATTATCCTGGGATTTTGCAGCAAAAATAAAAATATGGGAAGATGACGGGCAGCCAATAGAAGTTATTTTTGGTAATGGTATAGGTGTGAATTTTTTTGCCAGATCATATGACTGTTGGATTCAAGAAGGTGTAAAGGATATTGAAAAAATCAAATATCAGAAAGTAGAAATGCCACAATACTATATTAATCAATTGAAAGATTGATAAATAGTATGATTGTATGTTTTTAGAACCTATTTTATAACTACTTTAAATATGGTGGAGCCTTCCTTGCCGGGGCGTATGGTGCGAATGCCAATACTCTGCCAGGAACTGAGCCAGTTTACCTTGCCGTATGTGGTCAGTTCCATACGCAACATTTCTCCATGGTCTGTATTAGTGGCACTCATGTTTGAAATAAAGTTACCAAGTGAATAGGCAACAAGGTGTTTCTGTGTACCATAACCCGGTAAAAGGGTAGTGGGCTGTACAACATGAGGATGTGTACCTATAATGTGGTCTGCACCAGCCTCAACAAGCCATCGGGCCAGTTCTTCCTGAGTCTTGTTTTGAGTAGTATGGTATTCTTCTCCCCAATGCATGCATACAATTATGCAGTCCGGTTTCATGCTGCGAGCCTTTTGGATATCCTGCGCTATCTGTACTGTGTCTATGGTGTTTACAATGGCTGTTTGGGGCATGGGTATACCGTTTATTCCATAAGTGTATGCCAACAGTGCAATTCTTTGCTGTCCAATCTCTGCAATGAGCGGATACAGGGTATCGCGTTCCTGTTTGTTGCGGTATGTGCCAAAATGCTTTATGCCAAGGCTGTCCAGTACATTCAGAGTACGCACCAATCCGGCCGATCCTCTGTCCATACAGTGGTTGTTGCAGGTCATAAGGATGTCTATGCCACAGTCGGCCAGAGCCTTGGCGTATTGGTCCGGTGCACTGAACGCCGGGTAGCCGGAGTATGGCTTTCCTCCCAGTGATACTTCTAGATTTGCAATCGCCAGATCTGCAGAACATATTACATCCTTAACACCCGCAAAACAGTTGTCATAGCAGTAATCTCCATCCCTGGTGAGTGCCGATTCTATCTGTGCCTTATGCTGCATTGCATCGCCAACAAACAGCAAGGAATAATTTTGGGGAACCAATGCAAATAGGTCCCCCAATAAAAATGTTATGAGTAACAGGGTGTTAATCATTTATATATCTCCTTCTGACCGGCCAGCAGGGTATTTTTCATAAGTGAGCAGATGGTCATGGGACCTACGCCACCGGGAACCGGGGTTATGTAGCTGCACAGGGGTGCTACCTCGTCAAACTTTACATCACCGCTCAGGCGGAAACCGCTCTTCTTGCTGGCATCGGGAATACGTGTGGTACCTACGTCAATTATAACGGCTCCTGGCTTGACCATGTCGGCTGTTACAAAGCCGGGCTGTCCGAGAGCAGCAACTATGATGTCGGCCTGAAGGCATTCTTCCTTGATGTTGGCTGTATGGCTATGGCATATTGTAACGGTGCAGTCACCAGGATTGGTTTTCTGCATGAGAAGGCTAGCCATTGGCTTGCCTACTATGTTGCTGCGGCCAAGGACTACAGCTTTCTTGCCACGGGTCTCAATGTTGTAGCGCTTTAAGAGCTCCATGATTCCGTTAGGGGTTGCCGATATAAAGCAGGGTAGGCCTATGTTCATGCGTCCCACATTGATGGGGTGGAATCCGTCAACGTCCTTGCGGTAGTCTATTGCCTCTATTACGTGCTGTTCGTTGATGTGCTTGGGGAGTGGAAGCTGTACAATGAAACCATCTACATCGGGGTCATTGTTAAGCTCCTGAACCTTGTCAAGGAGCTGCTGCTCGGTAATATCGGCCTCATAGCGTACAAGTGTGGACTTGAATCCGCATTCCTCGCAGGCCTTTACCTTTGCTGCTACGTATGTCTCACTGCCTCCGTCGTGGCCAACCAGTATGGCTGCCAGATGCGGACGCTTTAATCCTTTCTCTACCATTTCTGCAACAGTCTGAGCAATTTCCTGCTTGACCTGTGCTGCAACTGCCTTTCCGTCTATTAACTGCATATTGTGTTTATCTTCTGAATCCTGGAATGTTTGGCATGGCTGGGAATTTGGCTCCAGCTACGTTTTTCATGACCTTGCGTGTCTGTTCAAACTGTTTGATCATTTTGTTGACCTCTGCCATAGGCAGTCCGCTACCCTTGGCAATACGCTCCCTGCGTGACTGGCTCTTGTCGAGCAGCTCCGGGGTGGTACGCTCCTTGGGAGTCATGGAGTGAATCATGGCCTCTATGCCCTTGAAAGCATCGTCGTTTATATCTATATCCTTGATGGCCTTGCCTACACCGGGTATCATACCCATAAGGTCCTTTATGTTACCCATCTTCTTGATCTGGGCAATCTGCTCAAGGAAATCATTGTAGTCAAACTTGCCCTTGCCCATTTTTTTCTGGAGGCGCTTGGCTTCTTCTGCGTCAAACTGCTCCTGGGCACGCTCTACGAACGATACAATATCGCCCATGCCGAGTATGCGGTCGGCCATGCGGTCAGGGTGGAATACATCGAATGCATCCATCTTCTCACCCGTACCTACAAACTTGATAGGCTTGGTTACAACTGTGCGTATGCTGAGTGCGGCACCACCACGGGTGTCACCATCCAGTTTGGTAAGGATAACACCGGTAAAATCAAGGCGGTCATTGAATTCCTTGGCAGTATTTACTGCATCCTGACCGGTCATGGAGTCTACAACGAACAGGATCTCATTTGGCTGGACAGCCTCCTTGATTGCGGTAATCTCCTGCATCATCATCTCATCTACGGCCAGACGTCCGGCGGTATCTATGATGACTACGTCATATCCTTTTGCCTTTGCCTCCTTTATGGCATTCTGGGCTATTTCTACGGGTTTTTTGTTATCCGGCTCGCTGTAAACGGTCACACCTATCTGCTCTCCAAGAACCTTGAGCTGGTCTATGGCTGCAGGACGGTAAACGTCGCAGGCTGCAAGCAACGGTTTCTTGGCACGCTTGTTCTTGAGCAGGTTTGCCAGTTTTGCACTGAATGTGGTTTTACCGGAACCCTGAAGACCTGCCATGAGAATGACAGCCGGGTGTCCCTTTATATCAATATCTACGGCCTGACCGCCCATGAGCTGGGCAAGTTCGTCATGTACAACCTTGACCATGAGCTGGCCCGGACGTACAGAAGTGAGCACGTTCATGCCCAGAGCCTTTTCCTTAACTGTGTCTGTAAACTGCTTGGCTACCTTGTAGTTTACATCGGCGTCGAGCAGGGCCTTGCGTACGTCCTTGAGGGTTTCGGCTACGTTAACCTCTGTTATCTTGCCTTCACCTTTAAGGATTTTGAACGAGCGTTCAAGTCTTTCGGACAGATTTTCAAACATTATTCCGCGTTTTTGTTTCTGAACGCGAAATTACTTAAAAATAGGCGCGCTAGCAAGATGATGGGCGTTTATTTGTGCAGTAAGGTTTATCAGCGTCCGGATCTTGTAATCATTTTCCTGATTTCACCGTTGAATCCGCTTGCCTGCAAGAGCTTGTCAAGTCCTATGTGCATGCGGTAACACCAGTAGTTGTCTGGATTGGCCGGCACATTTATGCGTTCCGATTCCGGATTGGATGCCCTGAGTTCCGTGCTCATGGAAAGCCAGTCCTGGAGAGGGAATATTGCAAGCATGGAAGCTGAGTCAAGATGTGACTGGATAATGGCGGAACATACACTGGCAGTAGCCTGACTGTCGCTTATTACAGGGTTAGGCTCCATCTCATCCTGAATCCAGGCGCGCAGTACACTCATGTCATGGGTAGATGTGGTGCAGACCGACATGTAAGGATAATTCTTGGGGTCCGATACGCTCACGCCAAACTGCTTGGGCATTCGCTGAACCTCCAGGGCCAGGATTCTTAGGCAATCCATGACCTGAGGTACGCAGTCAGGTATCATGCCAAGATCCTCTCCGCACACGAGCATGTCCGTAGCCTCAATTAGAGCAGGTAGCTTGGACATGGCAACCTGGCTCCAGAAACTGTTGTTGCGCTTGTAGTAAAAGTCATCATGAATTACCCTGAAAGCCTGTTGCATGTTCTCTGGGAGTGCTCTGAACATATCGGTATGGAATCCGTTTATGCGCGGATGGTACATACCGCCCTGATGCATATCCTCCAGGAACAGGACATTGGTCTGGGGGGTACCTTCAGGTGCTGTTGCATATCTGGAAGGGGCATCACTGAATCCCATATCCATAATCTCGGCTGCTGTATATGCCCGTGCAGGATTAAAACGTCCCATCAGGCCGCTGTTGTATTTGAGAGGTACTTCCCATATACGGAAGAATCCCAACAGATGGTCTATCCTGTATGCATTGAAATAATCGGCCATCTTGCGGAAACGTTCAGCAAACCATGAGTAGTTGTCCTGGGCCATGTTGTCCCAGTTGTAGGTGGGCAATCCCCATCGCTGACCATCTGTTGCAAATGCATCGGGTGGGGCACCTGCCTGGCAATCGGTATGGAACAGCTCCGGGTGAATCCAAACGTCTGCACTGTGACGGTTCAGCCCAATTGGTACGTCGCCCTTGAGAAGCACGCCCTTGCTGTTTGCATATTTCTTTACATCCGATAATTGCTTGTCCAGATGGAACTGAACGAACATGTGCTTGCGTATCTGGCTGTAGTACTCACTTTTGGGTGTAAGAAACTTTTTAAGCAATGAAGGTTTGTACACGGATTCTTTCCATGTGTGGAAATCTGCAGTACCGTAGCTGTCTCTCAGGAAACGGTAGAGTGCATAGGGTTCAAGCCACTTACGGTTTGCCTTGAAGAAAGCCTTGTATTCCCTGGATTCAAAACATGCCTGGCCATACTTGCCGTACAGGCGGTCCAGATATTCGTTCTTGGCATTGGAAACACGTTCGTAATCAATTGCCGACAGGGAATTGAGCTCCTTGCGAGTCTGCTCCATCCGGTTCATGAAATCCTTGTCATCGAGTTCTCCAACCAATTCCAGGTTTATGTATATGGGATGCAGTGCAAAAGATGAATTTGCGCTGTAAGGGTAGGAGTCTTTCCATGTTCCGGTCAGGGTAGTGTCATTGACCGGAAGTGTCTGTATTATGCATTGCCCGGTAGATGCGGCCCAGTCCACAAGATCCCTCAGGTCAGTAAATTCTCCTATACCAAAACCGTGGTCACTCCTGAGTGAGAATACGGGTATGGCTGTTCCGGCTCCTTTCCACAGAGCACATCCGTTATGACGTACATAGGGGATTGCAACCGGTCTCTGCTCAATCTCGCTGCAGCCGGCGTCTCTCCATCGGTCAAAAACCACAAGGTTGTCTGCCTGTGTGCAGGGAATGGTATGGACAGGACCTTCCTCACGGCGTGTAACAACTCCGTTGGTCTGTACTACGTAGCTGTATTCAAATCCACTCTCTTGGGTAATGTCCAACTCGTAGTCAGCAAACCACGTCCCGTGCCCGTCATTATCCATACTCAGATACCTGGAGGAATTGCTGTTCTCAATAAACAGAAAAAGGTTCTCTCCCCAACGGGTTATATATTCTAATTGGAAATGTATTTTCATTGTTTTATCTGGAATGCCCAAAATTACTTGTTTTCCTTAACATGAAAGTTATCAACAAGACTTAATTTTTTTGTCTGGTTTTTTTCGCGGATAGATGGTTGTTTGCTATTTTTGTGTGTTATTCACGTTTATTGTAAAACTTATATAAAAAGAAATCAATGAAAACTAATCAGGAAGGCATCTACGATGCACGTACCTTAGGTACTCCTAAGATGCTGGTTTTGGGTGTTCAGCACCTTTTTGCCATGTTTGGCGCTACTATTCTTGTTCCAATCATTACTGGACTGGATGTTTCTACAACTCTCATGATGGCTGGTCTGGGTACACTGCTGTTCCATGTGTTCACCAAGTTCCAGGTTCCTGCATTCCTGGGTTCATCATTCGCATTCCTGGGTGGTTATGCAACCATTGCTCCACGTCTGGCCAATGGTGCTGCAAATTCAGAACTGCTCCCATACGCCTGTCTTGGTGTAGCCTGTGCAGGTCTTATCTATCTGATCCTTGCTGCCATCATCAAGGCTGTTGGCATAAAGAAGGTTATGACATTCTTCCCACCGGTAGTGACTGGTCCTATAATCATTGCCATAGGTCTGGGTCTGGCTCCATCGGCCATAAACAACTGTTCAACCAACTGGATTGTAGCCCTGATAGCTCTTGCTCTCGTTATTGTATTCAACATCTTTGGTAAGGGTATGATCAAGATCATTCCTATCCTGCTGGGTATTCTGGGCACTTATCTGGTATGTCTGGTTGTAGGTAATATCTGCGGTGCAGAAAGCTATGCCGTAGATTTTTCTTCAGTCAAGGAAGCTGCATGGATTGGATTCCCAATCAAGTGGGGACAGACAGTGTTTGGTGGTGTGCGTGATTCAGGTATAGCAATCTCTGCCATCATAGCCATCATGCCTATAGCCCTGGCTACCATCATGGAGCACATTGGCGATATGTCGGCCATTGGAGCTACCTGCGGCAAGAACTTTATTGCCAACCCTGGTCTGCACCGCTCACTTACCGGTGACGGTCTTGCTACCATGCTGGCATCACTGTTCGGTGCACCTGCCAACACAACTTACGGAGAGAACACCGGTGTACTTGCCCTTTCCAAGGTCTATGACCCACGCGTAGTACGTCTGGCTGCATATTTTGCAATCTTCTTCTCATTCTGCCCCAAGTTTGCCGCCATCATTAATTCCATGCCGGCAGCACTTGTAGGTGGTATCTCATTTGTACTCTACGGTATGATATCTGCAGTCGGTGTACGCAATATGGTTGAGAACAAGGTTGATTTCTCACAGCCACGCAACACCATTACAGCTGCTGTCATCCTGGTTTGCGCCCTGGGTCTTGGAAGCGGTGTTTCATTTGCAATTGGCAAATTCAACATTACCCTTTCTGCTCTGGCTGTAGCAGCTCTGGCCGGTGTTATCCTGAACGCAGTATTCCCTGGTAAGGATTACGTGTTTGCCGAGGATGAGGCTGCAGAGTAATCATGGAATTTTTCTAGAACACAATACTTTATTAACTTAATCAAATTAAAGATGAAAAAGTCATTTGTAGCAGCAGGCATGCTCCTGCTTTCTGTAGGTGCTTTTGCACAGACAAATCTTCAGGTTTTCTACGATTTTGGAAAGGACCGCAAGATGGTAACCACAACTCTTGAGATGTTCAAGAGCGATGATTGGGGTAGTACTTTCTTCTTTGTTGACTACGATTATTTCTCAAACAATTACCGCAATGAGGAGATTCTGGGTGTAAAGCCTAACAAGAACATTTATGGTGCAAGAGGCAGTTACATGGAGATTGCCCGTTCACTCAACTTCTGGCAGGAGTCTGCTCTTGGTGCCCTGAGCGCTCATGTTGAGTTCAACGGCGGTGTTGGTTTTGCAACCCGCAACTGGCTGATCGGTGCTGAGTACTTTATGCATTCAGATGATTTTGCAAACACCTTGACTCTGGAACTCATGTACAAGACATTCAGTCCTTATTCAGAGAGTCACCTGCCACTCCAGTTCACAGCTGTTTGGGGTATGAACAACCTGTTTGGTGTAGAGGGTCTGAATTTCTCAGGTTTTGCTGATGTATGGGGCGAGGATGGTCCTTACGCTGACAAGAGCAAGAGTGAGAAGTCTCTTACATTCATTTCTGAGCCACAGCTCTGGTACAACGTTGGTTCACTGTTCAACTGCCCTAACTTCAATGTTGGCGGTGAGGTAGAAATCAGTTGCAACTTTGCTGGCAACCAGGGTCTGATGGTTAACCCATGCCTTGGTGTTAAGTGGAATTTCTAATCTGAATCTGCAATAATCTAAAAATCAGGTATTATGGCATTTTTAGAAAAGGCATTTGGTTTTGACGCTGCCAAGCACAGCGTCAAAACTGAGATTATTGCAGGTGTAACCACCTTCCTGACAATGGCCTATATCCTGGCTGTAAACCCGGATATATTCAGCAATCTGGAAGCCATGGGTATGCCAAAGGGTGCTGTGTTTACAGCTACAGCCCTTGCAGCCATAGTAGGTACACTTGTAATGTCATTCTATGCAAAGAAGCCTTTTGCCCTGGCTCCTGGTCTGGGTCTGAACGCATTCTTTGTTTACACCGTATGCCTTACCATGGGATACAGCTGGTCATTCGCACTGACTGCAGTATTCTTAGAAGGTATAATCTTTGTACTGCTCACCGTTACAAACGTACGTGAGGCTATTATCAACGCCATCCCTGCATCTCTCAAGAACGCTATCAGCGCCGGTATAGGCCTGTTTATTGCATTCATTGGACTTGTAAATGCCGGTATCATAGTTGACGACGGCGGCACCATTGTAAACCTTGGTACTATAACAAGCGGTCCTGCACTGCTGGCTATCATAGGTCTGATCATCACTTCTGTACTGCTGGTGTTCAACGTTACAGGCGCCATGCTCATAGGTATCATTGCTACCGCAATAATAGGTATACCTTTTGGCCTGACCAATTTTGGCAGCGTGGTAAGCTCAGCTCCGTCTATTGCTCCAATCTTCTGCAAGTTTGAGTGGTCAAACATCCTGTCACTCGACATGGTTGTTGTAGTGCTGACATTCCTGTTCATTGATATGTTTGATACCATCGGTACTGTTATCGGTGTATCAAAGAAGGCTAACATGATGAACGCAGATGGTACAATCCCTGGCGTAAAGAAGGTTCTGATGGCCGATGCAGTTGCAACCGTTGCCGGTGCAGCTTTTGGTACCAGCACAACTACTACTTACGTTGAGAGTGCATCGGGCGTAGCTGCTGGTGGCCGTACAGGTCTGACATCATTCACCACTGCAATCTGCTTTGCAATAGCAATGTTCTTTGCACCTGTATTCCTGGGAATCCCAAGTGCAGCAACATCGCCTGCACTGATTCTGGTTGGCGTAATGATGATGGGTTCAATAAAGGATATAGATTTCAACGATTTCTCAGAGTCTATCCCTGCTTACATTACAATGATCATGATGCCTCTGGCATACAGCATCTCAGACGGTATCATGCTGGGTATCATTGCATACGTTGTAATCAACGCTATCTCAGCTAAGTTCAACAAGATCTCAGTCATGCTGTGGATTCTTGCTGCAGCCTTCCTTGCCAAGTATATACTCCTGTAAGGAACTGAGTAAATAAAGAAGTCCGGGACGTTAAGTTCCGGACTTTCTTTTTTTTGTATCATTACAACCGTTACTCGTTGATGCCTATCACATTTCCAGTCATGGTATTGAATGTTATCCTGGTATCGGCCTTCTTGCCCATAATGGTCGATGAAATAACCTCTACGTTACCAAACTGGGCAATCTGTAAATCCTGTTCTGCCAGGCTCTCCCTGTTGTTGTAAACCTTTACACTAGCTCGTCCTGGTATGCGGTAGTACAGGAATGGACCATTCTTGGAAGAACCTTGCTTGGCAGGCTCTGTCCTGCTTGCCATCTGCTTGCCTGTAACGTCTATCCATACAGGCTCGCCTGCCAGATTGTCTGTTGGCAATACACCCAGACGGGTTGAGAACCTGAACAGAATCTGTTTTTCTATCTGGGCCGATGGAGCTACATCTATGGTAAAGGTAGACTCAACGGTCTCTGTTGTACCACAGAACAGGGTAAGGAGTGCATTCTCCTGCTCAGTAAGATATTCCAGCATAAACCTGAGTGACTCGCCATCGGAAGGTACATAATCTGCCTGGCCGCGGGTTATTGAATTGCGGCTCTCGCGGATGTTGTAGATCTCCTTTGCGGTGAGTTCGGCCATCTTTGCAGTGGAACTGGCCATAAGTATCTCCTCGGTCATGTAGTCCTGTGGATTTACTATCTTCTTAGCCGGTTCTGCTTGGGTGGTTTCCCTGATGGACTGTTCCTCTTCCTTGTGAACATTTACGGCCGACAGAATACCATCATCGGTCAACTCAATGTATGGACGTGCACCTTTCTTAGGAAATGCCAGGGTGTAGAGCTGCTCCTTATCGGGGGTTCCGTATGATGTTATTGCTACGGACTTTATTTTCCAAACCTCGTTGGATTTGTCCTTTACATCGGTTATTCTTAGATAACGCTCGGCATAGCGTGCAAACTCGCCAGGCTTGAAAGTCTCCTTACAAACGGTTACGGTTACCGTAAGATTGGTCCTGGGTAACCAGTAAGAGACCGCATCCTGGGTTATTCCGGGAGAATAGGGGGCCGATGTTCCCTGGGCATGAACGGCAGCCGATAAGTATAGAATGCCAAGTATGGTTGTCAATTTCAGTTTCATAGCGTGTAGTATGACTGGTTTTATGTGGCAAAAATACATTTTTTTGATGTCCAGCAAAAATTACCACCGCTTTTAAGTACTTTTGTACAAATAAAAAACAGACAACAATGAACACTATAACTGTCAAGGACAAGGTCTTTGAACCATTCCTCAAGGAAGAGGAAATACTTAAGGAGGTTAAAAGGGTTGCCCAGGAGATTAACCGCGACTACAAAGACAAGAATCCTTTGTTCTTATGTGTCTTGAACGGATCATTCATGTTTGCATCGGACCTTATGAAAGAAATTGATATTCCATGCAACATATCCTTTGTCAAACTGGCATCATATCAGGGAACGGTTTCTACCGGTAAGATTACAGAGGTGATAGGTATAAACGAATCTATTCAGGGACGCGATGTAATCATTGTAGAGGATATAGTGGATACCGGATTTACCATGAAGAGAGCTTTGGAGAATCTGGGAACAAGAAACCCTGCATCGCTGAATATCTGTACACTTCTTACCAAGCCGGGTAAACTCCAGGTAGAGCTAGACATAAAGTACGTAGCCATGCAGATTCCAGATGATTTCATTGTAGGATACGGTCTGGATTATGACGGCTATGGCCGCAACATACGCAATATTTATAAAATTGTAGAATAATATTATTTGTTTCATCGATGGACAACATAGTGATTTTTGGTGCCCCGGGTTCCGGCAAAGGAACGTACAGTGCTACTCTGGTTGAGAAATTCGGATATGACCACATATCCACCGGTGATGTACTTCGCAGTGAGATAAAGGCAGGGACTGAACTCGGAAAGATTGCATCCGGTTACATAGAAAACGGACAGCTCATTCCCGATGACCTTGTAATAGACATGCTGGCTAAGGTATATGATGCCCTGCATGACAGCCCAGGTGTTATTTTTGATGGATTTCCCCGCACAATAGTACAGGCGCAGGCACTCAAGGACATGCTTGCACAGCGCGGAGAAAAGATTTCCGTTACCCTGAACCTCATAGTCAGCGAGGATATCCTTATGGAGCGACTGCTCAACAGGGCACGTATTGAGGGACGTTCCGATGACAATGAGGAGACAATCAAAAAAAGGTTTAACGTATATTATACCCAGACCCATCCTCTCATTGAATGGTTCCGTAAGGAAGGAGTCCTGTCGGAGTTTACATTCCATGACAAGGAGAGCATGATCAGGGAAATAATTGAAAGGGTGGAATCTATCTGATGTCCACCATCTCTTTATATGGCAGAATCTAATTTTGTAGACTACGTTAAGATATTCTGCCGCTCAGGAAAGGGCGGTAGGGGTTCGGCGCATCTGCGTCATGATAAGTATATTCCCAACGGTGGTCCAGATGGAGGCGACGGCGGAAAGGGTGGAAGTGTAATACTCAAGGGTAACCGTAACTACTGGACACTCCTGCATCTGCGTTATGAGCGTCATGCTTTTGCCGAGAACGGAGGTAATGGAGGCAGCAACAAGTGCTTTGGCAAGGACGGCCAGGATATTACCATAGAGGTGCCTTGCGGTACCGTAGCATACGATGCCGAGACAGGAGAGTACCTGTGCGACATTACAGAGGATGGCCAGGAGGTTGTTCTGCTCAAGGGTGGTCGCGGAGGCCTTGGAAACTGGCATTTCCGTACAGCAACACGTCAGGCACCAAGGTTTGCCCAGCCAGGCGAACCTGCACAGGAGCGCATGGTGGTACTGGAACTTAAACTTCTGGCCGATGTTGGACTTGTAGGATTTCCAAATGCCGGAAAGTCCACGCTGCTCTCAGCTATATCGGCAGCAAAACCCAAAATTGCAAACTATCCTTTTACAACACTGGAACCCAATCTTGGAATTGTGTCATACCGTGACGGAAAGTCATTCGTGATGGCCGATATTCCCGGCATTATAGAAGGAGCAAGCGAGGGTAAGGGACTTGGCCTAAGATTCCTTCGCCATATAGAACGTAACTCTTTGCTGCTTTTCATGGTACCATCCGATACGGATGATATAAAGCGCGAATACGAGGTGCTGCTCAACGAACTTGAACAGTTCAACCCTGACATGCTGGATAAACATCGTGTTCTTGCAATCACCAAATGTGACCTTATAGACCAGGAACTCATAGATATGCTTGAATCAAGCCTGCCTCAGGACCTGCCGCATGTATTCATATCGGGAGTAAGCGGACTTGGATTGCAGCAACTCAAGGATGTCCTGTGGAAAGAGCTTGATAGTGAAAGCAATAAGCTCGATGCTACATGGGCTACTGAGCACATGGTTCACCGTTCCAAGGACGCCGGTCTTCTGCACAGTGAACTTGCTGCAGCAGGCGAGGATTTTGATTTTGAATATGAGGATATGCCCGATGATGATGACGAGGATCCGGACCTTGGCTCATGTGATATTGAGATAGATTTTGAGTAATGGTAAAAATTATTGATTTTTTTTCAAATATGGTTTAACTTTGACGAGTAGTCCATATATGAATAAAAGAAAATGTAAGTGAACAGACAATTCACCTTTTACTAATTAATAACTAAAACAAACAAAAATGAAAAAGATGTTTTTGGCAGCTGCCCTTCTGGCAGTAGTATCTCTGGCTAATGCTCAGGCACCAGCCAATGCTCCTTACGGAGTTAAGTCAGGCGTTATCACCATGTCTATGGATATGATGGGTAACGAGATGATTACTGAGACTTATTTTGATGACTACGGCCTGAAGACCGCTCAGGTATCTGAGGGTGGTTTTATGGGCGGTGAGGGCAAGACCCGCACTATAACCGATAAGGATGGTGCTCAGATCCGCATCAACGATGCAGCTAAGACTGCTACCAAGATGCCTGCTATGGGTGGTATGGGATTCGGCGGTGGCCGCGCTCAGATCAACTGGAACAATCTGACAGATCAGGTTAAGAAGGAGAACAACATCAAGGAGATTGGCAAGGAGACCGTAGCTGGTAAGGAGTGCACCAAGTACTCAATGACTATGGATATGATGGGCCAGAGCATGGAGCAGACCGTATGGATCTACAAAGGAATCCAGCTCAAGAACGAAATGAGCACTGAGATGGGTACTTTTGGCTCAACTTGCAAGAAGTTCGAGGAGAAGGCTGTAGATGCTGCTATGTTCACTGTTCCTGCCGGTGTTAAGGTTGAGGAAATGGATATGTCACAGTTTGGTGGCTTTGGTGGTTTCTAATCAAAATCCCACACTTATAGAAGGGTCGCAAATTCTGCGGCCCTTTTTTATTTTTGCCACCAAACTGTGACAGTTCCTTGTTTTAGTTTGCTCCGCAAACGGGCTCCTTCCAGTCGCGCAGCTCGCAAGCTCGCTGTGGTGGTGGCTTTGGTGGTTTCTAATCAATTCCCCACACTTATAGAAGGGTCGCAAATTCTGCGGCCCTTTTTTTTGTCCCACCACCAAACTGTGACTGCACCATATTCCCCTGTGCAGGTTAGTGAACCAGATGCGCTGTGGGGCCGATTCCTTCACTAACCCTCGCAGGTGCAGGCCATTTTCCTGAGTCCGGCATGCAGGTTAGTGAGTTAGAAGCGCTGTGGGGCCGATCCTTTCACTAACCCTCGCAGGTGCGGTGCATTTTCCTGGGTCCAGCATGCAGGTTAGTGAGCCAGAAGTGCTGTGGGGCCGATTCCTTCACTAACCCTCGCAGGTGCGGTGCATTTCTTCTGTTCCCCTGTGTGGGTTAGTGAGACAGATGTGCTGTGGGGCCGATTCCTTCACTAACCCTCGCAGGTGCGGTGCATTTTCCTGGGTTCCAGGTGTGGGTTAGTGAGCCAGATGTGCTGTGGGGTCGATTTCTTCACTAACCCTCGCAGGTGCGGGCCATTTTCCCTGTTCCGGCATGCAGGTTAGTGAGCCAGATGCGCTGTGGGGCCGATTCCGTCACTAACCTACGCAGGTACGGTGCATTTTCCTTGTTCCCACATGTAGGTTAGTGAACCAGATGCGCTGTG
>JAZUFR010000019.1:0-68634 GCA_045640825.1 Bacteroidaceae bacterium
GGCATAGCCATCATTACGTTCTTGAAACCGCACTTGCTGCAGTTTACATAGCAACCAGCAGGCCATGTGAACTTATCACCGCCCATAGCGCCCTGGATCATCTTTACAGCCTGATAAGCTGGGCTCTGGAATGATGAACGGCCACGCAGCTTGATGATCTTTGAACCACCCTGGATGGTATCGTGCTTGATCTCTGCCCAACGCTCCTCTGAGATGTTGTACTCAGCAAGTGGCTTGCCGTCAACGAGAGCCTTAGAAGCGAATACAGCCATCTGCTCACCGTGACCGCCATAAGTATAGCAGTTGGTAACCTTGTCCTGCTGAACCTTGCACTCGGCAGCGATAGCCTCCTGCAGACGTGTAGAGTCAAGAGCTGCAAGAGATGTGAGCTGGTTTGGCTTAAGACCTGAGTGGATCAGGGCTGTGAGAGCGGTTACATCGGCAGGGTTAAAGATAACTACAACGTGCTTTACATCCGGGCAGTACTTCTTTATAAAGTCACCGAACTCAGCAGCAATCTGGCAGTTGCCCTTGAGCAGATCCTCACGGGTCATACCATCCTTACGTGGAGCACCACCAGAAGAGATGATGTACTTTGCACCTGTAAAAGCCTCTTCTGGGTTTGTGGTGTATGAGAGGTTTGCACCTGGGAATGCGCAATGGCACATTTCCTCATAAACGCCATGAACACCTGGCTCAAAAATATCATAGAGGCAAATGTTTGGAGTAAGACCAAGCATGAGAACACTCTGAACCATGTTAGAACCGATAGCACCACCGGCACCTACAATAAGAAGCTTTTCGTCTGTTAAGAATTTCATAAGTCTTATATATTTTTCTCAGTTTGTTTTCGTGTCCGCAAATGTAACCCTTTTCTCCTTTGATTGGTATTTTAATTCCAAAAACTTGCATTATTTTCGCACTAGGAAAATTTTAAGGATAAATATGGCTATAATTAAATCAGTCAGAGGATTTACACCAAAGATAGGAAACGATTGTTTCCTTGCAGACAACGCGTGTGTAATAGGAGATGTAGAGATTGGCGAGGGTTGCAGTATATGGTTTGGAACCGTCCTGCGCGGCGATGTAAACTCAATCCGCATAGGCAATGGTACCAATATCCAGGATGGAACGGTTATCCACACTCTCTACCAGCGTTCCGTAACGGTAATAGGAGATAATGTTTCTGTTGGACACAATGTTACAATTCACGGAGCTGAAATCAAGGACAATGCCCTGGTAGGCATGGGATCCACCGTACTTGACCACGCTGTGGTAGGCGAGGGTGCCATTGTTGCAGCAGGCTCTCTTGTACTCAGCAAGACCCAGATACCCCCTCACACTATATGGGGCGGTGTTCCTGCAAAATACATAAAGGATGTTGACCCGGCACAGGCTGAGGAACTCAACAAGCGCATAGCACGTGATTACCACATGTATGCCAGCTGGTATCAGGAAGAAAAGTAAGATTTACAGTCCTATCTCAGAAAGGATACGGTCCGATGTGCCACTGCTGCTGCGCACATAGTCTCCGGCATTGCATCCCGCTTTCTTAAGGAAGGCGGGATCGCTTATGAATTTGTCTATGAGTATGCGCAGGCTGTAGGCATCGGTAATTTCAAATCCACCCTTAAGGCGCAGCAGGTCCTGGGCCTCGCGGAAACGCTTGTTGTTTGGACCAAATATTACCGGAATACCAAACACGGCTGCCTCCAGCACATTATGGATTCCTACTCCAAATCCGCCACCTATATAGGCAATGTTGCCGTAACGGTAAATGGATGACAGCATGCCAAAGCAGTCTATGATTATGGTGTCATAGTTCTCTATATCCTGCTCTGTTGCCTTGGAGAGACGTATGTACCTGCGTCCTTTGA
The DNA here is from genome assembly GCA_045640825.1 of Bacteroidaceae bacterium. Lineage (GTDB taxonomy): Bacteria > Bacteroidota > Bacteroidia > Bacteroidales > Bacteroidaceae > Colenecus. The sequence continues at coordinate 1,878 of JAZUFR010000019.1, forward strand.
GCCGTGATTCTATCTCTGACAGGTGCTCCTCATGTATCTCGTGCGGGGCAATTATAAGACGCCAGTCCGGCTTGGCATGGAAATATGGGATAAACAGCTCCTCGTCCTGTGGCCATGAACTGCCGGCAATAAAGGTTGGGGCATTACCTGTAAATTTTTCAATGATGGGATATTCCTTTGACGCTGCAGCAACCTCGAGTACGCGGTCAGCACGTGTGTCTCCTACAATAGAGACATTCTCAATTCCAATGCTTCCTAAAAGATCCCTGGAGTGACTGTCCTGGACAAAGAGATGGTCAAAACACCTGAGTGCCTTTGAATAGGATCCTCCGTACCATTTAAAGAATATCTGCCTGTCGCGGAAAATGGATGAAACACTGTAAGTGGGTATGCCCCTGCGCCTGAGCGATGCAAGGATGTTGGGCCAGAACTCATACTTAATAAAGAAGGCTTTCTGAATCTTTACGCTGTCAAGAAAACGGTTTACGCTCCATGGGGTGTCAAAAGGTATGTAGCATACCACATCGGCATACTTGTAATCCTTCCTGACCTCATAGCCTGAGGGCGAAAAGAATGTAAGCAGTATCTTATACTCCGGATGACTGGTGCGTATGCGCTCAATCAGAGGTCTGCCCTGCTCAAACTCTCCAAGCGAAGATGCATGGAACCATAGATATGAGGCGTTGGGATCTACCTTATCCTTTAATGTACTGAATATGGACTTATGTCCGCGTACAAGAAGTCTGGCCTTCTGGTTAAAAAGAGCAGCAACCCTTACCAGACCGGCATAGACTGTTATGCCAATACTATACAGAATCATGACTGCAATCCCTGTCAAGAAAGAACTGAAATGGCCTTACGGGCGCGTCTCAGAGTCTCCTCACGTCCCAAAAAGTCTGTAATACTGAATATCTGTGGACCCATGGCTGCTCCAACCAGTGCAACACGCAGGGCATTCATGACCTTACCGGTAGAATAGCCGTTGGCAGCTATCCATTCCATTACCTTGGGCTCAAGTACCTCTCCCTGGAAATCAGGCTGGGATTCCATGAAATCACAGAGGGCAGCTGTAGTAGCAGCCGATTCCTCCTTCCACCATTTCTTGAGTGATTTCTCATCATATTCCTCTGGTGCCTGGAACAGGTAACTGCAATTGTCCCAGAGTTCGCCCACAAAGTTAACGCGGTTCTTGACCAGACCTACAGCTGTCTCTGCACGCTCTACAGGCACCTTTACGCCATGGCTCTCAAGGACAGGCATGAACAGCTCTGCAATCTCACGGTCACTCTTGAGCATAATATATTCGTGGTTGAACCAGGCAAGTTTCTGGTAGTTAAAACGGGCACCGGCCTTGCTGCATTTTTCCAGATTGAACAGGTCTACCATCTCATCCATGGTCATTATCTCCCTGTCATCGCCCGGGTTCCATCCAAGCAGGGCAAGGAAGTTTATCACAGCCTCCGGCAGATAATCCTTTTCCCTGTAGCCCGATGAAATCTCGCCGGTCTTGGGGTCATGCCATTCAAGCGGGAATACCGGGAAACCAAGGCGGTCTCCGTCACGCTTACTGAGCTTGCCGTTACCCTCAGGCTTGAGCAGCAGGGGCAGATGGGCAAACCGTGGCATGGTGTCCTCCCATCCAAAGGCACGGTACAGAAGTACGTGCAGAGGGGCCGATGGGAGCCATTCCTCACCGCGGATAACATGGCTGACCTCCATGAGGTGGTCATCTACTATATTTGCCAGGTGGTATGTAGGTAGCTGGTCGGCCGATTTATACAGAACTTTGTCATCCAGGACAGAGGAGTTGACCGTAACCTTTCCGCGGATAAGGTCATCTACCATAACCTCCTGGTCTGGCTCAATAAGAAAACGGACCACGTACTGACTGCCACCGTCAATAAGCGCCTTTACCTCCTGTGCAGGGAGTGTAAGTGAATTGCGCATCTGCATACGGGTGGATGCATCGTACTGGAAATTGGGGATTCCGTTGCGTTTGGCCTCCAGCTCCTGTGGAGTATCGAATGCTATGTACGCCTTACCGCTTTCCAGAAGGATGTCTACATATTTGCGGTATATATCCCTGCGCTCAGACTGGCGGTAGGGACCATAATTGCCTCCAAAAGAAACACCCTCTGTAAACTCTATGCCAAGCCAGCGGAATGCCTCGAGTATGTAATCCTCTGCTCCCGGAACAAAACGGTTGCTGTCTGTATCTTCTATCCTGAAAATCAGGTCGCCCCCATTCTTGCGGGCAAACAGGTAGTTGTAAAGGGCGGTGCGTACGCCTCCTATGTGAAGTGGACCGGTGGGACTGGGCGCAAAACGTACCCTGACGCGACGGTTGCCGTTATTCTCTGTCATTGCAAATTGTTTTAGTGGCGCAAAATTAAACATTTTATTACTAAAATCCGTATTTTTACAAGCAACATATCAACACCCAGTATGAGCCAAGAAAGACGTCTGATAAACAGTAACAGCAATCTCCTGATTCTCCTGTCGGTTATATCAATACTGCTGACCATATATTCCATGCCTGCAATCCACCGGGAAAAGTATTCGTACACCGTTGGCAAGCCATGGACATACGGAACCCTGATTGCTCCGTTCAGTTTCTCCATAGAGAAGAGTCAGGAGACATGGCAGGCCGAATCCGATAGCCTGAGGGCGCATTTTGCACCTTATTTCAGTATTAATGCGGGGGTTGGAACGCAGGCTTTAGACCAATTTGACAGGTTCTACGCCGACAGTCTCAACAGGTCCATATCCCCGGAGTCCTATAAGGAGGTACGCCAGCGTCTGGTACAGATTTATCAGGATGGAATAATACCGGCCCAGGATGAGGAAACAATATCGGGCAAGGAAATGATAAGGGTGTACAGGGGCAATACGTCGTCGTTCCAGCCTGCAGGCAGTGTGAGGACCATACGTGATGCATACAGTTACGTTACCCAGGCTCCCATGCCTGCCCAGGACCGATACATACTGCTCCGGCATAATCCCGATGATTATATACATTCCAACCTGGAATATGACAAGGTCCGTTCAGAGTCGGACCTGGAGGCGCAGACCAACGAGATATCACACTACCGTGGCATGGTGGTATCGGACCAGAAAATAATAGACCAGGGTGAGATTGTAGATGAGCAGAAAAGCCTTATCATACAGTCCTATCTTGACAAGGTGAACGAACGCGGCTCCTCAAAGAGGTTTGAAATCCTAACATGGACCGGCCGCTCGGTCTTTGTAATACTGTCATTCCTGTTCCTGTTTGTATATCTTAGTCTCTACAGGATGGATGATATAGAAAACAGGTCCGTACTGTATTTCCTTTACGGTTCCGTTACCCTGTTTACTGTTGGAATGGGCCTTTTCTGCCAGTACTCGGACTGGAGCGTATTCCTGTTCCCATGCTCCATCCTTGCCATCATACTGAGGATATTCCTGGATTCGCGTACGGCATTTGTAGGCTATATGGTATTTGTGCTGTCCACATCACTTATTGTATCCATGCCTTATGAGTATGTGCTCATGCAGTTTATGGCCGGTATAACCGGAATATACAGTCTTAAGGAACTCTCACAGCGTTCCCAGATCCTGCGTACGGGCCTTCTCATATTCCTGTCTTACAGCCTTGTATGGACTGCCATCCAGATGAACATGCTTGAGGATCTAAAGCTTATGGATCCATGGATGTTCATGTGGTTTGCCATTAACTGTATAGTAATGATGCTGGTTTATCCATTGCTCTTTGTAATAGAAAAGCTGTTTGGGTTTACATCTAACGTAACCCTTATAGAGCTCTCCAATGTAAACAACCCGCTACTCAGGGAACTTGCCGAGAAGGCACCGGGCACATTCCAGCACTCTATCCAGGTTTCTACCCTGGCTGCCGAGGCTGCTACGCGCATAAAGGCCAATCCGCAGCTTGTGCGAACTGCGGCCCTGTATCATGACATAGGCAAGACAGACAATGCACCTTTCTTTACAGAGAACCAGAACGGAGTAAATCCGCATGACAGGCTTACTCCGTTTGAGAGCGCCCGAATAATTACCGGACATGTAGAGAAAGGACTGGAGCTTGCAGCAAAGTATGGCCTGCCACAGTCCATCAGGGGTTGCATTGCATCGCATCACGGCAAGGGTGTGGCCCGATATTTCTACATAAAGTATACTCAGGAGCACCCGGATGAGACGGTCATTCCCAATGATTTTAATTATCCCGGTCCCAATCCTTATTCCAAGGAGACCGCCATCCTTATGATGGCCGATGCAGTGGAGGCTGCATCACGCAGTCTTAAGGAATATACAGAGGACAGTATTGGCGAACTTGTAGACAGGATAATAAACAAGCAGGTGAGCGAGGGTTATTTTGAGGACTGCCCAATAAGCTGGCAGGAGGTTAACCGCGTAAAGGAGGTATTCAAGGAGAAACTCCGTACTATGTATCACACCCGCATAAGCTATCCGGAGTTTACTGGGGATCTGCGTCAAAAGTAACCTGGACTCCATTCAGGGAGTGGTTCCTGCGTACGCTCTCCACGGCCTGGAGTATTGATTGCCTGCTGCTCTCCACGGTTATGTCCAGCGTAAGTTTTATCATTATTCTCCTTATGTGCTGATACTGCACCCTGGATACCGGAGGGGCATCGGGCCCAAGCACCTTGTCCCGGCCAAAAGTCTGGGCCAGGGATTCTGTAACCTTAAAAGCTGCACTCTCCACGGTCTCCTGGCCCTGCCCCTTTATGATAACAGAAACTATACGTGAGTAGGGTGGGTAGTTGAACGCCTGGCGTTCCAGCATCTGCTCGCGGTAAAAACCGGAATAGTCATTCCTGCGTACCATGTCGAGTACGGGAACATGGGGCTGTCTGGTCTGTACCACCACGGTTCCCGCCACATCCTTACGGCCTGCGCGGCCGGCAACCTGGGACATGAGCTGGAAACCTCTTTCCGTAGCCCTGAAATCAGGATAGCTCAGTATGGAATCGGCCTGGATTATGCCCACTACGCTGACCTTGTTGAAATCCAGTCCCTTAGATACCATCTGGGTGCCAATGAGTATATCGGTCCGTCCTTCCTGGAAGTCCTCAATAATACTTTCATACTTGCCTTTTGCAGAGTCAATGTCCAGTCTTGCTATCCTTGCCTTGGGGAATGTACGTGCAGCCTCCTCCTCTATGCGTTCGGTGCCAAACCCACGGCTCCTTATGTTGCGTGACCCGCACGATGGGCACACCTGGGGAACCTGGTAGTTCCTGCCGCAATAATGGCATGTAGCAGTATTGCCACTCTTATGGTATGTAAGACTTACGTCACAGCAGTCACATTTCTGAACCCATGCACAGTCCGGACATTCCACAACACCTGCATATCCGCGCCTGTTGTGGAACAGGATAGCCTGTCTGGAGTTCTGCAGGGCAGTGTTCACCTGATTTATAAGCTGGGGAGAAAACAGTCCCGGCATGTACTTCCTTTTTTTAAGATCGGCCGTGTCCACAATATCTATCTGCGGCATGCGCATGTTTCCGTACCTTTCTGAAAGGGTTACCAGCCCATATTTCTGGGACATGGCATTTGAGTAGCTCTCTATGGATGGGGTGGCACTGCCCAGCAGAGTGTTGGCACCGCATTGAGCAGCAAGCACTATTGCCGTGTTCCTGCCATGATACCTGGGTGCTGGGTCCTCCTGCTTAAAACTGGGTTCATGCTCCTCATCCACTATTACCAGTCCCAGGTTCCTGAATGGTAACATTACGGCAGACCGTGCTCCCAGAATGAGCTTGTAGGGGTTTGCACCCGTGAGTCTGTTCCATACCTCCACGCGTATGTTGTCTGAGCATCCAGAGTGGTAAACGCACATATCGGACCCAAAAACCCTCTGGAGCCTGTGCTCAATCTGAGTGGTAAGGGCAATTTCCGGCAGGATATACAGCACCTGCTTTCCTCTGGCAATCTGCTCCTTTATGAGACTTATATAGATTTCTGTCTTTCCGCACGATGTTACTCCATGCAGCAGGCATACACGCTTGCTGTCAAACACGCTGTTAATCTGCCTGAGAGCAGTGTCCTGTGCCTGGGTAAGTGGCATTGGCTGGCTGAGCGTGCCCTTGAATTCCGGCAAGCGGCCGGTCTCCACACTGTACTGCTCAAGAATGCCGTTATCCAGGAGAGCCTTGAGGACCGATGCATTCCCGGCCTTTTCCAAAAGAGCCCTTTTGGTAACCGGCCTTGTGTGCGAGCCATCATCATTGTAACCGGCCAGCTCCAGGAAACATCCAAACAGTTCTTCCTGTTTTACTGCCCTCTTGGAAAATGTGGGGCTGGAGTTGGCTGGGCAGTTTGCGCCTTTTCTTATAAAGGTGGTATACCGTGGCTTGTATGCTTACTCGCTGGCAGAACTGTCGGGCCTGAGTCCGGCAGGAACTGCGGCTTTCATTACATCGCCCGGGGCACAGATACAGTACTCCCACATCCATTGCATGAGTTTAAGCTGGTGTGGCAGTACAGAGGGACGTTCCTTATCCAGGACGTCGAGCACATCCCTGATCTCATGAGACTGCGGACGTTCATCATGTATTCTTACAATAATACCTGTAAGACGCCGGCTCTTGCCCAACGGCACAAACGCCCGGGCACCGGGAACGGCAATCTGTTCCAGGCCGGAAGGTATCCTGTAGGTGAACAGCTGGTTCAGCGGAACAGGCAGTATTATGTCTGCATACATATCCATTTCTGTACCTGCTGCTTGAATAAAAGATATGTTTTCTTAGAACAACACTCCAAAAACAAACTGGATGGTCCTGTATTTGCCTATGTCATTGGACATCTGGCTAAAGTCCCCTATGTTTTTCTCTACTACATTCCATGGAACATTAAAGTTCAGCATGAACTCAAGGAAATCAAAGAGTCTCATACCGGCACCGATGTTGGCAGTACCAATAATCCTGTCGCTCTGGATTTCCTTACCGTTCTCCATGAATTTCTGCAGGTCTCCCAGATTAATGTTCCACTGTGGTCCTGCCTGGGCAATGAACTTGAAATCCGTTGATCCAAATCTGAGTTTGAGCGATGCAGGTATTTGCAGGAACTCCTGCTTGTAATACTGATCATTTGGAATGCCGGGCTTTAGCATTTTTGTGCGCTGGTAGAGCACTCCGAACTCAAGGCCCAGGGGTCTCTCTGTCTCGTATATAAAGGCCGGGCCCAGGAAAAAGCCGCAGTAGTTATCTTCTTTCTGGATGCTCTGGGTGGAAATCATGGAAATATCATTGTTAACCAGTGAGAGACCAGCTTTGATGTTGAATCCAGTCTGCGCAGCGGCACTGACTGTAACAAGGAAAAGAGCAAGGGTAGCAAACAGTCTGTTTTGTTTCATTCCAATATATTTTAAGGTATTGGCCACAAAGTTAACATTTTTGGACAAGCAACAGACAGCCCGGTCAGTAAAATGACCGGGCTGCTGCTTATTTGACAAGAATTTTCTTGGATCTTACGTTAGCGGTGTACCGATATGCGTTCTCCGCTGCCAGATGACTGTCTTGTTGCCCTGGGAGCTCTCTCAGCCTTCTGTCTGGGCTCACGAGCCTGCTTGGGCTCCTTTTCCTTGGCCTGACTCTTGGATTCTGACTGGGCTGCAGTGTTTCCTTTTTTCTCTGCCTCGTTCCATAATCCCTGCTGGAAGTCAGACAACTGTTTCTCAATACGTGCTCTCTCGGCCTGGAGTGCAGAGTCTGTCTGGCAATAGTCAAACAGGGTCTCGTTTCTCAGGTTGGAAGTCTTGTAGATATCGCCGTCATACTGGCGCATTACAAAATAATCATCGAGAGACATATTTGTGGTGTTGTTGTAACTGCTGGTCATTACCTGAACCTGACCCAGGTAAGGGCTTATCTCGTCATAGTTCAACCAGAACATTGGATATGACATTGGGTTGTCATCAAAGTCACTGCGTACCTGTACGGGGCATATAGCTGTAACGCGGGTCTGGAAGTTGGACAGCTGGTCAAGGTAGTTGCTCTCCTTTATATAGTACTTTCCAATTCCAGTGCCGGCCATATCGCTGTTGCTTACCTTGAAACCACTGGCAGAATCTCCGTCAAAAGGAATGGAGTAGTTAATGAGCATGTTCTCAATATCCAGTTCATTGTCCTTGGTAAACAGCTCATTGCCATCAAGGCGATACTCGTATGCCTTGATCTTGCCGTCCAGGATCAGGTTCAGCACCAGGGTAAAGAAATTAACCCTGTCACCGAGTGGCTCCTCAGGATAGTAAAGGGCTGCATTCTTTTCTTTCTTAAGATCCAGTTCGCGGTATATGTCACGCTTCCAGGTTACTTCCTGAGGCATGGATGTCTGTGCCGTATACTGTGATTTGGCACGCTCCGAGAGAGTTACTCCCGTTGGGCTCTTCTCGGCTGCCTCGCGGGCTGCCTGTTCCTGAAGCCTTTTCTGCGACTGTGCTCCTGCAATTACCGGAACCATCAGTGCCAAAATGGTAAATAAGCCTTTTTTCATATATCAGGTTACTTTTAATCAGTTAATTATTACTTCGAGCGGATATGGGAGTACACGCTCTATTCCGTCTGGTCCAATGGCCCTTACGCGCTGAATGTAGAAACGCTTGCCCCTGCCAAGACTGTTAAAGTTCCTCTTTTGCCTTGCAGAGAAGTGGGCTCCGTCTGACTGCTCGGGAACGGCGTCGCCGCGATTGTCAAAGAAGGTGCACTCAAAACTTACAACCTTGAATCCAATGTTGAGCAGACCATCGTCTATGGCGGCAACTATGCCATCGGCCGACAGGAGGGCCTTTTTGGGAAGAGGCTCACCGCCGCGGTAGCGCTTGGTATTGCCGTTGTCATCCTTATACTCAATGAATGGGGTTGGATCGGGGAGCTGGCGTACACGGAATGTGTATTCACCCATGCTCTGGCGACGTCCTTCCTGATTGGCGGTTACTGCAATCACAATATCCTGTCCAACCTTGTTTGGGTTTACTATAAATCCATTGCCGCTGGCCCTGATAGTTCCGTTTCCGCCCTTGATGGAGGCCGATATCATGTTGCTGGGAACACCTGGAACCGATATGCTTACCGGATTGTCATATCCGGCATAGAGCACGTTCATCATGGTGGCCGATACCGTAGCCAGTGGCGATACCACTGTGTACTGCTGAGAAAAATCACGTCTTATGATTCCGTTGCCGGACTGCAGCTCCATGTAGCCGTTCAGGGTATAGTCTCCGGTCTTGTTGCATGCAACCTCATACCATCCATCCTCAGAATCTATCTTCTTTCCGTCAATATAGATTGCAGGGCGTGCGGTGGAATCTACTGCTGCCATAATGATACGGGCAGAGAAGTTTCCTCCCTGAACCACATTCTGAGATGTGGGAATAACATAGGCATTTATGGCATTTACCCTGAGGTCGCCTACGTCTATGTTCTTTACCAGGGTATGGAGAACCTCACCCTCGGCGTAACGTATATCGTTCTGGAGCTTGCCGAGCATGGTGATAGCTGCGGCAACAGGCATGTTCTCGTAGTTGTATTCCTGCCAGTTCTTACCCAGTGAACCTGCATTGAGTGGTACATCGGTAGAGAAATTACCTTTTATAATATCACGCTGGGTCTCGTCCGATACCATTGTGAGTATCTGCTCGCGGTAGCTGTTTATGGCGTTATACAACTCTCCTCCCTTGCCATGGGTAGGGTGGAGCATGACCTGGGTGGCTGCCTCCAGGTCCTCGCGGTTGTGTATGTCATTCACATTGGCATCGCGTCCATCGGCCTCTATTGCTATGAGCAGCTTGAGCTCCTCGGCAAAATTGTAGAGAGAGTCCGACATTTTCTTTACGTTCAGGGCCTTGCCGTACCACTCACCAACCTTTTCGTGGTTCATGGAATCGGCCTGCGCAAGCTCGCGGTAAACGGCCTCGTTCTGAAGGGTGGCATTGGCAGTACTCTTGGAGAGACTGTCCTCTACCATCTTGAAACCGTTCAGTACGTCCGATGACACGTTCATTGCAAGCATCGCCAGAAGGACGATGTACATGAGGTTGATCATCTTCTGACGGGCCGATGGCGGTCTTTGATTTGTTTTCCTTCCCATTTTGCAGGCTTACTTGTTTCCCATCTGTGAATTAACCTTCATGGCCTCCACCATGCGTGCGTAAACGCGGTTGAGCTCCTCAATCTTTTCCACCATAAGGCGTGTCTGCTCGTTTACCCTGTCAATGTTCTCCATCTGCAGGCTGGCAGACTTGAGGTGCATCTCATAGAAGGTGTTTATGCTTATCAGATTGCGTGAGAGCTGCTCCAGTTCCTCGGAACTCTGCTCCATCCTCTCTGAGTGACGGCCCATCTGTTCCATCTTGACTGTAAGGTCATGGATACGTGCTATATATTCCTGGGTAATCTGCTCCACACCGCTTACGTTCAGGTTGCTCTCTGCCTGGCCTGCTGGAACGCTTACCTGCTGTACGGGCTGTACAGTCTGTACAGGTGCTGTGCCGGATACCGTTACAATATGGTTTGTGCGTGGCATATCCTCCTGCTCATCCTGCTCCTGTTCTGGGATGAACGGTTTTTCAAATCCTGAGATAAAGAACACGAGCACCTCGGTACCCATACCTATGAACAGCATCAGGTTGGCACCCTTAATGTGGGTCAGCTTGAACAGGGCACCCAGGATAACTATGGCAGCACCCCAGCTGTAAAGGTAGTTCAACAGGATTCTGCCCTTAGGTGAATCCAGATAGTCCTGTATTCCGGTCATAAGACCTTTCTTCTTGGTATTTTCCATTTTTCTACTCCTTTTCTAATGATTAACGGCGGTTTCTGGATGTGTCGGGTGTACCTACCTGTGTGCGTACGCATCGGAAACCTATATATGAACGCTGCTCGTTCTGATACTCGTATGTGCGCCAGGATGATTCAATGAATTTCTCCGGATCCTTCCATGAACCACCTTTTACGGCTTTTTTCTTCATGTAGTATGGATCTTCTACGGCTGCATTGTAATAGAGCTCCGGATTCATGTCGTTCATTTGCAGAATACCGGCCTCGGTGTATGTGGTAGATGTCCATTCGGCAACATTTCCGGCCATGTCATACAGTCCGTTGGAGTTTGGCTTGTATGAACCGGTACGTGTAGTAATCAGGCTACCGTCCTTGGTATAGTTACCGCGCTCTGGCTTGAAATTGGCATAATAGCAACCCTCGTCACTCTTGGAGTCAGAGTTCTTCCATGGGAAACGGTTGTTCTCACGTCCGCGTGCCGCAAATTCCCATTCTGCCTCGGTGGGCAGGCGGTAGCGCTGGATATATTTGGCCTGTGCTCCAAGACCTGCCAGCAGGTACTCTGTCCTCCATGCACAGAAAGCATTGGCCTGCTCCCAGCTTACTCCTACTACAGGATAGTCACTGTAGTTGGGGTGTGAAAAATAGAGACGCATGTAGGTCTCATTGTTGGAGTTAGGAAAATCATTTACCCAGCATGTGGTATCGGGGAAAATGTTCACAATGTAAGTATTTACAAAATCAAACAGGCTGGAGAGTTCCCTGTTTATGGTCTTGCGTACAATCTGTCCGTTCTCGTCAATATAAGCGGTATCCTTGGAAATCATAACCTTTTCCCTGGATACTTCCTGGTCTGTGTTCCTGCTGCGGTCACTGGGATCAAGCTGGTTCTTGCGCAGTGCAGCCTGAGTGTAGTCAAACAGCTCATAGCGGAAATTGAGCTGCTTTATGTCGAGCATCTTCTCTCCGGTAATAGGGTGTTTGTAGTACATACTCTCAATTGCCCTCTGCTGATCCTCGTTGGCCTTTTTCCATGGAATAGGCTTGGACCAGTTAAGATGTGGTGTAACTGGCTCGCCGTACTTATCTTCTGTAATCATGAATGACTCATCGCCGCCGTAGGCAGGATCTGCCAGACGTGTACGGATAATGGAATCGCGCACCCATTCCACAAACTGGCGGTACTTGGCATTAGATACCTCTTTCTCATCCATCCAGAAAGACTCCACGGAGATCTCCTTGGTTGGAGCATTTGAGCCCCAGAGGCTGTCATTGCCTTCCTCGCCTATCTTGAGCGATCCTCTTTTTACAAGAACCATACCGTAGGGCACCGGCTCGCGCAGTGCCGCCTGCGATGATCCGGTTACCTCACCGCTACCAGCACCGGCATAGCCGCTGCTGGTGCAGGACTGTGCCAGGGCCATCATGGCTGTCAAACCGGCCAGAATAAAGCTTTTGAACTTCATCATATATTGGTTATAAATATCTTACACTCTTATGTACATTCTTGCCCTTCTTAAAGAAGTCAACATCGGCCTGCCAGCTTACCATGAGATCGTGGCTACCGTTAAGATAACCCACGCCACCAGTATAGAACTCATAGGCATAGCCAATCAGTACATTCTTTACCTTTCCTCCAAGCAGGGCTGTGACAGAGATCCCAGGGCTGTATGTGGCACCCACATAGAACATGGCGGATTCGTACTGATAGGTTCCCCTGACCGACAGGTCCACCCTGTAGAAATCCAGGTCACTCTCCACAAGGAAGCATGGCTGTACCCATAATAACGGATTTCTCAGTCCTATATTGCATCCACCCGTCAAATATAGTGTTGGATCAATGTCCATTTGCGTGGTTCCGCCCTCGTTACGGCCAAATTCCACATGCGGGAAATTAAGGTGCTGGGCCGATGCCCCTATCCACCATTCACCTATTACATACATGAGTCCCGCACCAAGGTCTCCGGTGGTACCGCGCTGTTCTCCCTGTGGAAATGCCGGGTCTGTTGCCGTTTCGGCATTGAGTTTTCCGGAGTTGAACTGCTCGGACATAACCCCTCCCTGAACACCAAGATTCATCCATCCGCGTCCCATACCTATTTTATATGCGTAGTTGAACAGCAGTCTCTGGTTGCTGAACAGTCCTATGCTCTCATTGTACATGGCTGCTCCCAGGGCATTCCTGCGCTTTCCAAAAGGTAGCTGAGTGTTGGCACCTATATACATGGAGACGGGTGCGTTGGTATAGCCGGCCATCTGCATGGAGAGTGAACCGGTAACATTCATGCGGCTGTCACGGTTCATTGCAGCAGGGTTATAGAAATTTTCCACTTCACGGAAGTGCGTAAAGTGGGCATCGGACTGCGCTTTTATCCCGGAGCATAATCCCAGACAGAGCAGAACGGATGTAAAAACCTTAAGGTTCATTGTATTCATCAATATAATAACGTCAAAAAAACTCCATTATTTTTGGTCTTGATGAAAAAATGCCTAATTTTGCGCCGCTAATTTCACGTATAAAAGTAAGAACTATATAAAAATAAAGAACTTAAAATGATCATTGTTCCCGTTAAGGAGGGTGAGAACATAGAGCGCGCCCTCAAGAAATTCAAGAGAAAGTATGAAAAGACCGGTGTAGTAAAGGAACTCCGTCGTCGTCAGCAGTTTGACAAGCCATCAGAGGTAAAGCGCCTTCAGATGGAGCATGCAATCTACGTTCAGAAACTGCAGCAGACTGAGGAGTAAAAAAACTCCAGAGTACTTGCTTTAGGTTTTTTTCTTTCCTATATTCGTTGCTGATTCAATCAGCGACGAATTTTTTTTTATGTACACAGAACAGTTCGCGCAGTACCTCAGGCTGGAGCGGAATTACTCCGTCAGGACCGTAGAGAGCTATACCAGGGATCTGGTACTGTTCAGCAGGTTCTTGGAAAGCACTGAACAGGGCCTGGACTTCCTTACGGCCGACAGGGATACAGTACGTCTGTGGGTCATAGACATGATGGACAAGGGGGCTTCCACAAGAACCGTAAACCGGAAACTCAGTACCCTGCGTTCGTTCTACCGTTTTCTGCGCCAGAGAGGAATAACAGATAAATCTCCCGTGCTTGGCGTAAATGGCCCCAAGAACAGCAAGCCCCTTCCTCAGTTTGTAAAGGAGTCCGAAATGGATACTCTGCTGGACGATACGGATCTTGGTCCAGGTTTTATTGGAATAAGGAACCGTACCGTGATAGCCGTGTTCTACGAGACCGGTGTACGTATGGCTGAGCTCATAGGTCTGGATGACCGTGACGTGGATTTTGGTACCCGTACCATCAAGGTTACCGGAAAACGCGACAAACAGAGATTCATACCATTCGGTGCAGAGCTAGAGCAAATACTAAAAACCTACCTGGAAGCCCGTACGGCAGAATTTGGACAAACATCGGGAGCCTTTTTCCTGAGTCAGAAAGGTGAGCGCATTCCCCGCCATCAGGTGTATCGCCTAGTAAAGAGCGCCCTTACCGGAGTGTCTCAGGTCTCCAGGAAGAGTCCGCATGTGCTGCGTCATACCTTTGCCACATCCATGCTCAACAACGATGCCGAGCTGGGTGCCGTAAAGGAACTGCTGGGTCACAGCAGTCTGCAGACTACCCAGATATACGTCCATGCCACCTTCCAGGAACTCAAGGAGATTTATGAGAAGGCCCATCCAAGGGGCTAAACCAAAGTAAAATTGATTACGGAAACAAAGAAAAAACAACCCCAGAAATAAAAAACACATCCATTTTCTTTGTTAGGAAGAAAAATAGAAATATCTTTGCACCCGCTCTCCACCCAACCGGGGGGCGGGTTCTTTGAAAAATGCCTCTTTAGCTCAGTTGGCCAGAGCACGTGATTTGTAATCTCGGGGTCGTTGGTTCGAATCCGACAAGAGGCTCAAATGAAGGTCTGATATGGATTTCAGGCCATAGACGGAGGAAAGCTCGCTTTCATCCGGTTATGGGATGAAAGACATAAGCAGCCGTCAGGCTGCGAGACTCGCCGGAGGATGGCGCCACAAGCGCCAATCCGACAAGAGGCTCAATCAGAGTCTTGACCGGATGAAAATCCGACAAGAGGCTCATCAGAGCTCTTGGAGGACGCCAATCCGACAAGAGGCTCATCAGAGCTCTTGGAGAGACGAGTTACCAATCAGACTAAAACGGGTGAATTCCAGAGTGGCCAAATGGGGCAGACTGTAAATCTGCTGTCTTTCGACTTCGGTGGTTCGAATCCATCTTCACCCACACAATGCAGGCCTTGGCGATAACTGAATAGGTTGCCTGCGGTTCTATGAGAAACCACCTTATTATATAGGGACAGGTCTTTAGGACAAATCGTGAAGAATGCGGTAGTAACTCAATTGGTAGAGCGTCAGCCCTCCAAGCTGAAAGTTGCGAGTTCGAGTCTCGTCTGCCGCTCTCTTTGTTGCTGTTATAGCTCAGCTGGTAGAGCGCATCCTTGGTAAGGATGAGGTCCCCGGTTCAAATCCGGGTAACAGCTCAAAACTTAATGAGGATAGGAGGAGACCGCCCTGGCGGTAGCCTTTTTGTGGTTGAAATCAAGTTCATAATCAATAAAATAGCGTAAAACTATGGCAAAAGAAACATTTGTGCGCACAAAACCGCACGTAAACATCGGTACCATTGGTCACGTTGACCACGGTAAGACAACCCTGACTGCTGCTATCACCAAGGTTCTGGCTGAGAAGGTATCAGGTAACGCTGACAAGATCAAGTCTTTCGACCAGATCGATAACGCACCTGAAGAGAAGGAGCGTGGTATAACCATCAACACTGCACACGTTGAGTACGAGACAGAGAACCGTCACTACGCTCACGTTGACTGCCCGGGTCACGCCGACTATGTAAAGAACATGGTTACTGGTGCTGCTCAGATGGACGGTGGTATCGTTGTAGTTGCTGCTACTGACGGTCCTATGCCTCAGACTCGCGAGCACATCCTGCTTGCCCGTCAGGTAAACGTTCCTCGTCTGGTTATCTTCCTGAACAAGTGCGATTCTCCAGATGTTGACGCTGAGATGATCGACCTCGTTGAAATGGAAATGCGTGAGCTCCTTGATGCTTACGAGTTCGACGGCGACAATACTCCTATTATCCGTGGTTCTGCTCTTGGTGCACTGAACGGTGTTCCTGAGTGGGAGGACAAGGTAATGGAGCTCATGGCTGCAGTTGATGAGTGGATTCCACTGCCTCCACGTGCAGTTGATCAGCCTTTCCTTATGCCTGTTGAGGATGTATTCTCAATCACCGGTCGTGGTACAGTTGCTACCGGTCGTATCGAGACAGGTGTTGTTAAGGTAGGTGACAAGGTAGAAATCCTTGGCCTTGGTGAGGAGAAGGAAACAACCGTTACTGGTGTTGAGATGTTCCGTAAGCTCCTTGAGCAGGGTGAAGCTGGTGATAACGTAGGTCTGCTCCTGCGTGGTGTTGAAAAGTCTGAGATCAAGCGCGGTATGGTACTTTGCCATCCGGGTCAGATCAAGCCTCACACATCATTCAAGGCTTCTATCTACGTACTGACACAGAAGGAAGGTGGTCGTCACACTTCATTCCGTAACAAGTACCGTCCTCAGTTCTACATCCGTACAATGGACTGCACCGGTGAGATTTCTCTCCCAGAAGGCACTGAGATGGTAATGCCTGGTGATAACGTAGAGATCACCGTTACCCTGATCTACCCAGTTGCTATCAACGTAGGTCTGCGCTTTGCTATCCGCGAAGGTGGCCGTACCGTTGGTTCAGGTCAGATCACTGCAATTATCGACTAATAAATTGCAAAATAAGCCTGTCCTGTTCCAACAGGACGGGTTTTTTAGGGGTGTAGTTCAATGGCAGAACAGCGGTCTCCAAAACCGTCAATGTGGGTTCGATTCCTGCCACCCCTGCTAAGAGAATAAGACTATGTTCAAGAAATTCATAGATAACTGTAAGGAATCTTACAATGAGCTTGTCCATAAGACAACATGGCCCTCTGGCAAAGAACTTACCAGTAGCGCAGTCATCGTATTAGTTGCTTCCCTGATGATTGCCGTTGTTGTATACCTCATGGATAAATGCTTCCAGGTGATAATGGAAAATATTATCTACCCTTAATTGTTGAGAAATGGCTGAGTTTGAGAAAAAGTGGTATGTCCTCAGAGCTATCAGTGGTAAGGAACTCAAGGTAAAAGAATATCTTGAGGCCGATGCACGTAACAATAAGCTTGAGGATTTTATCTCTCAGGTGCTTATTCCTACTGAGAAGGTAGTCAAGATCCAGAACGGCAAACGTGTCGTTAAGGAGCGTAGCTATCTGCCGGGTTATGTCCTCGTAGAGGCTGCCCTGGTCGGTGAAATCAAGCAGCGCCTCAGAAATTGCCCCAACGTTACGGGTTTCCTGGGTGGCATGGATAATCCAACGCCTCTCCGTCCTGCTGAGATTAGCAGGATCCTTGGCTCAACAACAGAGCTTGAGGAGACGCAGGAGGAAGTTCTTGTACCATTCACGGTAGGCGAAACCGTGAAGGTAACCTTTGGTCAGTTTTCAGGCTTCAATGGTGTCATTGAAGAGGTTGATAACGCAAAGAAGAAGCTCAAGGTTATGGTCAAAATCTTTGGTCGCAAGACCCCTATAGATTTTGGTTTTATGCAAGTGGAGAAAATGTAAGCCGCCCGTTACAAGGCTTACGTCTCCGTATAGTGTTCACATATAATTTTATTGGAAAATGGCAAAAGAAGTTGCTGGATTAATCAAATTACAGATTAAAGGAGGCGCAGCAAACCCATCACCTCCCGTAGGACCGGCTCTCGGTTCAAAGGGCTTGAACATAATGGAGTTTTGCAAGCAGTTCAACGCCAGAACCCAGGACAAATCAGGCAAGACACTGCCAGTGATCATCACTTATTACAGTGATAAGTCATTTGACTTTGTCATTAAAACACCTCCTGTAGCCATCCAGTTGATCGAGGCCACCAAGGTTAAGAAAGGCTCTGCCGAACCTAACCGTAAAAAGGTTGCTTCTGTGACTAAGGAACAGGTTACAGCGATTGCTCAGGATAAAATGCCCGACCTGAACTGTTTCACACTGGAATCAGCTATCTCTATGGTAGCAGGTACAGCTAGAAGCATGGGTATAACAGTCAAGGACTAATCCTGGCATTCAAAAAAGATTCAAGAAATGGGTAAACTGACTAAAAACCAAAAGAGTGTCGCTTCTAAGATAGAAGCCGGCAAGGCATATACCCTCAAGGAGGCATCTCAGTTGGTCAAGGATATCACCACCACTAAGTTCGATGCATCAGTAGATATTGATGTACGTCTTGGTGTTGATCCCCGTAAGGCTAACCAGATGGTCCGTGGCGTCGTTTCTCTTCCTAACGGTACCGGTAAGGTTGTAAGAGTTCTTGCTCTTTGCACCCCGGATCAGGAGGCAGCTGCTAAGGAAGCAGGTGCTGACTACGTTGGTTTTGATGAGTACATCGAGAAGATCAAGGGCGGCTGGACAGATGTTGATGTTATCATCACCATGCCTGCACTGATGGGTAAGCTCGGTCCTCTTGGCCGTGTACTGGGTCCCCGTGGACTCATGCCTAACCCCAAGAGCGGTACAGTAACAATGGACGTTGCCAAGGCTGTCAAGGAAGTCAAGCAGGGTAAGATTGACTTCAAGGTAGACAAGACTGGTATTGTCCACACTTCTATCGGTAAGGTATCATTCACTGCCGATGCAATCAGAGAGAACGCTAAGGAGTTCATTGATACTATCATCAAACTGAAACCTACAGCTGCAAAGGGAACTTATATCAAGAGTCTCTACATTTCAAGTACTATGAGTAAGGGTATCAAGATTGATACCAAGTCATTTGACGAGTAATATTTGACCATCATGAAGAAAGAAGATAAGGCACTTGTAATAGACTCTCTCAAGCAGACTATTCAGAGTTACTCTGCACTTTACCTGGCCGACGTTACAGGTCTGGATTCACAGACTACCAGCGATCTGCGCAGAAAGTGTTTCAAGAGTGAGATCAAGATGGTGGTTGTCAAGAATACCCTTCTTCAGAAGGCTATGGATCAGCTGGATGTTGACTACAGCCCACTGTACGATTCCCTTAAGGGAACTACAGCCCTGCTGCTGTCTAACACCGCCAATGCTCCTGCCAAGCTTCTGAAAGAAGTTACTGACAAGAAAACCGGTATTCCGGGTCTCAAGGCTGCTTACGCAGAGGAGAGCTTCTACATTGGAGCAAACCAGCTTGAGGCTCTGGTCAACATCAAGAGCAAGAAGGAACTTATTGCCGAGGTTATTGCACTTCTGCAGTCTCCGGCCAAGAACGTTGTTTCTGCCCTTCAGTCTGGTGCAAACACCATCCACGGAGTTCTCAAGACTCTTGGAGAAAGAGAGAATTAATTTTTTCACAAAGTAACAAACCAATTAAATTTATACAACAATGGCTGATTTGAAAGCATTAGCAGAATCACTTGTTAACCTTACCGTTAAGGAGGTCAACGAACTCGCAAACATCCTCAAGGATGAATATGGAATTGAACCCGCTGCCGCAGCTGTAGCTGTTGCCGCTGCAGGTCCTGCTGCCGCTGCAGAGGCTGCTGAGGAGAAGTCTTCATTTGACGTAGTACTGAAGGCCTTTGGCGCAAACAAGCTGGCTGTCGTAAAGGCAGTTAAGGAGGCTTGCGGTCTTGGTCTGAAGGAGGCTAAGGATCTCGTTGACGCCGCTCCTAGCGTAGTTAAGGAAGGTCTTGCAAAGGCTGAGGCAGAGTCAATGAAGAAGACTCTGGAAGAGGCTGGCGCTGAGGTAGAACTTAAGTAATCTCACAGACCTGCCCTGAGCAGGTAACAATCGGTTAAGTAATCCCTAAGGCAGTCCGTTTGGACGCGCCTAGGGTACTTAACCTTTTTGTGCGTTAAAGAATCAAGTTCACAATTAACCTCCAATCTATGTCTTCAAATACTGATAATCAGAGAATTAATTTCGCTTCCGTCAGGAACCCAATGCCGTGTCCTGATTTCCTTGAAGTGCAGTTGAAGTCATTCAAGGATTTCCTCCAGTTGGACACTCCACCTGAGAAACGTAAGAACGAGGGACTCTATAAAGTATTCTCGGAGAACTTCCCTATTGCCGATACCCGTAACAACTTTGTCCTGGAATTCCTGGACTATTATATCGACCCGCCCCGCTACACCATAGCTGAGTGTCTGGAGCATGGTCTTACCTATAGCGTACCGTTGAAGGCCAAACTCAAGCTGTATTGCACAGATCCCGATCACGAGGATTTTGATACCGTAATACAGGACGTATTCCTTGGCCCGATACCGTATATGACGGCACAGGGTACATTCGTTATCAATGGAGCTGAGCGCGTAGTTGTATCACAGCTGCACCGTTCACCAGGCGTGTTCTTTGGACAGAGCGTTCATTCAAACGGAACACAGCTCTATTCTGCCCGTATCATCCCATTCAAGGGCTCATGGATTGAGTTTGCTACAGACATCAACAATGTCATGTATGCTTACATTGACCGTAAGAAAAAGCTGCCGGTAACCACACTTCTCCGCGCCATCGGTTTTGAGACCGATAAGGACATCGTGGATATCTTTAACCTGGCCGAAGAGGTAAAGGTTAACAAGACCACACTCAAGAAGTGCATAGGCCGTAAGCTCGCTGCCCGTGTTCTGAGAACCCGTATCGAGGATTTTGTAGATTCAGATACCGGCGAAGTAGTATCAATAGAGCGTCATGAGGTTGTAGTTGACCGCGAGGCCGAACTCAACGAGGAAAACGTAAATGACATACTGGATTCAGGTATTGAGACTATCCTGCTCCACAAGGAGAACGAAGGACAGTCAGACTACTCCATCATTTTCAATACCCTGCAGAAGGATCCATGCAACTCGGAGAAGGAGGCAGTCCTCTATATCTACCGTCAGTTGCGTAATGCCGATCCTGCCGATGATTCCAGCGCACGCGAGGTAATCAACAACCTGTTCTTCTCTGAGAAGCGTTATGATCTTGGAGAGGTAGGACGTTACCGCGTAAACCGCAAGCTCGGTCTGTCTACCGACATGAACATTGGTGTACTCACCAAGGAGGATATCATAGAGATCATCAAGTATCTTATTGAACTTGTAAACTCAAAGGCTGTAGTTGATGATATTGACCATCTGTCAAACCGTCGTGTCCGCACCGTAGGCGAGCAGCTGTCAAATCAGTTTGCAGTAGGTCTGGCACGTATGGCACGCACCATACGCGAGCGCATGAACGTACGCGATAATGAGGTGTTCACTCCTACAGACCTGATCAATGCCAAGACTGTATCGGCTGTTATCAACTCATTCTTTGGTACCAACGCGCTTTCACAGTTCATGGACCAGACCAACCCTCTGGCCGAGATAACACATAAGCGCCGTATGTCTGCCCTTGGCCCTGGCGGTCTTTCACGTGACCGTGCCGGATTTGAGGTACGTGACGTACACTATACACACTATGGCCGTCTGTGTCCTATTGAGACCCCAGAAGGTCCTAACATCGGTCTGATTTCATCTCTGTGTATCTACGCCAAGATCAATGACCTTGGATTCATAGAGACCCCATACCGTAAGGTCAAGGATTGCCATGTAAACCTGAACAACGATGAGGTCAAGTATCTCACCGCCGAGGAGGAAGAAGGTGTAATTATAGGTCAGGGTAATGCTCCTTACGATGAGAACGGTAAGTTTATCCGTACCCGCGTAAAGGCACGCCGTGATGCTGATTTCCCAGTAGTTCCACCAGAGGAAGTTGAACTCATGGACGTATCTCCACAGCAGATTGCATCTATTGCAGCTGCCCTGATTCCGTTCCTGGAGCACGACGATGCCAACCGTGCCCTGATGGGATCAAACATGATGCGCCAGGCTGTACCTCTTATGCGTACCGAGGCTCCTATTGTAGGTACCGGTATTGAGAAGCAGCTTGCAGAGGATTCACGTACTCAGATTACCGCCGAAGGCGACGGTATTGTAACATACGTTGATGCAGCAGTTATACGCATTCAGTACGACCGCACAGAGGATGAGGAGTTTGTAAGCTTTGAATCCGCTGAGAAGGAGTACCGTCTGCCTAAGTTCCGCCGCACCAACCAGAACATGACCATTGACCTGCGTCCTACATGTGAGAAGGGCCAGAGAGTAAAGGCCGGTGATATTCTGACCGAGGGTTATTCAACCCAGGCCGGTGAGCTTGCACTTGGTAAGAACCTCCTGGTTGCCTACATGCCTTGGAAGGGTTACAACTACGAGGATGCCATTGTTCTGAACGAGCGTGTTGTACGCGAGGATATTCTTACATCTGTACACGTTGAGGAGTTCATCCTTGAGGTCCGTGAGACAAAGCGCGGCATGGAGGAACTGACCAACGATATTCCAAATGTAAGCGATGATGCCACCAAGGATCTTGATGAGAACGGTATTGTACGCATTGGTGCCTACATCCAGCCGGGTGACATCCTGATTGGTAAGATCACTCCTAAGGGAGAATCTGATCCTTCACCTGAAGAGAAACTCCTGCGCGCCATCTTTGGTGACAAGGCAGGCGATGTAAAGGATGCATCACTCAAGGCATCTCCATCACTCAAGGGTGTTGTTATAGACAAGAAGCTTTTTGCACGTGCCATCAAGACACGTACCTCACGCCAGGCCGACAAGGCTCGTCTGCCAATGATTGACCAGGAGTTTGAGGATAAGGTAAGTGAGCTCAAGGGTATTCTCATAAAGAAGCTCATGACTCTTACCGACAAGAAGACTTCACAGGGTATCAGCGACCTGCTCGGCACCGAGGTTATTGCCAAGGGCCAGCGTTTTACAAAGCAGATCCTGGAATCAATCGATTACTCATCTGTACAGTCTGATAACTGGACATCCGATGAGCATATCAACGGAATGATCTCCAAGCTTATAGTTAACTATCTGCGCAAGTACAAGGAGTACGATGCCGAGAACAAGCGCAGGAAGTTTGCCCTTACCATTGGTGATGAACTGCCTTCGGGTATCATCCAGATGGCCAAGGTATATGTAGCCAAGAAGCGTAAGATCGGTGTTGGTGACAAGATGGCCGGACGCCACGGTAACAAGGGTATCGTATCGAGAGTAGTTAAGCAGGAGGATATGCCATTCCTTGCTGACGGTACTCCTGTGGATATAGTTCTTAACCCGCTGGGTGTGCCTTCACGTATGAACATTGGTCAGATATTCGAGACCGTTCTTGGACACGCAGGACGTGAACTTGGTGTAAAGTTTGCTACTCCTATCTTTGACGGCGCTACAATGGATGATCTGAATGTATGGACCGATAAGGCCGGTCTGCCACGCTATGGTAAGACACAGCTTTATGACGGCGGCACAGGTGAACCGTTTGACCAGTGTGCAACAGTAGGTGTTACCTATATGCTTAAGCTGGGTCACATGGTTGAGGACAAGATGCACGCACGTTCAATCGGACCGTACTCACTCATTACCCAGCAGCCACTTGGCGGTAAGGCCCAGTTTGGTGGTCAGCGTTTTGGTGAGATGGAGGTTTGGGCTCTTGAGGCATTTGGTGCAAGCCATATCCTGCAGGAGATCCTTACTATCAAGTCCGATGACGTTACCGGCCGTTCTAAGGCATATGAGGCTATTGTGAAAGGTGATCCCATGCCTACACCAGGCATCCCTGAATCGCTCAACGTGCTGCTGCACGAACTGCGCGGTCTGGGTCTTAGCATCAATCTTGAGTAATTACGTTTAAATTAAGAAGCTATGCCTTTCAAAAAAGATACAAAAATCAAGACAAATTTCTCCAAGATAACCATCAGTCTAGCCTCTCCAGAGGAGATTCTGACAAACTCAAGCGGTGAGGTGCTCAAGCCGGAGACCATCAACTACCGTACTTACAAGCCTGAGCGTGACGGTCTGTTCTGCGAGCGCATCTTTGGTCCTGTAAAGGATTACGAGTGCCATTGCGGAAAGTACAAGAGAATCCGTTATAAAGGTATTGTCTGCGAGCGTTGCGGTGTTGAGGTTACTGAGAAAAAGGTACGTCGTGAGCGTATGGGTCACATTCAGCTCGTTGTACCTGTAGCCCATATCTGGTATTTCCGTTCACTGCCAAACAAGATTGGTTATCTGCTGGGAATTCCAACCAAGCAGCTTGATTCAATCATCTACTACGAGCGCTACATTGTTATAAACAAGGGTGCATGGGATGATCCAAACAAGGATACACGCAAGCCCGATGAGCCTATCCTCCTTACTGAGGACGAGTATCTCGAGATTGTGGACAACCTGCCCAAGGAGAACCAGCTTCTCGAGGACAGCGATCCAGAGAAGTTCGTAGCCAAGATGGGAGCCGAGGCTATCTATGACCTGCTGTGCAAGCTGGATCTGGACAAGCTCTCATATCAGCTGCGTGAGAAGGCCAATGACGAGCATGCTACCATGCAGCGCAAGACAGAGGCCCTTAAGCGTCTTCAGATTGTTGAGTCATTCCGTTCATCACGTGAAGTGAACCGTCCGGAGTGGATGATTCTCAAGGTTGTACCTGTTACTCCTCCTGAGCTCCGTCCTCTGGTTCCACTGGATGGCGGCCGTTTTGCAACATCCGATCTCAACGAACTCTATCGCAGGGTTATTATACGTAACAACCGTCTTAAGAGACTTATAGAAATAAAGGCACCTGAGGTAATTCTCCGCAATGAGAAACGTATGCTTCAGGAGGCCGTTGACAGCCTGTTTGACAACAGCCGCAAGGCCAGTGCAGTCAAGTCCGAGGCTAACCGTCCGCTCAAGTCACTGTCTGACTCACTCAAGGGTAAGCAGGGACGTTTCCGTCAGAACCTTCTGGGTAAGCGTGTTGACTACTCAGCACGTTCAGTTATCGTTGTAGGTCCTGAACTCAAGATGGGTGAGTGCGGTATTCCTAAGCTCATGGCTGCCGAACTTTACAAGCCGTTCATTATCCGCAAGCTCATTGAGCGCGGTATTGTAAAGACCGTTAAGTCTGCCAAGAAGATTGTAGACCGCAAGGATCCTGTTGTATGGGATATTCTGGAATATGTCATGAAGGGTCATCCGGTTCTCCTGAACCGTGCTCCTACACTGCACCGTCTGGGTATCCAGGCATTCCAGCCCAAGATGATTGAGGGTAAGGCTATCCAGCTGCATCCTCTGGCTTGTACCGCTTTCAACGCCGACTTTGACGGTGACCAGATGGCTGTACACCTTCCTCTGAGCAACGAGGCAGTTCTTGAGGCACAGATGCTCATGCTCCAGGCACACAACATCCTGAACCCTGCCAACGGTGCACCTATCACAGTGCCTGCACAGGATATGGTACTTGGTCTGTACTACATTACCAAGCTCCGCCGTTCAGTTAAGGATGCCGATGGCAACTATATAGAGAAGGTTAAGGGTGAGGGCCTTACATTCTACGGACCCGAGGAGGCAATGATTGCCTATAACGAGGGTAAGGTAGATATCCATGCTGTAGTCAACGTAATGGTTAAGGACGTTGACGAGCAGGGCTCATTCATCAACCACATTGTAGAGACATCTGTTGGACGTATCATCGTGAACGAGATTGTTCCAGATGAAGTTGGTTACATTAACTACGTAATATCCAAGAAGACTCTGCGTGACCTTATTACCGATGTTATCAAGAAGGTCGGTGTAAGCCGTGCATGCGAGTTCCTTGACGGAATCAAGAACCTGGGTTACCAGATGGCCTTCAAGGGTGGTCTGTCATTCAACCTGAATGATATCATCATACCAAAGGAGAAGGAGGAACTGGTATCAAAGGGTAATGAGGAAGTTGAGGGTATCATGGCCGAGTATAACATGGGTCTCATTACCGATAACGAGCGTTACAACAAGGTTATCGATGTTTGGACACATGTAAATGAGAACCTGTCCAAGGTTCTTATGAAGACCATCTCAAGTGATGACCAGGGATTCAACTCAGTATATATGATGCTTGATTCCGGTGCCCGTGGTAGTAAGGAGCAGATCCGTCAGCTGTCTGGTATGCGTGGTCTGATGGCCAAGCCTCAGAAAGCCGGTGCCGAGGGTGCACAGATCATTGAGAACCCTATTCTTTCTAACTTTAAGGAGGGTCTGTCAGTGCTTGAGTACTTTATCTCAACCCACGGTGCCCGTAAGGGTCTTGCAGATACCGCTCTTAAGACAGCCGATGCCGGTTACCTTACACGTCGTCTGGTTGACGTATCACACGATGTGATCATTACCGAGGAGGACTGCGGTACACTGCGTGGTCTGGTATGCACAGCCCTCAAGGAGAACGAGGAGGTTGTAGCATCTCTGTATGAAAGAATCCTGGGCCGTGTATCTGTTCATGATGTTATCCATCCTACAACAGGTGAACTCCTGGTTGCCGATGGTGAGATCATCACAGAGGATATTGCCAAGAAGATAGACGAGTCTCCAATTGAGAGCGTTGAGATACGTTCAGTACTCACCTGCGAGAGCAAGCGCGGCGTATGCGCCAAGTGCTACGGACGCAACCTGGCTACAGGCCGTCTGGTAGAGAAGGGTGAGGCTGTAGGTGTTATTGCTGCCCAGTCAATCGGTGAGCCTGGTACACAGCTTACTCTTAGAACCTTCCATGCCGGTGGTACTGCAAGTAACATTGCAGCCAACTCACGCCTGGTAGCCAAGTATGACTGCCGCATTGAGTTTGAGGAGCTTCGTACTGTAGATGCAACAAAGGCCGATGGTACTCAGGTACAGGTAGTTGTAGGACGTCTGGGTGAGGCTAAGTTCATAGATGAGAACACAGGCATTACACTCTCCAACCACAACCTGCCTTACGGTTCTAACCTGTATGTCAAGAGCGGTGCAACTGTCAAGAAGGGCGACCTTATTGCCGACTGGGATCCGTTCAATGCAACAATCATCACAGAAATGGCTGGTACAGTCAAGCTCACTGATGTTATTGCCAACGTAACATACAAGATTGAGTCCGATGAGTCAACCGGTCTGGAGGAGATAATCATTACCGAAACAAAGGATAGGACAAGAACTCCATCTGCCGATATAGTAGATGCCAATGGCGAGATTCTCCGTTCATACAACCTGCCTGTAGGTGGTCACGTTGTAATAAAGGACGGTCAGAAGCTCAATGCCGGTGACATTCTCGTAAAGATTCCACGTGTTCAGGGTAAGGCTGGTGATATTACCGGTGGTCTGCCACGTGTTACAGAGCTGTTTGAGGCACGTAACCCATCTAACCCTGCTGTAGTATCCGAAATTGACGGTACAGTACACATGGGTAAGATCAAGCGTGGTAACCGTGAGATATCTGTTGTTTCACGTACCGATGACGAGAAGAAGTACCTTGTAGCTCTCTCTAAGCAGATCCTGGTTCAGGAAGGTGATTTTGTACGCGCAGGAACTCCGCTTTCTGACGGTGCAATCACTCCGTCTGACATTCTGGCCATCAAGGGTCCTACCGCTGTTCAGGAGTATATCGTGAACGAGGTTCAGGATGTATACCGTCTGCAGGGTGTAAAGATCAACGACAAGCATTTTGAGATCATTGTACGTCAGATGATGCGCAAGGTTGAGATTGATGAGCCGGGCGATACACGTTTCCTTGCTCAGCAGATCGTTGACAAGCTTGAGTTCATGGAGGAGAATGACCGTATCTGGGGCAAGTTCGTTGTTACCGATGCCGGTGATTCAGAGAACCTGTTTGCTGGTCAGATGGTAACTGCCCGCAAGCTCCGTGACGAGAACTCAATGCTTAAGCGTAAGGATCTTAAGCTGGTTCAGGCCAAGGAGGCAAGACCTGCCACATCAACTCAGATACTTCAGGGTATTACCCGTGCCGCTCTGGCTACCCAGAGCTTTATGTCGGCTGCATCATTCCAGGAGACCACCAAGGTTCTCAATGAAGCTGCCATAAACGGTAAGAGCGATAGCCTGCTCGGTATGAAGGAGAATGTAATCTGCGGTCACCTGATTCCTGCAGGTACAGGTCTGCGTGAGTTTGAGAAGATCATTGTAGGTGACAAGGAGGAGTACGAACGTATCCAGTCATCACGCAGCAATCTTCTTGACATGGACATCCCCACCAAGGAATAATTGATTATACTTGATAGTAAGAATGGGGTGGCTGCCTGGCAGTCACCCCATTCTGTCTTTTACTTGAACAAAAGCTTTTATACAGCAGGCAGGCTGTTACCGTTAATCTTACGGTATATATCAAGTGCGTACACGTCGGTCATGCCGCTTATGTAGTCCAGGACAGCCAGGATGCGTGTATAGATGTCTTCGTCATCAATCTCGTACTGACTTGATACGCGGTTGATCAGCAGTCGTGAGTATTCACGCTGAGGGTTCTGAACAGCCTCTATCATAAGATCGAGCAGGGTGCTTATAATGCGGAAACCGGCCAGCTCAACTTCCAGTACGTCACGTGAACGGTATATCTTTTTTATGGACAGTTCTGCACATTCGGCGTATGCAGCCTTTGGGGTAGGGCTTATGTGTTTTATGAGCGATCCCTGGAATGTGCCGTCCAATATGGCTTTCTCGTTCTCAAGGAACACCTTGGTGCATTCCTCTACAAGCACGCCTATCAGTTTGGAACGCAGGTAAGAAACCTGCTCGTTTACGTCGGTTACCATGTTGATGATTGTCTGTGCATGCTCACGTTCACCAGGCTCCAGGAACGCCATCATCAGCGCTACCGTCTGCTCCGTGGAAATCAGTTTGAGTTTGTGAGCATCCTCCAGGTCCATGAGCAGGTAGCAAATGTCATCGGCAGCCTCAACAAGCCATACCAGTGGAAAGCGTGCATATAGCAGTGGCTTACCGGGCTCTGATAATCTGATTATGCCCAATTCATCGGCAATTTTAGTATATGTACTTGCCTCGCTGTCAAAAAAACCAAACTTATGCTTACCCTCGGCAAGCAGCGATGAATAGGGATATTTTACTATGGATGCAAGAGTAGAGTAGGTCATGGCAAAACCGCCTTTCCTGCGTCCCTTGAACTGGTGCGCCAGCAGACGGAATGCATTGGCATTACCCTCAAAATTAATAATATCGGTCCAGCACTGAGGGCGGTCTGCAAACATCTCCTTGAGAGCTATTCCCTTGCCCTCGGTAAAATAAGCCGATATGGCCTTCTCTCCCGAATGACCAAACGGAGGATTACCCATGTCGTGGGCCAGGCATGCAGCCGATACTATATTCCCAATCTCAGAAAAATTAGTCTGCATGAGTTCCGGTCTTTCCTGCATAATGCCGCGGGCCACGTTATTTCCCAGGGAACGGCCTACGCAGGCAACCTCAAGGCTGTGGGTCAGACGGTTGTGTACGAATACGCTTCCAGGTAGTGGAAACACCTGTGTCTTGTTCTGCAGCCGGCGGAACGGAGCAGAGAACACCAGCCTGTCATAATCCCTGAGAAAGGCGGAACGGTCATCCTTGTGCGCGGAGTCTATCCCTTCCATTCCCAGTCGCTTTCCTGATATCAGTTTTTCCCAATCCATATCTTGTTATTAATGTTTGAACCATAAAGATAGCTCATTTTAGAGAACAAATTACGCTGATGACGGTAAAATCATTATCTTCGCTGATTATTAATCAAAAGACTTTGTGATATGGAGGTAAGGATAATAAACCGGTCTCATCATGCTTTGCCGGAGTATGCTACAGTGCAGTCGGCAGGAGTGGATCTCAGGGCAAACCTGGACAGTCCTGTAGTGCTTAAACCCATGGAACGCAGGATTATTCCCACAGGATTATTCATGTCACTGCCGGCAGGTGTGGAGGCGCAGGTGCGACCACGCAGCGGACTGGCTATAAAGAAGGGTATTACCGTACTCAATTCACCGGGTACCATTGATGCCGATTACCGTGGCGAGATATGCGTTATCCTGATTAATCTCTCTCAGGAGGATTTTACAATAAATGACGGTGAGCGTATAGCACAGATGGTGCTGGCACGCCACGAACAGGCAGAGTGGATTACGGTTGAGACACTCGATGAGACTGAACGTGGTGCCGGTGGATTTGGTCACAGCGGAGTTTGATTCACGGATTCCTCCATGAAAAGGGCATTTTTTGTTCTCCCTATGATTGCAGTGGTACTTTCTGTACTGCTATCATGTGGTGTGTCCCGCACTTCCCTGAGGGATGATGCGGCACAGCAGGCAGACAGCCGTGCCCATGACTATTTTTTCATGGAAGGTGTAAAGCAATACAACGCAGGCCATTATGATGCGGCCTTGGATCTTATGACCCATAGCCTGGAATATGATACTGCATCGGCCGCAACATGTTTCAGCATAGCCCAGTACTATATGTCCCTGAATGACCGCGCCCTGCTTAACAGATATGCAGAGAAGGCCCAAAGGCTATTGCTCAAGGCTGTAAGGCTTGAACCCAACAATTACTGGTATAGCCGCCTGCTTGCCATGAACTATCTAAGGCAGAACCGCACAAAGGATGCCATAGCCATTTATGAGGATATGAGCGTGCGTTTTCCTGGAAGGACCGATATCCTTATAACACTTGCCGAACTTTATGACGATGCAGGTGATTATGAAAAGGAGCTGCGTGTACTGACCCGCTATGGTCAGATTGAGGATGTGGAGGACCAGCTCAAGTTCCAGCGTTTTGTATGTTACCTGCAGATGGGTGAGCTGGATTCGGCATATTATGAGGCTGTTAATCCTGCCGAGACAATAGAACTGCTCATGAATACCACACGCGACATGATTGAACATGCAGAATCGCAGATGGACCGTATTAACTGCCGTTCACTGCTGGATGTGGTTATGGATTTCTGTGATGTTGTTTCTGGACATGAGCCCGGACTGGTTGAGCCATACAGCCAGAAATCCATTGCCTGGTTCTGGCTTGGAGAGAATGACAAGGCTCTGAGTGAATTGTCACGTGGCCTTGCCAATGTCCATGAACCCATGGGCAAGGCTTCATTGTATAATCTGAGAGGAGATTTCCATCATACCCTGGGTCAGAAAGAGCTCATGTATGCGGATTATGACTCAACTCTTATGTTTGAGCCGGACAATATTGGGGTACTGAATAACTATGCATATTACCTGTCACTCGAGGACCGTGACCTTAAACGTGCCCTTAAGATGAGTGCTCGTACACTGGAGGTTGAACCTCTCAATCCCACTTATCTGGATACCTACGCATGGATACTGTTCCGCATGAAAAGGTACAGGGAGGCCCTGGATTATCTTGAAAAGGCCCTGCATTACCTGGATGTGGACAATGCCGACATATATGAGCACTACGGCGATGCGCTGTATATGTGTGGAGAGATAGACAAGGCGCTCGACAACTGGCATAAGGCATTCCAGCTGAACAGCAGCTCTGCAACACTGAACCAAAAAATACGTGAAGAAAAATACGTGGAATGAGAAGAACTGTAAACATACTGTTATTGGCTTGCCTGCTGTTTGTCTTGGCCGGCTGTAATGCCACAAAAAAGGTTCTGGAAGGTATTGCTACTACAGGACGTGAGTCTGAGCAGCTCATTCAGACCCTGATGGCAGCGCCAGAGGCTCAGGAACTCACTTCGTCCGTATCGCTGAGCCTGAATGGTACCAAGGTAAGCGGCCAGCTGCGCATGAGACGTGACAAGAGCATACAGATCAGTGCCAGCGTACTGGGTCTCATGGAGGTAGGACGCATTGAATTCCTGCCTGAGATGGTTGTGGTCATGGATAGGGTACACAATGTGTATTCCGTATGCCATTATGGTGATATTCCTTACAGGAATGAACTGGGGTTGGATTTCCAGGTTATTCAGGCCCTGTTATGGGACCGTATCTTTGCTCCTGGAGCCAGCAGCGTTTTTGCTACCATGCAGAGCCTTGCTGTAGAAAGGGCCGATGCAAACGGTAATATTGCTATCCGTAACCGTGAATATGGATATGTTTTCAATACAAAAAACAAAAGATACGTAGAGAGTGTAAGCCTGACCAGAGGTAATGACACATTCAGACTGGATTATAATGATTTTCAGGAAATAAAGGGATTGGGCGATTTTCCAACCACTCTTTCTTTCCATATAAACCCGCTTTCCAAGTCGGGCGGAATAAGTCTGTCTGCCAAACTCTCATCCATCTCTGCTGAGAAAAAGAACTGGGCAGACCAGACTCAGGTATCCCGCCGTATGAAACAGGTCACCTTGGATGAACTGCTCGATAAGCTTGAACTATGATAAAGAGGATCATATTTATATTGTTGCTGTGTGTGTCCTGTCCTGAGATTTGGGGACAGTCCAATTCTGTTATAGAGAAAATGCGCAGGGAGCGTGCAGAAATGGAGGAACAGATAGCACGTCAGGAGAAAATACTTTTAAGCACAGAGACAGATATTTCCAGCCAGATTTCCAACCTTAACATTATAACAGCCAAGCTCAAGGAGCGTAGCCGCATATTGGAAAAGACGCGGGGTGAGGTAAGGTCTCTCGACAGGGAATATACCAGGATTGAAAAAGAGATTCTGCAACTCCAGGAGGAACAGGATCAGTGCAAGGAACGTTATGCTGAGGCATGTCGTTTCTATCAGCGCCAGAACTCCAGCTTTAATCCTCTTACGTTCATTCTTGCATCGGAATCGTTCCGTGAGATGAGTCGCAGGGCACGATACATCAGTGAGTATTCAAATTCATTGCAGGAGATGGCACAGGAAATCCGCATGAAACAAGATACTCTCCAGGACCGCAGGGAACAGGTGGAAATACTCAAAAAGGAGAAACTTGAGCTCCAGTCTGTACAGCAGAAAAACGAGCAGGAAGCCCGTAATGAGGAAAAGCAACAGCAAAAACTGGTAAACCAGCTCAAGAACAAGAGGTCCAGCCTAAAGAAGGAGATTACAGCCCAGCAGAAAAAAATGACTGAGCTCTCCAAGGAGATTGACCGTCAGATCCAACTGGCCATAAATGAAGACAAGAACAGGAATGCCGGAAACCAGCAGCCTCAGGAGGATGTAAAACTGTCAGGTAGTTTTGAGAGCAACAAGGGACGTCTGCCCATGCCTATTACCGGTCCTTATCTGGTTGTAGGTGAGTATGGCGTTCAGAATGTGGCTGGAATGAAAGACGTACGTCAGAACAATCTGGGAATTGACATTCAGGGTCGTGACGGTGCTCAGGCACGTGCCGTGTTTGACGGAACTGTTTCGTCCATATTCCAGCAGGGTAAGGGACAGATTGGTGTGCTTATTCGCCATGGTTCCTATATATCTGTGTACTGCAACCTTAGCGAGACTCGCCTAAAGAAGGGCGATAAGGTAAAGACCCAGGATATTGTTGGAAACATCCAGACATCCGAGGATGGTACTCCGGTGCTGCATTTCCAGTTGCATAAGGAGAGCGCTCGCCTTAACCCATCTGACTGGATACGCCGATGAAGAATAAAAAATAATGACTAAATTTGCAGTCCTAAACGAATCCATATATGATTACAGCTGAACAACTCAAAGATGTACTTGACCGCACAGAGGCTCTCAAACGCTATCTCAACATAGATGCCAAACTCATTCAGGTTGAGGAGGAGCAACTGCGTACACAGGCTCCAGGTTTTTGGGATGATCCCAAAAAGGCAGAGGTACAGATGAAAAAGGTCAAGGATCTCCAGGGCTGGATAGACGGCTACAAACAGGTTAAGGGTTTGGCCGATGAACTTCAGCTTGCAATGGATTTCTTTAAGGAGGAGCTTGTAACCGAGCAGGATATTGATGAGAACTATGCCCGCGCCATGGAGGCTATTGAGGCTCTCGAACTCAAGAACATGCTTCGTGATGAGGCAGACCAGATGGACTGCGTACTCAAGATTAACTCCGGTGCCGGTGGTACAGAGAGTCAGGACTGGGCATCCATGCTTATGCGTATGTATATGCGCTGGGGCGAGGATAATAAGTATAAGGTTACCATAGAGAACCTTCAGGATGGTGATGAAGCCGGCATAAAGCAGGTTACCATGAATATAGAAGGCCCTCAGGCTTACGGATACCTCAAGGGTGAGAACGGTGTTCACCGACTGGTCCGTGTTTCTCCATATAATGCGCAGGGCAAGCGAATGACATCTTTTGCCAGTGTATTTGTAACACCGCTCATTGACGATACCATTGAGGTTGAGATAAGCCCCGCCCTTATGTCTTGGGATACTTTCCGAAGTGGCGGTGCAGGTGGCCAGAACGTAAACAAGGTTGAATCGGGTGTACGTCTGCGTTACCAGTACAAGGATCCATATACCGGTGTAGAGGAGGAGATCCTTATTGAGAACACCGAGACCCGTGACCAGCCCAAGAACAAGGAACGCGCCCTGCAGCACCTGCGTTCCATCCTCTATGACAAGGAACTGCAGCACCGTATGGCTGAGCAGGAAAAGGTAGAGGCTGGCAAGAAGAAGATTGAGTGGGGTTCCCAGATCCGTTCTTATGTGTTTGATGACAGACGTGTAAAGGACCACAGAACCGGTTTCCAGACATCCGATGTTACAGGAGTAATGGACGGTAAGATAGATGGTTTTATAAAGGCATATCTCATGTCATCGGCCGAGACAGAGGAAAATATGATGTAATAAACCGTAATAAGAATCTGGTATCATGTCTATAGAAATTGAACGCAAATTCCTGGTAAAGAACAATTCTTACAGGGCCCAGGCCTTTAGCTACTATGATATTCTCCAGGGCTATATAGCTCATGAGAACGGTCGGTCAGTACGCATCCGTATTACCGATAAGGAGGCTGTTCTTACCATTAAGGGACCGAGTGACGGCCGTGGAATGAGCCGCTACGAATGGAACCATGTAATTCCTGTAAACGATGCGCGTGAGTTGTTTGAACTGCATCAGAGTGGATCAATAGAGAAACGCCGTTATCTGGTACACAGTGGCCCTCATGTATTTGAGGTAGATGAATTCTATGGTGACAACGAGGGTCTGGTAATGGCCGAGGTAGAGCTTGGCTCCGAGGATGAGGTTTTTGAAAAGCCCGATTTTATTGGAAAGGAGGTAACCGGTGACCACCGTTACTATAATGCCTACCTGGCTACCAATCCATTCAAGACCTGGAAGGACTGAATTACCTGCTCTTGCTGAACAGAGGTCTGATAACCCAGTAACCAACGGCCAGACCACCCAGGACTCCGGCGGTATCGGCCGCAAGGTCAAGCCAGTCTCCACCCCTGTATTCTGTGAGATTTGCCTGGGCCAGTTCTATTGCCCCTCCAAAAGCTATTGGAGCTATGATTCCCCAGAGCAGCATTTTTTTCCATTCAACCATATCATGATGACGCACGTAATCAAACCATATAACCAGTTCAAGTCCACCGTACATGCATATATGGGCAAGCTTGTCTATGCCGTTTATGGTGTCCAGCCCTGTCTGAGGGGGATTGAACATGGACAAAAAGACTATTGCTGCCAGTACTGACAGGGTAAGGGGGTATGTCTTTAATATTCTTTTCATGACACAAAAATATGAATAATACCATACTGACATGTCAAAAGACCATTTCTATTTCAGTAAGTCCGACAGGACTGCCGCAATAATACTGCTGTTTTTAATAATAGTAATCAATGTTGTAAGATATACAACTCCCCGACAGCCCTATACTACTGTTGCCGTACCAGACTCACTGGCATGGACTCCTCAGCCCAAGCGGCAGGAATATGCGCCTCAGAGGGTTGTGGACAGAGACAGTACCGCCAGGGCGTCCAGGACAACCCAGGATAGGCGCAGGACTGTAGCTTATAACGGCAAGCAGTGGCGTGATACAATAAGGGTAGTCTATGTGCAGAGAGATTCCGTACGTACAGACCGTTTTACACGTAAGTCACGTCCAGCAGAACCTGTGGATCTTAATATGGCCGACAGTACAGCGCTGGTCCTGCTTCCTGGCATTGGTGCTGCCACAGCAGCCAGGATAATGCGCTATAGGGAGCAGCTGGGAGGATTTGTGCAGGTGGACCAACTTATGGAGATAGAAGGCCTGCCGGATTCACTCATGCAATGGTTTACGGTATTGGACAGCACGGCAATGCAGAGAATAAACGTGAACAATGCATCTGTTCAGGAACTTAGGCGTCATCCATACCTTAATTTCTACCAGGCCAGGGCAATAGTGGAACTGCGCAGGGAACGCGGAAAAATAAAAGGCCCCGGGCAACTCTCCATGCTTGATGAGTTCAGTGCCCGGGACCTTGAAAGACTTAGTCCCTATTTGGATTTTGAATGAATCAGTACTTGGCTATGGCCTTGATCTTCATGGGAACCTCTGTGTTGTCCATCTGACCGGTAAACTGCTCGGCACCTACTCCGATAGCATATACCGGAACAAAGCCACCAGAGTGTGAACCTGTGCCCCAGCTTATCTGAGCTACCTCTGACATGATTCTGGTAGCCTCATCGGACATCCTGTCAACCTTGTAGTATTCCTCTTCCTTGAGCTCACCAGGGCCCATTCCAAATGTCTCTACGTATGTTGAGCGCAGTCTGTCTGTCTGCTTGCTGGACAGACGTACCTTGTCCCAGAAACCGTAATGGAGCTTGAGCTCATCCTGAACCTCATCCCAGGTAAGGATATCACCTATCTCACGGCCTTTTTTCTCCAGATAAGCAGAGAACTCACCCTCGCTCATGTCCTGATACTGGAGTATCTTGGAGTTAAGGCGGTATTCACCGTTACTCAGGCCCATGGCGCCTGTCTCATGATCGGCTGTAACAACGATCAGAGTCTCTTTCTTGTGCTTGAGATAGAACTCGTATGCAATCTGGATGGCGTTATCAAAATCAAGTGTTTCCTGGATTACAGTAGCAGGGTCATTGCCATGACCGGCATTGTCTATACGGCCACCCTCCAACATCATGAAGAAACCTTTCTTGGGATCCTTCATCATAAAATCAATGGCAGCCTCTGTAATCTGCGGGAGAGTGAGCTCGTCATCGTTGCGGCGGTCAATGGCAAACTTGAGGTAATGGTCTTCCTGTGGATTCTTGTCGAGCAGGATGATCTTGTCTGTTGAGGCAGCCTTTTCCTTGTACTCATCATATCCGTGTACAATGGTGTAGCCAGCCTTCTCGGCCTGAACGTAGTTACCCTCATCTGAGTTGTCCTTTGTATAAGGTGTATGGAAATCTGCACCGGCAAAGAACTCAAAGTCCGACTCGCTGAGCTGGGTACCAATCTGATGATAGTTGTCGCGGGTTGGCTGATGGGCATAGAATACGCCAGGAGTAGCATGGTCAACGCATACGGTAGTTCCTATGGCAATACGGTAGCCTTTCTCATGTGCCATCTCTGCTATTGACTGGCATGGAGTCTTGCGGTCTGGAAGCATGCCCAGAACATTGTTGTTTGTTTTCTTGCCCGATGCAAGTGCTGTGCCTGCGGCGGCGCTGTCGGTCACGTATGAATTGGCAGAGTTGGTAATTACGTAACCTGAATATGGGAACTGTGTAAAACAGAGGTTCTCATGACCTAAGTTACCGTTTACATCGGCCTTGAAATACTCGGTAAGCATGACCTGGTTTACTCCCATGCCGTCACCAATAAAATAGAACACATACTTTGGTGCCTTTCCTTTTGCCGATACTGCCAGAACAAGCAGCATCATGCTGAGGAACAATGAAATTTTTCTCTTCATGATTCTAAGTTTATTTGATTATCTCCATTGTAATTATCCTGATGTCCTTGCGCGGGCGGTCATTCTGATCAGTTCCGGCCCTCTCTATCTTATCTACAACTTTCATGCCGTCTACAACCTCGCCAAAAACGGTGTACTGCCCATCCAGGTATGGTGCTCCGCCATCCTTGAGATATGCATCTACCTGGGCCTTGCTAAAGCGGAAAGGTCCTCTTTCCTCCAGTATTTTCTGGGTTTCTCTTGCAAGTTCTTCCTGCAGCTGTTTAAGTCCCTCCTGGTCGTTGGCATTCTGGTACTCCATGATTCTGGAACGGTTCTGGGCACACAGTATATCAAATATGCCCTGTCCCTGCTGATCATCCAACTGCTGCTCCAGCTCCTGCAGGGTGTATTTGGTATATGTTTTACCCGTTACTATATAGAACTGTGAGCCCGATGACTTGCGCTCGGGATTGATTGGGTCTGCCTGACGGGCTGCACTCAGCACTCCACGCTTATGGAAGTATTTAGGATAGACAATCTCTGCGGGAATGGTATAACCGGGACCACCAGAGCCTAGCTGAACATTCTTGGCTGCGTTTCTGGATTCGGGATCGCCAGCCTGTACCATGAACTCCCGGATTACCCGGTGGAACATGAGGCTGTCATAGAAATTCTCCTCCACGAGCTTTATAAAATTATCGCGGTGCAGAGGGGTGTCATTATACAGTTTTACAGTAATGTCTCCAGCCGTGGTTTTTATGAGAACCATAGTCTCTTTCTGTGCCGGCTGAGCACTTGCATTGCTGTTTCTTGTACCACATGAGTTTATGGAAACAGCCATCATGAGAAATAATAGTATGAGCCTGGCTTTCATAATGTGGTTTTATCTGTGAGCCTCGTTGAACATGCGCAAGCGTTCCTCAAGTACCGGGAACTGGTCATCACGTATGTTTGATGAGCAACCGCGCAGACCTTCCCTGGTGCTTCCGGTAGACTTGAGTGTTATACCGCTTATTCCATAGTAAAGGAGCTCATGAAGCAACTGTCCACCCTCCATAGGTGTTCCATCGGGCAGGTTGTATCCAAACGTAAAGAAGAATCCGTTGCTTACATCCTCCTGGAGGTCCTTGTCATAAGTTACGCAGAATCCGTTGCGTAACAGTGATTCCTTGATTTTCTGGGTGCGGCGCGCATACTCGCGTATATCCTCGCGGAACTGGTAGGTGCCATCACATGCAGCCTTGAGCATGGCGGCCATGGCAAACTGAACGGAGTGGGTTACGCCCGATGACATGGAGTAAAGCATGTCATAAGCGTAAACAGCACCAAAACGTGAAATATTATAGCGTTTCTGCAATGTTTCAAACTGACGTCCAAACAGCTTGTCAGAGATACATGCTATGGCAATACGCTCACCGGCATAACTGAATATCTTACTGCCGGAAAGCATCATGATGTAGTTGTCTGTATAATGTGACACGCTTACCTGGTATGGTGCCTTGAATGGTATGCCAAGTCCCTCACGACGGAAATCCATGGTCATGTATGCCAGGTCCTCAAGTATGATTGTGTCATATTTTGTGGCTAATTCACCGATGGTTTTTATTTCCTGCTCGGTCAGGCACATCCAGCTTGGGTTGTTGGGGTTGGAATATACTATGCAGCAGATATTACCTTCCTTGAGGTAACTTTCCAGCTTGGGCGCAAGTTTCTCGGCACGGAAATCTGCTACATCGAATGATGCAGTCTTTACACCCATTACGGCTGCCTGCATTTTCTGTACAGGGAAACCGGGATCAATGTACAGGATGGTGTCTTTCTTGGGATCCAGCTGTGAGCAGAGCAGGAATGCGGCAAATGTGCCCTGCATGGCACCGCAGGTAGGTGTGCAGTGGGCAGGCTCTATGTCTGTGTTTATGAAAGCCTTGACAAAGCGTGCAGCCTGCTCCTTGAGCTCAGGAATACCCTCAATGTTTGGGTATTTAGATGCCACCCCGTTGTCCAGGGCTTCTTTCTGGGCCTTTACTCCAACCTCTGCAGGAGGAATACCTGGGACACCCATCTCAAAATGTATGAATTCCTGACCTGTAACTTTCTCGGCATTCATTTCGCAGGCAAGCACCTGGCGGATGGAGGCCTTGTTAAGGTCTGTAATCTCTATCTGCTTGAAAAAATCGTCAATGACGTTTGTAGGAATGAGCGTTTTCATTGTGGTTATTTGCAGTTACGCCCTATCTCAAGGGCTTTGATGTTCATATCTACTATAGCATCTCCCTTGGCTCCGAATATTGTTTTTATGCTCTCACAGAGCTTTTCAAAACTTATACTCCTGAGTGCCTTGGAAGCAGCTCCAAGAAGGATCATGTTTACAGCCTTTGGCATTTTGTTCTCCTTGCCAAGTTCATCGGTATCTATCAGGATAACATTCTTGAGTTCCTTGAGTTCGCTTATTATGCTGTCAATCTCAGGATAGTTGCCTATGTTGATGAATGGGTTGGAAGAGGTAATTATCCAGCCGTCGGTGCTAAGGTACTGCTTGTAGCGCAGTGCCTCCATAGGCTCCATGGCTATGATGATATCGGCCTGGCCAAGGGCTATCAGGTCACTTGCAATAGGCTTGTCGGAGATACGCAGGTTGGACTGCACGTCTCCTCCGCGCTGACTCATTCCGTGAACTTCGGCCTGCTTTATATAGAGGTCCTCAGAGAGGGCTGCCTGGCCAATCACTGTGGCAATGGAGAGGATACCCTGTCCTCCCACACCGGCAAGAATTATATCTGTTTTCATTTGTTTGCGGCTTTAGCTTTTGCCTTGCGGGCAAGTGTCTGTATGCATTCGCGGCGTGGTATTATTACCGAGAGTCCGCGATATTCTATCTCCTCACACAGGGTGCGTGTAATCTCTTCCATGTTCTGGGGCAGTGGAACTACTACCTTGAGATGGTCTGGATCTACTCCAATTCCACGGCAGATGGCCTCAAACTTGTTGGTTCCGGCAGAATCCTGTCCACCGGTCATACCAGTTGTGAGGTTGTCGCTTATGATAACCGTGATGGGTGAATTGGCATTGACGGCATCGAGCAGACCTGTCATTCCGGAATGGGTAAAGGTACTGTCTCCTATTATTGCTACGGCCGGGAATACTCCTGCATCGGCCGCACCCTTGGCCATGGTTATGCTGGCACCCATGTCCACGGTGCTGTCCAGGGCCTGGAACGGAGGCAGTGCACCAAGGGTGTAGCAACCTATATCGCCAAATACCTTGGAATCCTTATAGTCCTTGAGTACTATGTTGATGGCCTCGTAAACACTGCGGTGACCGCAACCCTGGCACAGGGCTGGCGGACGTGCAACCACGTTCTTTGCTGGATCTGTGTGCGGGAGTACAGGTATTCCGAGTGCTGTCTTTACAATATCGGGATTAAGTTCACCCTGACGCGGCAGCTCACCTGAAAGACGTCCAATTATGCGGCAGTCTGTGGGAAGTATTCCAGCAACCTGCTCTTCTACAAAGGGCTGTCCGTCCTCTATTACCATGACTGAGTCACACTGCTCGGCCAAGGTACGGATGGTTTCTGAAGGTATGGGATACTGTGATATCTTGAGTACTGGGAAAGGTACGCCATCAGGATAACACTCGCAAAGATAGTTGTAAGCATTGCCACAGGCTATTGCACCCAGTTTGAAACGCTTGGCCTCCGATACAAAACTGTTGAATGGAGATTCTACAGAAAGACGCATTATCTCAGGCTGACGCTCCAGCAGTGATGCATAGCGGCGCTTGGCATTGACAGGCAGCAGCACCCAGTCGCGACTTCCTGATACGGGGTTGAGCGGGTTCTGCTCACGCTTGGGCTGCATTGCTACAACTGCACGTGAGTGGGCCAGACGTGTAACGGTACGCATGAGAACCGGCAGCCTGAGGGATTCAGAGAGGTCATAGGCATAAGACATCATATCATAGGCCTCCTGCTGTGATGACGGTTCCAGTATGGGGATAAGGGCAAACTTGCCGTAGAATCGGGTATCCTGCTCGTCCTGGGATGAGTGCATGGAGGGGTCATCGGCCACAAGAACTACTATGCCGCCGTTTACACCGGTTATGGATGAGTTTACAAACGGGTCGGCAGCAACATTCATGCCTACATGCTTCATGCATACCAGGGCGCGCTTGCCCGCAAAAGACATACCGAGCGCAGCCTCCATGGCTGTCTTCTCATTGGTACACCAGCGGTTATGGATTTTCTCATCAGGATTCCTGCGGCAGTAACCCTGAATATATTCAGTGATTTCTGTAGAGGGCGTTCCGGGATAGGCGTAAACACCGCTCAGTCCGGCATCTATTGCCCCCTGTGCTATGGCTTCATCGCCAAGTAAGAGCTTTTTATTCATATTGTTTTTATGTCTCAAATACAAAAATACTCATTATTTTGTTTCCTGCTCATCTGTGAGCGCCGTAGAAATCTGGACTGTAACCTCGCGGTTGTAACAGGAAAACATCTTGTCTACGTTCTCTTTATCCTCAACCTTGGTAAACATGCTCACTACCGGTACTATTACAAGTCCTGCTACCATGGCAAGAACTCCGGCGTTGATTGGAGAACTAAAGTAAGGGCTTATGAATGTGGTATGTGTAAACGTGCCGTACATACAGCAGCACATTATTACTACGCCTACAACAAAGCTTGTCCAGACAGCAGCCTTGGTGGTTCTCTTCCAGTACAGTCCGTACATGAATGGAGCCAGGAACGCACCTGCAAGCGCACCCCAGGATATGCCCATGAGCTGTGCAATGAATGTAACGGAACTCTTGGCCTGAATGATGGCAAGTATGGATGACACAATGATAAAGAATACCACAAGCAGACGGATAGCGAGCAGCTGTGACTTTTCGGACATCTGCTTGCCAGCCTTGGCCATGGCTGGTCTGATTATATCCAGGGTAAGTGTTGAGCCCGATGTAAGCACAAGCGATGAGAGTGTGGACATTGAAGCCGACAGTACCAGGATTATAACTATTCCGATCATGAGATCCGGCAGGGTCTGCAGCATTGATGGAACAATACTGTCATACACAGGGTTGC
Source organism: Bacteroidaceae bacterium (assembly GCA_045640825.1). GTDB lineage: Bacteria > Bacteroidota > Bacteroidia > Bacteroidales > Bacteroidaceae > Colenecus. Next base: position 44,455 of record JAZUFR010000019.1, read on the forward strand.
CATTTGCACCAAACTCAATTACATTACCGTACAGACGTCCAAATCCACCCAGGAAATAGCAGCCACCGGCAACGATGATTGCAAAGAGAGTAGAGATGATTGTACCCTTCCTGATAGCATTCTCGTCACGTATGGCATAGAACTTTCCAACCATCTGCGGCAGTCCCCATGTTCCGAGCGATGTAAGCAGTACTACTCCCAGGAGGTAGATGGGCTGTGGGCCAAAGAACGACACGAATGCACCGTTAAGCCCGGGTGCAGACTCGCTTGGAATCTGTGAGAGTTTTTCTATGGCTGCGGTAAAACCTCCGTTTCCGTTGAGCACGCAAAGGATAACGGCAACAATACCAACCAGCATTATCATACCCTGGATAAAGTCATTTATAGCTGTGGCCATATAACCGCCCACAAGTACATAAATACCGGTCAGGATAGCCATTCCCAATACGCACCAACTGTAGTCTATGCCGAATGAGAGTCCAAACAGTCGTGACAGACCATTGTAGAGCGAAGCGGTATAAGGGATGAGGAACACAAATACTATTACCGATGCGGCAACCTTGAGTGACTCGGAATTAAACCTCTGGCCAAAGAAATCGGGCATGGTAGCACTCTTTAGATAATGTGTCATGAGTCTGGTCCTGCGGCCAAGGATGCGCCATGCCAGGAGCGAACCGATAATGGCATTACCCAGTCCTATCCATGTAGCGGACAGGCCGTATTTCCATCCAAACTGGCCGGCATATCCTACAAATATCACAGCCGAGAAATAGGATGTTCCAAATGCAAATGCGGTAAGCCATGAGCCTACGTTGCGGTTACCCAGGACAAATCCCTGTACGTTATTTGCGGTTTTACGGCAGTAAATGCCAACACCAATCATTACGGCGAAAAACAGTATCAGAATAAGAATCTTTAAGAACATGGTTGTTATAGGTTAGTATAGTTTATAAAACTGTTTTTTATTCCCAGCCCTGCAAAAGAGTAAGTCCATTGTCCATGGCAACTTTCTCTGTGTGTTCCAGGTTGGCAGGACGTATTATGAGTACCAGTTTGCCATCCTTGTGGAAGGTATAGAGGTAGCTGATGGTGCATCCCTGGTCTGTGAGGGTGTCTATAGCTTGGGCAAAAGATGCAGTCTGGGGCTCAACCTGGACTGCCAGTACCTCGTTCATGTTTACCAGATGACCCTTGGCCGACAGGAGCGCAGCTGCCTCTTTCTGGTTTGACGTTATGAGACGCAGTATTCCATACTCTGTGGTATCGGCTACCGATGCAGCCTGAATCTCAATATTCTGGTCCTTGAGTGCGTTAAGGATGTCGCTCAGCTTTCCACTCTTGTTCTCAAGGAAAATGGATATCTGTTTGATAGTGTTCATGAGTTCTTTTTTTAATGGTTCTGACGCAGGTCATTTACTCTCTTTGCCTTTCCATCGGACTGGGGAATTACTCCCTTGCCAACAAGTTTTACCTTAGGTGTAAGAAGTATCTCATCCTTGAGCTGGCGTGTTATCTCCTTGGTAAGGTTCTGCAGCATGCCAAAATCATCGGTTGCCTGTGCAAGTTCGGCCTGGATGGTCATCTCGTCGTTGTCGCCGATGGTCTCTATTGTAATAAGGTAGTCGCTGGCCAGTTCCGGGAACTGCATCAGGATTTTCTCAATCTGGATTGGGTATATGTTTACGCCCTTTACAATAAGCATGTCATCGCTTCGGCCCTGGAAACGTGCCAGGCGCTTGTGGGTACGGCCGCATGGGCACTCGCCGGGCAGTATGCGTGTAAGGTCACGTGTGCGGTAGCGGAACAGTGGCATGGCCTCGCGGTTGAGTGTGGTGAGTACAAGCTCGCCAATTTCTCCCTCCTTTACAGGCTCAAGAGTTACAGGGTCAAGTATCTCTACTATGTAGTTGTCCTCCCATATATGCAGGCCGTTCTGTTCCTGGCATTCAATGGCTACACCCGGTCCGCACATCTCGCTCATGCCAAAATTGTTATATGCCTTGGCACCCCAGATTTCCTCAATGCGCTTGCGCTGTGCCTCGGAGTGTGGCTCGGCGCCAATAATGAGGGTCTTTACTGTGGTGTTGCGCGGATCTATACCCTCTTCCTCAAATGCGGCAGCCAGGCGTGTGGCATACGATGGAATGCAGTGTAGGGCTGTGGATCCAAAATCGGTGATGAACTTTACATGGCGCTTGGAGTTACCTGCGCCGGCTGGAACGGTCATGGCACCCAGACGCTCGGCTGCGTATTGTATTCCCAGTCCTCCGGTAAACATTCCGTAGCCCGATGTGTTCTGGATAATGTCCGTATTACGCAGACCTATGCAGTACATGGAGCGTGCCATGGCATCGGCCCACTCGTCCAGGTCTTTCTGTGTGTGCAGGATAACCGTGGGATTTCCTGTTGTACCGCTGGATGAATGAAGTCTTACAACCTTGTCCAGAGAAACGGATCTTATACCGAACGGATATGTAGCACGCAGGTCATTCTTTGTGGTGAATGGGAACCTGCGTATGTCTTCTACGGATTTTATGCTGTCTGGGGTTATTCCAAGTTCCCTGAATTTGGGAGCATAGAATTCACTGCCCATGGCAATCTCTACGGTTTTACGGAGTCTTTCCACCTGAAGCTGTTCCAGCTTGTGGCGTGGCATGGTTTCTATCTCCCTGTTCCAGTATTTGTTGTCCATAATGAGTGTTATTAGTATTATGTTATTGTTTTTCTGAGTAGGCCAGTGCGTAGGTCCTTATCTGTTTTACCATGGAGAGCAGTCCGTTACTGCGGGTAGGAGAGAGGTGCTGGGTAAGTCCTATGGCATCTATAAAGTGCATATCGCTTTCCAGAATCTCCTTGGGAGTATGGTCAGACATGGCTCTTATAAGCAGGGCAATCAGTCCCTTGGTTATTATGGCATCGCTGTCGGCCTCAAAATGTATGAGCCCGCCTGTGTATTCTGCGTGGAGCCACACGCGGCTCTGGCAACCTTCTATCAGGTTGTCATCGGTCTTGTAAACCGGGTCCAGGGCTGGCTGTCCGTTGCCAAGGTCAATTATCATCTGATACTTGTCCATCCAGTCATCGAATGCGCTGAACTCTTCTATTATCTCCTCCTGTATATCGTTTATAGTCATGGTTTCTCATTATAAATTACGTACATCATGGTGTTTCCAACAGCCTCCAGTACCTTTTTGTCTATATTGTCTATGTTGTCCTGAGTGGTGTGCCATGTGGGACCGAATGAACTGGCCTTGCAGTTGGGCAGGTATGGCACAATGTCTATTGCAGGGATGCCTGCAATCATGTTTATGAAAAAGTGGTCATCGGTTACATAACCGCCATCTACAGGCAGGAACAGTGAGCCGTAGCCCAGTTTGCCTGCTGCACCCCATACCTTGTCCACCACGCTCTTTCCAAAGTACATGGAATAGCCCTCGCGGCAGAATGAGGCTCCCTTGCCTCCAACCATGTCGAGCAGTATGGCATAACGTGCCTTGTATCCTCTGGATTTGGCATCCCTGGCCCATTTCTGTGTGCCAAGTCCCCACCAACGTTCCTCGTGCTCTCCCTCAAAATCGCTGCCCGGTCCCCAGTCCTCGGCATCCAGGAACAGCAGATCTACTCCTACACCGGGCGCCTGGGCCTGCATCTGCCTGGCAATCTCCAGGATTACACCTACACCGCTTGCACCGTCATTTGCGGCATCGACCGGTTTATTGTGGTTGGCAGGGTCAGGGTCATTATCGGCCCATGGACGGCTGTCCCAATGTGAGCAGAGTATAATCCTGTTGGTGCTCTCAGGATTTATACGGCCTATTATGTTGGTGCATTCAAGCCTTGTGTTGTCAAAGGTTACCGTTTCAAAACGTGATACACTGACTTTTACTCCGTATCCGGCCAGTTTTGCGGCAAGCCACTCTGCACAGGCCTTATGGGAACTGGTATTGGGTACCCTGGGACCAAAATCGGTCTGAGCCTTTATAAAACTGAACGCGCTGTCGGCACAGAACACGGGTATGTCCTTGGCCAGTGTCTCTGAGCCGTTCTGGGCAGATTTGCGTGCACCGCATGATGCAAGTATTACAAGGGTACACAGGATGGAGGTATGCAGTCTCATCGGTTCAGTTTCCAGGTTGCACCGTCTTTAGTATCCTTGATCTCAAATCCCAGTGCGGTAAGCTCGTTACGGATCTTGTCGCTGGTTGCCCAGTCCTTGTTGGCCTTTGCAATTGAACGCTGCTCAAGGAGCATGTCCACAACTTTGCCGAATGCCTCCTCTCGGCTGCTTCCACCACCCTGTTCGGCACGGATTCCCATTATCTCAAACAGGAATGTATCAAACAGGGACCTGAGTGACTGGATATCCTGTGCAGTCAGTTTGGCCTTTCCGTCTATGGCCTGGTTAATGATTTTTGCTGCATCAAACAGGTGGGATATTACGATTGGGGTGTTAAGGTCATCGTCCATGGCTTCATAGCACTTGGCGCTGAATCCGCTTACGTCTGTATCGGACTGGGCCGATGCCTGTATGCGGTCTATGCCGGTGTATGCCTCCATAAGACGGGACATGGCTTTCTGGGCGGCCTGCAGAGCCTCGTTGCTGAAATCCACGGTACCGCGATAGTGGGCCATAAGGATAAAGAACCTTATGGTCATGGCGCTGTATGGCTGATCCAGCTTGTCATGATCTCCGGTAAAGAACTGGTTCAGGGTAATGAAATTACCAAGAGACTTACCCATTTTCTGACCGTTTATGGTAATCATGTTGTTGTGCATCCAGTATTTGACCATATCGCTGCCCTGGCTGGCTACGGCCTGTGCAATCTCACATTCGTGATGTGGGAACACAAGGTCCATACCACCTCCGTGAATGTCAAAATGCTCGCCCAGGTATTTGCGGCCCATGGCGGTGCACTCGCAGTGCCAGCCGGGGAATCCGTCGCTCCATGGACTTGGCCAGCGCATTATATGCACCGGCTGGGCTTTTTTCCAGAGGGCAAAATCGGCGGGGTTGTGCTTTTCTTCCTGACCGTCCAGTTCACGGGTGGTATTGAGCACATCGTCCAGATTACGTCCGGACAGTTTGCCGTAGTGATGCTTGCTGTTGTATTTCTCTACGTCAAAGTATATGCTGCCCTGACTCTCGTAGGCATATCCGTTGTCCAGTATTTCACGGACCAGCTGTATCTGTTCCATGATGTGGCCCGATGCATGCGGCTCAATGCTTGGCGGCAATACGTTGAGTGCCTCCATGGCCTTGTGGTAACGCAGGGTATAGTACTGCACAACCTCCATAGGCTCCAGCTGCTCAAGGCGTGCTTTCTTTGCAATCTTGTCCTCGCCCTCGTCGGCATCGTGCTCCAGATGGCCCACATCGGTAATGTTGCGTACATAGCGCACCTTGTAACCAAGATGTGTAAGGTAACGGAAAAGGATATCAAATGTGATTGCAGGACGTGCATGGCCCAGGTGTGGATCACCATATACGGTGGGACCGCACACGTACATGCCCACGTGGGGAGCGGCAATCGGTTCAAATACCTCTTTCCTTCTGTTCAGGGTATTGTAAATTGTGAGTTTGTGTTCCATATCAGTTGTTTGTATTTTTTTCTATCAGTTCCAGGAGCCGTTCTACGGCGTATTCCTGTGGTATATTCTTTTCTATGCATTCCTTGCCGCGGTAAAGGCTTATCTTATCCCGGCCTGCGCCCACATATCCGTAATCGGCATCGGCCATTTCGCCGGGACCGTTTACTATGCATCCCATAATGGCTATCTTAACGCTTTTAAGATGACTCGTGGCCGCTTTTATGCGTGCTATTGTCTCTTCCAGGTCATAGAGTGTGCGTCCGCAGCCCGGACAGGAAATATACTCGGGTTTGGTAAACCTTATCCGTGCTGCCTGCAGGATTGAATCGGCTGTGTCCTTTAGACTGGCTGCGGATATGCTGTCTGAACTGTTCTCAATGATCAGGTCGTGGGCCTTGCCGTCTATTAGCAGTGCGCCGGCATCCATGGCAGCCTTGAGCTGAAGGTCTTCCAGTGAATTCTCCGAGTACGATAGGTAAAGTACTCCATCCTTAATCATGGTGTGGGCTTTTTCACGTATCAGGGCGCTTGCAGGTGCGTATTCCACAAGCTTGCGGGCTACAGGTATCTCGCGCTCAGGTGCCTCGGTCAGCGATACGCGTATGGTATCACCAATACCCTCGGCAAGCAGCGCGCCTATTCCTACTGCACTTTTAATACGTCCCTCCTCATCGCTTCCGGCCTCGGTTACTCCAAGATGAATGGGGAATGCCATGCCCTCACGGTCCATCTCACTTACAAGCAGGCGGACTGTCTGTATCATTACTACAGTGTTGCTGGCTTTGATGGATATTACCACGTTCATGAAATCCTGCTCTACGCAGATGCGCAGGAACTCCATGCAGCTCTCCACCATGCCGGCGGGAGTGTTGCCGTAGCGGCTCATTATGCGGTCCGACAGTGAGCCATGGTTTACACCTATACGTATGGCGGTACCATTCTCCCTGCAGATATCCAGGAAAGGAATAAAGCGCTCACGTATGCGCTCTATCTCAAGGGCGTATTCCTGATCAGTGTACTCCAGATGTCTGAACGTGCGGGCTGGATCCACGTAGTTGCCGGGGTTTATGCGGACTTTCTCCACGTAGCGGGCAGCTACATCGGCCACCGCAGGATTAAAATGGACATCGGCCACCAGTGGGGTGTTGTATCCGCGGTCACTGAGCTGCTGTCTTATAAGACGCATGTTCTCGGCCTCACGGGTACCCTGGGTTGTCATACGCACCAGTTCGCCACCGGCCTGGATAATGCGGATAGCCTGCTCCACGCATCCCATGGTATCCATGGTAGACCTGGTGGTCATGGACTGAAGGCGTATGGGATTATTGCCGCCAATAGCGGTATTTCCCACACGTACGCTTATTGTCCTTCTGCGCTGGTATGCCATCAGTTTGTCTTGTAGGCGTATTTTACTTCACTGAGTTCGGCGTTTGCCTTTACTATCTTGTCCTTAAGGCCTTCCTTGTGTGCAGCCAGGCGTGCGGCAAGCTCAGTATCGGCAACAGCCAGAATCTGGGCAGCCAGTATGGCGGCGTTCTGTGCACCGTTTACACCTACGGTTGCTACAGGTATTCCAGGGGGCATCTGGATTATGGAAAGCATGGCGTCCAGGCCATCCAGCATTCCCTTTATGGGTACTCCGATTACAGGAACGCAGGTGTTTGCTGCAATAACGCCAGGCAGTGCGGCTGCCATGCCTGCTGCGGCAATTATTACCTTTATTCCACGCTCTGATGCTCCTTTTGCAAACTCCTCTACCTGAGATGGAGTGCGGTGGGCAGACAGGGCATTCATCTCAAAAGGAACCTGGATGCTGTCCAGGAATGCTGCTGCCTTTTCCATTACGGGCAGGTCTGATGTACTGCCCATGATAATGCTGACTACTGGTTTCATATTGTTATGTTTTAGTTCTTTCTTAATCTTGCTACCGGTATTCCTATCTGCTCGCGGTATTTTGCAACTGTCCTGCGTGCTACCCTGAATCCTTTCTTCTGGAGCAGATCCGCCAGTTCCTCATCGGTGAGTGGCTTGGAGTGGTCCTCTTTTTCTACTGCCTGGCTCAGGATGCGGTGTATCTCCCTGACCGATACCTCCTCTCCGCTATCCGACATTATGCCATCGGTAAAGAAAGATTTAAGGGGGAACGTGCCAAACCCGGTCTGAACGTATTTGCCGCTCGTTACCCTGGATATGGTAGATATGTCATATCCGGTTTTCTGGGCTACATCCTTTAGGATCATAGGTTTGAGCAGTGATTCATCGGCCTCCAGGAAATACTGGTACTGCAGATCTATTATGGCCTGCATGGTGCGGCTCATGGTCTTTTCTCGCTGTTTGAGGGCCTGTATGAACCCACGGGCCGAATCAAGCTTGCGCTTTATGTACAGTGCGGCATCCCGTTGGGAACTGTTGCCGTCTTTTATCTGGCTGTCAAGCATGCCGGCAAATTCACGGCTCACGTGAAACTGCGGAATGTTGCAGTTGTTCAGGGTAAATGTTACCTGCCCGTCCTGTGTGTCCACAATAAAATCCGGCACTATGTGCTGGCGGCTGTGGCCCACGGTTTCTCCAAGGGCACTGCCCGGGCGGGGGTTAAGTCTTACAAGCTCTGCAATAACAGCCTGTGTCTGTTCGCGGTCCAGTTGCAGGCGTTCGGATATCTTGTCCCAGCGCTTGTGGGTAAACTCGTTGAACATGTCCCGTATAACCCTTTCCTGCAGGTCCCTGGACGGTGATTCCGGCTTGCGGCGTATCTGAATGAGCAGGCATTCCTGCAAGTCTCTTGCTCCAATTCCTGCCGGGTCAAAGTCCTGGATAACCTTGAGCACCTGCTCTATCTCATCCACGCTGGCATCGGTGTCATGGTAGAATGCAAGGTCATCGGATATAACCTGAAGGTTCTTGTCCAGAAGACCGTCATTGTCTATCGATCCTATGATATAGAGGGCAATCTTGTTCTGGCGCGGAGTAAGATCCTGCTCGCGCAGCTGCTCTGAGAGTATATCGTAGAAGGAACGGGTATCGGCCAGGGGAATCTCTGAATCATGACTGTCCTGAGAGTTGCCTCTGCGCTCATACCAGTCATCATCGTCGTCATCGGAACCGCCAGACCAGTCATCGGAACTGCTCTCGGCAAACTGGTCATTGGCATATTCATCGGTCGGATCTGTTTCCTGTTCACCGGACTCAGTGTCGGGTGCGGGAGAAAGCCCGTCCTCCAGTGCGGGGTTGTCGTCCAGTTCGGCACGCACATGCTCCTCCAGCTCCACGGTTGAGAGTGCAAGAAGCCTGGCCTCAAGCACCTGCTGTGGTGAGAGGGTCTGGATCTGAACCTGCGATAGGGTCTGGATCTGTGACTGAGTGTTGCCTAACTGCGACATACGGGATTAATAGTGGAAACTGCTGCCTCCAATAAACTCGCGTACGAGCGACGTGGGTGGCAGATTCTGGCTCGGTATGGATTTGAACATCTTGAGAAACTGCCTGAGCTCACGTGCCCTGGCGTATTCATTGCTGTCCTCAGGCACCTCCTCAAGCAGGGGTACAACCATATCCTTTATGACTGCCAGTTCAAACAGCATGGCCGAATTGAACATGGCATCGGCATTCTCCTGGTATGGGAAAATCCACTTTTCCTCTCCGGCGCGGACCGATGCCCAGCGTGCCAGGGTATCCTGTGCCTTGTAATTGCGGTACTTGTTGTCGCGTGTCATGCGGCGCAACAGGCGGTTGTCTGTAGAAGGTATGTAGTTGTGCTCATCCAGGCGTATGCTGGTAAGGGCCGATACGTAAATCAGGAAACGTGCATTCTGGGGAATGTCGGGAATGAGGTCCGGGTTAAGGGCGTGAATACCCTCCACCAGCAGGATGTCATTCTCTCCGAGTTTCATTGCGGGCTCTGTGAATTCCCTTATTCCGCCTTTCTTGAAATTGTAGGTAGGCGGCTGAATGGTCTCTCCAGCCAGCAGCTGCTTGAGCTGGGTATTGAACAGCTCCAGGTCTATGGCGTACAGGGACTCAAAATCATATTCTCCGTTCTCGTCAAGGGGAGTACGGTCACGGCTTACAAAATAGTCATCGAGAGACAGCACCTTGGGAGTTATTCCGTGTGCAAGCAGCTGAACCATGAGTCGCTTGCTGAAAGTGGTCTTGCCCGATGATGACGGGCCCGATACCAATACTACCTTGAGTGCATTGTCTTTCTGGCGTCGTTCTGCAATCTGGTCGGCAATATGGACAATCTTCTTGGACTGGAGAGCTTCGGCCACGTTGATGATCATGTTGGTCTCACGTCTCTCAACTGCCTGATTGAGCTCACCCAGGGTTGAGAATCCAAGAATCTCCATCCAGTCATGATGCTCCCTGAAAATACCGAACATCTTGTCCTGGGTAACCATCTCCTCCAGCTTGCTGGGGTCCTTACGGCTTGGCATACGTACCAGAACACCGCTGTGCATCTTTTCCAGGCCAAATACCTTAAGGCTGGCTGTGCTTGGTGGAAGAACACCAAAATACCAGTCGGGCATATCCTGGAGAGTATAGTAACGGGTGTAGATACTGCCCGATGTCTCCAGCAGGCGGGCTGCATCCTCGCGTCCATGGCTGCGCATAAGCTCAACAACACTGGCAGTGCGCTCTGAATGTCTTACAAAAGGAATGTTGCTGCTAATGATCTCTTCCATGCGCTTCCTGATCTGGTCAACATGGTCCTGGGTAATTTCTGCGTCAATGTAGACAGGGCAGTAAAAACCCTTGGAGATGGCATTCGATACGCGGATCCTGCCTCCGTACAGTTCCTTTACGGCCTTGGCCAGTACAAATACAAGTCCATGGGAATAAGTGCGGGCACCAATGGTACTGGTGGCATCGAGGAACTCAATCTGGCATTCCTCGTAAACCTTGTCACTCATGTCCATGAGCACTCCGTTTGCGCATACGCAGACAGGACTGCTCTTAAGCTCAGTGCCAGACAGACCGTACAGTTCAGTGAACGTGGTTGCAGGCTTGCAGTCAAGCTGTTTCCCTGTATTCTTGCAAAAAACTTCCATAGTCTTTATATTTGAATTCAAAACTCAAAAATACTCTATTTTTCTTTATCTAAGGCAGAGAGTTGACACAATCATTGGAAATTAGCACTACATTTGCAGAAAATATGCAAATCAATCAACAATATAACAACAAAATGAAAAAACTGAATGTTATCATGGCTTCTATGGCCGTAGCCATTCTCGCATCGTGCGGTGGAAGTGGTTCAAGCAAGGTTTCTATGAATGATGTAAAGGACACTATCTCATATTCTATCGGTATGGGTCGTGCTGTACGCGTATACAAGGAGCAGCTTCCTTATGACATTATTGACGCATCTACCATGAAGCAGTTCGTAAAGGGTTTCATGGATGCAGCTTCTAACCCTGAGGATAAGGCTCAGCTGGCCTACGCTCTCGGTTATGAGATTGGTTGCCAGGAGATGACCCAGGCTTTCCAGGGTCTTAGCGAGAGCCTTTTTGGTGTTGACGGTGGTACTTTCAACAAGGCTAACTACATGAAGGGTTTCAGCGATGGTATGCTGGACAACTGGGATATCATGACTTTTGAGGAGGCCGATGAGACTTCAAACCGTCTTTACACTGAACTCACAACCCATCAGTTCGATAAGGTAAAGGCCGACAACAAGGCTTACCTTGATGAGAAGGCCAAGGACAAGAACGTAGTAAAGACCGCCAGCGGCCTGCTCTACGAGGTTGTAAAGCTTGGCAACGGTGGCCCCAAGCCAACTGCACAGAGCACTGTTGAGGTACGTTACCGCGGCGAGCTCATAGACGGTACAGTATTCGATGAGACCGACGACGAGTCTATCTCATTCAACCTGAGCGGTGTAATCAAGGGTTGGACCGAGGGTCTGCAGCTCATGAGCGTAGGCGACAAGTACAGATTCTATCTGCCATACGACCTGGCATACGGTGAGCAGGGCACAAACGGAATCAAGCCTTATTCAACATTGATTTTTGATGTTGAGCTTATTTCAATAAAGTAATATTAAACCTGCACTATATGATAGGGAATGCATTTTTGCGTTCCCTATCTTTTTTCTGTCATTTTGATAGGAAAAATATTATATCGGACCGTTTTTATTCTTATTTTTGAGCAAATATTGAATTTTTGCATCCTATTGTTTGCAGAATGCATCCTTAAAACCAATTTAGTTTAGGAGAAAAATGGATACTCTTGACAAAAAAATTCTAAGCATTATCTCACAGAATGCCCGTATTCCGTTCCGTGATGTTGCCTTGCAGTGCGGAGTTTCCCGCGCGGCCATCCACCAGCGTGTGCAGCGCATGTTTGACGATGGAGTAATAACAGGTTCCGGATATCATGTAAATCCACGCAGTATTGGCCACAATACCTGTACTTACGTAGGTCTTACCCTGGAAAAGGGTTCCATGTACCACCAGGTTGTATCGGAACTTGACCAGATTCCCGAGGTAGTGGAATGCCATTTTACCACCGGACGCTACACCATGATGATAAAGCTGTATGCACGTGACAACTCTCATCTTATGGATCTGATCAATGGCCGTATCCAGGAAATAAAGGGTGTAACTGCTACAGAGACTCTTATATCTCTCGACGAGAGCATAAAGAAAGAAATTCCCATTACAGAGTAAGCATGGGTAAGCGTGAATTGCTGGAGTCCGGAATCCGTGCACTGGGTTCCGGAACCGCTTTTTTAGGGGGCCATTCACCTCTTATAGGTATAAGCGGAAATTTCAGGGATGGAGACTGTACCCTTGCACAGGCTTATTATATGTCTGTGCTTGAGGCTGGCTGTACACCGGTTGTAATTCCCAGTTTTGACAACAATGAGGCATTGGTCCAGCTCCTGGATTCACTGGACGGCATTGTACTGTCCGGCGGGGCCGATATAGACCCTGACTACCTGGGCGAAGAGCCTCTTGACTGCGTCTCCATTAACCCTCGTCGCGATGCGCAGGAGCTCACTCTGGTACGTTTGGCCACGGACAGGCAGATTCCCATACTTGGAATATGCCGCGGTATCCAGGTTCTTGCGGCAGCCCTGGGTGGCCGTCTTTATCAGGATATTGCCATGCAGCATGACAGGGAGGTTATACCTCACAGCCAGAATATTGCACGTGGCCTTCCATCCCATAATGTGAACATCCTTCCGGATTCACTGCTGTTCAGCCTGTTTGGCAAGGATACTCTGGCTGTAAATTCTTTTCATCATCAGGCAGTAAGAGAGGTGCCTCCTGGATTCCGGGTTACAGCAACAGCTCCCGATGGAATAATAGAGGCTATGGAATCTACTGAGTTCAGGCCCATTCTTGGAGTACAGTGGCATCCGGAGTGTTTTATTCTGGAGAATGACCGTAGCATGATGCCGGTTTTTGAATGGCTCAGGGAAAAGGCCAGTCTGTACAGGAGGGCCAAGGAACTGCACAGAAGAACAATAATCCTGGACAGTCACTGTGACAGCCCCATGTTTTTTGACAAGGGCGCCCATTTCTGTGACATGAATCCAGGCATAACAGTTGAGTATGAGTATGTTGGAGAACCGTCTCCCGATGGAAGTCCAACATTCAGCTATAATCCCCTTGTTGACCTGCACAAGATGACCCAAGGCCGCCTTGATGCAAGTTTCATGGTAGCTTATCTGCATCAGTATGAACGAGACCCCGAGTCTCTCAAGGCAGCAATTGCAAAAGCCAACCGTTTGCTGGCGCTTATAGATGAAAGGATAGGCGAGTGCAATGGTTATGCTGCAATAGCCACCACTCCTGAGCAGCTCTGGCAGAACAAGTTCCTTGGAATAAAGTCTGTGGTAAAGGGTATTGAGAATGGCTACGCAGTTGGTCTGGATATAGACAATGTGGACCGGTTCCGCAGTCAGGGTGTGGCCTATATGACACTGTGCCATAATGGAGACAATGATATATGTGACTCCCATAAGGGAAACAGCGAGCATAACGGACTGTCTGAGTTTGGAAAGGCCGTGGTAAGGCGCATGAACAGTGTGGGCATGATGGTGGATCTTTCCCATGCATCGGAAAAGAGTTTCTACGATGCAATGGAGTGCAGCAGCAAACCTATTATATGTTCCCATTCATCCAGCCGTGCCCTCTGTGACCATACCCGCAACCTGACAGATGACCAGATGCGTGCACTGGCAGCAAGTGGAGGTGTGGCACAGGTATGCCTGTACAGCGGTTTCCTAAAACGTGGCGGCGGTGCCACCATTCACGATGCAGTAAAGCACATCATGCACATGATAGATGTTATGGGTGTGGATCACGTAGGAATAGGTTCAGACTTTGATGGTGGAGGAGGACTGGCAGGCCTGGAGGATGCATCCTGGTTTACATCTCTCACTCAGTTACTCATGTCCCAGGGACTTTCAGACAGGGAGCTGTCTCAGATCTGGGGCCTGAATTTCCTGAACGTATGGAAAAAGAATACCGGAGTCTAACGATTCCGGTATTTTTCTCTGTTCTTTAGGCGCCTTTCCTGTCTCTCCGCTTTCTTACGGGCTTTCTTGTTCTGCTCTGACTCTTTCTGGCTAGCCTTCTTTTCCAGGCGCTCAAGATTCTTCTTGTGAATGTCTGTGGTCTTTTTCTTGATCTTGTTCTTGAGCAGTTTCTCGGGTTTCTGTTCATACACTGGAACCTCGTTCACATCCCATAGTTCGGTTTCGTGGGTCCAGTCCTGCTTGAGAGTCCATTCCCTTGTTATGTACCACACACTCTCAGGCTGGCGTTTCTCGCTGTATTCTCCTACATCCCATTTTCCGTTGCCATTTACATCATGGAACATGGACACGTAGTAGGTTGACGGCCTTAGCAGGAAGAAATCTACACTGCCGTTCTCCAGCTGGCCGGTTCTTACTACACTTCCCTTATTGTCATGAAGCCTTACTATGTACCCGGGTTTGGGGTTGGCTACGTTTACGGTAAGGGTGCTGTATTTGTCCAGGCTGTTGAACTGGAGAGTAGCCTCCTTATAGTCATTCCATAGTCCGTACAGGCCATGCACGCCCGCTGAGTCAATACAGATCTTGAAAGTCTCTCCGGGTTTCCATTCAGCATAGATCCTGTAGCTCAGGATGTTAAGCGAATCCTGCTCCAGGTCAAAAGGAACGCTGTTCCAAACGGTATCGGCCTTTTGGTATATGTGTACCGATGTATCGCTTACCTCTACCGGTTCCTTGAACCCGAGCATGATAGGATTGTATATGCTCATTCCGCTGCCCGATGTAATAGACATGTCCATGAACTCGGGCTGTGGCTTGAGCAGTTCCAGTATGGCAAGGGAATCACCGTTGCGTTCAAAACGCTTTATCTGCTTGTCTATGTTTTTCTGCCTCTCCTCTTTTTCCAGGGCAAGCTCCTTCAAGATACGTTCACGGCTTTTCTTAGGGGTAAGGCGCAGGGTATCGGTTGTCATGGCCAGTACTCCAGACGTATCTGTGGCCATATAGGTAACACTCAGCTGGAGGGTGTCCATATAGTACACCATGGTATCTTTCATCCAGAATGTGAGCGTGTCATATCTTGCGCTGTGCTGGAGTACATACGCGTTGGTCTGGTCAAAGTTCAGACCTGTAACCTTAGGCATGGAGTCCAGCGGCAGGGCAAACCTGAGCGTGAATTTCTCATGTACGCTGCGGTCTGCTGCGGCCATGTACTGCTGGTCTGGAGCAGGCTTGAACGCCAGCAGCGTTATGTCATCGGGCAGGAAATGGGTGTATGGAATATAGATAAGGGAATCCATCCTGCCGCTCTTGGAATAGGTGCTGTCTGTGAGTATGTCCGGTTTGGCCGATGGCACAATTACTGAGTCCATCCATGCAATCATCTCGCTGCGCTGCGAAAAACTGAATGTCTGGTCCATGTCCATGACAGCGTATATGCGGTATGTGCCCGGTGCAACACCTCTTACAGTAAAGTGACCGGACTCATCTGTACGTGATACCCTTTCAAACTGTTTGGTTGTAAAAGCAGAGTCCGACAGGTCGCTGTGCAGACCTACGGTTATGCCTTTTACCGGTTCCAGATTCTCGGCATCGAGTACGTAGCCCGATACCTCCAGCGTATCTATCTCAGAGCCGGTGCTAAAACGGAAACAATAATCACCCAGAGGGTTGCCTTCATTGTTGTCCTTAATGCCATCTGCAAAATCTATGGAGTAGGTAGTGTTAGGTTTGAGGGTGTCAAACAGTTCTACCTGGATTTTCTTTCCTGTAACCTTAATCTCAGGCTGTTCTACCTGAGGTGGTGAGATAACTACTTTCTCACTTGGATTCTCGAGTTTTATAAACTCGTCAAAGTCTATTGTAATCTTGTGTCCCTTAAAACCGGTAGCTCCGTTTTCTGGACTGCTGCCCGTTATTCTGGGTGGTGTTTCATCGTATGGACCACCGTCCGGGTTGCCTATTACAGCACAATCGGACAATGCGGCAATGGCCATGAGGGCCAATGCCGCATTGCTGATTATTCTGTTTATGTTACTCCTGCGGCTCAAGTCAGTCCTGGAACTTCTTGAAAATAACGCATGAGTTATGTCCGCCAAATCCAAATGTGTTGGACAAAGCTGCGCGGACCTCTCTTTTCTGAGCCTTGTTGAAGGTAAAGTTCAAGCGGTAGTCAATCTGCTCGTCTTCATCGCCATCCTCATGGTTGATGGTAGGCGGAATGATTCCTGTGTGTACGGCAAGTACTGTTGCAATAGCTTCTATTGCACCGGCACCGCCCAGCAGATGGCCAGTCATTGACTTGGTGGAACTTAGATTCATCCTGTAAGCATCTTCTCCGAATACAGTCTTGATGGCCTTGCATTCTGCAATATCACCAAGCGGGGTAGATGTTCCATGCATATTGATGTAGTCAATATCGCAAGGCTTTAAACCTGCATCGTCAAGAGCCTCCTGCATTACACGTGCTGCTCCACGTCCCTCAGGTTCGGGGGCAGTCATGTGGTATGCATCGGCTGTGGCTCCCCATCCGGCTACCTCGGCATAGATCTTTGCTCCGCGGGCAATAGCGTGCTCATATTCCTCCAGGATCATGACTCCGCCTCCCTCGCCGAGCACAAATCCGTCACGGCTTGCACTCATGGGGCGTGATGCAGTCTCAGGGCTGTCATTACGGTTTGAAAGGGCGTGCATTACGCCAAAACCGGTAATTGCGCAGTCACCGAGTGCTGCCTCAGCACCACCGGTTACAATAACATTGGCCTTACCCAAACGGATCAGGTTAACGGCATCAATGATTGAGTTGGTGCTGGACGCACATGCAGATGATGTTGTGTAGTTTGGACCACCAAGCTTGTACATGATGGAAATCAGGCCCGATGCAATCGAACCCAATATCCTTGGAACAAAGAATGGTGTAACCTTGAGTTCCTGTCCAAGCTTTTTCTGCTCATGGATAGTATCAATACCTTCTTCAAAGGAATCCACGCCACCCATACCAAAACCCAGGACCACGCCAATTCTGTTTAGATCCTCTTTTTCAAGGTCCAAACCGGAATCATTCATGGCCTGGACTGCCGATGCAATTGCAAAATGACTGTACTTGTCCAGTTTGCGTGCCTCCTTGCGGTCCATGTATTGGGTAAAGTCAAAGTTCTTGACCTGACAACCAAACTGTACCTTGGTCAGTATGGTATTGGTATCGTAGTTGGTAATAGGGCCGGCACCGCTTACACCGTTCACGGCATTATCCCAGAATTCGGGAATGCTGTTTCCGATCGGATTGACTGTACCCAATCCTGTTACGACTACTCTTTTTATATCCATGATATGCTTGATTGCAACTTACTTAGCAGCAGCCTGGCTGATGAGCTCGATAGCCTCACCTACGGTTGTAATCTTCTCTGCCTGATCATCTGGAATAGAGATACCGAACTCCTTCTCGAACTCCATGATGAGCTCTACGGTATCCAGTGAATCTGCACCGAGATCAGCTGCGAAGCTTGCCTCTGGGGTAACCTCTGATGCCTCAACACCAAGTTTGTCAACGATGATAGCCTGAACTCTCTCTGCGATCTGTGAATCTGCCATAATAATTTGTATTTAAAAGTTTAAAAATTGAATTCTAGCTGCAAAGGAACCCATTTTTAATGGGTGGTACAAGTGTTGATTTGCCAAAAGAGAGAATTGTTGCACAAAAGGCCTAAATGTGTGTAATACTTATTTGATTCCTTATTATTGGCAGTTTGGGAAAATCTAGTTACTTTTGTATGGAATATTAAGATTAGACATTTGTCATGACATTCAGCCAGGATAGTTTTGCGGTTTTTGACCGCGCAGTAGCGGATTATCATAAGAAAGATCACGTAGATACCCCTATATCAAATCCTTATCAGGAAAAGAGCATAGATTATTATCTGTATCTCAAGAACTGGATAGACACTGTGCAGTGGCATCTGGAGGACATTATCCGTGATCCTCAGATTGATCCGGTAGAGGCCCTTGCCATAAAGCGCCGCATTGACCGTTCCAACCAGGAACGTACAGACCTTGTGGAGCTTATAGACAGCTATTTCCTGGAAAAGTTCAAGGATGTAAAGACTTTTCCGGATGCAACCATCAATACTGAGAGTCCCGCCTGGGCTATAGACCGCCTCTCCATACTGGCCCTCAAGATCTATCACATGAAGATAGAGGCAGAGCGTACAGACACTGCCCCAGAACAGAAGGAGCGCTGCTGTGCCAAGCTGGCTGTGCTCATGGAGCAGAAAAAGGATCTCTCCCAGGCAATAGACATGCTTCTGGATGATATGCAGGCCGGCAGAAAGTTCATGAAGGTGTACAGACAGATGAAAATGTACAACGACCCATCGCTGAATCCTGTACTGTACGCACAGAATGGCTCAAAGTAATACCCCAAAATACAGGAACGTACTTTTAATACGTTTTTCCGCCATAGGCGATGTAGCTATGACTGTGCCGGTAATCCATTCACTGGCTACAGCATATCCGGAGGTGCATTTTACCATGCTCTCCAATTCCAGGTTCCAGCCTATGTTTGAGAACCTGCCCGCAAACGTAAGTTTCCTGGGAGTGGATTTAAAGAAAGACTACCATGGCGTGGGTGCCATGATGCGTCTTTTCCATTTCCTGCGCCGTAAACGCTTTGACGCGGTGGCCGATCTTCATGGTGTATTGCGGACATATTCTTTATCGGCCCTCTACAGGCTGTTCCTTACAAGGGTCTGTACTATAAACAAGGACCGCAAGTCACGCAAGCGTCTTACCCGTATGCAGGGTAAGGACCTTACCCCGCGCCTTACATCTTTTGAGCGCTATAAGTCAGTACTTGGCAAGCTTGGATTTGAGTTTGACCTTGATTTCCGTTCAATCTATGGTTCCGGTAAGGGTAATGTTTCTAAGGTGGAACCCATTGTTGGTCAGAAAGACTGCGTATGGGTGGGCATAGCTCCGTTTGCAGCTCATCAGGGCAAGATTTATCCGCTGTATCTGATGGAGGATGTAGTTGCCCAGATAGATTCTTCCTGTCTGTGCCGACAGTTTGTATTTGCCTACGGCAAGGAACGCTCTCTTGTTAATGAGTGGGCCCATAAGTACCGTTCCGTAGAGATAATAGACACATCGCTTGGCATGAGCGGCGAACTCATACTCATGAGCCAGATGAATGTAATGCTTGCCATGGATTCGTCTAACATGCATCTTGCGTCGCTTACCGGTACGCCTGTTGTGTCTATATGGGGCGCCACACACCCCGCAGCCGGATTTATGGGCTACGGACAGAACTCAGATGACTGCGTTCAGCTAGACCTCCCATGCCGTCCATGTTCCATCTATGGCAAGAAAGAATGTGTTTACGGTGATTACCGCTGTATGGCCGGAATAGATCCGGATGCAGTATTCAATAAGGTAAAGAAATATCTTTAAAGATAGAGTGGGAACTCTGGTCCCATGTTGAACAGCAGGTCTGCTGCACTCAGGTTCTCTAAAAAACCATGCCTTTCACGGAATACCTGCCAATAGGTCCTGTATTCTCCTTCCATAATTACATTGGGATCTGCAAGGTCGCGTAAATCTTTAATTCCTTCCGGCTGTTTTACGTACTCCTGGGTGGGCCTTATTACTTTTTCCATGCCAGCCAGGTCAAGTATGAGCTGTGTAAGCTCCAGGTTCAGGTCAAAGAGAAATTCATATTTCTTTTCAAAAAAAGGCCTGAAATCATCCTCGTAATACATAAAGAAAGGACTGTTCATGTAGGCCGATTCCAATGCATTCCAGTGCTGGTGTCTCCATTCTCCGTGGTCGCTTATGCGTACATCTTTCATGGGCTGCCTGGACCCCGATGGCTTTACAACAGGAATGGTCAGTGTTTGTATTCCGCTGGATGTGGCTATGCGGCAACGGTTGCGGTAGGTCTGCTTGCAATAGTTGTCATGCTGTTCAATAAGAACATCAGCGCCATTTTTCATGGCGCTGAAGAAACTTACCGGTGGCAGATATGCCGAACAGAGCAGTACGGGTTCCATTAATTGTATTTGCTTACCGGACGGAACAGGCGGTTCCAGCGGATCTTGCCTATCTGTCCCCAGTGCTTGTCCTTATTGAGAGACATCCAGATAAATACCGGGCGGCCTACAATATGATCCTCGGGAACAAAACCCCAGAAACGTGAATCTGCACTGTTCTGGCGGTTGTCGCCCATCATCCAGTAGTAGTCCATGTTAAAGGTATAGCTGCTGGATTCCTTTCCGTTTATCATGATCTTGCCCGTACGGTCCACTACCAGGTCATTACCCTCATATACCTTTATTATACGTTCATAGATTGGCAGGTTCTCCAGTGTAAGATCAATTGTAGAACCCTTTGCCGGAATCCATACCGGACCATACTCATCTACAGTCCATTTGGTATTCATGTTCTGTGGGAACAGCCATTCAGACTCTTCCTCTGAACATATATATGGGGTTATGTCTTCTACTATTTCCTTGTGTGAACTCAGGATTTCCAGAGATTTGGGTGTAAGAGGCAGGATGTTCCTTCCTGGGCGGTTGTTGCTGGAGGCGCTGTATAGGTCTTCAAGGCTGAGTCCCATTTTCTCGGCAAGACTTTCCGGTATAGGATGGGATAGGGTAACAATGTAGTTGGTCTGAACTGCATCGGGCTGCTTGTTGGCCACACCATCGTTATATACAATGCCATTCTTTATCTGAATGGTCTGTCCAGGCAGACCCACGCAGCGTTTTACGTAGTTCTCTCTACGGTCAACAGGCCTGGCCTTTATCTCTCCGAATATGTCAGGGTGCTGCAGTATATATTTACGGCCTACATTGTAATAGAACTCATAAACATGCCTCTGCTGCAGGGTGGACATTGTGTCTAGATTTATCTCCTTGCAACGGTTCTTTCCAGCTGGATATACTATCATTCCGTAATAATCGGCACTGGAAATACGTGGGTCACGGCTTGTAAGGATGGTATCGCCGGCAGGGTAGTTGAATACCACAATATCATTCAGCCTGATCTTGCCAAAACCCTTTATACGCTCGTAAGGCCATTGTGGTTTGTCAAGATAACTCTTGCCTCCACCAGGGAAAGTGTTCTGCGTAAGCGGCATGGTGAGTGGTGTCATAGGCTTGCGTGGGCCATACGCCACCTTGCTCACATAGAGATGGTCGCCCACAAGCAGTGATTTTTCCAGTGAGGATGAGGGTATGGCATAGTTCTGGAACAGGAACAGGTTTACAAAATACACTGCAACCAATGCAAATACTATTGCATCTACCCATCCCATTATCTGGTACAGGGTCTTGTTCCTGAGTTCCTTCCACCAGTCCCACTTGATTATGCGTGTGGTGCATGAATCAAGGATGAATGGAATAGCAAGTATGCCAAGCCAACTTTTTACCCATACTAGAAAAAGTATGTACAGTACCAGGTATATACTTGCCTTGATCCACTGTTTTTTTGTTACCTCACTGAATTTTTTCATGCCTGTTTTCTTTATGAAAGTGATTCCATAAGGTCATCCATGGTAAGGAAACCCTTGCGTGATGCTGTGTATTCAGCAGCAAGCACTGCACCGAGTGCCAGACCGCTACGGTTCTTTGCACTATGGATGATTTTTATGTAATCTGCATCGGAATCGTAGCATATTTCATGTATTCCGGGTACTTCGCCCTCGCGAATAGAGTCTATGCGTACGTTGCATGCCTGGCATTCGGTTGTTCCATCTGTTGTTCCATCCGGATTCAACAGAGTACCCTTGCTCCAGCCACTCTTACGGTCAAGCTGGTCTATAATGCCTTCTGCCAGTGTTATTGCTGTTCCGCTTGGGGCATCAAGCTTGTGGATATGATGTGTTTCCGACATGGTCACATCATACATGGGATAGCCGTTCATCAGTTTGGCAAGAAATGCGTTGACCTTAGAGAAGAGAGCAACTCCAATGCTAAAATTGCTGGACCAGAACAGAGTATTTGTGCCATCCTTGCAGAGATCTTTCATTTCCTGTGAATGATCACCCATCCAGCCGGTGCTACCGCTTACTACCTTGACTCCATTTTTAAAACAACCCATAACATTGTTGTACGCCTGGGTTGGGGCAGTGAACTCAATTGCCACATCGGCGCTCTTGAATTCTGCACTGTCTATATCCTGGGGATTGTCAATGTCAATCTTACATACAATCTGGTGACCACGTGAAAGAGCTATACGCTCTATCTCGTGTCCCATCTTACCATAACCAATAAGTGCTATTTTCATATTCTTAATCAGAACCTTATAGAAGTATTCTCCTGTACGTGCTGGAGAATGCTGCTGAATTTATTGTCGAGTGTGGTACCGGGAAGTTCCTTCCAGGTTGCATACTGGTTGTCCTGGAGAGCTTTCTTGTAACGCTTGTCGTACTTTTCTATAATCTGGTCATAAATCTTTCTGGCTCCGTCAGTATCAAGCTTGACCTCTGTCTGTGGCGCCTGCATACCCATGTTGCCACGTCCGCCAAATCCGCCGTTAGCTCTCATCTGATACTCCATAACAGTTGTCTGAAGGTTACGGCAGAGTTCCTCAAACTCCTGGGCGTAGAGCTTGACCATCTTGTCAAACTGCTTCTCGGTCAAATCCAGACGACCGGCAACATCGGTAATACGTGCCTCGGCGATTGAATCGGACTCCAGCTCATAGAAAGGTTTGTTAGCGCCACCCATACGGGCATTCATAGGACCACCCATTGGAGGTCTGCCGCCACCCATAGGCCTGCCCATTGGCTGTGCCTGTGCTATCAATGATACCAGACACACTGTTATAGCGAGAATAAGTTTTTTCATTTTCATATTTGTTATGAATTAGTATAACTTAGTATAAATCTGCATGTTGGAAAGCAAAGATACTCTTTCCGGACATACAATCCGGAAAGAGCATCCTATTAATCTGTTGTTTGATACAAGCATTAGAGCTGTGGACCAGCAGCAACAAGAGCCTTACCAGCCTCGTTGGTGGTGTACTTGCCAAAGTTCTTGATGAAACGTGCAGCAAGATCCTTAGCCTTCTCCTCCCACTGGCAAGCGCACTCGTAAGTATCGCGTGGGTCAAGAATAGCTGGGTTAACGTTTGGCAGAGCTGTTGGAACCTCAAAGTTGAACATTGGGATCATCTTGGTCTCAGCCTTCAGGATTGAACCGTCAAGGATAGCACCAATGATACCGCGTGTATCAGGAATTGAGATACGCTTGCCTGTGCCATTCCAACCTGTGTTAACGAGGTAAGCCTTAGCACCAGACTTCTCCATCTTCTTAACAAGCTCCTGAGCGTACTTTGTTGGGTGCAGCTCAAGGAATGCCTGTCCAAAGCAAGCTGAGAAGGTAGGAGTTGGCTCAGTAATACCACGCTCTGTACCAGCAAGCTTAGCTGTGAAACCTGACAGGAAGTAGTACTGAGTCTGCTCTGGAGTCAGGATAGATACTGGAGGCAGTACGCCAAATGCATCGGCTGACAGGAAGATAACGTTCTTGGCAGCAGGTACAGATGAATCCGGTTGGATGTTGTTGATGTGGTTGATTGGGTAAGAAACACGTGTGTTCTCTGTTACAGACTTGTCATTGAAGTCAATCTTACCGTCAGCAGCAACAGTTACGTTCTCAAGAAGAGCGTTGCGCTTGATTGCACCGTAGATGTCTGGCTCATGCTCCTTAGAAAGACCAATAACCTTAGCATAGCAACCACCTTCGAGGTTGAATACGCCCTCATCATCCCATCCGTGCTCATCGTCACCGATAAGACGACGCTTAGGGTCTGTAGAGAGAGTAGTCTTACCTGTACCAGAAAGACCGAAGAAGATAGCTGTGTTCTCACCGTTCATATCGCAGTTAGCAGAACAGTGCATAGAAGCGATACCCTGGAGTGGGAGGTAGTAGTTCTGCATAGAGAACATACCCTTCTTCATCTCACCACCGTACCAAGTGTTGATGATAACCTGCTCACGGCTTGTTACGTTGAATGCAACACAAGTCTCAGAGTTGAGACCGAGCTCAGCGTAGTTAGAAACCTTAGCCTTAGAAGCGTTGTAGATAACGAAGTTAGGCTCGAAGTTA
>JAZUFR010000020.1:0-50488 GCA_045640825.1 Bacteroidaceae bacterium
AAGGTCGGGTTAATTATCAAAAACGTTGTATTCCTGTTACCGTTTTTGCTGCACTCTTGTTACCGATTTTGCTGTACTGCTGTTACTATTATTGTTGCACTCTAGTTACCAGTTTTGCTGCATTTCTCGATTCCGGTTACAGCCAAAATATAAGCCGTTATGATTAGCTGTAAGTTTAGTATGCTCCGGTCACAACATAGCCTCCGGCGAATAATCTTTGAATCTCTCCCCATCCGCATGGATTATTGTTACAATAAACCTCAATGCGTACAACTCCATCGTTAAATTCCCTTCCAACAAGGCCTAACCCTATTGAGGCTATATGAATCTTGTACTCGTCCTCAAATCTATATTCATCAATGCATATTGTCAATGACGAATCTGGGTTCAGATATATTTTTGTATCGTTTTTAATCTCTATCTTGGCTTTATTAGTTTTATCTTTTTCCTTTGCAGACCATACGCTATCTCCTAATTTAAAGAAGTCATAATTAAATTGACTATCATCGTTTATTGCACATTGTCCCATGAAATCAAAAGATACAATATCAGCTCTTAGTTTATAAATATCACGGTATATGCTATTGCAGTATCCCTCCATATCATACGCTTCTGTCTTGTAATCAAATATGCACGAGAACATACATAATAGAATGGCAAACATAATGATATTTCTTATATGACTTTTCATAAGTTCTTTTTTTATAGTTTTATTCCTACACCTAAACGGCCACCCATCGGAAATACATAATTCTCTGTACCAACACCCCAATCGCAAATTCCATAAAAAGTGCGACCAAGATCAAATGTAAAACCAAATCCTATCTGATAGCCTAACCAAGTTGGCAGATTCAGTATTCTGCCACCTTTCTTT
The DNA here is from genome assembly GCA_045640825.1 of Bacteroidaceae bacterium. Classification (GTDB taxonomy): domain Bacteria; phylum Bacteroidota; class Bacteroidia; order Bacteroidales; family Bacteroidaceae; genus Colenecus. Next base: position 875 of record JAZUFR010000020.1, read on the forward strand.
ATCTGAGCATATCTTTCCCAGTATTCTGCCTCTCCCTGCTGCGCTACTCCAAGTAAAACCTGAATGTAATAATCAACTTTTCTTGAGAACACATATCTTCCACCAATTATAACATCGTAAGTATAAGTATTTTCATGGGATTTTTTTTGGTGTGAATATGGATTATAGTAGTCAATAAATAATGTACTGAAGCCAATGCTTGAGACCACATACAATCTTTGATTGAATGGATAGGCAACACGGAAAGAATATGTCGGAGATGTTTTAAGCTCAAAACTATACAAATCCATCTCTTTTATGGAATTGTGGGTTGCTAATCGTCTATCAGCAATCTGAACGACCCATCCGAGAGGATAATATATTGAAGGTCCACCAACACCAACATCAAACTTAATATTAGAGGAACTAACAGTTTTGCTCTGACTTTGTATAGTAAAAGACGTCAAAGCCAAAAACAACAATAAATGCTTGACAGAGTGAGACATATAATTAAAATTTATATTTATCTGTGTATTTATTTCTTAATCGTGGAATTATATATCCAGCGCTAAGCAAACTAAATATGCCACCACTCATAGCAGAAAAGCCACCCCAGTTTCTTGCTTGCATGAAATGTCAATGCAGCAGTCCTATAAGTATACGGACGCTTTTTGAACCTGCAACTCTGTTAGTATATTTTAACATATATGCCGCATTCATGGCATGCCAAAAAACTACCTTTGTATATATAGAACTCATATATCATGGAAAAAGACAGAGTATTTGAACTAGCCGAGAACTACATATCACGAACCGGGGTTTCTGTGTTCCTTACCGGTCGTGCCGGGACAGGAAAAACCACATTTCTTAAATATATAGTTGAGAATACACCCAAGCGTTGCGTTGTGCTTGCGCCCACAGGAGTTGCAGCAATAAATGCGGGAGGCGTTACAATTCACTCATTCTTTCAGCTACCCCTGTGTCCATACCTGCCCGACGTAAAAGAGCTAATAACTGAGTATCAGCTGCCCGAGGCACAGCGTCAGCTCAAGAAAGAAAAAATAAATATAATTCGTACACTTGATCTTCTCATTATGGACGAGATCTCAATGGTAAGGGCCGATCTGCTGGACGCCGTAGACATGGTGATGAGAAAATACAGGCACTCAAGCCTGCCGTTTGGCGGCTGTCAGGTACTGATGATCGGCGATGCGCGCCAGCTTCCGCCTGTGGTTACCGAAAACGAGGCTCCCTATCTTAGGCAGGTGTATGCATCGGCCTTTTTCTTTCACTCCAAGGTTATGCAGAGACTGCAGTACATTACCATAGAACTTGAAAAGGTATACCGTCAGTCCGATGCACAGTTCCTGGAGATTCTTAACAGTTTGAGAGAGGGACGCATTGACAAGAGGATTCTGGGGCTCCTTAATGAGAGGCTCGATAGCGGTTTTAATCCAAAAGACAATAAATGGATACGTCTTACTACGCACAACAGCCAGGCCGAGAGTATCAATACCCAAAGACTAAGCGAGCTGCGCGGTAATAAAAAAGTGTTCAGGGCCGTCATAGACGGGCGTTTTCCCGAACATGCGCTGCCGGCCGAAATGGAGCTTGAGCTAAAGGAAGGTGCGCAGGTTATGTTTCTTAGGAATGACCGGTACGGACGTTACTACAACGGCAAGATTGCTACAGTTACGGAACTGGACTCAGATGAGATTACCGTGACCGATGAAAACGGCGACGTAATAAAGGTTACTCCCGAAACATGGGAGAACATTAAATACGAGATTAACAAGGAGAATAACCAGATAGAACCAGTTATAGAGGGAACGTTTGAACAGTTTCCGCTCAGGGCAGCCTGGGCAATAACCATTCACAAGAGCCAGGGTCTTACTTTTGACCGCGTTATTATAGACGCTGGAGCGGCATTCACTTTTGGACAGGTTTATGTTGCGCTGTCAAGGTGCCGTACTCTTGAGGGTATAGTGCTTAGCTCTCCCATATCGGCCTCCTGTCTTTACAATAATATTGACGTGAGTAAATTTCACGATGAATTCAGGAGTTTTGATGATATAAAATCGGGGTTTGACGGAGCTGAGATGGAGTACTTTAAGAGCCTTATGACGGAGTGTTTCTGCTTTGGGAACCTTAGCCGCATTACAGGATGGATTTACGGTATTTTCCGGGACAAGCTTAAATCTACCTACCCTTCTCAATGCACCACACTCTCAGATCTGAGAGTCAAGATGGATGAATTAAACAGCATTGGGCAAAAATTTGGACTGGAGATTAAGAAAACTGAGCAAGGTACTGAATACCAGTGCGAAAGGGCCCGTAGCGGAGCAAACTATTTCTTGCCTCAGCTTAAGACTGTTGCTGAGGAAATAGAAAGGATGCTAAGCCTTCCGGTAGACAGCAGCCAGGTGGAGGATGACCTGGAGGCTGCAGGCAAGGAATTCAGGCAGGAAATGTCCATGCATATAGAATGTCTTGAGGAGATCTCTAACAATGGTTTTGAGATACAGTCCTACCTTAAGACCAGAACAGATTCCCTGCTTAAGACAAAGAACCGTCTGACAGAAAAGAAAAAGGCTGTGGACATAAAGGATCTGTACGCCGACAACCTCCACCCCGGGCTTATTGGACCGCTCATTGAGTGGCGCACCATGAAATACCTTGAGGAGAACGTTAAGGCATATCAGGTTCTAAGCCAGAAAACGCTGCTCTCCATAGCAAATGAATGTCCGCGCACAAAAGCCGCCCTGCTGAACGTATACGGATTTGGAAAGGGCAAGTGGGAAAAGTACGGCCAGGAGATTCTGGATCTAATTGAGTGCTTCCTTGCTGAGTCTTGATTGGTTTGTTTGGGTTTAGAATTGTACTCTGGGTATAAGAATTGCTCTCTTGGATGAGGATTGCACTATGGGTTGAGAATTGCTCTCTTGGATGAGGATTGTAGTATAGGGGTGAGCATTGCTCTCTTGGATGAGGATTGTAGTATAGTGGTGAGCATTGTAGCATAGGGTTGGAGATTGTAGCATAGGGTTTTGGGGTATATGGATTGGAACTACGCGCCTTAAGGCGCTATCCCCCCCCACAACTCTTCTTGCCCGATTCCAAAAGCAAGCTTTTTCCATCAGACAAGAAGAGCCGCGGGTCCCACCCCTCTAACACGCCGAGGGTGGCGATGGTTCCAATCCATATACCCCAAAACCAAAACACCGCCCTGCAAAATTCCTCCTTCCAAAACAAAACACAACTCCACCCCAAAACACAACACCGCCCAAAATACAAAGCACCCACAGCTCCGCACCAAACAAAACACAACCAACACTCCCATACATCCTCCCACAATTCCGCACCACATCACGTGTGCGGTGCATTTCTTCTGTTCCCCTGTGTGTGGTTAGTGAGCCAGATGCGCTGTGGGGCCGATTCCTTCACTAACCTGCGTGGGTGGGTGCGGGGGTGGTGGGTGCGGGGGGGCGGGGTGCTTTCTGGCTATGCATAAAAAATCCCCCCTTCGGAGTACGAAGAGGGGAGTATTTTGAATGGTGGAGTGCTGCGGAATCAGAACTCTGCCAGGTGCATGTCGCCCTTTTCGGCAAGAGCCTTGTGCAGGGCAAAGGCCTTGTCGAGTGCGTGAGAAGACTGACCCTTTGCAGAGATCTTGAGGTAGTCCCACATGAGCTGCTTGTAGTCTGGGTGTACACAGTTCTCAATGATGCACTTTGCGCGCTCGGCCGGTGACTTGCCGCGAAGATCGGCAATACCCTGCTCGGTGATGAGTACCTTAACGCTATGCTCGTTATGGTCAACGTGTGAGCACATAGGAACAATGGCGCTGATCTTGCCGCCCTTTGCTGTTGATGGGCAGCTAAAGATTGATACGAATGCGTTGCGGGTAAAGTCACATGAGCCACCTACACCGTTCATCATTTTTACACCGCTTACATGTGTTGAGTTTACGTTACCGTAGATATCGGCCTCAAGGGCTGTGTTCATGGCAATAAGGCCAAGACGGCGTGCAACCTCAGGGCTGTTGGAGATTTCTGTTGGACGCAGAACCAGCTTGTCCTTAAAGAAGTCCATATCCTCATAGATACCCTGCAGACTCTCGTTGCTCACGCTAAGTGATGAGCTTGAACCAAACTTGCATCGGCCTGAGCGCATCAGGTCAATAACAGAGTCCTGGATAACCTCAGTGTACATCTCGAATGCAGGAACTGACTTGTCCTCGCCAAGAGCGCCAAGTACGGCGTTTGCTACGTTACCTACACCGCTCTGCATTGGCAGGAAGCTTGAAGGGATGATACCGCGCTTAAGGTCAGAAATAAGGAACTGGGCAACGTTGTGACCAATCTGAAGGGTGATTGGATCTGGCTCGGTGAATCCGCGTGCCTCATCTGGTATGTTAACCTCAACAATACCAATGATCTTCTTTGGATCAACCTGGATGTATGGGGTACCTATGTGGTCACTTGGCTTATATACAGGGATCTCACGGCGGTAAGGAGGATCGACAGGCTCATAGATGTCATGCAGACCCTTGGCACAGCGTGCGTGGGCTGCATTTACCTCAATGATGAGCTGGTCTGCCATGCGGGCAACAGTTGGAGCAATACCAACGCCGGCAGTTACATAGATCTTACCGTCATCTGTAACATCGAAAGCCTCCATGATACCAATGTTGAGCTTGCCATAAAAACCGTAACGCAGCTCCTGTGCCATCTGGCTCAGGTTAATATCGTTATAGGCAATCTCACCATTGTTTACAGCCTTGCGGAAGTCTGCATTGGTGGTATATGGAGCACGGTACTTGATTGCATGCTCACGTGACAGGATACCGTCGCAGCTATCGCCGGTTGAAGCACCGGTAAAGATGCTTATCTGGAAAGGTTTACCCTGCTCATGAAGTTCATGAGCCATCTTACCAATCTCAGCGGTCACTGCCTTAGGTGAACCTGCTGGTGTAAAACCGCTAAGGCCCACATTGTAACCGTCCTTGACGTACTGAGCTGCCTCTGCAGCTGTAATTCTCTTAAAACTCATTGCTGTTTATGATAATAGTTACTTTTTAAATAATTAAGGTGTGCAAAAGTACTCCAAAAAAGCAATTCTGTCAATTTAAGTGAAATTTTTTATAGGCGTTCTATAGAATTGCAGTGGGAGCATCCCGGAAGGTAAAAAAACACGTTGCCGGTGCATGCCATAACAAAACGCTCATGTTCCTGATCATAGGTTAGTCCTACAGGCAGTTCCTCAAGCATGAGCACACTGTTTCCCATTGTATAGGTAAGTTCGCGCTCACTCCATACAACACCCTCTGCCGACTCAAAGGCCACCGGCTGTCCATTACTGCCCACGCCGGCAAGCATGATTCCAGCATGACAGGCGCAGATGCATCTTACGGTAACCTGACCATAGTATTCAGAATAAAGTGCGTTGAAATCGGACATTTTCCAGCTTTTGCCATCTGAGGTCAGGTATAGTTGACCATCGGCGGTGGCAGCTACGCAGCACCTGTCTGATGCAGATATGCTGATTATCCTTCCAACTACTGGCGTAGAGCAGACCTTACGGTGTTTCCTGACGGTAGTAAGCCGGCCGTCCCTGTAAGAAATAGCATATTTTCCAAAAGATACGGCACTGTCTGCCCATGCCGGTACAGTAAGCACCCACATGAGCAGCAGTGACAGTAATCTTATTTTCATTTGGAAGTAATGCGGAACCACTCAAACTGGGCCTCCATGGGAGTAACGGTTGGCTGAGCGGCTGGGGCAGCACCCGGACGCGCTCCTCCTGCATTTCCACCACGGCGGCCTGCAGCCATCTGTACCCCATCTACGGCCATTACACCGGCCTGTATGTCACAGAGCTTGACATCGGCCTGGCCAACCTCAACATAATCTGTTCCGTTAACACTGACATAAGCTATATACAGGGAACCATCCTTGACCAGCTTGAGATAAACGGTGTTATCCTGAACATCCATATCGGCTATGCGGATATTGGCAATCTGTTTTGAGCTGCCTGCACTCTCAACCACAAACTGTACATTGCCAGCCTGTGGAGCAGCAGGAGCGGCCTGTGCACCCTGCTGTGCAGCACCTCCCATAGGACGTGCCATACCGGCCGATGCATAAACAAGCTTAACAAAATTGTCGTCGTCCTGGTAAGCCACAAGGCCTGCATTCTGGGCTGGATTTCCGGGAACAGCCGATGTGGTAAGCTTGGTCTCTATGGTCCAGTCTGTATTGGCACTCTGAAGTACCAGGTTACCGGCATTGTTCGATGTCTGGGCAATATCACCTGCCTGGGTGGTTATTACAAGGCGTCCGCCCTGGACCTTAAGGTTATCACGGTCCTCACGTACCACGTTCCACTGCTTGCCAAGTTCCTTTGCAAACTCATCCGATACGCCCTTGGTACCAAAATTGATGAGATATTCCTCGCTGTCGCCGGTTACCGCATCAAACACACGTACTACGGCTGTTCCCGGAACTGCCTTAGCCTGGGTAATGCTGACCTTGAGTGATGGACCTGCTGCCACTGCGCTTACCTGTGGTGCCTTGGCCGATGCCTTGGCTACTACAGAATACTGGGTCTGGCCCTTTTTAAGGATGGACTTGCCACCTGCCTTGAGCTGTGAAAGTCCAAGCTCGCCTGTTACGCGTACAGAATAGGTATCGGACACTGTCTTGCCATTATAGCTTACATTTACCGTTATGGAGGCAATACCCGATGCAAGCGCACTCAGAGAACCGTCCGATGCTACCGATGCTACGGCCGGATTGCTGCTTGAGTAGGTAACGGTAGCCTTGGAAAGATCCAGGAATGAGTCATCATTGAGCGCTGCAGTGGTATAGGACTGAGCCTTTTCTCCGACTGTCATTACAGATACACGGGCATCGGATACCACGGTCTTGAGTTCGGGTCTGAAACTGCCGTTCATGACAGCGCTCACCGTTCCACGGATATCCTTTGATGATGAGCCTATCTCAAACACATACTTACCTGAATCATAGGTCATGCGGTCCGATTCCATATCCCAGAACCAAAGGTCAGAGCAATCTATGTCTATGCTTACAGTACGGGTCTGTCCCATTGGTATGGTAACGCGCTTGAATCCCTTGAGCCTCTTGATTGGACGTTCCAGGCTGGCAGGGCTTTCAGGGGTAGTCATGTAGATCTGGACAACCTCATCGCCATCGTACTGACCTATGTTCTTTACATCAACCTGGACGGTTATGACGTCACTCGGTGTAATCTGGCTCTTGCTGATACGGAAATTGGAATATTCGAATTCTGTGTATGAGATACCGTAACCGAATTCATAAGATACAGGCTGGTTAAAATACCAGAGTGTACGTCCCGGCTTGCCATCTGTAGCACGCAGGGTATAGTCTGTAATAGGTGGAAGGTCATTTACACTCTTGTACCAGGTAGCGTTAAGCTTACCGCCAGGGGTAACATCACCAAATATGACCTTGGGCAATGCTGCACCCTGGGCCTGGCCGTTATATCCGGTCCAAAGAATGGCAGATACGCTCTCAAGATTCCTGAACTCCTCTACTTCTACACATCCAAGAGTCTGCATTATTACAACTGTGTTCTTGTTTACAGCGGCCACAGCCTGGATAAGCTTGAGCTGGTTGCCTGGCAGATCCAGGGTAAGACGGTCAGCCTCCTCTGTGGCTGTGTTCTCATCGGTTCCTACAAAGACAAGGGCAACGTCGCTCTCACGGGCCACCTTAAGTACCTCAGGATCAATCTCATCATCCTCTGGAGCCTTGTATACGAGATAGAGAGTCTGCAGGTCAGTAAGACCAAGCTTGTTTACCTTCATCTCGAATGGTGAGCTGGCGCCATATACACCGCCCACACGCTTGCCCGATGCCTTGGTTGCCTCAATGCTACCTATCAGGTTACCCTCTGGAGAACCCACATGTGCCTCAACAATACCACCCTCGGTAGGGATGTTCAGGCCTATGGTCATCTTTTCTACGTTGATCAGGTCTATGTTGTCATACGCGGTCCATGAGCCGTCATTGATTGAACGTACCTGCTCCTCGGAACCCATGCCTGAGCCAACGGTTATGCCCTGTGAGGCCGATGAGAACTGAGTTGCATCGTGGCGGGTCTTGGTGCCATCGGGCTTTTCTATCTCAAAGTAAGCAACGTAAAGCAGGTTACTCTTGCTCTTGGTATCACCGCCTGTTGCCAGACGTACATCAACGTCAAGTCCCTTTGCTGCAATATAATCGGAGATACCCTTGTATGGGCTGGTACGGCTGCTCTGCTCAGGACGGCCTGAGTACGGGCCAAGCTCAACTTTATCGGCCTGTGGACCTACAAGTGCAATGCTCTTTACCTGTGAGAGGTCTATAGGGAGAGCCTTGGACTTGGACTTGGCAGGAACCTCGTTCTTGAGCAGTACCGGAGTGCGCAGTGCAATCTCCATGGCTATCTGCTGGCTGCGTTCTGAGTTTACAACGCTAGCAGGGTAGTTTGCATAGGTTACCTGATGTGAAGGGTCAAACTCACCTGTACGGAAACGTATGGTGAACATATTAACGAGTGCACGGTCAATATCGGCCATGGTTATGAGTCCCTGCTCAAGTGCCCTGATGGCGCTGCGCTGGTACACACTTCCGCAGTCTGAGTCAACACCGGCCTTGAGTCCGGCAGCAGTAGCCTCCTCGGCCGTATTCCTGTAGTAATGGCCGGTATAGATGTCCTCAATGGCAGCACAGTCTCCGGTAACATAGCCCTTCATGCCGTATGTGCGACGGGCAATGGAATCCAGATAAAGTACGCTGGCCGATGTTGGCACATGGTTTACGGCATTGTATGATGACATGATTGACGGAAGGTTGTCTTTCTCTATCAGTTCCTTATAAGGATAAAGGTAGAACTCACGCATGTCGCGGCTGTCCATGTTGGAGCTGCCCACGTGACGGTCCCACTCACTGTTGTTTGCAAAATAGTGTTTGGCGGTAGGAACGGCCTTCATGTATTTGGGGTCATCTCCCATGAGTCCGCGTACAAATCCGCTAGACATGACTGCTGCAAGGAAAGGATCCTCGCCGTAGGATTCGCCGGTACGGCCCCAGCGTGGGTCACGGATTGGCTCAACAACAGGTGACCAGAATGTAAGGCCCTTTGTCCCGGTCTGGAAAATGGCACGTGCCTCATCGGCAATGACCGATGCCTCAAGCTGCAGCAGATCGGGATCCCAGCTGGAACCTGTAGCCACACTGCCAGGGAAAGAAGTTGGTCCCTGAAGTCCTACCGATGCATTGGCACCCGAAAGTACGCCGTGAAGAGCCTCGCTCCATACGTTGTAGTTCCTTATGCCAAGACGGGGAACAGCGGCCATGTTGTTGCCAAGCAGGGCCTGTTTCTCCTCGAGCGTAAGTCTGGACACAAGGTCGGTGGCACGCTCCTGGAATGTGTAGTTGGTGTTCATGTAAACAGGGAGCTGTACTCCGCCCTGAGCGGCGGCACGGCCTGAGAACATGAATGTGCCGGCAACCATGGCCAGCATCATGAATGCATGTTTTGTTTTCATCATATTGGGTTTGGTTAGTACCATAGTTTGATTTTCCAAATATACGGAATTTAGAATCCTGTCCTGCCTTATTTGACCTTATTTCTTTCTGTAACAAAGTTTTTTATATAATACGCCACTGCATAGGTCCCTTTGGTAGCCTACATTTTGTATCTTTGCAGACGTTAATAAATATGTTTGAGATGAGCCAGCAGGACAATTCCAAGAAACTGTTCATTGAGACTTACGGCTGCCAGATGAATGTGGCCGACAGTGAAGTCATTGCCTCCATTATGCGTATGGCCGGTTACGAGCCTACAGACAAGATAGAAGAGGCCGATGCCATATTCCTGAACACCTGTTCCATACGTGAGAATGCAGAGCAGAAAATATGGAACCGCCTGGAGGCCCTGAATGCCATGAGGAAGAAAAAAAATCCCCTTTTCATCGGCGTAATGGGCTGCATGGCTGAGCGCACCAAACAGGAACTTACGGACAGGCATCACGTAGATGTGGTGTGTGGACCGGACTCATATTTATCTCTCCCTGACCTGATGGCCCAGGTGGAGGCAGGACACAAAGCCATGGATGTTGAGCTGTCCACTACCGAAACATACCGCAACGTGCTTCCGGAGAGAATATGCGGCAACCGTATATCGGGTTTTGTATCCATTATGCGCGGATGCAACAATTTCTGCCATTACTGCATAGTACCCTATACCCGCGGCAGGGAACGCAGCCGTGACCCCGAGAGCATACTCAACGAGGTACTTGATCTCCAGAAGAAAGGTTACAGGGAGGTTACCCTGCTTGGCCAGAATGTAAACTCATACAGATATGAGGAGGGAGAATCCACTGTGGGATTTCCACAGCTCCTCAGGATGGTGGCAGAGGCCGTACCGCAGATGAGGGTAAGGTTTACCACATCACATCCCAAGGACATGAGCGACGAAACCCTGCATGTAATAGCCGATGTGCCCAATATATGCCGCCACATACATCTGCCAGTTCAGAGCGGCAGCACCCGCATTCTGGAGCTCATGAACAGGAAATATACCCGTGAATGGTATCTGGACAGGGTAGAAGCCATTAAACGCATAATTCCCGACTGCGGTCTTACAACCGACATGTTTACAGGCTACCACTCAGAGACAGAGGAGGACCACCAGCAGACACTGTCACTCATGAGGATATGCCGTTTTGATGCTTCATTTGATTTCCGTTACTCAGAGCGCCCCGGCACATTTGCCAGCCGCCATCTGCCCGATGATGTTCCAGAGGAGACCAAGATAAGACGTCTCAATGAGATGATTGAACTGCAGGGAGAACTGTCGCTCGAATGCAACCGCGGATGCATAGGAAAGGAGTATGTGGTTCTGGCCGAGGGATACTCCAAACGCTCCCGCGAACAGTTGTACGGCCGCACTGAGCAGAACCGTACCGTTGTATTTGACAAGGGTACCCACCGCCCGGGAGATTTCCTTACCGTAAGGATTACCGATGCCACCCAGGCCACACTTTTTGGCACCGAAATCCAGCCTGCACAGTAAAAAATCATTAAAACACTTGACAAGGGGTATCGCGGGATATTATCTTTGCGACTCATCGCGCATGCGTATACATACGCGGTACATCTATTGTCACAATGAATTACCAGGCATTCAGTCCATGTCCCATCTGCGGTGGAACGGCTCAGAAACCGTACGCCAACTGCACTGACTTTACGGTGAGCAGGGAATCTTTCTTCTTACTGCGCTGTCCGACGTGCGGAGTGGTCTATACTCTAGACCCACCCAATGAGGATAACGTAAGGCTGTATGATAAACTGGACCTCAAGCTCCAGCTGGGTGACTCTCCCAAGAACCTTACCGGACGCCTGTATTACTACGTACGCAACATCATGCTTGGCCGGAAGGTACGCATTGTGGAGTCTCAGGCATACCGTCAGAGCGGCTCCCTGCTCAATTACGGCGCCAAGACCGGATACTTTTCCAGCAGGATGGAAAGACGCGGTTGGAAAGTAACATCGGTAGAGAAATACCACGAGGAAAGATTCTTCTCGCTCGAGATGTTCCACCACCGCATGATAGACGTGCCCGAGGTTAACAACCTTCAGCCCGGCACTTTTGATGTAATTACCCTATGGCATGTGTTTGAGCACAGCTACCATCCAAACCAGCTCCTTGACAGGTTCTATGAGCTGCTCAGGCCGGGTGGCATACTCATTATGGCATGTCCCAACATCTGTTCCACCGATGCCATGTACTACGGACCATACTGGGCTGCATACGATGTACCCAGACACCTGTGGCATTTTACCCCGACATCGGTCACAAACCTGGCACTCAGGCATGGGTTCACGCTCATGCACCACGAAAAACTGCCGTTTGACAGTTTCTACATATCCATACTCTCCGAAAGGAACCTGCGCCACCGCATGGCATTCATACGGGGTATGTACCATGGGTTCAGATCATGGTTGGTATCCTTAACGCAACGGGGACGCAGCAGTTCCATTGTTTACGTATTCAGAAAAAGACAATAACCCGATATGGCAAAGACAAAAAAGAAAAGAAAGATTGACCTGCTGTTCATTACGGCCTGCATCAGTACATCACTGGTACTCCTGCTCATAGGAATTGTGTCATTGCTGCTGCTCACGGCTAATGACCTTTCCCGCCATCTCAAGCAGGAAATGAGTATTGAGGTTGTACTCAGGGAATCCATTACCGATGCCCAGTTCAACACGCTCAGGCGCACTATTGAACATCAGCCCTACTGTGAGGTCTGCTCTTACATTTCCAAGGAGGCCGCACTTAAGGATATGACCGCATCCATGGGTTCGGACCCTACACTGTTCCTGGAGTATAATCCTTTCTATGCATCGCTGAACGTACGCATGCGCGCCGAATACGCATGCAGTGACAGCATAAAGCTTATTGAAAAACAGATTACCGCCATGGAAGGTGTACGTGAGGTAACCTGGCAGAAGGACCTGCTCGATATTATAAACAGCAACATAAGCAAAGTGGCAGGAATACTGCTCATCCTGGCAGTTGTACTGTCGCTCGTATCCTTTACGCTTATAAACAACACCATTAAACTTACAATCTACGCACAGCGTTTTATCCTGTACTCCATGAAGCTTGTAGGCGCCAAATGGTCTTTCATACGCAAGCCGTTCCTTATACGCAACCTGCTGATCGGCCTGGTATCGGCCCTGCTTACATGTATCATGCTGTGGTATGGACTAAAGATAGGACTCAGGTATGAGCCATGGCTTGTAATGCTTACAGAACCGCGCATACTCGTTCCGGTATTTGTCGTTGTAATCCTGATAGGACTGCTCATTACAGGATCATGTGCCCTGCATTCCGTTAACCGTTTCCTGAGAATGAAATCGGGAGAACTGCATTACGTATAACTTAAACATTCAGATATGGACAACAAGAATTTTGCTTTCACTAAGACCAACTACATCCTGGTAGCCATTGGAGTGGCTGTCATAATACTTGGTTTTATTCTTATGGCAGGCCCAGGCTGCACCAACGACGTGTTTGAACCTGACATTTTCAGTGTAAGGCGCATTAAGGTTGCACCGGTAGTATCTCTTTTGGGATTCATTACCATAATTGCAGCCATTGTATACAAGCCAAAGGCCAATAAACAAGAGGAGGTTAAGTAATGAGCTGGATTGAATCTATTCTACTGGGTCTTATTCAGGGACTTACCGAGTATCTGCCAATAAGCAGCAGTGGACATCTGGCCATTGCCTCAGCACTGTTTGGAATAGACGGCGAACAGAACCTGGCCTTTACCGTGATTGTGCATATAGCAACGGTGCTGAGTACGGTTGTTATTCTATGGAAAGAAATTGCATGGATACTCAGGGACCTGTTCAGCCGCCAGTCATGGAAAACCTACAGCGGTCTTAACGAGGGCACCCGTTATGCCGTAAACATTATCATCTCTATGATTCCAGTTGGAATAGTAGGTGTTTTCTTTAAGGACAGGATTGAGGAGGTGTTTGGTTCAGGAACCACAGTTGTGGGCTGCTGCCTGCTGGTTACAGCAGCACTGCTTGCTTTCTCCTACTACGCCAAGCCACGCCAGAGAGAACAGATAAGCATTTGGCATGCATTCGTAATAGGAATTGCACAGGCCATTGCAGTACTTCCGGGCCTTTCCCGTTCAGGTTCTACTATTGCAACAGGACTCCTGCTGGGAGACAGGAAGGAAAAACTGGCCCAGTTCTCATTTCTCATGGTTATCCCGCCAATTCTGGGCGAGGCACTCCTGGATGCAAAGGACCTGGTTGAATCGGCCAGTTCCGCTACAGTCCAGGACAGCACCAGCGTATGGGTTCTGCTCATAGGTTTCCTGGCAGCATTCCTGTCGGGCTGTGCTGCATGCAAGTGGATGATAAGCATTGTACGCAAGGGTAAACTTATATGGTTTGGCGCATATTGCGCCCTGGCCGGAGTAATAACACTGCTATTCCTGTAGGATGGACGTTCAGGACGGAATAATACTGGGATTTGACAAGCCATATCGCTGGACCTCATTCGATGTGGTTGGCAAGGTGCGCTGGATGCTGTGCCGTCACATTGGGGTTAAGAAACTCAAGGTGGGACATGCCGGCACACTGGATCCTCTGGCTACAGGCGTGCTGATAGTCTGCACCGGACGTGCCACCAAACAGATAGAGGCACTGCAGTCCGGCACCAAGGAATATATTGCACAGATAAGGCTGGGCGCAACAACCCCATCGTTTGACCTGGAAAAGCCCATAGATGCAACCTACCCCACTGAACATATTACCAGGGAGATGGTAGAACAGGTCCTGGAGCGCTTTAAAGGCACCATAGAGCAGGTTCCACCCACATTCTCGGCATGTAAGGTGGATGGCAAGCGCGCTTATGAGATGGCACGCAAGGGACATGACGTGGAGCTCAAGCCCAAGACACTTGTAATAGACGAGATTGAACTGACCCAATGTAACCTGCCCGATATTACCGTACGTGTGGTATGCAGCAAGGGAACATACATCAGGGCACTTGCCCGTGACATTGGACTTGCGCTGGACAGCGGAGCACATCTTACTGGACTGCGCCGTACACGTGTAGGAGACATAAAGGTTGAGGATTGTCTTGATCCGGAAAAGTTCATGGAGTGGCTCCAGACTGCCAATATTGAGATTCCAGAGACCCAAAACGATAACAAGAACTAAAACAAACATAAACACAAAAGGGAATGAAACTCTCACAATTCAAATTCAAGCTTCCCGAAGACAGGATTGCACAGTTTCCTGTTGACAACCGTGACGAATCAAGATTGATGGTCGTTCACAAGAAATCCGATGAGATTGAACATGTACTGTTCAAGGACATCCTGAATTACTTTGATGAAAAGGATGTTTTTGTATTCAACGACACCCGTGTGTTCCCAGCCCGCATGTACGGAAACAAGGAAAAGACCGGTGCACAGATAGAGGTATTCCTGCTGCGCGAACTGCGCGAGGAGAACCTTCTCTGGGACGTACAGGTTGATCCTGCCCGTAAGATACGTATTGGCAACAAGCTGTATTTTGGCGAGGACAACTCCATGGTAGCCGAGGTTATAGACAACACCACATCGCGCGGCCGTGTACTGCGTTTCCTCTATGACGGTCCACATGACGAGTTCAAGAAAGCACTGTATGCACTGGGCGAGGCACCTATCCCAACCTATCTCAAGCGTAAGGCCGATAAGAGTGACGAAGAACGTTTCCAGACCATTTTTGCCAAGAACGAAGGTGCCGTTACTGCTCCTACAGCAGGTCTGCACTTTAGCCGCGAGCTCTTAAAACGTATGGAGATAAAGGGTGTGGACCGTGCATTCATAACCATGCATTGCGGTCTTGGTAATTTCCGCGAGATAGATGTTGAGGATCTTACCAAGCACAAGATGGAATCGGAGCAGATGTTTGTAACAGACGAGTGCGTGGAGATTGTAAACAAGGCCAAGCTTGACGGACACAAGATTTGTGCCATAGGCAATACCGTAAACCGCGCCCTGGAGACTGTTGTAGGCACTGACCGTATGATCAAGCCATTTGACGGCTGGACCAACAAGTTCATATTCCCGCCATACACATTCAGTGTGGCCGACAGCATGGTAAGCAACTTCCAGCTGCCTGAATCCGTACAGCTCATGCTCACATGTGCATACGGCGGATATGAAAAGATTATGGATGCATACAACCTGGCTGTCAAGGAGGGATACCGTTTTGGCTGCTATGGCGATGCCATGCTCATAATTGACTGATAGGGATATGGCCGTACTGTACCTTTCTCTGGGCTCTAACCTGGGCAACAGGCAGGACAATCTTGATTCTGCCCTCAGGCTCATTGGACTTGAGATTGGAACCATTGCGGCTGCATCGGATGTAATTGAAACCCAACCCTGGGGATTCAAGAGCAACAATGCTTTCCTGAACATGGCCGTAAAAGTAAATACGGAGCTCGATGCCCTGGGTGCGCTGCACGCTACCCAGGATATAGAACGCAGGCTTGGCCGTACCCAGAAGAGCATGAACGGTGTATATCATGACCGTACAATAGATATAGACCTGCTCATATACGATGATGTAAGGATGGAGACCGCAGAACTTACGCTGCCCCACCCACGCATGTGGGAACGCGAGTTTGTAAGGGTTCCGCTCCTGCAGATTGCCCCGGAACTTGCAAAGGATTGATTACATGGCAGACAACTATCTGGAGAAACATTATGACGACTATCTTAGGCGCAAGGCTGCCTGGGAAAAGTCAAAAAAGCACAGTACCATGTCCAGGCCCACTCCTCCAGAGAGGCCCGATGACGAGGCACTGTAACAAACAACAACAAACAATATGCAGGCAATAATACTTGCTGCCGGAATGGGCAAAAGACTTGGTGAACTGACTAAGAACAACACCAAGTGCATGGTAGAAGTTAATGGTGTGGCACTGATAGACCGGGTGCTGTTGCAACTGTCAGGACTCAATCTTGAACGGGTTGTGATAGTTGTAGGCTACCAGGGCCAGAAACTCATTGACCACATAGGAAACAGGTACGATGACAAACTGCGCATAGAGTACATAAACAATCCTATTTACGACAGGACCAATAACATTTACTCTCTTGCCCTGGCAAAAGACAAGTTGCAGGAAGACGATACGCTGCTGCTCGAGAGCGACCTGATATTTGAGGACCAGATGCTCAGTCTCCTGGTGAACAATCCATACCCAGACCTGGCTCTCGTGGCCAAGTATGAGAGCTGGATGGACGGCACCATGGTCAGCATTGACCAGGAAAACAGCATCACAAACTTTATAAGCAAGGATGCATTCAGGTACGAGCATATAAGTTCCTACTACAAGACCGTCAACATATACAAGCTCAGCAAGGAATTCTCCACAGACTGTTATGTACCACTGCTGGATGCCTACTGCAAGGTTATGGGCAACAACGAGTACTATGAGCAGGTGCTCAAGGTTCTCAGCCTGATGAACTGCTCATCGCTCAAGGCGCTGCCAGTAAGTGGTGTAAAATGGTATGAGATAGACGATGTCCAGGATCTGGACATAGCCTCTACCCTTTTCAGCGACGGTACGGTCAAGTATCACGAGTACCACAAGCGCTATGGTGGATTCTGGCGTTTCCCACAGTTGCTTGACTACTGCTACCTGGTCAACCCATTCTTCCCCGACAAACGCATGAAGGATGAACTCCGGGCTAATTTTGACTCACTGCTGGTTAATTATCCGTCGGGAATGTATGTAAACTCATTGCTGGCAGGAAAGTATTTTGGTATAAGCCAGGATTACGTGGTGGTTGGCAATGGAGCAGCAGAACTGATCAAGGTTGCAATGGAAAAGCATACCGGCGGAAAAACCGGTATAATCTACCCTACCTTTGATGAATATCCCAACAGACTAGACAAGAGTCAGATAGTTCCATTCATGGCTCCGGAACCCAACTTTGACTATTCTGCCCAGGATCTTATTGATTTCTATTCCAAGACCGATATTACAACTCTCCTGCTCATAAACCCGGATAATCCATCCGGACATTTTATGCCTAAGAGTGACGTTCTCAGACTGGCAGAATGGTGCGGGACAAAGAATATCCACCTTATTGTGGATGAGAGTTTTGTTGATTTTACCGATGGATTCAAGGACAACAGTCTCCTGCACGATGAGATTCTGGAGGCATACCCATGGATGTCTGTCATGAAATCCATCTCAAAGTCTTATGGAGTTCCAGGACTGAGACTTGGAATCCTGGCAAGTTCAGACAAGGCAACCATTGCAAGAATAAAGAAGGAAGTGAGCATTTGGAATATAAACTCTTTCGGAGAATTCTACATGCAGATTTTTGGCAAGTACGAGAAACAGTACTCAAAAGCCTGCGTAAAGTTTATCCAGGAACGTGAGATATTCTCACGCGAGCTGAGCTCCATTCCTTATCTCAGGGCAATCCCATCACAGGCAAACTATATCCTATGTGAGGTTACAGACAGGTTTACGTCCACACAGCTCACTCAGAAACTGATTGAGCACGACGTCCTGGTGAGTGACTGCAGCCTTAAGAGCAACATGTCGGGAAAACAACTCATCCGTTTTGCCATCCGCAGCAGGGAGGATAACTCTAAACTGATTGGAATCCTGAAATCAATCTGATTATGAAAATTATCAGCACAAAAGACATACGTGCACTGAACATCCGTCCCAGACAGTGCGTTGAATGGATAAGGGAGAGTTTTGCATGCAAAAGCGCAGCTCAGCTTCCGGCCAAGATCAGCGTCCACCCATGCGACATGGATTTTTTTACATCCATGCCTTGTCTGCTCCCGGCCAATGAGAACGGCAACAGATATTTTGGGATCAAGGAAGTTCACAGGATAAAAGGGGCTGTTCCCAGCCTGGGCAGTGACCTCATGTTATACAATGCTGCAAGCGGGGAATTGCTGGCTCTGATGGACAGTGACTGGATTACTACCATGAGAACCGGTGCTGTTGCAGCCGTATCGGCACAGGCACTCAGGAAGAAAGGAGCAACAACCTACGGTTTTGTAGGTTTGGGCAACACTGCACGTGCCGCCCTGCTCTGCATACTGGAAAACGAACCGGACATGCATTTCCAGGTTAGGCTGCTCAGATACAAGGATCAGGCTTTACAGTTCATGGATAGATTCAGCGGATATGGGAATGTTTCCTTTGATGTGATTGATGACATTGATGAACTGGCCCGCACCAACGATGTCCTGCTTAGCTGCATAACCGATGCCGATAGCCTGCTTGTCAAGGATGAGAGTAATTTCAGACCGGGAATAACGGTTATCCCTATCCACATGCGCGGATTCCAGAACTGCGACACCACTTTTGACCGTGTATTTGGTGATGACACCGATCACGTAAAGAATTTCAGATACTTCTCTCAATTCAAAAAGTACAATGAAATAGGAGAAGTCCTTGCAGGACGGGACATGGGCAGGGAAAACCAGGAGCAGAGGATTATTGACTATAATTACGGACTTGCACTGCATGACATATATTTTGCATCAAAACTGTATGAAATCCTGAGCAAAGACGCCTGCCAGATAGAATATATAAAGGAAACAGAAAAATTCTGGATTTAAGACCATGCCCGAAGTCAATCAGAATAGGATAGCCACTAACACCATCCTGCTTTACGCAAGAATGGTTGTTGTAATGTTTGTCACGCTCTATACATCGAGAGTTGTAATAGATGCTCTGGGACAGACATATTTTGGCATCTACGATGCCGTTGGTGGCATAGTCATGATGGCTTCGTTCATCAGTTCCACCATGTCATCGGCCTGTCAAAGGTGGTATTCATTCGGAATGGTGGAAAACAATCCGGAAAGTTTGCAGAGAGTATTCAGCATAAGCCTTACTATTTTCCTTGTGCTTGCCCTTATACTGGGAATAGTATGTGAGGCTGGAGGAATGTGGTGGCTTACCCATAAGATGGACGTTGCCGGACACCTTGAACCTGCCAAATGGGTTTTCCATTTCAGTGTCCTGGCATTTCTCATCCAGATAATCAGGCTACCATACCAGGGCATGGTCATTTCCAAGGAAAAGATGAAGGTATTTGCATACCTGAGTCTATTTGAGGCTTTTGCCACTCTAGGAATTGCCATGATATTAAAGAACACCCGGGATGACAAGGATTATAAGCTCATACTCTACGCAGGTCTTATTATGGGCATCCAACTCATGACTTCACTGTTTTACTGGACCTACTGCAGGTTGTTCTATAAGGAATGCCGTTACCATTTTGTCCTGGACAGGGAGAAATTCAGGGAAATGTTTGCGTTTGCCGGCTGGAACATGATTGGATCATTTGCTGATGTGTGCAAGAGCTATGGAGTTACACTGCTTCTGAACTCATGTTTTGGAACGATAATAAGTGCAGCAAGGGGAATTGGAAACAAAGTTTACAACACCATCATTTCCTTCAATTCCAACTTCTTTACCGCCGTAAGGCCGCAACTTATCAAGTCATACGCAGCCGGCGAAATGGATGACATGCGTAAACTGATATGTCAGAGCACCAGGTTCTCATTCTTTGTGATGTTCATCCTGGCCCTGCCAATCATCACTGAAATAGACTTTATTCTTCCACTTTGGATCAGGGGTAGGAATGTTCCGGACGAGGCATATCTTATAACAAAGCTCATGGTGATTGAAGGTCTGGTCAACTGCATGACAAGCCCGTTTGCAGCATCAATACAGGCAACAGGAAAAATCAGGAATTACCAGATAGCAGTGGGTCTGAACCTTCTTCTTATAATTCCATTGTCATATCTGGGAGTACATTATCTGAATATGGAGGCAGCAATGGTGTTCGTAGTTTCCATTGCTGTGACCATTGGTACACATATAATCAGGCTTTTCTTCCTTAAAAGACAGGTTGGGCTGGACATCCTGGATTTTGCAAGAAATGTATTGTGGCCCATAATCCTGGTTACAATAATCAGCATTGCGCTTACACATCTTGTAAAACTTGGCCTGGGCAGGTGGTATGGCAATGATTCCATCATTAAATCCCTGGCGGTAATTGCTGCCAGCCTGGTTTGCACTGCCGCTACCTCATTCCTTGCAGGTGTGTCCCGGACCGAACGCAGACATATTATAGAAATAGCAGTCAAACTACTTAAGGGTAAACAACAATGATATCACCGGAAATACAGAATCAGCTGCGCAGCCAGTATAACCCCGACGGATCTGATTTGAGAAAGATTCAGCTCCGCATGCTGGATATCCTTGTGGAGTTTGACAGGGTATGCAGGCTGAACGGGATAACATACTGGCTGGACTCCGGAACACTCATAGGTGCAGCCAGGCACGGAGGTTTTATTCCATGGGATGATGACCTGGATGTGTGCATACTGCGCAGTGATTACCGTAAACTGTGCCGGGCCATCAGAAAGGATTTAAGGGCACCATACTCGTTCTACGACCAGGATTCCACAGACCAATACGCACGCAGATGGCCCAGAATAGTCGATGAAAGCGTAATAATTACCAGACTAATCCCGGATTCCGGCAACAAGGGCGCAATGGTGAGCAGGAAAGATAACCTGTGGATAGACGTGTTCCAGATGATAGAGGGATCCGTAAGGACATCAAAGGTCCTGAACAGCTTTTATGGGCGCTGTTACCGCCGTAAATTCAGACTAATAAATGACGGTGCTCTCAGGCACGCCATAGGTGTAGTCCTGTATCCACTTGCCAGATGCATCTGTTCCATGGCAAGACTTACAGGCAGGATATTCCACAGAGGTAACTACATCCATGATTTTGGTGCAGGTTTTTACTCAACAAGAAAAAAACGTGACCTGTTCCCACTTGGTACCATTGAGTTTGAATCCCACATATTCCCTGCCCCTGGCAATGTCCATGCCTACCTTACGGGTATATACGGAGACTACATGAAGTTGCCGGATGCTGACAAACGCCAGACCCACAACTTTACAGATATAAAATTCCAGTAAATGAATGATATGACAAGTCCAATGACAAAGGAAACAAAAAAGAATAAGGCTCTGGTAATTGGAGGCAGTAATGGAATAGGCCTTGCACTCAGCCTGGAACTGGCTTCAATATGCAAGTCCGTCATTATTATGGACAAAACCCAGCCAGGTACGGAACTCCCCGGCAATGTTTCTTTCCAGAAATGCAACCTGCTCCTTGAGGATCCGTTCCAGGATGGAGTTGACAATGAGACGGATACGCTCATAATTACAGCCGGATTTGGACGCATAGCACCATTCGAGACCTTTACACAGAAAGAGATTGAGAATGTATATCAGGTGAATTCCGTTGCCCTGACAAAAGTGCTCAGCCATTTCTACCCACTCATGCTCAGAAGGGATGATTTTCACTGCGCGGTAATGGGAAGTATTGCCGGACTGGTATCGTCACCACTCATATCGCTGTACAGTGCATCAAAGGCTGCCGTATGCAAACTCACGGAAAGCCTGAACATTGAACTGGAATGTGCAGGCTCCAAGAACCGTATTCTCAATGTATCACCCGGTTCCATCAAGGGTACACGGTTCAACGGTGCGGAGCATACCAACCTGGACCTGACACACGGACTGGCCATCTCCATTCTTGAGCACATGTTCCAGCGTAACACCTTGTTTATCCCAGACTACGACAGCATATACAAAGGTGTACTTGAACGCTATCATTCCGATGCCCACACTTTTGGCATGGACAGCTGGAAGTACAAGCAACAGGGAGACAGGACCAATCTAAAGCCACAGATTGTGGTGGGCTACCTGAGCGGTACGTTCGACCTGTTCCACATAGGGCACCTGAACATGCTGCGCAGGGCAAAGGATTACTGCGATTACCTTGTTGTGGGTGTACATAAAGATGCTTCCCACAAGGGAAAAGAGACTTTCATCCCCTTTAAGGAACGCTGTGACATAGTAAGTAATATAAAATATGTGGACAAGGTCATAGAGAGCGAGCCCGAGGATGATGATATCTGGAAGAAAGACATAGTAAAATATGACCGGCTGTTTGTGGGCAGTGACTACAAGGGCAGTGACCGGTTTAACCGCTACGAGGAGTTTTTTGCAGACAAGGACGTACAGATAATCTATTTTCCTTATACCCAGGGAACAAGCAGTACAAGACTGCGTGAGGCACTGGATGCTGTGAGCAAAAAGTAAAAGACAATTCATAATACAGATAAATGGAAGATTTCTCATACATTAACGGCCAGGGAACACCTCTGCGTAAGGCTCAGGAGGCAATGGTGGACATACTTGTGGAGTTTGACCGCGTATGCCGCAAAAACTCCCTTACCTACTGGATTGACTATGGAACACTGCTAGGTGCCGTACGCCACGGCGGTTTTATTCCATGGGATGATGACATTGACGTGTCTATGCCATCGGCCGATTTTGCCAGATTCAAGACTGTGGCGAATGAACTGAAAGAAGGATTCTTTTTTCAGGACAAGACTACTGACCCAGAACATGATGAGGGTATGGGAATATTCAAGATACGTAAGGATAACACCCTTTTCATAAATGATTTTGAGATGTTCAACACTGCGTATCACAGGGGTATAGCCATAGATGTGTTTGAGGTTGTGGACCATCCTGATGTATCTGAGAAAACCTGGCATTTTTTCCGCAAGCGTATATTTAAAAGCTATGGATTCTTTCATTACAACCGTGGACTCTCACTGCATAACATTGCATGCTATTTCCTGTTCCCCATATACTATGTGATAATGAAAGCACTGTGGAAAGTTGTATGTCTTTTCCATAGGGACAAACCACGCACCCTGTCACGCCTGGAACGTACGCCATACGGATATCCCACGTTGAAATCGGAGATTTTCCCATTGCAGGAGTTGTCTTTTGAAGGACACATGTTTCCTGCTCCCAAGAACCCGGACTCCAGACTGAGGGATAATTTTGGACCGGACTACATGAGTATTCCGCCCAGGGAGAAGCGCCGCATCCACGCAAAATTCATAAGCACGGATCTGGGCAGTTCCTATGTAAACCTATAACACTGTTATACAGCAATGTTCAACAATAATCCCTATTTTTGTTAAACCAAAAGACAGAACCTGATGTACGACTATCTGATTATAGGAGCAGGACTTTACGGAAGCATGTTTGCTTACCGGGCCAGGAAAGCTGGCCGGAAATGTCTTGTCATAGATAAGAACAGCCATATAGGGGGCGGATGCTACACCGAGAACATCAAGGGGATAAACGTGCACAAATACGGACCGCATATTTTCCATACATCGGACCCTAAGGTATGGGATTTTATGAATGGTTTGGCAGAGTTCAACAACTTTATTAACTCACCTATAGCATGTTACAAGGGCAAACGCTACAACCTGCCCTTTAACATGAATACTTTTAAACAGCTCTGGGGCGTAAATACTCCCAATGAAGCAAGAGCTATAATAGAGGAACAGCGCTCCAGATATGCAGATATAGCAGAGCCCGCCAACCTTGAGGAGCAGGCCCTTAAACTGGCTGGACAAGACATATACGAGACCCTTATAAAGGGTTACTCGGAGAAACAGTGGGGAATGAAAGCCACAGAGATTCCCGCATTCGTAATCCGCAGGCTGCCGTTCCGTTTTGAATTCAACAACAACTACTTTAACGATACTTATCAGGGTATTCCCGTGGGCGGATACACTGCCATTTTTGAGAAACTGCTGGATGGAATAGAAGTAAGACTCAATACTGACTATTTCCAGAACAGGGAATATTTTGATTCCATTGCCATAAAGCAGGTCTATACCGGACAGATTGATGCCTATTTTGACTACCGTTTTGGTGAGCTTGATTTCCGTTCCCTTGATTTTGAGCATAAGGTTCTGGAGGGAGTAAAGGATTTTCAGGGTAATGCAGTGGTAAACTACACTGAACGTGAAATACCATATACAAGATGTATTGAACACAAGCATTTTGAGTTTGGAAACCAGCCTGATACGGTAATCACATACGAGTATTCACAGAAATGGCAGAAAGGTGCAGCGCCCTACTATCCTGTAAACAACGAACGCAACAACCGCCTGGCTGCCCAGTATGCTGACCTGGCTGCTCAGAACAGTAATGTGATATTTGGCGGCCGGCTTGCGGAATACAGGTACTATGACATGCATCAGATAGTTGCCAACGTACTTAATCTGGAGATAATATGAGTAAGCTCTTATCTGTTATTATACCCACATACAATATGGAGGCCCTGCTTCCACGCTGCCTGGATTCCCTTATGGTACCCGCCGCGCTGGAGCGTGTGGAGGCTATTGTTGTGAATGACGGCAGCAAGGACGGTTCCCTGGCTGTAGCCCAGGGTTACAGGGAGCGCTTCCCAGACAGCATAACCATTATAGACAAGCCCAACGGAAACTACGGCTCCACAATAAATGCTGCCCTGCCCGTTGCCAAGGGTAAATACGTAAAGGTTCTAGATTCTGATGACTGGTTTGATTCCTCTGAGTTTGTAAGATACCTGGACATTATAGAACGGACCGATGCCGACTTTATTGATACACAGTTTACTGTAATACATCCGGGTGGCAGCAAGGAGCTTGCAAAATACAATCTGTACGGTAAGGAGCCCTATGAGTACGGAAAGGTCTATGACCTTGACCAGGTACTTGGCGATGGTTACATAAGGTTCTTCATGATGCATGCCATTACCTACAGGACCGATATGCTTATCCGTGAAGGTTACCGCCAGACCGAGGGCATCTCATATACGGACCTTGAGTGGGATACCTATCCCCTGTTCTACGCAAAGACCATTGTGTTCCTGGACATAAACCTGTACCAGTACAACATGGACCGAGAGGGTCAGACCATGGATCCCAAGGTGCTGGTACGCAGTGTGGGCCAGCAGGAAAAAATTACATGCCAGATCCTGGATTTTCTAGGTCAGAAGGGGCTGGATAACCTTTCTGCCCCACGCCAGGCATTCATAAGGCAGTATTATCTTAACCGCCTAAGGCTGATCTGCAAGTGCCACCTGTTTGATATTCCGAGAAAGGATTTTGATGCTGAGCACTTTGCCCAGATTGAAAGACAATACAGCCAGGCATGCAGCCGTTTTGGACTGGGCACTATACGCCTCTATCCGGAGAACAAGATAATGCATTTTGACGCAATGAAATATTGGCACAGAAAGCACAGTCGCTGGCCTGCATGGTTTGAACTGTTGAACAACTGGCTCAACATAATAATGAAGAAACTCTATATTGCCCTGTTCAGATGAGTGGAAGACTGTTATTCATAAGGTATAAGAATCCTGTCAACGTCCAGGTAGGCGGCGAGCAGTGTACCCAGAAGAACCTGAACGTGCTTACCGGACTTCTGGGCAATGATAATGTTACCACTTATTACATTCACGACGAAAACCATAAGCGAACCCTCATGGAATACCTTAAGGGCGCATTCTGGTTCCCGTTTGGCTACTTTTTTGGCCTTACTCCCAAAAGGGTACGCAGTATAGTAGCCATGGCTCAGGATTACGACTACGTATTCATAGACCGCAGCCTGTTTGGTGTAATTGCCCGCAAGCTCCGTAAAAGCTCATACAACGGCAGGATAATTGCTTTTTTCCACAATGTGGAGGAACTGTATTTCAAGGCCAAACTCGGACATAAGCCTGGCAGTTTTATTGTAACCCGCTGCGCCTGGAAAAACGATGGCTGGAGCTGCCGCTATGCCGACCGAATAATTGCACTTAACCAGAGAGATTCCAGGCTGATAGAGAACATGTACGGTCGCAAGGCCGATGCACTCATACCCATAGCATTCAAAGACAGGTACCAGTTGGGCGGAAACCCGGCTGTCATGACAGGCAAGAAACCGCTCTGTCTGTTCTTAGGTGCATATTTTGGACCAAACTGCGAGGGCATAGAATGGTTTGCAAAGAATGTTTATCCGCACGTGGACATTACAATGAAGATTGTAGGCAAGGGCATGTCTGAGATACGTGAGCACTATCAGATCCCCGATAATGTTGAGATAATAAGCGACGCACCCGACCTTACAACATATTTTGAGCAGGCCGACATAATGGTCTTACCCATATTCAAGGGCAGCGGCATGAAAGTAAAGACCTGCGAGAGCCTCATGTATGGCAAGAATATTATAGCCACCGATGAGGCCTGGGAGGGATATGAGCTGGATTATGACAGGGCCGGTGCACGCTGCAACACTGCACGGGAATTCATTGATGCCATCCAGTCTTTCATTGATAATCCCAGAACGCGGTTCAATGCATATAGCAGGCAGACTTTCCTTGAAAAGTACTCCCAGGAATCTGTAACCGGGAGTTTTTCCAGGATACTTGAGTAGATTATACGGAAGATGAGCAGAAACGGTAAATTCATATACCACATGCTGGCGTTCCTGACCATGGCAGTCTGGGGCGTTACGTTTGTATCGACCAAGGTCCTTATTGGCAATGGGCTTACACCGGCACAGATTTTTGCCATAAGGTTTGCCATTGCCTATCTGGGACTATGGATAATCTGTCTATCTGCAAAAGGCTCCAACACACGGCTGCTATCCCAATCCAGGGTTGATGAGCTCATATTCATTGTGCTGGGTATTACCGGTGGTTCACTGTATTTTCTTACAGAGAACACTGCTCTTGAGTACACCCAGGCATGTAACGTATCGTTCATAGTATGCGTGGCACCATTGCTCACTACAATACTGACCCTCCTTACAAGGAAATACTTCAGGGGAGGACTTGTAGACAAGCTGGAGGATGTACGCATAGGACTGCCGCTGATAGCAGGTACCATCCTGGCACTGAGTGGCATGGCAATGGTTGTATTTGACGGATACAGTCTTGACCTGTCGCCCAAGGGCGATATACTGGCTTTCCTGGCAGCTCTCTGCTGGGCAGTGTACAGCCAGTTCATGAGTCAGATGACAGAGAGGTACGGCACATACTTTGCTACCCGCAAGGTGTTTTTCTACGGACTGGTCACAATCCTGCCCGTGCTGCTGCTAACAGATAAGTCCAACCTCAGTCAGGTACGTTTCTGTGCACCTCAGGTATGGGGTAACCTGCTGTTCCTATCGACCGTGGCATCACTTATATGTTTTGTGGTATGGAACAGGGTGATGGCTGCCATAGGCAACGTAACATCTACCAACTACGTATATCTGAACCCGGTATTCACTCTCATAGGAGCAGTCATAATTCTCGGTGAAAGCATGACTTTTTCATCGGGCCTGGGTTCGGCCATGATACTTGGGGGAGTAATACTGTCTGGAACTAAAACCAACATTAAAAAAATAACATCATGAAGAAAATTACTATGGCCATGATCATGGCAGTCGCAATGCTTACATCATGCGGCAACACAAATGCACAGAGTAAATCAGAATCAGGCAAGACCGTGGAAGAAGCAATCATGGGCCGACGTTCTATACGCCAGTACCAGGACAAAGCAGTAGAGAAGGAAAAACTGGAACAGATTGCCATTGCCGGCATAAATGCTCCAAGTGCCATGAATGCCCAGACCTGGGCAGTCAGGATAAGCCAGGACAAGGAGCTCATAGAGAGCATACGCGGCACATACAGCGCCCCTGCCCTGATCTTTGTAGCCGGACGCAATCCACTGGACTGCGGACTCATGGGACAGAACATGATGCTCACCGCATACGACCTTGGACTTGGTACAGTTATAATGACCGGTCCCGTGGGCGCAGTAAAGAGCAATAGCAAGGTTATGGAAAAGCTGGACCTGCCGGAGGGTATGGAACTGCAGTTCCTTATTGCAGTAGGTTATCCTGACCAGCAGCCCGATGCAAAACCGCGCAATCAGGAAGTGATTAAATTCATTGAATAATATATGAAACATTTAGCATCAATCATGATTTGTACAGGTGTTCTGGCCATCACAGCAGGCTGTGGCACAAAACAGAAAGACTTTAAGTATCTGCTCGACGAGTTTGCCGACCTCAAGGTTATGCGTTACACCATCCCGGGATGGGAGGAGCTGTCCTTGCAGCAGAAAGAATACGCTTACCATCTTGCCGAAGCGGCAAAATGGGGCCGGGACATCCACTGGGACCAGAACTGCAAATACAACCTCCCCATAAGACATGTAGTTGAGAATATCATAGACAACTACAAGGGAGACCGCGAGTGCAATGAGTTCCAGCAGTTCATGGTTTATGCCAAGAGACTGTTCTTTGCCAATGGCATACATCACCATTATGCTGAGGACAAATTCATACCCGAGTGCTCACAGGACTATTTCAGGTCACTGATGGCAGCCGTTGGTCAGGAATCCAGATGCACTGAACTGCTGCCCGTGATCTATGATCCCAACACCCTTTCACAGCGCCGTTCAACTGCTACCGATGGCGATATTGTTGTGCTATCGGCCGGTAACTTCTATGAGGGCGTAACCCGTAAGGAGGTTGAGGACTATTATGAGTCTATCACCGACAAGCAGACAGAGACACCTGTTGCCTATGGCCTGAACACCAAGGTTACAAAGGATGCCAACGGCAATATTGTGGAAATCCCATGGTGCCTGAACGGCATGTATGCTCCTGCCATTGCAAAAATCTGTGAGGAGCTAAAGCTGGCTGCAGCATGCGCAGAGAATGACATTCAGAAACGTGCGCTTGCCCTGCTCATAAAGTACTATGAGACCGGCGACCTCAAGACCTGGGATGATTTCAATGTGGAATGGGTTAAGGATACCATTGGAACCGTTGATTTTATAAATGGATTCATTGAGGATTATAATGACCCACTGGGACGCAAGGGTGCCTGGGAAGGTTATGTAAACATAAAGGATCACAAGGCATCGGAACGCTCCGTTATCCTGAGTACCAACGCACAGTGGTTTGAGGACAACTCACCGGTTGATGACCGTTTCAAGAAGAAAAAGGTCAAGGGTGTATCGGCCAAGGTAGTCAATGCAGTCTGCCTGGCTGGCGACTCCTACCCTTCCACTCCTATTGGCATAAACCTGCCAAATGCTGACTGGATACGCAAGATGTACGGAAGCAAGTCCGTTACAATTGCCAACATAACACATGCCTATGACTATGCAGCACAGGAATCTTCTTCCAGCACACTCGATGAGTTTGCATGGGACGATGCCGAGAAGGCTTTCTACCGCAAATGGGGTTCATTCGTGGATGAGATCCATACAGACCTGCACGAGTGTCTTGGACATGGTTCAGGCCAGCTGCTCCCGGGTGTTTCTACAACTGCCATGGGAGAGTATTCATCGGCCCTGGAGGAGGCACGTGCAGACCTGTTCGGACTGTATTTTACTGCCGATCCCAAGATGGTTGAGCTGGGAATAATGCCAAACAAGGATGCTTACAAGGCCGAGTATTCCAACTATATCCGCAACGGTCTCATGGTTCAGTTTACACGTGTTGAACTTGGCCGTCCAAATACCGAGGCCCACATGCAGAACCGCAAGCTCATAGCAGAGTGGTG
This sequence comes from Bacteroidaceae bacterium, assembly GCA_045640825.1. Taxonomy (GTDB): domain Bacteria; phylum Bacteroidota; class Bacteroidia; order Bacteroidales; family Bacteroidaceae; genus Colenecus. The sequence continues at coordinate 30,947 of JAZUFR010000020.1, forward strand.
CTACGAAAAAGGACTCAAGGACAATGTTATTGAGAAAAAGGTGCGTGACGGCAAGACATACTTTGTAGTAAATGATTACGTAAAGCTGCGTTCACTGTTTGCCGAGCTCCTTGCCGAGATACAGCGCATCAAGTCTGAGGGCGACTATGAGGCTGGCAAGAAACTGGTCGAGACCTATGCAGTGAACATAGATCCACAGATCCACAAAGAGGTTCTCAAGCGTTATGAGGGACTGCATCTCAAGCCTTACGGCGGTTTTATAAACCCAGATATTGTTCCTGTGGAGAAAGGCGGAAAGGTTGTTGACTATGAAGTTATTTATAATGACAACTACCTTAAGCAGCAGATGGACTACGGCCACAAGTACGGAGTTCTGTAAACCTTTACAAAAAAATAAGGGGGATTGTCATGACAGGCAATCCCTTTTTTTATACCTTTGCAGCGACAATGTGGAAAGATTTGGATACCGCAGGGTACCGACAGCTTGCAACCACTCAAAAAAATGCTAAAAGTCACTTTTTCTGACACAATAGCTCAAGCCCTGATTGCGGCCCCATTGTCAAGACAGACATTGGGACTTTTTTATTTATACATATATGTCATACTTATTCACATCCGAATCGGTGTCGGAGGGACACCCAGACAAGGTAGCGGATCAGATTTCCGATGCCGTCGTAGACGAACTGCTTGCCTTTGACCCAGACTCAAAGGTTGCATGTGAGACTCTTGTTACAACCGGTCAGGTAGTGCTTGCCGGTGAGGTAAAATCCAAGGCATACATTGACCTCCAGGAGACTGCACGCCGTGTAATCAACCGTATAGGCTACACCCGTTCTGAGTACAAGTTTGACGGAGACTCTTGCGGCGTATTCAGCGCCATCCATGAGCAGAGTGCCGATATTAACCGTGGCGTGGAACGTGAGGATCCCGAGAATCAGGGTGCCGGCGACCAGGGCATGATGTTTGGTTATGCTACCAACGAGACCGATGAATACATGCCTGTATCCCTGGCTCTGTCACACCGCATACTGCGCGTCCTGGCAGACATACGCCGTGAGGGTAAGGAAATGACATACCTGCGTCCCGACTCCAAGAGCCAGGTAACCGTGGAGTATGATGACAATGGCAAACCGGTACGCATAGATACCATAGTAGTTTCTACCCAGCACGATGATTTCATTGCTCCAGACGGGGAGGGTGTTCAGGCACAGCTGGATGCAGACCGCCGCATGCTTGCACAGATTGAGAACGATGTAAAGACCATCCTTATTCCACGTGTTGTAAGCACCATCTCATCGGACAAGGTTAAGGCCCTGTTCAACGGTGAAATCAAGTATTTTGTAAATCCTACCGGAAAGTTTGTGATTGGTGGACCTCACGGCGACACCGGACTGACTGGCCGCAAGATCATTGTAGATACATACGGAGGCAAGGGCGCACACGGAGGTGGTGCTTTCTCTGGCAAGGATCCCAGCAAGGTTGACCGCAGCGCTGCATACGCCACACGTCATATTGCCAAGAACCTGGTAGCTGCCGGTGTGGCCGACGAGTGCCTGGTGCAGGTATCATACGCCATAGGTGTGGCCAAGCCCATCAACGTGTTTGTAAACACTTACGGAACATCGCATGTAAACAAGTCCGATGCAGAGATTGCAGCCGTTGTGGACCAGCTGTTTGACATGCGCCCCAAGGCTATTGAGAACCGCCTCAAGCTGCGTAACCCAATTTACAGTGAGACCGCATCGTACGGTCACATGGGACGCACACCCCAGACTGTAACAAAGGTATTCACATCACGCTATCTCCCAACCAAGGAAGTTACCGTAGAACTATTTACCTGGGAAAAACTGGACTACGTAGACAGGATCAAGGCTGCCTTTGGACTTTAAGACTTACTTAATCCAGGCATCGGAGTAGACCTTGGTCCTGGATGGGTCATAATATGATGCTTTCACATCGGGTATATTTACATAATATGTCCGATGTGATTTGTTATTCAACTTAGACTCCCTGAGCCATGGATTGGCACGCCTGAGCTCAGCATAGCTCACTCCGTGCTGCTCGGCAAATGCAACCAGGTCATCTATCGGGTCTGTAACCTTTATCTGCTCCTTGGCAGGGATGTAAGGATACAGTTCCTCACGCGTAAAATGGAACCCAAACTGTGTGGGGTCCTCAAACATCATCTTTACTGCAAGCAGGCGGAACATGTATCTGGATGTCTCATTGACCAGCCACATGTTGAGTGCATCTGTCTCGTGCTGCTGCACAATGCGTCGGTCCATACCCTGCTGACCACCATTATAGCTGGCAGCAACGGTCATCCAGTTGCCGTACTTGGAATATGCCTCCAGAAGAAAACGGCATGCGGCCTCTGTGGCCTTCTCTATGTTGTAGCGTTCGTCTATATTGTCATTGACCTCCAGGCCATAGCTACGTCCGGTAGCCTGAGTGAACTGCCACAGACCGGCAGCGCTGGCACTGGACACGGCCTGCTCCTCAAGGTTACTCTCAATAACCATGAGGTACTTAAGGTCAGTGGGTACACCCATGCGTTCCAGGATAGGCTCCACCTGCGGAAAGAAACGGTTGGCCCTGCGGATCATGAGGACCGATGTGCTGTGCGTAAAAGTAAATGCTATGAGCTCACGGTCCATACGCTCACGCAGGTCTGCACGGTCAAAACGTATGGTCTGACCGGCAAATTCCACAAACTCGGGAACTTTTGGCGGCATGAGAGGAGCTGTCTGGGCACGCATTCCCAGTGGAATACACAACAGGACAGAAAGAACGGTAAGAGCTGGTATGTTAAATGGTTTTTTCATAATCTGGTTATATAACTGACATACAAAATTAACTTGTTTTCCCTAATAATAGGGACTTATCATACTTGATTTTACTACTTTTGTAAGTATAAGAATAACTGCATCATTTTATGAGATTCAAAAACAGATGGCTGGCATTGGCCGGCATGTTGGTTACCTGTGTAAGCCCAATCATGGCAGCAGGCAGGAACAGTGTTACCGTTAATACCCCACAAGGCAGACTTACAATGACAGCCCTCTCCGGCAGGTCCATCAGGGTACAGTGTATTCCTCAGGGCGTGGAACTGCCACAGCTCGGGGAGCTTATCTACACAGAACCGGCAAGTGGCAGCGCCAAAATCAAATCCAGAAAGAAAAAGGCTACCATCGTTACAGGAACAGGAGAGCTCAAAGCCAGTGTAGATACCAGGACCGGCAGGATTACATTCATGGATTCCAAGGGAAAGGTCCTGCTGGAAGAAGCACCCGACAGCCGTGTTATCAGTGTAGGCAAGACCGGTAAGCTGAACTCGCTTGCAGTGAGCCAGTCCTTCCGTACCGGAGAGGATGAATTCCTATATGGTACCGGCCAGTTCCAGGACGGATATCTGAACATACGTGGTCTATCACGACGACTTACACAGGTCAACACCCAGATAGCCATTCCTATGGTCCTTTCCAGCAAGGGCTACGGCATACTCTGGAACAACTACGGACTTACAGACTACAACCCATCCGACTTTGTAATCTCTCTTACCCAGGGCCAAGGTAACGGCACATCTGTAACGGTAGATGCAACCGGAACATCGGGCAATGTACGCGAGCGCCGTTTCTTTAACGACTATACAGGAGAACTCACAATAGATCAGGATGGCTACTACTCCATACTCCTGGATGTAGGTCAGGACATGGCGCGCAAGCAGTTCCTGATGATAGACCAGGATACTGTAATCAACGCCAACAACACATGGCTGCCGCCAACATCATCGGCCATAGTACACCTTGCCAAGGGTACACACAGCCTGCAGTTCAGCGGCTCACGCGGAGACAATCCAAGCGTTGGAGTACGCCTTGTGACCAATGTAACCACATTCTCATCGCCTGTTGCCACGGCACTTGACTATACCGTATTTGCCGGCAATGCCGATCAGATAATAGGTGCTTACCGTAGCCTGACCGGACATGTACCAGCCATGCCAGAGTGGGCTTTTGGCTATATACACTGCCGCGAGCGCTATGACAGCCAGAAGGAACTGTTGGAGAACGCCCACCGTCTTAAGGATGAGGGATACAACACCAGCGTCATTGTACAGGACTGGCAGTGGTGGGGCAAGTACGGCTGGAACGCCATGAAGTTTGATGAAGACAAGTACCCCGACCCCAAGGCCATGACCGATGAGCTGCACTCCATGGACATGAAACTCATGCTCTCTGTCTGGTCCAAGATAGACAAGAACAGCGATGTGGGCCGCGAGATGCTATCGGCCGGCTACTATATAGACGGAACGGACTGGATAGATTTCTTTAATCCCAAGGCTGCCCAGGCCTACTGGAACAACTTTAGCCAGAAACTGCTTCCTACCGGCATAGATGCATGGTGGCAGGATGCAACGGAGCCTGAGAACGATGACCTCAAGGGCCGTATGGTTGCAGGAGGTACCATACCTGGCGAATTCTACCGCAATGCCTACCCCAACATGGTGAACCACACCGTGTACAACGGTCTAGTCAAGGACCAGCCTGACCGCGACCCAATGATCCTTACCCGCAGCGGTTTTACCGGCATACAGAGATACGGAGCCATTAACTGGTCCGGCGATGTGGGCAATGACTGGGAAACGCTGCGCCGTCAGATTGCAGGCGGCCTGAACCTCATGGCAACGGGACAGCCCTGGTGGACTTACGATGCAGGTGGCTTTTTCCGTCCAAACAACCAGTACACCGACAGTGACTATCAGGAGCGCATGCTCCGCTGGATCCAGACAGCCGTTTACCTGCCATTCATGCGCGTTCACGGATACATGAGCCGTACCGAACCATGGAACTACTCAGAGGAGACCCAGCGCATATTCCACAAACAGATAGACTATAGAGACAGACTCATGCCATACCTGCTTGAGTGTTCCCAGAAGGTCAGCAAGGAGGATTACACAATGATGAGACCTCTGGTATTTGATTTCCCTGGCGATGCACAGGCACTTGAGCTCCAGACTGAATACATGTTCGGACCAAGCCTGCTTGTATGTCCAGTAACAGAGTCCAGGCAGACAGCCATGCGCGTCTATCTGCCTGAGTACAAGGCTGGATGGACAGTTTTTGGCTGTGGCGATGAGGATGTTGAGGAAACTGCCTACCAAGGTGGCCAGTGGATAGAAATACCTGTCAGCCTGGACCGCATTCCGGTATTCAGGAAGTCAGACCATACAGTTCAGCTTGCAAAATAGCAAGGCTTGATTGCCAAACGTCTTTTTTTATTACCTTTGCACCCTATATCATCAAACTTTCAGATGACAGAATTTGAAATGATTGCCAAGACCTTCCAGGGACTGGAGGAGATTCTGGCAAAAGAACTTATTGATCTCGGAGCCAATGGAGTGGCCATAGGCAACCGAATGGTGTCATTCAAGGGTGACAAGGCCCTTATGTACAAGGCCAATTTCCACCTTCGTACTGCTATCCGCATTCTCAAACCCGTATTGCATTTCAAGGCAGACAGTGCCGACCAGGTCTATGAGATCTGCCGCAACAAGGTGGATTGGGAAAAGTTCATGTCTATCAGTGACAGTTTTGCAGTGGATGCAGTTGTGTACAGTGAGGATTTCCGCCATTCCAAATTTGTAGCCTACAGGGTTAAGGATGCAATTGCAGACTATTTCCGCGACAAGTATGGCAAGCGTCCAAACGTGAGCGTGGCCAATCCGGACCTTACCTTCCACATGCACATATCCCATGATGACTGTTCACTGTCTCTGGACAGCAGCGGTGAATCACTTCATAAGCGCGGTTACAGGCAGGAAGCCATGGAGGCCCCACTCAACGAGGTCCTGGCCGCTGGTATGATCCTTATGTCTGGATGGAACGGACAGTGTGATTTTGTAGATCCCATGTGCGGCTCGGGTACAATTCCAATAGAGGCTGCCCTGATTGCGCGTAATATGGCCCCCGGTCTGTTCCGTAGCCACTATGCCTTTGAAAAATGGAAAGATTTTGACCGCGACCTGTTTGAGGAAATATATAACGATGATTCACAGGAGCGTGACTTTAATTATTCCATAAAGGGTTATGACAAGGATGGAAAGGCTATTCTCACTGCCAAGCGCAACGCCAAGGCAGCCGGACTGCTCGATACCATACAGTTTGACACCCGCGACATTAAGGATTTTGAGCCTGTTACACAGCGTACGGTAATGATTACCAACCCACCCTATGGTGAGCGTCTTACCGATGACAATCTGCTGGGACTCTACGAGACTATAGGTGAACGTCTAAAACATGCCCTGACTGGCGGTGAAGCCTGGATTATAAGCTATCATTACGAGTGTTTTGACAAGATTGGCCTTAAGCCATCAGCAAAAATCCCCCTGTTCAACGGAGCTTTACCATGCGAGCTGCGCAAGTATGAGATCTTTGACGGCAAGTATGGGGATTTTCGCGGTGAAGACCGTCGCCTCAAGAAAGATGACCTGCCATCACGCAGGAGCACAACACTCAGGCACAAGGCCCGTCAGGCTGAGAAAGAGGAGACCCGCCCACAGGAGCAGGAGAGACAGGAGTATGGTTCTGAAAGACCGGCACGCCGTTTCTCTCCAGACAGAAAGCCTTCTAACAGGACTGCACCACGCGGAGAGCACGCACAGCGCAGGTCTTTTGGTGACAAGCCAGCCGGTGAGCGCCCGTTCCGTAAATCAGCACCAGCTGGAGAACGTCCGTTCAGAAAGAGCGGAGAGAGATCTTTCTCAAAACCCAGTGGCCAGGGCAGGACATTCCGTAAGGATTCAAACGGCCGTCCAGCCCCAAAAAGAGGATTCAAACCAGGAAACAAATAAACGAACATGAAAATACTATTGCTTGGAAGCGGTGGCCGTGAGCATGCTCTGGCCTGGAAAATTGCACAAAGCCCACTTCTTGAAAAACTGTACATTGCACCGGGAAATGCCGGTACTGGAAACGCAGGTGAGAACGTAGCCATAAAAGTCAATGACTTTGAGGCCATAAAGGCTTTTGTACTGGAAAAATCAGTGGATATGGTTGTAGCTGGACCGGAGGATCCTCTGGTAAACGGCATCTACGATTATTTCCAGAATGACCCCGAACTCAAGAATATTCCCGTAATAGGCCCATCCAAGGCTGCAGCCCAGATGGAAGGCAGCAAGGATTTTGCCAAGCAGTTCATGCAGCGTCACGGAATACCTACCGCTGCATACCGTACCTTTACCGGAGATCAGCTGGAGGATGGATTAAAGTTCCTTGAAACACTCAAGGCTCCATACGTACTCAAGGCCGATGGCCTGTGCGCCGGCAAGGGCGTACTTATTCTCCCTACCCTGGATGAGGCTAAGAAAGAACTCAAGGAAATGCTCGGTGGAATGTTTGGAAATGCATCATCGCGCGTTGTCATAGAAGAATTCATGAGCGGTATTGAGTGCTCAGTTTTTGTCCTTACAGACGGACAGCACTACAAGATACTGCCAGAGGCAAAGGACTACAAGCGCGTTGGTGAGGGCGATACAGGCCTTAACACCGGCGGCATGGGTTCAGTATCACCCGTTCCGTTTGCTACCAGTGAGTGGATGAAAAAGGTAGAGGACCGTATTATACGCCCAACAGTAGAAGGACTTGCACAGGAAGGACTTGTATATAAAGGTTTTATATTCCTGGGACTTATAAATGTAGAAGGCGAGCCCAAGGTTATTGAGTACAACGTACGCATGGGCGATCCAGAGACCGAGACAGTCATGCTCCGTCTTAAGAGTGACCTTGTTGACCTGCTCAACGGCGTTGCCCAGGGCAACCTTGATACCAAGGTTCTTGAGCAGGATCCACGTTCTGCAGTCTGCGTAATGCTGGTATCGGGCGGATACCCACAGCACTACGACAAGGGATTTGTAATAAGTGGAATAGAGAACGTAAAGGACAGCATTGTATTCCACGCCGGTACGGCTTTCAATGACAAGGGTCAGACTGTAACTGCCGGAGGACGCGTTATTGCTGTAAGCTCTTACGGCAAGGACAAGGAGGACGCTCTTAGACGTTCATTCCAGAGTGCCGGAATGATAGACTTTGAGAAAAAGCATTTCCGCAGCGATATTGGACAGGATTTGTAATTATTAGGTAACTATAACAGTCTGAGTAACAATACATACAGTCATTAGGCCTATATTTGGGACCCAGACAAACAAAAAGAACAATGAACTACAGGAAACTTGACACAATCTTAGGATGGCTGGTTTTTGCCATAGCAGCATTCACATACTGCATGACAATTGAGCCCACAGCCAGCTTTTGGGACTGTCCCGAGTTTATAACAACCGGCTATAAGCTGGAAGTAGGTCACCCACCAGGGGCACCTATATTCATGCTTACTGCAAACCTGTTCTCACAGTTTACAAGTGACCCGGGTAAGGTTGCCATGATGGTAAATATCATGTCGGCCCTGCTGAGTGCGCTCTGTATTCTGTTCCTGTTCTGGAGCATCACCATGCTCGTAAAGAAGCTCGTGGCAGGAACAAAGGAGCCCGATACATGGCAGACCATAACCATTCTGGGATCCGGAATAGTGGGTGCATTGGCATATACCTGGAGTGACACATTCTGGTTCAGTGCTGTGGAAGGTGAGGTTTATGCCTATTCATCTTTCTGCACCGCCGTTACATTCTGGCTCATACTCAAATGGGAGGAATGTGCCGATGAACCGCACAGTTCACGCTGGCTTGTACTTATTGCATACCTTGTTGGCGTATCGGTAGGCGTTCACCTGCTGAACCTGCTCTGTATAACAGCTATCGTGCTTGTGTACTATTTCAAGAAAGCCGAGAACCCAAACTGGAAAGGTGGCATCATAGCATTCTGCCTGTCGGGAGTAATAATTGCAGCCGTACTGTACGGAATTGTACCTGGTATTGTAAAGGTAGGTGGCTGGTTTGAGCTCCTGTTTGTGAACAAGCTTGGACTGCCGTTCAACACTGGACTCATAGTTTACATAATCCTGCTCGTAAGCATACTGATATGGAGTATCTATGAGACACAGCGCGGTGACCGCAAGCACCTCATGTATATGTCATTCCTGCTCACCGTAGCATTTGCCGGTATACCTTTCTACGGACACAAGGCATCGGGAGTAGTTCTGGGTCTTGTAGTTCTTGCTGCTGGTGCAATTTACCTGTTTGCAAACGGCATACCCCAAAAGTTCAAGCCGTCGGCAAGTATCCTTAACACTATAATGCTCTGTGTAATGATGATAACCATTGGTTATTCCTCTTATGCAGTAATTGTAATACGCTCAACAGCCAATCCTCCAATGGACCAGGATTCTCCAGAGGATGTATTCTCACTCGGAGAGTATCTGGCACGTGAGCAGTATGGTTCAAGACCGCTTCTCTATGGCCAGGCCTACAGTTCAGAACTCAAGTTTGAACTGAACAGGAGCGAGGGATACTGGACACCCGTAGCCAAGATCAAGGGCAAGTCTTACGGCCGCAAGGAAAAGGCCAATGCCAACGAGAAGGACAGCTACTATGTAATGGATGAGAAGCGTGAGTACGTTTACGCCCAGAACATGCTGTTCCCACGTATGTACAGCAGCGCAAGTGACCACGTAGCAGACTACAAGGCATGGTGCGGAGGCATAAAGGGACACACCTATAACTATAACCAGCGCGGTACAAACGTACAGGTTACCATACCTACCCAGCTTGAGAACCTTAAGTTCTTTTTCCGCTATCAGGTCAATTTCATGTACTGGAGATATTTTATGTGGAATTTTGCCGGCAGGCAGAACGATCTCCAGAATATGAACGGATGCAATGAATACGGTAACTGGGTAACAGGTATAAACTTTATAGACAAGATGCTCGTGGGAGGTGACAACAGGCTACTTCCTGAGTCACTTGCCGGTAAGGGACATAACGTATTCTACTGTCTGCCGCTCATACTTGGACTCATTGGACTGTTCTGGCAGTTTGGAAAAGGCAAGGAAGGCTCCCAGCAGTTCTTTGTTGTGCTTGCCCTGTTCTTTATGACTGGACTTGCCATTGTGGTATATCTTAATCAGACTCCACGTCAGCCACGTGAACGTGACTATGCTTATGCCGGCTCATTCTACGCATACGCAATCTGGATAGGTATGGGTGTGGCTGGTATTGTAGATATGCTGCGCAAGTTTGTGGGCAGCAAGGCTGCACCAGTAATAGCAACCCTGGCTTGTATCCTGGTACCTCTGCAAATGGTTGGCCAGACCTGGGATGACCATGACCGCAGTGACCGTTATGCCTGCCGTGACTTTGGACAGAACTACCTGACCTCTCTGCCCAAAAAGGGTAACCCGATCATCTTTACAAACGGCGATAATGATACATTCCCTCTCTGGTACAATTTTGAAACAGAAGGGTTCCGTACCGATGCCCGCTGCTGTAACCTGAGTTATCTTATGACAGACTGGTATATAGACCAGATGAAACGTCCTGCCTATGACTCACCTGCCCTGCCTATCTCTTTTGAGAAGATTGATTATCAGACAGGTACCAATGACCAGGTTATTGTTTCTCCAAGAGACAAGGAGATTCTCCTGAGGAACAACAGCAAGGAAGATGTAGACCGTTCATTCGAGTTGCACAACGTACTGGACTACTGGATCAAGAAACATCATATAATCCCTACCGATACCATCTGGCTCAGGATAGACAAGGATGCAGTTCTCAGATCCGGCATGAAGATTCCAGCAGAATACCAGGGTGCCACATTGGAGGAGACCAAGAGTAAGATGCCAAGCCGCATGATTATATCTCTCAAGGGCAAGAACGCACTGTACAAGAATGAAATCATGATGCTTGACCTTCTGGCCAACTGTAACTGGGAACGTCCGCTGTTTATTGCAACCACCGTTCCAAGTGAAAACTACATGAATCTCTCCGATTATTTACTGCTTGAGGGTCTGGCATACCGCATTACTCCTTTCAACTGGATAGCTCTTGGACAGGGCTCCGAGTATGCCGAGATTGATACTGAGCGTATGTATGAGAATCTAATGGGATTCAAGTTTGGCGGACTGGATAACCCAGACCTTTATCTGGATCAGACCGTACGCAGGATGGCCGAATCTCACCGCCGTCTTTATGTTCAGCTTGCTGCTGCTCTCTATAGCGAGGGTAAGAAAGAACAGGCTTATAACATAATGAAGAAGGTCGATGATGGTATCTCCGACAAGCTCCTGCCGCTCAATGACGTCTATTTTGGATCGGCTGCAGAGATTGCCAATGTCTGGAGAGCCATAGGATACAAGGACAGGGCAAAGGAGATTCTCATGAGCTGCTATGACAATTACATAGGTCTTATGCGCTGGTATCTGAGCATGAACGACCGTCAGCTCAGGGTCTCATCATCGTCGTTTGACAGAGCCGCCAAGTTTGTGTATTCCTACGTATTCCCACTGCTGCAGGATTGCATTGATGATAATCAGCTTGAGATGCTCCTCACAGAATGGAGAGGCATGTGCCAGCAGTTTGAGACACGTGTAAACTGACCCCATGTTACTGGAACAGCCTACATCACTGTTAAGCAAGATATACCCCAAAGGGATCTTCCGGAAAAATCCGGAAGATCATTCGGTGTATCTCACATTCGATGACGGGCCTATTCCCGAGGTTACACCATGGGTATTGGACGTGCTGGACAAGTACGGTATAAAAGCTACATTCTTTGTAGTGGGCGATAACGTGCGCAAGCACCCCGATATATATAGGATGGTTGTGGAACGCGGTCACCGTATAGGCAACCACACATTCAACCACGTACGCGGCATGCGCATGCGGAACCATGACTATATAGAGAATGTAAACAAATGTGATGGCCTGATAAAGACCCGTCTGTTCCGACCACCGCATGGAATACTCCGCCGATGGACATACCGTTACATGCAGGGAACCTATGACATAGTATTCTACGATGTAATAACACGTGACTACAATGCCAAACTTAATCCCGATAAGGTTCTGGGTATTGTAAAGAGATACTCCAGGAATGGTTCAATCATTGTATTCCATGATTCCCTGCGTAGCGAGAAGAATCTGAGATATGCCCTGCCCAAGGCCATTGAGTGGCTTAAGGCTCAGGGATACCAGTTTAAACAACTGTAAAAAGGATATCAGCGACCCAGTTCACAGAGACTGGTACAGATCTTGTCCTGAACTTTTCTTGAGGGTGCCATCTTTACGGCGCCCTCATTCATTATACAGAAGGCCAGGTCGCGGCCATCGGCTGTACGTAAATAACCTGCCAGGGTACATGAACCGGTTACGGAGCCTGTCTTGGCGTGAACCTTGCCAATGGTTGTCTTGTCGCTCATGCGGCTTTTCAGGGTACCGTCCATACCCGATATGGGCATACTGTTGTAGATGATTGGAAACAGATTCTTATCCTTGTATATAAGGCCAAGCATATCCACCATCATGGCAGGAGAGCACATATCATACATGGAAAGGCCACATCCATCTACAAGATTATATGATGACGGATACATGCCAAACTTACGGGATATAAAATTCTGCACAAACTTGGAGGCACTCTTAAAAGAAACACCTCTGGTCTGTTCTATACGGCCAGTCTGCAGGAACATGGCCTCGGCGTAAAGGTTATTACTCTCCTTGAGAGCCTCCTTCATGATAGCCTGTAAACCATGGGATACAACAGATATGTCTCTTGCCATGACAGGACACTCACCATAGGCATACTTTCCGTAGGAAATACCGGCGGCATCAAGATACTCACGGAAAAGAGAGAAGGTAAAATCGGCCGATCCAACCACACTCAGATCCGTTGACTGGCGTTTGGTGCAGTTGCCTTCCACTACAATGGTATTGCTGTTGTTCATCCAGTCCCTGGTAATGGATAGCGGGCCCAGGGTCTTGTCCTGGGTACGTGCCCTGTTTACCACCTTGATGGATCTGTTGGAAGGATAAAGGGTAATCTCCGGAGCCTGTCCCTGGCTGGTGGGCTTAACCTGAATTCCCACATAACCCTGATGAACCATCAGTGGTGAAATATAGGGCTGAAAGCTGGCAGGAGCATCGTCCCAGCACCATCCGCTTGCCCAGTAGGTTGAGTCCATTATAGACACATCGGCATAAATAGTGCCGTTTATCTTACGCACACCGGCCTTCTTAAGGTCCATAACCATACTTTTGAGCTCCTGTTCTGTCAGAGAGGGATCAAGTCCTCCAACCAGATAGAGGTTTCCGTTAAGTATGCTGTCTGGAGTAATGTTTCCCTGAGTGCGCAGCCTGGTGCTGAACTTGTAATCCGGTCCCAGGGAAGACAGTGCCGTGATAGATGTTATTACTTTCTGGGTCGATGCGGGACGGCACATCACTTTCTCACGATATGCATAAATAGCAGTGTCGTTTGTAAGGTCATAAACCATCAGGGCAATATCGGTCCCCTCAGGTAGCTCATCGTATATAATACGGTCAATGGATTCTGTTATAAAGTCTATATCACCAGCCTTTGACTGGATTGGCAGGGCCAGCAACAAAAAAGCTGACAGGATTGTTATGAGGTTCTTTTTCATTTTCAATAGGAGACAGATGTATCTATTCCGCTCTCTCGCAGGAGAGAAGCTATGCGGTCAAGCTGTTCATGGCTTGCCTTGCACAGGGTAGATACAGGAGTTTCTCTGTCAATGGTATATATCATTACTTTTTCTGGTCTGATCTCCCGGATTGCTTGGAGCCACGGCAGGACGTAGTCATTTGTCGTGTTATCCATGTCATGGCCGTTCAGGGTGCCGGTAAGGAACATGGTCTGAATGATTATGTGTCCGTTGAACTCACGGAAAGCCTTCAGGATGGCATCCAGGTCATAATGACCAACGGGATTGTCTATGAGCCTGATATACTCTGGACTTACGGTATCCAGTTTCTGAATGTTGTTGTCAAGCTTGAGCAATGCCTGGAAAACGGCAGGATCAGTTACGCGTGTACCATTGCTCAGCACGCTGACCTTGGCATTTGGGAAAAACTCATCACGCAGCGACAGGACATCTGTCACTATCTCTGCAAACTCAGGATGTGCGGTGGGCTCTCCGTTTCCAGCAAAGGTAAACACGTTGGGCTCCGGTCCCTGGGCCTTCATGGTCATCAAGGTTTTTTGCAATGCTGTTCTTACCTCATCCCGGGTAGGCCTGTGATTGTGGGGCCTGCGTTGGGCATTAAGCCCACACTCACAGTATACACAGTCAAAAGTACAGATCTTGCCATCCTGCGGCATAAGGTTTATTCCCAGTGACACTCCCAGGCGGCGGCTGTGAACAGGTCCGAATATTGGTGAATGGTACAGTACTGTTGACATGACAGGCTCGTTTTTTGTGGATGCAAATTTAGCAAGAATCTTGGCTGAACCAACTATAGTAAGCCTGCCTATACCTAAAAAGTATAGGCAAACTGGATACTGATATCCTCCTTATGGCACGAATCTATTCTCTGTTGGGCAGAACTTATCTCATCCCTGTCCGTAAAAATGGTAGAGCCAAACTTTAGACCCAGATTAAGCCTTTCCATGGGTTTGGACCTGAGCACCAATGCCATACGCAAGCCCTTGCCGTAGAGTGTATTAAAACCGTATGAATATCTAAGGCCTTTCTCGTACACAGATATATTGCTGTTGTATGTGTCGGTACTGAACCAGGCGGCATAAACCCATGCATGCAGGTAATCTCCCAGCACACTACGGTCATATTCCATGGTACATGCCCACCCGTTCTGAATGGGTTCGGCTATAAAATCATAACGGGAAAACAAAAGCTGGGTGCGCAGCTGTGAATCAGGACCAAGACGGTGGGTCCATCTTACACGGCCGCGGAATGTAATGAGATACTCTAACTGTCCGGTATATGCGCAGTCTTTCTGTTTTGATTTAAGCCTGGCTGTAAGAAACAGTTCATCATACTTTCCCATATCCCAGGCAGTCTGAGCACGCATGTCTATACCATTGCTTGCGGCCGATGCCCCATACCGTGGCGCAGGATGCATGAACAGGTCTACATATCCGCCAGCCCTTACTGAATAGGTATTATATGTAAAACCTGCAAGCAGACCTGTCTGGTTTGTTACCTCACCCTCGGACAGTGCACTGGCTCTCATGGCATAATAATCCTTTCCATAATGGCGCAGCACCATATTCAGTCCAAGGCTGTGGTTAATCCTTAAACGCTGAGTAATAATTGCGGCCAGATGTCTGTTGTTCACTGCAATCTGTCCACCGGTACTATACCCCGGCCGCCTCAATGACCAGTCAGCCGAAACGCCCAAATACCTTGTCTTGCCTCTGTATGGTATGGAGAGCCTGTCGGCAAGGGCAGTCAGGCCCATGCTTACACCCCTGTAATCATATCGCACGTCTATGGCGGCGGTACCTATCCGCACATTGTGTTTCTTGGACCATTCCAGCTCTGTCCTGTGATAACCGTCCTCCTTGAACGAGCTGATAACAGAATCACCTTTTAGTGTTGCATCCTGGAAAGCGTACGATCCTAGGACAGAAAATACGGTATGTCCTTTCTGGAATGAAGCACCCACTCCCCTCAGATAGCCATATTCCTGGGTAGATGAATGGGGTCTTATACCATTGGCCGTTCTTTCCATGGATGTCAGGGCCATGCCCTTGCCTGCACTGAAACCACTGTTCATGAGTAGTCCATATCCAAAAGATGCCCTGAAATTACCTATAGCCAATTCATGGAACGGGCCGGTATCCTTAATAAAAAGGTACGGTGAAATGTAATCATATCCCATTCTGTTCCTCTTTAGGAACGGTTCTCCTGCATCGTGGTCGGCCGTCAGTCCAAAACGCACGCGTCCATGCCAGTCAAACGAATATCTGACAGAGTGCGAAAGACGTGAACCAAGATACCTGCGGTTAGGATATCGCCTGAGTTCATCGGCCGTATGGTTTTTAAAACCATCTCTCATATACAGGGGAATATCC
The DNA here is from genome assembly GCA_045640825.1 of Bacteroidaceae bacterium. Classification (GTDB taxonomy): domain Bacteria; phylum Bacteroidota; class Bacteroidia; order Bacteroidales; family Bacteroidaceae; genus Colenecus. The sequence goes on from JAZUFR010000020.1 coordinate 46,945, forward strand.
ATGCCCAATACTAGGCTGGAACGCCCATATCTGAGTACATCATGCAGCTTTATTCTCTCCTTTTCCGGTGGTACTGAACCGGCATATACAAATTGTGATAGCAACTGTCTTGTATTATAGTCAAGGCTACCTATGAGCTGCAACTCTCCCAGGGAAAGCATGGGACCATGTATATAGATATAGGCCTGGATATCCTCTATCTGGCTGTCAGTAAGAAACATCAAGGCCATAAGATCCTCTGGTTGGGCGGTATTGATGTTAATTGGGCTGTCATGCATGGATTCAAACATATACAGCAGGTCCTCACGGGACTGTGAACCCATTTCTTCATCGGAGAGAATACTCTCTATTACACTGTCCCAGCCTGTATTCTGGGAACGTACTCCGGGCATGCAAATAAACAGCAAGCCCACAAACGGTATTAACAATCTGTTTTCCATGATATATAAATTATGTACCCTGCAAAAATATGCCAATTATCAGAGAAATAATAATTTTGCCGATATGAAAAGATTCATGATTCTAATACTGACCGTTTTGCTGGCAATTCCGGCATACAGTCTGGACCTGCCGGCCGATACCGCCAGGCAGAATCGTGTAAATGTAGCTCTGGCAACAATCGTAGACGGAGATACAGTAGCATCATTTGAGATGATGGAAGTAGTAATTTACGGCCGGCGCACATTCTCCAACAAACGAAAGCAGAAACAATATGACAAGCTTACCCGCAATGTCATAAAAATGTATCCATATTCACAGGAAATCAAGGCCGTCCTTGTAGAAACGTACCTATACATGCAGACCCTGCCCGATGACAAGGCACGTGAGGAGCATCTTGACAAAGTAGAAAAAGGTGTATGGGACCAGTATTTCCCAATCATGAGACAATGTACCCTGGCACAGGGCAAACTGCTCATTAAACTAATAGACCGCGAATGCAACCAGACCAGTTTTGAACTTATCCAGGCATTCATAGGCGGATTCAAGGCCCGGTTCTACCAGACCTTTGCCGCACTGTTTGGAGCTACTCTCAAGAAAGAATATGACCCCGAGCACGACGACGAGGATGCCATGATAGAAGAAATCATCTGGATGATAGACAATGATATGATTTGACGGCGGCGGCCATATCAAATCATATTATTACCTTTGCAATCCAATTCATTACACAAGCAAGATGTCATTACAATGTGGTATAGTGGGCCTGCCCAATGTGGGTAAATCCACACTCTTTAATTGTCTGTCAAGTGCCAAGGCACAGTCAGCCAACTTTCCTTTCTGTACAATTGAGCCAAATGTAGGTACAATAACCGTTCCCGATGAACGCCTTAACAGACTGGCCGAGATTGACCATCCCCAGAGGGTAATCCCTACAACCGTAGAGATTGTAGATATTGCCGGCCTTGTAAAGGGAGCCAGCAAGGGCGAGGGTCTTGGCAACAAGTTCCTGGCCAACATACGTGAGACCGATGCCATAATCCATGTGCTCCGTTGCTTTGATGATGACAACATTACCCATGTTGACGGTTCCGTAAATCCAATCCGTGACAAGGAAATCATTGATACGGAACTACAGCTCAAGGACCTTGAGACCGTAGAGGCACGTATCCAGAAAGTACAGAAGATGGCCACTACAGGCGGCGACAAGAACGCCAAGGCACTGCTTGCACTCCTACTCCGTTATAAGGAGGCACTCCTCCAGGGCAAGTCAGCCCGCACAGTTGAACTGGAAAAAGAGGAGCTCCCGCTGGTTCATGACCTTTTCCTTCTCACCACCAAGCCTGTTCTGTATGTATGTAACGTTGATGAGGCCAGTGCGGTTAATGGCAACAAGTATTCACAGGCCGTGGCCGATGCCATAAAGGACGAGGGCGCACAGATGATTATCATTGCTGCTGGAATGGAGAGTGAGATTGCCGAACTTGATACTTATGAGGAACGTCAGATGTTCCTTGAGGAGGCCGGACTTAGCCAATCTGGTGTAGTTCGTCTAATCCAGGCAGCATACACCCTGCTTGACCTGCAGACATTCTTTACCACCGGTGCCGATGAGTCACGTGCCTGGACATTCCGTCGCGGCATGAAAGCTCCCCAGTGTGCTGGTGTTATCCACTCTGATTTTGAAAAAGGCTTTATCCGTGCAGAGGTAATCAAGTACGATGACTATGTAACACTTGGATCAGAGGCTGCTGTACGTGAGGCTGGCAAGCTCAATGTAGAGGGTAAGGAATATGTTGCCCAGGATGGTGACATTATGCATTTCCGTTTTAACGTATAAAAACCATACAGCCATGCTCCTGAACAGTTTCCTTGCTGTGGTCTGGAATCCCGATTCCGAGCTCTGTCGCATAATTGGCATGCCCATACGCTACTACTCACTCATGTGGGTGTTAGGTCTGCTTGCAGCTTACCTTCTTGTAAGAAAAGTATATAAGGACCGTGGCATAAGCATGGAAACATTTGAGCCACTGTTTATCTACTGTTTTATTGGAATACTTGCAGGTGCACGTCTTGGACACTGCCTGTTCTATGAGCCCGATTATTACCTATCCAGCGGAAAACATTTCATTGAGATGCTGCTCCCCATACGTTTCCTGCCAAATGGAGGATGGAGAATGGTAGGTTATAGCGGTCTGGCCAGCCACGGTGGCACCATAGGTATCATTATAGGCATGATTCTATACTGCCGTAAGTACAAGGTTGGCATACTGGAATGCATAGACATGGTGTGTGTTGCCACTCCTGCTACTGCAGCCTGTATCAGGCTTGGCAATCTCATGAACTCAGAGATTATAGGCAAGGCCACCGGCACTGACTGGGGATTCATTTTTGTCCAGCTTGGGGAGGATTTTCCACGTCACCCGGCACAGCTCTATGAGGCTATAGCTTATATAGTAATCTTTGTGATAACCCTGCTTATCTATAGAAAGCACAAGGAAAAGATTGGAACCGGATTCTATTTTGGATTCTGTATTGCCACCATTTTTACATTCCGCTTCTTTGTGGAATTCTGCAAGGAGGTCCAGGTGGATTTTGAACAGTCCATGTCACTTGATATGGGCCAGCTCCTGAGCGTACCATTCATAATTGGCGGCATCTACCTCATAGTCCGCTCATTCAAGAAAAAATCCTTTTCTTCTCAAGCATAAATCCTTTACGCCTATAACTTCCTCGGTACTTCCGCAATTAGCTCTACTTAATTGCGGAAGGAGTGTATCTACCAAAATAACTAGAGTTTATCTATGGCTTTATTTATGCGTCTTTCAAATCTCGTACTCAACACGGATTCTTTATGACTTTGTGGTTTAAACAATTTGAAAAACCTCTGAAATTTAGACATAATAACAAATACCCTGTTATCATCCTCTGCTACCTGAAAATAAATATCTCCTAAAGAATATATATCAATAGTTCGTTAGTTTTATAAAAATCATACTGCGGCTCTGACGCCGTAGAACAAAAGTTCTTTGAAATCAGTGTTATTAAATTTCATGTCCGCATGTTTTCCGGACATGGAAATAAATCGCTCCACCATTGCAGCGTT
>JAZUFR010000021.1:0-77898 GCA_045640825.1 Bacteroidaceae bacterium
ATACTGAATAAAGAGTGAACAGTGAGCACTCGAACTCGCGGCCCCAAAGTAAATAAGGTCGCGGAAGTCCCGCGAAGCGGGCTCGAGTCTCGTTTGCCGCTCAAAAGTTCTTTGATTTACTGAATTGCCCAGCTGGCGGAATTGGTAGACGCGCACGTTTCAGGTGCGTGTGCCGAGAGGTGTGCAGGTTCGAGTCCTGTGCTGGGCACTTCATTATGGAGAGATGGTGGAATTGGTAGACACGCTACTTTGAGGGGGTAGTGGAGTAAAATCCGTGTGAGTTCGAGTCTCATTCTCTTCACAGTTCTTTGAAGTCTTTGAAGATAGTTATCTGTGATTTTGTTTCCTGTACAGGAGGCAAATGTCGACAAGCCGAGTGCAGAACAAGTTTACTTGTTATGCCGAGGCGCGAAAGATAAGTCACAGATAAATGCGGCAATTGTCGCCGAGCCGAGAGCAGAACAAGTTTACTTGTTATGCCGAGGCGAGAAAGACAATCGCGCAAATTTTTTCAAACTAAAAAAATTTGCGGCAATAGCTCAGTTGGTAGAGCACGACCTTGCCAAGGTCGGGGTCGCGAGTTCGAGTCTCGTTTGCCGCTCAAAAGTATCTTGGTGATACAAAAGTTGAAATACTGAATAAAGAGTGAACAGTGAGCACTCGAACTCGCGGCCCCAAAGTAAATAAGGTCGCGGAAGTCCCGCGAAGCGGGCTCGAGTCTCGTTTGCCGCTCAAGAGGAAGCAGTCCGTATGGCTGCTTTTTTTAATGTCCTTATGCGAACCAGAAATTATTTATTCTTATTGTCATTGATGCTCACTTTGGGCATATCGGCACAGACAAACCATACAATCAGCGGCTATCTGACCGACAAATCAAGCAAGGAAACCCTGATTGGAGCTACTATCCTGGATCTTAACAGCTCACGTGGTACAATAACAAACGAATACGGTTTTTACTCCCTCACCCTTCCACAGGGAAAGGTTGAGATCCGCACCGGATATGTAGGCTATAAGCCTGTAACCATGTCATTCTATCTGAGCGCGGACACAATAATAAACATTGACTTACCAGTCATTGACGAACTGAGTGAGGTAACCATAAATGGTAACCGCGAAATCCTTGGTGTAAAAGGTTCCCAGATGAGCGCCGTGGACATACCAATTGAACAGATCAAGGCTGTACCGGCTATGTTTGGCGAAACCGATGTCCTCAAGGCCCTTCAACTGTTACCGGGTGTACAGACCGGAACGGAGGCAACAGCCGGCCTGTATGTGCGTGGAGGCAACCCAGATGAGAACCTGCTCATTATTGACGGAGTGCCTGTTTACAACGTAAACCACATGTTCGGAATGTTCTCGGTATTCAACCCCGATGCAATCAAGAACGTGACCTTGTACAAAGGCAGTTTTCCTGCCCATTATTACGGACGTCTGTCATCGGTAGTGGACGTGCGCATGAAGGATGGCGACATGAATGCTTTCCATGGCAATGCATCTATCGGTGCTGTTTCTTCAAAGATCAATATTGAGGGTCCTATCATCAAGGGAAAGACTTCTTTCATAGTATCGGCCCGACGTACCTACTCAGACCTGTTGCTCAATGGTGCATTGGAGCTCAACAAGCTATTGAATTATGCCAATGCCGAAAACATGAACATGGGTTATTACTTCTACGACCTCAATGTAAAGGTAAACCACAAATTCAACGACAGGGACCGACTGTATCTGAGCTGGTACAGTGGCGATGACGATATTTTCTTTAAATACAAGAGCCACGACGGAGACATTAAGGACAACACACGCCTTAACTGGCGCTGGGGTAATACGGTAGCTGCTATCCGATGGAACCATGTAATAGGACCAAAGCTGTTCATGGACATGAGTGCCAACTATACCAAATACCGTCATAAGATGGGTATTGACCTGGAAGAGAAAGACCATGTAAACCATACAACCCAGAATGCCGGAATAGGTATGAATTCGGGTATATCGGACGGTTCTTTCAGGACAGATTTCAACTGGTCACCATCATACAGGCAAGAAGTAAGGTTTGGAGGCAGCTATACACAGCACCTCTTTACCCCCGATGTTGCACAGATATCAGTCAGTTCTACAAGCAATGATACCGTGCCACCTAACAACATGAGTAAAAAATTCGGTTCAAAGAAAATAAAGGCACATGAATTCCAGGTATATATTGAGGATGACATTGAACTTACAGATGTTATTAAGGCAAATATTGGTGTAGGATATGCAGGTTTCAGTGTAAACAACCGCTACTACAACTCTATAGAACCGCGTCTTAGCAGCCGTTTCCTGCTGACCGATGACCTCTCCGTCAAGGCCGGATACGCATATATGTCACAATATGTACATCTGCTGTCCAACAATCTGATAAACCTGCCTACAGACCTGTGGGTCCCTGTTACAGACAAGGTTGAGCCGGAGCATTCACACCAATGGGCACTTGGCACGTCTTACAGCCTGGAAAACACCGCAGATTTTACTCTCGAGGTGTATTACAAGCGCATGAACAATCTGTTGGAGTACAAGGAGGGTTCCAGTTACATGACCGGCGACACGGACTGGCAGAACAAAGTAGCCATGGGCAAAGGATGGAGCTATGGCGTGGAGTTTATGGCACAGCGTTCAGTGGGCCGCCTGAATGGTTGGGTTGCTTATACATGGAACAAATCTGAGCGTCAGTTCAACCAACCAGGCATGGTACTTAACGGAGGACGTGTTTTCCCTGCCAAGTATGACCGCAGGCACAAACTGGACATAACATGCAATTATAAGTTCAGCGACCGTTTTGACATGTCTGCTACATGGCTGTTCGAGACAGGTAACTGCGGTACTATCTATACCCAGTACTATAATGCTGCCCGCCTTATAGACAGTGGAGATCTATTCTATTTTGATGAAGACGGCAACGTGCAGGGTAGCACCAATCCCAACTATAATCACTTTGTAACACTTGGCTATTACGAGAACCGCAATAACATGCGTCTGGGAGCCACCCACAGACTGGATCTGGGATTCAACTGGCATAAGCAGCTCAACCAGCGTGTAAACAGAACCCTGAACCTGAGCATCTACAACGCATATAACCGCATGAATCCATTCCTGGTGTATGTATATTCAGATGGGTACTACGTTAACGGCGAATATCACGAGTACAGGAAATTGCGCCAACTCACACTATTCCCCATCCTACCTACAATCAGTTATTCACTTTCTTTCTGAGCACAATGAAACGAATACTTATATCTGCAGCAATTGTCATGACAGTTCTTGGTTCATGTACCAAGGATATAGAATATACCGGTCCGGCAAGCGCTCCCATGCTCATCCTGAACAGCGTTACATGCTCTGGCAATGTACCATCGGTCACTTTGAGTGTGAGCACACCGTTCCTGCAGTCATATAATTCCAACAACATTATTAAATCTGGAGCAACGGTCATGATAGGAATAAACGGCATTGAGGCTCCGGCTACTTATGTTGACAGCCTGAGTTCATATAGCGACAGCCGCATCCTGCAGGAAGGCGATATAATAACCGTGACTGCAACCTATCCTGATTACGGCACTGCCACAGCAACCGACACAGTCCCCTACTCCCAGTCCTGCACCATTTCCAGATATACAAAGGAATATGTACCGGTAAAGTCCTGGGATGACGTGATTGGCGACCAGTATTATGGTTATATAAACCCTGTAGACTCCACATGGGTTATTGGTGCCGACATTAATGTACCCGACAGCAGGTGCTATTATTATTTCATGACGGTAGAACCTACCATGACATACCAAAGACTTACACCACAGGGTATTGATACCATAGTCATGAATATTCATTATACCATCCCTACCCCTACAAGGATCATGCTGGGTATGCTAAATGGTACACAGGACATTCAGGATGCCCAGGCGAGTGGAAGCCTTGAGTTCGGTATGGGTAGTTTTATTTTCTCCGGTCAGAATCTTGAGGCAGGTAATCCGTTGAACTTTGAGGTTCTCATGGAACAACCCGATACCCTGGATTACAGGATTACTTACAATGCCGATGGTGAGTTCATGGGATTTGAATCATATTCCATTGCAGACAGCATAATAGGCGAACCAAAGTACAGGACAGACATCAATCTGTATGTTCTCTCAGAGAACTACTATTACTACCACAAGTCTGTAAATGATTTCAACCAGTCAGATGCAGACTTCCTTACAGAACCTGTCACAATAATACACAATGTAAAAGGTGGTGCTGGTCTGGTTGGAACCTATTCCAGCAGCAGCTACAGCATAGACTACTGAGTTTATCACTTAAGAACCTTGTAACGGGCAAATTTGAGTAGCAGCGTTTTCTCTCCTACATTGAGAAAACGGATACGCGCCTTGGCATTGTCGCCCACGCCCTCCACGGACAGGACACTGCCTATTCCAAAACGCTCGTGCTCTATCACATTACCTTGGTGAAGGCCATCTCCGGCTGAGCCTGACGATGCTGCACCCTGTAGCATGGAGTCTGTTACTATCTGGAACTTACCATGCTCCCATGGTTTGCGTTGAGGCTGGGCAGGCTGCTGCGGTTCAAGTTTTTTCTTGGGCTGGAAATTGGTAGTCTGAATATTTGTTTCCCTGCGTTGGAATACAGGACGTGAATCCTCATTTCCGTACATGGATGTACTGGGACGTGGGTTCCACGCCTGGCGTACACCGGCCGCCGGCATGTTGAGATATTTAGAATCTATATCCTTGAGAAAACGGCTTGGCTGACAATAGTCAACATTACCATAGCGGAAACGGGTAGTAGCAAAATGCAGGGACAGATGCTTGCGTGCGCGCGTCATGGCTACGTAGAACAGGCGTCTCTCCTCCTCTATCTGACGTTCATCATCGCCCGACATATCGCTTGGGAACAGGTTCTCCTCCAGTCCAACTATACATACAGCATCAAACTCCAGTCCCTTTGCTGCGTGGACGGTCATAAGGGTTACCTTTTCAAGGTCCTCATCGGTTTCATTATCCTGATCGGTCATGAGCGACACATCATTAAGATAGTCCACCATGTGGCACTTGTCATTGCCCTCCTCCTTGCGGTCTATGCAGAACTGCGATATATTGCTCATGAGTTCATCCACATTCTGTCTGCGGCTCTCTCCCTCTATGGTTGTATCGGAATTAAGGTCACGCATTATTCCGGATTCAGCCATAATGCAATCAGCTAGTTCCTGCGCTGTTGATGTGGCAGCCTTGTCCATGAATCCCTGCATCATGTACCTGAATGCAGACAGCTTTGCAGCGGTACCCTGATTTACTCCAATATGATAGTTTTCCGGTTCCGATACCACAGTCCATAGACTCACACCATTCTCCATGGCACAATCTATGATTCTGCTTACAGTGGTCTGTCCTATTCCACGTGCCGGATAATTGATTATTCGCTTGAACGCCTCCTCATCGTTAGGGTTCACTGTCATACGGAAATAAGATATGGCATCCTTTATCTCCTTGCGCTGGTAGAACGACAGTCCTCCATATATTTTATAAGGCAGTCCACGCTTGCGGAAAGCCTCCTCTATAGGCCTGGACTGGGCATTTGTCCTATACAGGATTGCCATCTCGCGCCATGGAACATCATTGAACGTATGCAGATCCAGCAGGCGGTTGGCAACCATCTGGCTCTCCTCTAAATCCGAATGGGCACAAAGAACAGGTATAGGCTCCCCCTTCTCATTCTCAGAGAACACATTCTTGCGGATCTGGGAATGGTTCTTGTCTATCAGGGTGCCGGCTGCGCTCACTATTGTCTGTGTAGAACGGTAGTTCTGCTCCAGCTTGAACACCTTGGAATCCGGATAGAGTTTCTGGAACTTGAGCATATTGTCTATGTTGGCTCCGCGGAAAGAATAGATGCTCTGTGCATCATCTCCTACCACGCAGACCTTTGCTCCATGTCTGGTGAGTTGCCACACTATGCAGTGCTGAGCATAGTTGGTATCCTGATACTCGTCTACCAGAATATGACGGAACTGCTCCCCATAATGTTCCAGCACTTCCGGGTGATCCCGGAAGAGTATGAATGTATTGAGCAGCAGGTCATCAAAATCCATGGCATCGGACTGGCGGCAACGCTGGGAATAGCGTTCATAGATCTTGCCGGCCATTGGGATGCGCTTGAACTGGTCTGTCTTGTAGATATCGGCATTCTGTACGTAGGCCGATGCTGTCATGAGCCGGTTCTTGGCATTGGATATGCGGTTCTGTATTACCGACGGTTTATACACCTTCTCATCAAGCTGCATTTCCCGTACAATAGACTTTATCAGGTTCTGACTGTCGGATGAGTCATAAATGGTAAAGTTGGATGAATAGCCTATCCTTTCTGCCTCAGAACGGAGTATACGGCTGAATATACTGTGAAAGGTACCCATCCAGAGATACCTGGCACGGTTCTCTCCCACTTTAAGGGCTATTCTCTCTTTCATCTCACCGGCAGCCTTGTTGGTGAATGTAAGGGCAAGTATGGACCATGGGTCCACACCCTCCTCCAGCAAGTGTGCAATCCTATAGGTGAGTACACGTGTTTTTCCAGATCCGGCACCTGCAATGACCATGCAGTCTCCGGCGGTATAGAGCACAGCATTGCACTGGCTCGGATTCAATTCTTTCTGATAGTCTGTCATTATATCTTTACATTCTCAGCATTTTAAGGAAATCCCTCTCTGTACGGCCTGACAACTGAATACGGCCGCCGTGATTGTCTGTCCGGGGATATATTATCATTATACTTGCATCTGCCTGCATAAAATGGATTCTTTCATACAGATGAATGAATGCACGTCCTGCATGTGTTTCGCCGTCCCGCTGTCCTATTATCAGTACCAGGTCATTGCCACCGGCATCGGACATTACAAGATTCATATCGGCAGATTCACCAAGTGAGTTATAGCGTACACGTCCACCTGAGAACTCTACACCAGTGGAACGTACTGCATCTATTGCCTGCTCCTTTCCATAGAAGGCCGATGCACAGCCTATTGTCATGGAAATGTCATAGATGGTCTTGATGCAGTATTCAAAGGCTTCGTCCTGAACCACCGGGCCTGGAACCAGCACCTTCATGGAACTGATGGTATTCATTGGTTTGGTAAAGCGCTGGAGTACTATCTGCTGTGATATGCCATCTGTAAGCGGTCTTATTATACTCTCGTAATAACGCAGGGTAACATCGTCCTTGAGAGGTAGTCCCATAAGCAGATGGTTGGTCTCGAACTCCTCGGCTGCATGAACTATGCTTTCTATTATATTATTTCCAAGACGGTTCTGGCTGGTAAACGGAACATCGGCCGATGCTGCTATGCGCGATGCTTCCATAAGGCGGTTCTTACCGTCTATCATGTATTTCTGGGTATGGTCCCCGTTTACGGTTACATACAGTCCAACCATACTGCGGTCACTGCGGTGATGCAGGGTCAGCGCCGTATCCATGATGGCCTGCAGTGTATTGGAGCCTGTAAGTACAACCAAGAGACGGTTATCAGGTGCAGACTTATTGTCTGATAGCTGCTGCTTGTGCAGTTCCCTTGCGCCGCGTTCTGTCTCCACATTACTCAGGATACATGAAAACAGGACAATAAGCACTGTAGCACTCAAGGCCTGGTTCTGCAGTATTCCGGCGCCATAGGCACCCATTGCGATTGCAAGCGCTCCAGCTGCATGTGATTCGCTCAGGCCAAATATTATACGGCGATCAAAAGAAGACATCCTGCAACTCTTCTGCACTGTCAGTGCAACCAGCCACTTTCCCGCTGTACCACTTATAAACAGCACTGCAGCAAGCTCCAGGACCATCAGACTGCCCGAGATTTCCTTAAGGTTTATCATCATTCCCGTATTGAGCAGGAATATGGGAATGAACAGTGCATTTCCTACAAAATCCAGCCTGTTCATCAAGGGCGACGACTTGGGGATATACCGGTTAAGGGCCAGACCGGCAAGGAAGGCTCCAAGAATACTCTCAAGACCTGCAAGCCTGGCCATTCCACAGCTTACGGCAAGCACCAGCAAGACAAATACAAAATGCTGGATACTGCTTTTTTCACGGGTAAAATAATACTTGGATACATGCGGGAAACCCCATACTACAATTATTGCGTAGGCAACTGTGCCACAGAGCATTGATACTGGTTTTACGCCATCGGCACTGGCCATTCCCTGTACTGCAGTGAATGTTATGAGTGCCAGCAGTATGGCTACAAGGGCACCGGCCACAGATATTGCCACACTCTTTCTGTTTCCCTGTCCGTATCGGCTCACAATTGGATATGACACAAGGGTATGCGAGCCCATTATGCAGGCAAATACTCCCGATGCCAGGCTTGACATGCCAAACACCAGATTGCATGCAAAATAAGTAAAGGCGGCCGGTATAGCAAAAGTGAGTACTCCAAAAGCTATACCCCATTTACTGTTTCTTTTCATTTCATCCAGGTCTATCTCCAGACCTGCAAAGAACATGATGAAAAGAAGTCCGGCATTACTGAAAAAGCTGGTCTCGGCACCCGGAGACAGTAATCCGGCACAACCGGGACCCACCAGGACTCCGGCCACAATGAGGCCTGCAATCTGCGGGAAACGCAGTCGCGCAGAAACCAGCGGCACCACCAGGATGATAAGCAAGATGGCACAGCAAATCCACAGAGGTTCTTGAATGGGAAACATGGAACAAATATACTGTTTTTGCAGCAAATAATCAACTAAAACACAGTGGACAGAGAACAGGAAAAACTAGCGGGTTTCCTACCCAATGTGACCATACTGGTTGCAATACTGGGCTGGAAAATACACAGGGTTGCAGAAAAATGAATACCTTTGTCCGTACAAGCAGAATACAGGAATGAATATCACCCTTATAGGAGCATCAGGATTTGTAGGAACAAGACTCATAGACCTGCTCAAGGATAGCAACAGCATAAAGAACATTGATCTGGTTCAGAGTAAGATGTTTCCTGAGTTTACTGTTACAGGCGACGTAAGGAATCCTTCCCAACTAAACCAGATGCTTGCCGGAACAGAACTTGTAGTCCTTCTGGCTGCACAGCATAGAGATGATGTAACACCTGTTTCCCTGTATTACGATACAAATGTTGAGGGCATGAAAAATGTCCTGGGTGCCATGGAAAAGAATGGTGTAAAAAGGATCATATTCTTTTCGTCGGTTGCTATCTATGGCCTGAACAAAAACAATCCCGATGAATCTTTCCCATCTGATCCATTCAACCATTATGGAAAATCCAAATGGCAGGCCGAGCAGGTACTTCAGGAGTGGAACAAGACGCATCAGGACTGGAACATAAACATTATCCGTCCAACCGTAATCTTTGGTGAGCGCAACAGGGGCAATGTCTATAACCTGCTCAAACAGTTGGCTACAGGGCGTTTCCTGAGAGTAGGCAAAGGAAACAATGTAAAATCAATGTCTTACGTTGGCAATGTGGTTGCCTTTGTACAGTATATGATAGACAATGTTACCAGCGGTTACAATGTATTCAACTATGTAGATAAACCGGATTTTGACATGAATTCCCTGACTGAGCTGGTATGTACCAGGCTTGGAAAGAGAATTCCTCAGGTTAAATTCCCTTATTGGCTGGGTATGCTTGGCGGATACTGCTTTGATATTATTGCCTTTATTACAAGAAAAAAACTCACTGTCAGTTCTGTCAGGGTAAAGAAATACTGCGCTACCACAGAATACAATGCCTCAAAGGTTCACAGTACAGGTTTTGTTCCGCCATACACACTGGAAGAAGGTCTTACCAGAACCTTGGATTTTGAATTCATCCATCCAAGGACCGATGACATTCAGTTCATCACAGAATAAGCACTGGCCCCTTATTTCCTGGCTGTACGGATAATACTACCAGCCATCTCACGGTCAATGTTCTTACGCATGAATCCCTGTTTGAATTCCGCACGTTCCACATACTCAAGTTGGTAGTCTTTCATCTGGGCAACAAATCCGTCCACATCTGTTGGGGCAAAAAGGATGTGATTAGGAACATTTGAATCTATAAACTCAGCTGCATATCCAGCCACACCGGCTATTATAGGCTTGTCGAATGCTCCATACTCAAATACCTTGGAAGGGAGTACTTTCTTAAAACAGTCAAGGTCATTCAGATGCATGAACAGATAATCAGACTCCAGATAATACCCTATTACATCTTCACGTTTAACAGGTGCAATAAGTTCTACATTATCTATCTTATCTTTTTCCAGACGTTCCTTTAGCAGAGGCAGGGTGCCGCCATCGCCTATTATACGGAACCTGTAATCCTTGCCAAGAGCCAGTGCGGCATTGGGAATAACCCTATCCAAGCCCTGTCCGGTACCTATGTTTCCGGCATATGTAATAACATAAGGTGCACCATGTTTCCTGGACACCTGCTTGCCGGATTCTATAAAGATATCGTCTATTCCATTTGTGTAGAATGAATACTCCGGCCTGGGATACTTGTCAAAGTATGGTTTGAATCCGGGCGATATGAGATTGATGTGTGTTGCGCGGGAAAAAGTATATCTCTCCACCAACGACATGAGCCATACCATGAACGGACCCAAGACTTTCCTTGAGGAAAAAATATCGCCAAGATTGTCAACAAAAAGGTCCCTGATGTCCAGATACAGCGGGCACCTCATTTTCCGGGACATCCTTTTTCCAAGGAAAGCAGTAAAGAGTTTGGCCGATGTTGCATACACCAGGTCATACTTTTCTTTCCTGACAAGCTGCTTTACACCATGGTAATAAGACACGAAAGCCCTTACCTGCCCCAGCATTCCATTTCCATGTTTGGGAATGGGTAGCCTTATAATACTGTATTTGTTACTGTTCTCTGTCTGTGGTACATCGATGGAAAATGATGAATACCTGTTGGGAACTGTAGAAATGACCTTGACAAAATCGTCTGGCCCCAACTGACCTACCAGTTCATGGAACAGATGGGAGTTTCTGAAGGCACAGGCACCAAGATCCGGTTCGAATGAATATGACAGAAAAAGAATCTTCATAGTGTGCAGGAAGCACTATCAGAGAGCAGGACGTTTAAAGACACCGCAAAAATCCATTACAATCACATCTTTCCTGTAATCAAGTAATGCAAAATCCCTATGATTGACCAGGAATACAACTATATCGGCCTTCTCATAGGCATCTTTCATTGACGTTAATCTGAATGTGCTGTGTGAATTTATATTAGGTTCAACAAACAGGATATTATCCTTGCCGTATTCATCCAGAAGACGTCCTGAGATCTCTACTGCTGGGCTTTCCCTCAAATCATCAATATTTGGTTTGAACGCAAGTCCCATCATGGCTACAACAGGCTTTCTCTGATTGTTCTTTTCAAACAGGGCAATCTGTGAGAGGACGGAATCCACGCACCACTCTGCCTTATGATTGTTAGTACATCTTGCCTGGGCAATGATCCTGGACTCATCGGGATAGGATGAGGTTATAAAATATGGATCAACAGCTATGCAATGACCTCCTACTCCACAACCAGGCTGAAGAATATTTACTCTTGGGTGTTTGTTTGCCAGTTCTATCAATTCCCATACATTAATTCCGGCTTTTGCACAGATCATGGACAATTCATTGGCAAATGCAATCTGAACATCACGTGATGCGTTTTCGGTCAACTTGCACATCTCGGCAGTCTTGCAGTCTGTTGCATGCAATGAACCTTTAACAAATCTGGAGTAAACCTCCATTGCCTTTTGGGTGGATTCCTTGTTTATACCACCTATGACCCTGTCATTATGTATGAGTTCATACGCCACATTACCGGGAAGAACGCGCTCAGGGCAATATGCCATATATATTTTATCCTTTAAGTCCGGACGCTTTTCCCATATCAGGTCACGCATTTTTTCTGTTGTACCAACAGGAGACGTAGACTCTATCACGAACAGATCTCCTTCCTTCAATATGGGAATCACGCTCAGGGTAGCCGATTCAACATAAGAGATATCCGGTTCATGATTACCCTTGAACGGGGTTGGAACAACTATGAAATATACATCCGATAACTGGGGCTTGTCATAAGCCTTGAGAGTACCTGAAGCAATAACCTCCTTGAGCATCATATCCATTTCCGGCTCAACAATATGAAGACGCCCTTCATTGGTAGCAGCCACTATTTCCTTATTGATATCAACCCCCGATGTAACAATACCATTCTTAGCCGCAATGATTGCAGTAGGAAGTCCTATATAACCTAAGCCTATGAAACAGAAATTCATGTATTCAAAAATTGTTGGTTCCCTATTAAGATAGGAACACACAAAGATATGTATTTATCATCTTTTACAAAAGAAATACCTCAAAAAGCCACGCCACACTGCTGCTATCCTATGAAAAAACAGCCATGCTTCATACTCTCTCACATTGCTGGAATATGTCTTGATATACAGATATGTAAGCTGGCATCTGTTTTTTAACCATTTCTTGAATGGATACCTTGAGTGAATCAGGGAATCGTTGTGAACACGGCGATAATACACGGCATCTTTTTTTGCCAGGACCACATTATGGATCCTGTTTGAGATGGTAGCCATGAACAATGCATCCTCCCCTATGGAAATTGGAATATAGCGCACATTGAGAATCAGATTGCTGGGTATCAGTTTGGTAGCTGTATTTGACAGGAAATGGATTCCCTGTTTTTTTGACAGTTTTCCATATGATATGAACTTATCATAATATACGCCAATATAATCCGACATATAGCTGTTGTCTGTCTCATTGAATGATGTAACAAATGCCTGTACTACAGAGTTTTCCTGTGAGGCATCATAAAGGCATTCCAGATATGACGGTGACACCCAGTCATCATAGTCAATAAAACATATATAAGGCGCCTTACTCATATCCATAGCCATATTACGGGCATTTGACTGGCCAGGGCAATCGGTCTGGACAATATGGACCTGTATGCTTCCATCATACTGGCTGACAGTAGACTCTATGAGTTCCAGATATGGTTCATTGCACCCATTAAGCACAATGAATATTTCAAATTCATCATGACTGAATGTCTGCCCAAAAAGAGAGTCTAGGCACTTCTCCAGATAATCTTTTCTGGGTTTGTATGTAGGAATAATGACCGAAATCTTCATTTTAGCCTGATTTTGTCCATTATACCATCATACTGCTCACCAACGGTAAGTGCCAGATAGTCTGAGGGGACTGCCAGTGGCGCAAAACAACCGGATTTAAAATCAGATACAAGCCTCTCTATGGATTCTGTAATCGACTTAGGATCAGAAACATCGGCAAAATACTGAACATGCCCTTTCTCATAAAGGTCATGCATTACACCAACAGATGGACTGATTGCAAAGACAGACAAGCCCACAGCCATGGCATCGCTGACTTTTGATGGCAGGAAGATGCCTTCCTTGCATTGGGCCTCTATTATCAGGGCCACATCATACTCATACAGCAGCTCCAGACTGCGTGAATATGACACGGGAGGATATACGCTCACAATATCATCAATACCATATTCCTTTATCCTATCGGCCATACCTGCAGGGGCGGGACATATAAAATCAAATCTTACAGGACAATAGGGATTCTGTTTCTTGAAATCCCTGATTGCATCCAGGGTTGTCCATGGTTTTCTAGGACCATCCAGACTACCCATATAGCAGACCTTCAATACACTATTGGGGGTCCTGTCTTTCTTGGACAATGGTTCCACAATATGTGGGATCACGTATGTCTGAGCTGTATTGCATCCAAGATATGAAAGCATGTAATCACGCAGTCTCTGGGATGGGAATATATGCGCATCGGCATTGCGCATCTGCCGTACAAGAGGCTTCTTGAGCAACCACAACGGAGCCTGTGGTCCTTTGCCATACGGTTCAGGATAGCGTTCGTGAGGATACGGGTCATTCCATGTAGCCACCCATGGAATACCATAACGCCGTTTTGCCCAGTTTCCAACCACCTCACTTGGAATGTTCTTTGTCATTATACATTCGTACTTATTGCTGGCCATGAGTTGTTCTACCCGTTTTGATGCCAGGAAAGCCCAATGTATTCCCTTGAACAGGACTCCAAACCTTGCCCAAGCGCGGAAATGAAGCCACAATGTATTCAGGCTAAGTTTATTGCTGACCTTGATGGTTGTGATGGATGCCAATGCTGCCTGCAGTTCCTCATCCTGCGTTGTAGGATAATGATCCCAGATATAATGCTTGGAAATAAGGTCAATCTTATATCCTTTGGCTACCAGAAGTTTGATAACCTTAACATTCACAATTGATTCGGCTCCATTTACAGGAATAGAGGCCGGTGCAAGGAACAGTATCCGTTTTTCTGCCATCTCTGTCAACTTTTTATAAGACCTGCCAGATAATCAATAATCTTTCCAGCTGCAGTTTTCTCATTATCAATCTCAAGATTGTCATTGATAAACTTATTTCGGCAATCTTTCATATCATCATTTCCATTCAGGACAACATCATCAATGAATTTTCTGATGTGCGCCACAGTCTCTCCCTTATAATGCATATCATAGCATCTGGCTCCAAATTCATTCATAAAGTCCATGTGATCCTGCTTGGCTATATACATGACAGGTTTACCTGTATAAAGGTATTCTACAGAGAAAGATGAACAGTCATGTATCATTGCGTCCGATGAACGGAACAGAGAGTCATATTTACCTTCTGAGAGTATGGTACCAGGCATGTTTTCCCATTCGGAATAATACTTGTCCGTGCGTTCCTTTCCCCAGCCTTCCAGGTCATACAGCTTGGGCTTGAGACCGGGATGAGGTTTAAAGGCAAACAGGACTTTCCCCTCATATTCACGGGCTATCTGCAGCATGTCATCGGCAATATCAAGAAAGGTTGAATAATTCAGGATGTCTTTCTTGAGTATTGAATGGTGCGGTGCCCATATAATACGTTTTACATCCTTGTTTCCACCTTTCCATATATCGTAATCACCATCACGCAGACCTCTTAAGCGTTCTGAGTCAAGATAGCCGGAGACCATGAAGTTTTTTCCCTTGTTGGCAACCGAATGGGATTCCATATCCCTTATTACCTGGCTCTCCAGAAAAACCTTCTGGCAAATATTCATATAGAGGGTATTGAGCAGGACCGATGTCTTTTCTATTATAAAACAGTATGGAACATAGAAGAACAGGCAATTATGCCAGAAAGATTCTATCTTATGGGCAGGGAATGCTGCATTATAAGGCTGTGAATAGAAAACCAGATCCGGTTTAATTTGGTCAAAACCATTGAACTGTCCCTTTTCATAATCATATCCAGGAATATATGGATATCCATTCTCCTTGCAGAACTCTATCATTCTCAATTGCTCTTCCTTTTCTGAATCGGCATTGAACTGAGGTCTGGGCATTGGGACTATGACCGGATCAAACCTGGAATCGGTCATCATGAGCCTGAACAGGCTGTCGCTTTTCCACATGGAGAGATTAACAACAAAAAAAGCTACACGCAAGGTATCTTTAGTCTGAATACGGCGGAGTATATGCTTTCTATGCATATTATACCACAGTATCTTGCCATACATCTCACATCTGTGATATACCGGTGCTATCAAACTCCTAATCCTACCCATTGTTACGGATCCTCCTCAATCCTGATATCTTATTGCGGAAAACAGCCAAAGATATAATAGAATAAACGATTATTCCTAATGCTATGCCAAAAATCAGGTTCATAACGTTACTGGTTGTCAGTGATGATACCCAGTAAACAGCAACGCCCATGATTGCCGATGCCACGATATATGGTATTATATCCCTCATCTGTTTGCCAAGTCCCAGGCCTATAAGACGCTTGGTATAATAGGTATTTATGCAGACTGCAATAACCGAATATATAACACGTCCCCAGCACATTCCTACAAGTCCAAAAGGTATAGATAAGAACAATATTCCAAGGGCAATGATCTTCTTTACAACCTGGAGTTTAAGCACCAGATCAGTACGGCCTTTCACGAACAGCAGGTTAAGATTTATAACACAAAGGAAATCAAGCATCCAGTCCAGGCACAGGATTCTGAGTATTGGCACCATACCGCTCCATGATTCTTTGAGGAATGTCAGTACAAATGGTTCTGATACGGCAAGAAGTCCTATCATCATAGGGAAAATGAGCCATGATGAATAACCAATAATGGAACGGTATGTCCTGGACAGTCTTTCATCGTCATCCTGTATCTTGCTCAGTATAGGAAAACTGACCCTGGAGATAATGTTTGCTGCATTGCTGGACGGGAATGTGGCAAACTCCTCCGATTTGGTATAGTAGCCAAGGTCACTGTCCAGGAACTTCTTGCCAATAATGAGTTTGTACAGGTTCTTGTAGGCCACATCAATCAGCGTACTGACCAGAAGCTTGGACCCAAAATCAAAGACATACCTGAATGAATTGGCAGAAAAGACCAATCCCGGGCTCCATCTTACAACTATGAAATACAGGATGGAACGTAATATGCTATTGGATAGCTGTTGGATAACCAATGCCCATGGGCCAAGACCGTTACAGGCATAGTATATACCTATGGCGCCCGATATCAATGCACTGGAGAACGTTACTATGGACTGTGATTTAAAATCTACCTTCTTGACCAGTATTGTCTGCTGGACAATAGACAATGCGTTGAATATAAGGGTGAGTGACAGTACCCTGAGCAATGGAACCAGAAGTGGTGTATTGTAAAAGCCCGCAACTCCAGGTGCCAAGAAGAACAGTATGACGTACAGCAGTATTGCTATGCCCAGATTGTAAAAGAACACAGTAGAAAAGTCTGATTCAGTACAATCCTGTTTCTTTATCAGAGCATTGGCAAATCCGCTGTCTATAAAGACCTGTGCAATCTGCAGGAATATGGCAAGCATGGCAACAACTCCATAATCGTTTGGAGTAAGGTGCCTGGCAAGGACAATCTGAATTATGAACGTGATTCCCTGAAATGAAATACGTTCAACCGCGCTCCAGCTTACGCCCTTAAGAGTCTGTTTTTCCAGTGATTCTGCCATATTCTTATTTGGGAATATCTATTTCCTGTGTATAAGGACTCTTTTTAATATTGTAGAAATAGCGTTTGGAGAATGATGGTAATTCACCCTTGGCTACATATTCAATTATATTTGTATAAGGCACATAGCGTGCAGATCCTGTTATCTTGTCATAACAGGTATACATGGAAATCATTGTAAGGACACATAAGTAAGCCAGTCTGGATCGCCATTCAAAAGACAGTATCAGCAAGCCTATGCAAATACACAGATAAACAGAAAAATACATTTGTATTCTAATGAATATCTGTATAGACATGGCAAAACGGACAAGAAGCAGGAATACCATTGAGCAATTGAATGCAAACATTCCCCTTTGGCCGCCAATCTGCTCCACTACCCTCTCCTTGTAGCATAGCAACAGTACAAATAGAGCTGTTTGCCATAGCATTCCAAAAGAGAGCAACTTACCCTGAATGAATACAGAATCCATCAGGAAGTATGTTATTACCTTGTCGCTGAAATAAGGAATGTTGCTGAACAATGCTGTTATTATGCCAATCAGCAGATCCCTGTTCATGAAAACCAGATTGATTACAATGTACAAACCGGCCAGGACCCATTTTTTGATATCTCTGGTAAGCACCCAGTAGAAAGGTATGACAAACAGTGCCGACAGATGGAAGAATGCCGTCAGGAGTGACATCCAGAAGAACTTGCGGAAATTGCGCTCCAGGATATATTTTGTGGTCAGGATGAACAGACCTACTGCAATGCAGTTTCTCATAGGATTGTCTATAAAGAAATACAATCCGAACCACGGCATATAGTACATTAAAGATATCCAGCCGGTCTGTGGGCTGTAATCAAAGAAGGTCTTGAAAATGAGAATGAACAGAACAACCTTAGTACCAATATGAAAGCACCAGAAAGGTACGTGCATGGCTTTCATGAGCATCATCAGGAAATAGTAACCTGGCTCTGCATTGTAGCGGTAGTAGAAATACTTGAAATCAAGTTCATCGTAAAACAGCTCATAAGCCCTCCAGTCACTTCCGGTCATATAGCCAAAACAGAAGAACAGGCAGATGAATCCAGCAAGGATAATCGTCCAGCGTTTGCTTTCTGAAAGGTTACGGCAAACAGTGGTCAGTAAGCATAATAATATCGGAATAAAATATACCAACATCGTTAACAACCTGAATACTGACTCACAACATACTGATTACTCATCCCTGAGAATACCCACAATCCTGGCCGATGCTTTTCCATCGCCGTAAGGATTAACGGCATTGCTCATAGTCATATAATGTTCTTTGTTATCCAGAAGAAGTGATACCTCATCCATTATCCTGTCATAATCCGTACCTACAAGCTTTACAGTACCTGCATAGACCGCCTCAGGACGCTCAGTAGTATCACGCATTACCAGAACAGGCTTTCCAAGTCCAGGAGCCTCTTCCTGGATACCGCCGCTGTCAGTAAGGACAAGAGTACTCTTTTCCATAAGATACACAAACTCAAGGTATTGGAGCGGCTCAATAAAGAACATATTCCCCAAATTACTCAGATCCTGGCCAAATATCTCATGAATAGGTTTGCGAACATTGGGATTCAGGTGCATTGGATACACAAAATCCACATCGGGATATTTTTTTGACAAATCCCTGATTGCAGTTACCATATTCAGGAATCCCTGGCCAAAGTTCTCTCTTCTATGACCTGTTATCAGAACGAGTTTCTTTCCGCTTTCCAGGCGCTTGGTATCATATCCGGCCCTGAATAATACCTCATTCTGCTGTTCAGCAAGACCGGCATCGGATTTGAGCCTCTCTACAACCATATGGAGGGCATCAATGACGGTATTGCCCGTTACATAGATTTTTCCCTGTACATTCTCCTTCTCAAGGTTGTTTTTGGATAACTGTGTAGGCGAAAAATTATATGATGCAATCCTGCCGGTTATCTGTCTGTTCATTTCTTCTGGCCACGGACTCTGCAGATTGCCTGTACGCAGGCCAGCCTCCACATGACCAACTGGAATATGCTGATAGAAAGCAGCAATAGCAGCAGCCGAGCTGGTTGTGGTATCTCCATGGACAAGGATAATGTCTGGATGATATTGGGCAATAACATCACGCATTCCTAAAAGGACCCTGGATGTTATATCGTAAAGATCCTGTCCCTGTTTCATGATCTTGAGGTCACAGTCTGGAACAATACCAAATATATCCAGGACCTGATCCAGAAGTTCACGATGCTGTCCGGTCACACAAACAACCGTATCAAATAACTCCGGATACTTTTTAAGTTCCCATACCAGTGGAGCCATCTTGATAGCCTCGGGCCTGGTTCCAAATACAAGCATTACCCTTTTCATAGCACCATCAGTCTTCCTTTTTATAATAACGTAAAAGAACCCACAAGCATGAGATAATACCACCCAGGAATGCAAAAGCAACGGCCCTGAGAGATTTCTTGGGAGCAAAATGCCACTCAGCAAGACGTGCCGGCTCAAGTACAGTGAAAGCAGGCGTCTGTTCAAGCAACTTGGCCCTTGTCATGGATAACTGATTAGACATTTCCTGATATATGCTGAAAGCCATATTCATCTCGTTTTCCAGACGGACGGCCTCTACCTTAAGGCTTTCGCGGGCAAGATTTGCATTTCTGTCTACAAATTGCGAATACTGCTGCTGGGCTTTAAGATATACATCCTTGGCTTCATCCAGCATTTTTGTGAGAGATGCCAGCTCTCCCCTGCATTTGTTGGTCTTGTATGCAGTGACATATTCCTGCAGTTTCTGGCAGAGACTGTCCGCTACAGTACATGCAACCTGCTTGTCCTGCATTCTGGACACAAGAGTAATAACACTGGTCTTTACATCAACCTCACAGGTTACGCATTCATGGAACTCTTCTATAATCTTCATCTGGTTTTTATTCAGACGGTAAGCATCAAGAATATCGGTTCCATCACTGGGAGTCTTTTTTCTAAGGGCAGACTTTATTTTAAGTCTGGCTGTAACCCACCAGGGACTTTCCTCGTAATCCTTTATATAATGGTATAGGTCACCCTGATAGAGGGAATCTATTGTACATACCTGAATTCCCAGCATCTCAACAGAAAAAGGAATGGTGTTTATGATATCTGGATACAGTTCAGGATAGATTGCATCGGCACCCGCAGGGCCCATTCCCATACCAAGCATGGAAGTAATGGAGGACGCGGCCGATGCCAGGTCAGACTCAGACGATTCCGGGGCCAGAGTAACAACGGTCTTGTACTGCTTGGGGATGTCAAGTGCCAGGACAAATCCCAGGACACCGCTCAGGAAAGCCACGAGTATTATCCACCATTTGCGGCTCCACAACTGCTGGAATATGACTATCAGATCTATCTGGGGTAAAAGATTCTTTTCCTTTTCCATAACCGTTATTTTAATAGGTTCATGAGTGCCAGTACGACTGTTGCAAGAGATGCAGATGTAGAACCCAAGCTCAGGATCTCTGTAGCCTTAAGGCCATCACGCTCACGTCTGGCTGGAACAACAATCTCACATCCGGGCTGCACCATGCGGGAGGCACCTTTTTTAGCCTTGGAAACAGAACCATTCATATAAACTACGTATGCCTTGTTTTTCTTGGCTTTCTGGGAATAGCCACCAGCCTTGTCTATATAGTACTTAAGGCTCTTGCCTTTTACGTATGGGGTTGTGTTGGTAAACATGACCTCACCGTTTATCTTTACTGTATTGGTAAACACAGGCACAATGATACGGTCACCGTCACGGAGTACTATATCGGCATTGCCACCCGGCTTTTCCATAGCCTCCTTAAGATTTATACCCACGTTATAAGTACTTACTGTAGAAAGCTTGTTGAGAGCACTGGCAAGTGCAATAGAATCCTCGGCAGCAAGGATCTCTGCAATATCTCTCATACGGATACGCTCATCATCGGTCATCTTGCGTTCCAGGCGGGCTCCCTCGGGATAAGCTTCAAGGCTGAACTGACCTACCCTGGACATGATATCACTCAGGCGCTCATTATTGGTAACCAGAGAATAGTAGCCGGGGAATGTAACCTCACCTTCCACTACAACCCTGCGGTTGGTTGCATATCCTGGACTACGGCGAATATAAACCTCATCGTAAGGCATAAGACGGAAATCATTGTCCTGGATTCTGAGGTTCTCGTCTATGCTGAAAGAGAATGTCTCAGACAGTGATTCCGTTTTCTCCGTAGCCTCCTTGTCACGGTTACGCCTTACTACGTCAACCTTGGACAGAGAAGCATCCTCCCTTAGACCGCCGGCCTGGAGGATAAGGTCTTCTATGGTGGTGTTGTCGGCATAGTGGTAGTCTCCAGGGAACAGCACCTGACCATATATACTGAATGTCTTTACTTCTCCTACATCAAACAGGCTGGGAATAAACAGGACATCATTGTTCCTGAGTGTTTCATCCTGCGCTGTTCCGTCCATAACTCCCTTTATGTCTATTGACAGGTTAGTCTGAGTTTTATCTGGGTTGGTACGGTTCAACAGAGCTCTTGTAGGGAAGGCATCCTCCTTAAGGCCACCTGCAGCCTGAACCAGCTGGCGGACAGTAGAAATATCATCACCTATCTGGAACATTCCGGGGCGGAAAACAGCACCACGGACCTCGGCCATATTTGCGTATGTAACCTGAATTGAATCCACATAGATAGAATCGCCGTCCATCAGTTTAAAACTGCCCTGCTGCTGCTTGGATACAGTAAATATCTCACGCTGGAAATCTCCCATGCGGACCAGTCTAACGTCCTTGCGGTAAGCATCGGACTGCAGGCCTCCTGCATACTCAATCAGGTCAGCAAGGGTTTCGTCTTCCTTCATTTCATAAAGCATAGGCCTGCGTATGCGGCCGTCTATGTTTACCAGGAGAGTAAGAGGAGACACAACAATAACATCATTGTCATTCAACCTGATGTCTTCCTGCACCTTGCCATTACGTATATAATCATACATATCGACCTTGGCAACCTCCTCATTGTCACGGTAAAGCTTTATGTTACGCATGGATCCCATGTCGTTTACACCACCAGCCATATACAACGCATTGAATACGGTTGCAAATGACGATACCTGATATGTACCTGGGTTCTCAACATCGCCCATTACATTTACCATTACGGAACGGTTCTGGCCAAGAGAGAGCTTTATGTTTGAATCATCACCGTCCAGTCCCGAGTATATACTGCTGAGAGTCTTGCGGACATAGACATCGGCCTCCTGTATGGTCTTTCCATTAAGATAGACAGGACCCAGATCCTCTACCATTATATTGCCATCGGGGGAGATAACCTGCTGGATTGTTGTCTGAGATGCACCCCAGATATCAATGATAACCTCATCGCCGGGACCAAGCTTGTAGTTAAGGGGGGTTGCCAGATTGGAGCTAGGCTCAAATGTCATACTCCTGCTGCGGAAAATCTCATGTCCGTAGATTTCTTTCTTCTGTGGAAGCAATGACTGTCTGAGCAGATACACCGAATCAACAAAAAGGAACATTGCCTCATCATACATGCTCTGCAATCTCTCCTTCTCCATTGTCTTACTGTCTACAACAATTCCGTTACTGGAAGACTCTGCAGCCTGTACCAGATTCAACGAAGCGCCCTGATTGCGGGTACGGGATGTAGCTGCACCGGTCTGAATGGTAGCACCCATGGTGCCTCCTGACTGCATCTGTTTCTCGTACTTGTCACGCATGCGCTGCAACTGCTGCATGGTAACACCCTTTCTGTTCAGGTCATATACTATCTGCTCCTGCGAAACACCCTTGGCCTGCTGTTGCTGAACATATTCAATAATCTTTTCATCCGACATCTGTGCCGATGCCATAATGCCGGTCAACATGAAGGCGAATGATAAAACGAGCTTTCTCATAAAGAAGGAATTAGAATTTCTTTCCACTGAGCATGGACCATGCGGTCTTGAATATAATGCCCAGATCGGTAAAAATATTACGGTTGTCCAGATAATCCAGATCATACTCAAGACGCTTGAGCATCTTGTCCATAGTATCTGTGTATCCGTTATACAAGGTTGCATACGATGTTACACCCGGACGCATCAGGTAGATGTACTTGTATTCATCGGTCTTGATATTTATCTGATCAATGAAATACTGGCGCTCCGGACGGGGACCTACAAAAGACATATCTCCCTTGAGAACATTCCAGAGCTGGGGTATCTCATCCAGGTGATGTGCACGCAGGAAACCGCCGAACGGTGTGAGATACATGTTACGTTCATTCTCCAGGCGGGGTATGCTTCCGTGTGACTCTGCATCGGTACGCATGGAACGGAACTTGTAGATTATGAACGGACGTCCTTTATACCCCACTCTTTCCTGGCGAAAGAATACTGGGCCTTTGTCAAACATAAGGATAACCGATATTACCAGTATCAGTGGTGAAAGGACCACCAGCCCTATGATAGAAAAAACTATGTCAAACAGTCTCTTGAGGCAAAGCTGGCCAAATCCCATGGCATCGCGATGTTCAAGGCGTGTTATACTGCGGCTCTGTATGTTATAATTCAGCATATAGTTGTTTTTATATAATAACGCACACAAAAACCAATAATTGTGTAGTAGCAAGGAAAAATGTTCAGGAATGTCCCGATTGCATAAGATTTCATGACTACATTTGCGGCATATATCAGTGTACGTGTAATATGACGTGCAAAGATAATTCATTCAATATAAAAAACTGTTAAAAATGAAGGCGTATGTATTTCCCGGACAGGGTGCCCAGTTCTCGGGCATGGGAAAAGACCTGTATGAGCAGCATGACTGGGCTAAGGAACTGTTTGCACAAGCAGACTCAATCCTTGGTTTTGAGATATCCAAGATAATGTTTGAAGGCTCCGATGATGACCTGCGTCGCACGGACATAACCCAGCCGGCAGTATTTATCCACTCCGTAGCAGTAGCCAAGTCTCTTGGTCAGGATTTCCAGCCAGACATGGTTGCAGGACATTCCCTGGGTGAGTTTTCTGCACTTGTTGCCTGCGGTGCCCTCTCATTTGAGAACGGCCTCAAGCTCGTTGCCAAACGTGCCGGTGCCATGCAGAAATGCTGCGAGAAGGTTCCTGGAACTATGGCTGCAGTAATTAACCTGCCCGATGAAAAGATTGAGGAGATCTGTGCTGGTCTTAACTCCAAGGGACTTGTTGTGGTTCCTGCCAACTATAACAGTCCTGGCCAGGTGGTAATATCCGGTTCCAACGAGGCAATTGCAGCCGCTTGCCCTCTCATGCTCGAGGCTGGCGCCAAGCGTGCCCTGCCACTGACCGTTGGCGGTGCATTCCACTCACCTCTCATGACTCCGGCCAAGGAGGAACTGTCAGAGGCAATCAGTGCTACAGAGTTCAACACACCGGTATGTCCAATCTACCAGAATGTTGATGCCCAGGCACACACAAACCCCGATGAAATCAAGAAAAATCTTGTAACCCAGCTCAATTCTCCAGTCCGCTGGACCCAGAGTGTGCTTAACATGATTGCAGCTGGAGCTACAGAGTTTACAGAGTGTGGCCCAGGCAATGTCCTGACCGGACTTATAAGAAGAATACAGAAATGACAGCATGAGTAAGCCTGTCATTTATCAGATTTTTACGCGCGTAAGTTGCAATCCATGTTCCACCAATACCCCCGGTGGTAGCATAGAGACCAACTCATCCGGCAAGCTCAACAGTTTTACTCCCACCGTCCTGGGTTCCATCAGGGCGATGGGAGTTACTCATATATGGTTTACCGGACTCATTGCCCACGCCTCATGTACATCATACAGCAAGTTTGGAATACCTGAGTCGCATCCACAGACCGTAAAGGGACGTGCCGGTTCACCATACGCAATAAGAGACTATTACGATATTGATCCAGACCTTGCAGAATCTGTTCCAGACCGCATGCAGGAGTTTGAGGCACTTGTTGCCCGCGTTCATGAGGCCGGCATGCAGTTCATTATGGATTTTGTGCCCAACCATGTGGCAAGGGAGTATCAGTCCATAGCCAAGCCTTTGAATGTCAAGGACTTGGGTCAAACTGACAACAAAGACTGTGCTTTCTCTGCTTCCAACAATTTCTATTACGTTCCAGGTCAACAGCTGTCTGGAGAGATAAACTGGGGC
Source organism: Bacteroidaceae bacterium (assembly GCA_045640825.1). Lineage (GTDB taxonomy): Bacteria > Bacteroidota > Bacteroidia > Bacteroidales > Bacteroidaceae > Colenecus. The sequence continues at coordinate 25,260 of JAZUFR010000021.1, forward strand.
GAGTACAGGGAGTATCCTGCAAAAGCCACAGGTAATGACAGGTTCTCTGCATATCCATCTGTACACGACTGGTATGAAACCGTAAAGCTAAATTATGGTGTAGATTACATGAATGGTGGCCAGTTGCATTGCAATCCGGTACCCGATACATGGAACAAGATGCTGGACATCCTGCTCTATTGGGCAAGCAAGGGCATAGATGCATTCCGGTGCGATATGGCCGAGATGGTTCCCGCAGAGTTCTGGCACTGGGCCATTGCACGCGTAAAGAAAGTGCACAAGAAAATAGTATTCATTGCAGAAGTATATAACCCTGGCTTATACGGTACCTATGTTGACTATGGTGGTTTTGACTACCTGTATGACAAGGTAGGATTATATGATACACTCAGGGCAATCGTGGAAGGCCGTGAATCAACAACTGCAATAACACGTTGCTGGCAACAGTCTGGCTCAAACGGCCCTCACATGCTCCACTTTATGGAAAACCATGACGAGCAGCGGATTGCATCGGAATTTTTCAGTGGAATGGCCAAAAAAGGTTGTCCGGCAATGGTTGTATCGGCCCTCATGGACACTTGTCCTATAATGGTTTACAGCGGACAGGAAGTTGGTGAGACAGGCATGGATCAGGAAGGATTCAGCGGACGTGACGGACGCACCACCATATTTGATTACTGGTCACCCGATACTCTGAGACGTCTGTACAATTCCGGCAAATGGAACGATGAAAAACTGTCTAAGGACGAGAAGGAACTGCGTGGGTTCTACTCCACTCTTCTCAATATCTGCAACAGCGAAAAGGCAATATCAAAAGGACGTTTCTTTGACCTGATGTATGTAAATCCACAGTCACAGGATTTTAACCCACACAAGCAGTATGCATTCCTGCGTGCAGACAACCGTCATGCCGTTCTGGTCATTGCCAATTTCTCTGACATGCCTCTGAATACTGCTGTAAACATTCCACAGCATGCATTTGACTGGCTTAACCTGAAAGAAAAGTCTGGTTGCATTATGAAAGAGCTTCTTACAGGACAGACTTTCAAATCCGATATAAGTCCGGATCACCCTGTTCGGGTTCAGGTTCCGGCCCTATCGGGAGCAGTGATACGCTGGACCATCTGATAAAAAAAAGAAAGTGAGCAATCAAAAAATTGCTCACTTTCTTTTTGTGCCTTACGGTCTACTTACTTAAAGCTGTCCCAACTCTTGATTGGAATCTGGTCAATGTCTACAGTGCAGAATGCATTGATGAACGAGCTGGCCAGACGGGCGTTTGTAATAAGTGGAATATTCAGGTCTATTGCAGCACGACGGATCTTATAACCGTTTGTGAGCTCATGCTGGGTAAGGTCCTTTGGAATATTTACAACCATATCTATCTGCTTGTTATGGAGCATCTCCAGAGCCTGAGGCTGCAGTCCGTCCTCACTTGGCCAGTAAACGCGTGTGTTTACAATTCCATTATCGGCCAGGTACTTTGATGTGCCACCGGTAGCATACAGGTTATAGCCATTGGCTACAAGCATCTTGGCTGCATCCAGCATGGCTGCCTTCTGCTTTGCTGTACCGGTAGAAAGGAGGATGTTCTTCTTAGGAATCCTATGTCCTACAGACAGCATAGATTCAAGTATGGCATAGCGCTGGTCATCACCCAGACATCCTACCTCACCGGTAGATGCCATGTCTACACCCAGCACAGGGTCGGCTTTCTGCAGACGGTTGAATGAGAACTGACTGGCCTTTATACCAACATAGTCTATGTCAAACAGATTCTTGTCAGGAGCCTCAACAGGTATGCCAAGCATAATCTTTGTGGCAATCTCAATCAGGTTGATCTTGAGGACCTTGCTTACAAATGGGAAACTACGTGATGCGCGCAGGTTACACTCAATAACCTTGATATCATTCTCACGTGCAAGATACTGGATATTGAATGGTCCGCTTATGTGCAGTTCCTTAGCAATCTGACGGCTTATCTTCTTGATACGCTTTACTGTCTCAACATAAAGCTTCTGTGGTGGGAACTGTATGGTAGCATCGCCAGAGTGTACACCGGCAAACTCAATATGCTCGCTAATGGCGTAGGCAATAATCTCACCGTCCTTAGCAACGGCATCCATCTCCACCTCCTTGGCATTCTCAATAAAGCGGCTTACTACAACAGGATGCTCCTTTGATACATCGGCTGCCAGCTGGAGGAAACGCTCAAGCTCATCCTGGTTGCTGCAAACATTCATGGCAGCACCTGAGAGCACGTACGATGGACGTACCAATACAGGGAATCCAACCTTGTCAATGAACTTTCCTATCTCCTTCATGGATGTGAGCTCACTCCATTCTGGCTGATCCACACCTATGCGGTCAAGCATGGCAGAGAACTTCTCACGGTCCTCGGCGTTGTCAATATCACGTGCACTGGTACCCAGGATTGGAACATTCTGGGCATCGAGCTTCATGGCCAGGTTGTTAGGAATCTGTCCGCCGGTAGATACAATCACACCGTAAGGATTCTCCAGTTCAATAACGTCCATTACACGTTCAAAAGACAGTTCATCAAAGAACAGGCGGTCTGTAACATCGTAGTCTGTACTTACTGTCTCTGGATTACAGTTTATCACAATATTGCGGTAACCCTCCTTGCGGACAGTATTCAGAGCCTGTACACCGCACCAGTCAAATTCTACGGAAGAACCAATCCTGTATGCACCTGAGCCTAATACTATGATGGACTTCTTGTCATTATAGAATTCAATATCGTGTGCACAGCCGTTATAGGTAAGGTAGAGATAGTTGGCCTTTGCCTCATACTCACCACCCAGAGTATCAATCTGCTTAACGTAAGGTACAATACCGTATTTCTTACGGAGTGAACGGATAGCCAGCAGGCCGGCCTGTGCACCCTGTGACTTGTCCAGTCCTATTGCGCGCGAAATCTGGAAATCGGAGAATCCCATCTTCTTGGCCTTGCGCAGCAGATCCTCGGAAAGCTTGCCCATGCTCTTAACCCTGTGAAGTTCCTCCGATACCTTGTTAATACCCATAAGACGGTTCAGGAACCACTTGTCAATCTTGGTAAGTTCCCATACACGGTCTATGCTGTAACCCTCCTGGAATGCCTGACTGATAGCGAACAGACGCTTATCGGTAGGCTCCTTGAGTGCCTTGTCAAGATTGTCAAACTTAATGTTCTTGTTCTCTACGAATCCGTGCATACCCTGGCCTATCATACGGATACCCTTCTGGATAACCTCCTCAAAACTGCGGCCTATAGACATAACCTCACCCACGGACTTCATGCTTGATCCAATCTCGCGGTCCACACCATGGAACTTGCCAAGGTCCCAACGGGGAATCTTGGCCACTACATAGTCAACGGATGGTTCAAAGAAATCTGTTGTGGTCTTGGTAATTGAATTGGTAAGTTCGTACAGGTTGTATCCAAGTCCCAGCTTGCAGGCAACAAAAGCCAATGGGTAACCAGTAGCCTTGGATGCAAGGGCCGATGAGCGGCTAAGACGGGCGTTAACCTCAATTACACGGTATTCCTCACTCATTGGGTCAAATGCAAACTGGATGTTGCACTCACCTACAATTCCCACGTGGCGGGCAATACGTATGGTAAGTTCCTCCAGTTTCTGAACCTCATGCTGTGTAAGAGTCTGTGTAGGAGCTACAACAATACTCTCACCGGTGTGAATGCCGAGTGGGTCAAAGTTCTCCATTGAGCACACAATGATTGAGTTTCCACTCTTGTCATTCACGCACTCAAACTCAATTTCCTTCCAACCCTTGAGGCTCTTCTCAACAAGAATCTGTGGTGAGAATGAGAATGATTTCTCGGCCAGTCTGTTCAGTTCCTCCTCATTGTCGCAGAAACCTGAGCCAAGACCACCCAGAGCATAAGCAGAACGTATAATAACCGGATAGCCCAGTTCCTTGGCTGCAGCACGGGCAGCATCCATGGTTTCTACGGCATGGCTCTTGATTGTCTGTACACCTATCTCATCCAGACGCTTAATGAACAGGTCACGGTCCTCAGTGTCCATGATTGCCTTGACCTGGGTACCAAGTACCTTAACCTTATACTTGTCCAGGACTCCACTGGTCTCAAGAGCAACACCGCAGTTCAGTGCTGTCTGTCCGCCAAATGCCAGGAGTATGGCATCGGGACGTTCCTTGGCAATTACCTTCTCTACAAAGAAAGGGGTAACAGGGTAAAAATATACTCTGTCAGCTACACCTTCGCTTGTCTGAACGGTTGCAATATTAGGGTTGATCAGAATGGTCTCTATGTTCTCTTCCTTAAGTGCCTTGAGTGCCTGGGAACCTGAGTAGTCAAATTCACCAGCCTCACCTATCTTGAGTGCGCCCGATCCGAGCAGCAGTACTTTCTTATATTTCTTTAATGCCATAATTCCAGGTCTTAGAGTTTTGAAACAAAATCGTTGTAGATAAATTCAGTATCAGTAGCCACACTGTCTGACTCTGAGTGGAACATTACTCCCACAAAAGGTTTCTGTGTGTTATAGATACCCTCAACTGAACCGTCATTCAGATTCTTGAGATACACTCTCCACAATCCTACAACAGACTGCTCACGGATAGCATAGTTGTGGTTCTGTGTGGTAATAAAGCATCGGTCCGTACCCTTAAGGATAACAGGCTGATTATGGGTGTGGTGACCAAACTTGAGCTTATATGTATCCATACCGCCGGCAAGTCCCATAAGCAGGCATCCCATACCAACTCCCAGAACAGGCTTGTTTGTCCTGGACATATATTTCTGAAGCCTTGCAACCACCTCACTGCAATAGCTTGGGTTGCCCGGACCGTCGGATATTACAAGACCGTCAAACTGCATCTTGGAATAATCATAATCCCATGGTACGCGTACAACCTCCAGATCCTCGTTTACAAGACAACGTATCATTCCGGCCTTTGCACCACAGTCTACCAGCACTACTCTCTTTGGTGCACCGGCATTATATGTAATTGACTCCTTGCAAGAAACCTGGGCAAGCATATTGCTATAAGCATACTCCTCGGGTTTCTTCATACCGTCAAATACAATCTTGGCCGTCATGCTGCCGTGGTTGCGGATATGTTTGGTAAGTTCGCGGGTATCTATACCCTTTATACCCCTAACCTGCTCACGTTTCATCCACTCATCCAGAGACTCCTTTGCATTCCAGTGACTGTAATAGTCGCTGGCATCGCTTACTATCAGCGCACTGGCCTGAGCATGTTCGCTCTCTGCATTGGTTGGCAGACCCAGATTGTCGGGAGTCATGGGCTGGATACCATAGTTTCCAATAACCGGATAGGTCATTACTATCAACTGTCCGCGTGAAGCGGGATCTGTCAGCAGTTCGGGATAACCTGCCATGGCAGTGTTAAACACGAGTTCACCGCTTACAGGCTGTTCAAAACCGAAAGATTCACCCTTAAAGCAGGTGCCATCGGCTAAAATTAGTGATACGGTCATGTCTATATTTTTTATCAAATCTATACTTCAGACAAAAAAAAGAGAGAAAATGAAAAAAACATTTCCCCTCTCTCACAAAACAATGCGGCCGTTATTACTGCCTCCACCTTTTTGTAAGAATACTGATGCGTTATCCATTTCCTCTTTTTTGATTCGTTCTGCAAAGATACGTATTAATAATGTAACACTTTGTTAGAAATCAATAAGTTTTCAACAATTTGTATATTCTGTATGTTTCTTCTCTGGAAAGACAATGTATAAAGGCTCATTGGTTGTCTGCCAATGAGCCTTTAAGGTTTTAGAGAGGCTTGTAGTCAAAAGACTCCAGGATAGCCATCCCGTCTATAAAATAAGCCGGACGCAATGCAAAGAAGCCCTTGTACTCATTGTGATGGTATGTCTGCACATCCACATTCTCACGCTCTGCTTTCCAGTTATTGCCATCGGTACTTGTCCATACGGTCACTTTGTTGCGGACATTGCGAATACGTACATAATACTGTGATGTAACATCATTGCCCTGTACGCCTATGAATGCATCTTCATTATAAAAGAGGTACAGTCCCGCACGTGCATCCTTGCCTATAACAAAATGCGCAGTAATCTCATAACTGTCATCAATAGCCGTGGTTGTCATAAGGGTTCCGTTGTCAAATCCAGGCTCCCATTTTGCCCACATTATTGGATTATTATAGTTACGCAGGTAATCATAGTTATCCTGCAGACCGCCATTTACCCATTCTGCGCCATTGGGATTGGCAAGGACAGGCCAGCCGTCCTTGGTCCAGTTCACACTTTCAATAATGGTGCTGCGGCCCAGAGTATGGAATCCGTTCCTGTATGAATGATAAACTATATACCAGTTGCCATCGGCATCATCAATCAGAGTACCATGTCCCTTTGACCACCACTCCTCATCTACAGAGTATGTGTGGACCAATGGATTATGAGGGCTATCCTCCCATGGGCCAGTTACAGACTTGCTGCGTGAGACAACGCACATGTGACTGGTTGCAGGACCTGCCGTGCCACCTTCGGCGCTGACCAGATAATACCAGTCACCACGTTTCATGATCTTGGGTGATTCAAGCCACATGCCCTCGGTCTCCCATTCCTCTGGGAACTGCCATGGATCATAGACCTTACGGTTTGGACCTGTTATTGAAAGACCGTCCTTGGAAAGAGGTGCCACATGTCCGTTATTGGTGTACAGGTATCTGTTGCCCTGGGCATCAATGGCATGTCCCGGGTCAATTCCACTTACATTAAGCTTTACAGGCTCACTCCATGGTCCCTCAATACGGTCGGCTGTTACAACAAAGTTCTCGCCGGAGCTTGTGGGATAATAGATATAGAACTTGCCGTCTACCTTACACAGGTCTGGTGCGTAGATGGAATAGTCATGTCCCTGTACGGCGCGTGAAACAGGCTCCCAGTTAAGCAGATCCGTGGAGTGCCAGACGAGCAATCCCGGATAATAGGTAAAACTGGAATGGGTCATGTAAAAATCCTTTCCGTCACGCATAATGCTTGGATCAGGATAATCACCCGGAAAGATACATACTTTAAGCGGAGCGGCCTGCTCCTTACAGCCGGCAAGCATCATTGTTGCAGCTGCCATGATCAATAGTTTTTTCATATAGCAAGGTTAGTTGTTCAGTTATCTACAGGATTGGCATAGATGCCAAGGAATATATCTCTTAGTTCAGGCCCGCAGTCCAGTTTCTGGATATCGCTCAGACGGGATACAAAGGCATCATACTCCTGCTGGCTGTAGCGATTGCTGTATGCATTGCTGCCAGAGCGGATATCATGTGCTATGAAAGAATTAGGGAACAGATGGTATCCGGAACATATACGCTTATCCATCAGTTCGGCCACGCTACGGTAAAACTGGGCCCCGGCCTGGTCAGCCATGGATTCAATATCCTCACCTGTAAGAGGATCACATATATGGAAATGCACACGGCCCTTGTCCTGCATTATGCCTGTGAGTATGCTGTTCAGATCCTCACCCGGTTTTTTTACATAAGGCTGGCCATCCCTTGTTGCATATAGTTCCTGGGCCTTGAGTATATCGCATGGTTCCCATTCGTATGAGACCGATACCGGTACTATGTTCAGTTCAGCAAGATTATCCACACGGTCTTTTGGACCACTCATGGAAAACATCTTTATAACACCAACATCGGTACGGTCCACACCATCCTTGGTACGGCCATTACGCTGGGCTATCCATACAGATTGGTTCTTCTCTGTTATGGCATACCTTATATATTCAGACAGGTGTACTGAGCTGGCGTACATCTGGCGTGGGGTACCACCACGTTCAACACGGAACATCTTGTTACTCTTGCCTATATCAATAACCAGCTGGCCCTGCATGAGATTTGAGCCAAAGGTTATCTCTCCTGAATCATGCCCCTCATTGTTGAGTGCATACATCAGGATACATGAATCAAGTACAATATCCCTGTGGTTGCTTACATACAGATACCGTTTGTTCCGGTCCAGTTTTTCTACTCCGGTAAGTCTGAATTCTGTAATGGTACCTTCCAGCACCGCCCTGTTGAGTGGTATCATAGTCCCATGCTGGAAGTCATATATTGTCTTGAATGAACGGACTTTGGCTGCAGCCTGCATGGAATCCATATCCGGAAACACAAACTGTGCTACCATGGGGAAATGCGGGCTGGAAGCAATACGTTCCATTGCTTCTGGTATCTCCGCATCTGTGTACGGACGTATGTCATCAAACTTATTATAGTCTGTCATTTTCGTTCGTCTATGAATTTTACCGGTTTTCGGCCGGCAGCTGGATTATTAATTCTGTTTATCTCCTCAACCGGACATATCTCTATCTCTGGGGCCACACGTATACGGGAACGGAAACTGTCCTTGAGTTCTTTTACTATATCAATGTCCTTGGTTTTTTTGCCTATACCTATGCGAACCAGTACATCATCGGTACCTGCTGTGTTGTTGCGTACCACAACCACGTAGTTCTCAACGTATGGAGTATTGTCCAGTACATCATATATTGCCGGTGGATACAAGGTTGTACCCTTGAGTTTTATCATATTGTTCCTGCGGCCCAGCAGTGGCGAAAGGCGGTATGCCCAACGGCCACACCTGCATTGTCCTGTATGCTTGCATGCAATATCGCCTGTACGGAAACGCAGGAGCGGCATACCCTCTACACCCAGTGTGGTTACCACCACCTCACCAGGCTGTCCATCTGGCACAGGCATTCCGTCATCACCTATAATCTCCACGATTATGAGCTCCGGATGTACATGTCCACCCATTCCGTATTCACACTCACTGAAGGTTGCACCCATCTCAGTAGATGAATATGTTGCAAACAGCTGCACATTGGGCCAGCGCTCATGTATCTGTTTACCAAGAAGGTTCAGGTCAAAGTTCTGCTCTCTGAGTCCCTCACCTATGCCTATTATACGGCGTATGCTGCTGTTACGGTAGTCTATATTGTGCGCCTCTGCATAGTCTATCAGCCTGAGTATGAAAGAAGGCACACACATAATGGTATCTGGATGGAAACGGCGTATGGTATCCCACTGCAATTCCGGTATTCCATTACCCACACGGATTACTCCTGCTCCCAGTTCTCTAAGCCCCAGGAAATAGGCCATGCCTGCCATGAAACGCTTGTCGAGTGTGGTCATGAGTTGCACTACACTGTCCTGGGTAAGTCCCGCACACTGGAATGACTTCTTTTCGTTGTAGGCCAGTCTCTGCAAATCCTTCTCCGTACATCCAAACAGGACCGGATCACCAAGTGTGCCCGATGTGGTTATATAATCAATTATCCTGTTCCTGGGAACACACAGGAAATCATCATTGTATAACTGCAGATCCTTTTTTTCCGTAAACGGAATGCGTGTAAGATCCTCCAGGTGGACAATCCTGTCCGTATTTATTCCATAACTCTCAAACAGGCGCCTGTAATACGGCGAGTTATTCCTTAGATATGCCAGATGCTTATGCAGCAGCTCCTCCTGGAATAACCTGATCTGTTCCGGAGTGGAAAACTCTATATCATTCATAGCTGTTCCTCCAACCATTTAAGGAATTCGTATTTCCATACACGGCACTCTTCTGTACCATATACCTCACTCACTCCAAATCCATGCTTGCCCGTAGCGTATTGGATATACCTATGACTTACACCTGCATCGTTGAGAGCGTTGTCCAGGAGTACTGAATTATGCCAATCCACTACCGGATCATCCTTGCAGTTTACAACAAACACAGGCGGACAGTCCTTGGGAATATTCTTCTCTATGGACATTTCCTTCCTTTTGTTCCGGCTCATCTTACCCCATTCTCCTAGCAGTCCCTTACGTGACCTGGCATGAGCATACTCACCTTCCAAGGTTACCACGGGATAGATTGCACCTACAAAATCTGGCCTGAGAGATACCTGGGACGGTCCTGCATCCAGGTCTGTATAATCAGTATCGCTATAGCAGGCCGATGATAACGCCAGGTGTCCTCCTGCAGAGAATCCAAGAACTCCAAGCCTGTCTGGGTTTATACCAAGTATTCCTGCATTCTCACGCAGATAACGTATGGTACGCTGTATGTCACATATCATATCCGGATGGCGGTTTCCCCTTACCACGTATCTGTAGTGCCAGATGAACGAACCCAGTCCGGCAGTCCTATACTGCAGGAGTACAGCATTCACGCCATGGTCACGCAACCATTCCGATACCTCAATGCCCTCGCCCTTTACATCCAGCCAGTGATAACTTCCGCCAGGACATACTATCACAGTCGGGGCATTAAGACTATCCTGTGTCATATAAGGAGTTATCATGACATGCGCAGCCCGTTTGTCCTGACTGGCCCACGGGGTTATGGTACGCAGAGACGGCACAATTATGACTAGAGATATGAGCAGTGACGACAGACTCATTACAGTATCAGTTTCTTAAGTTCATCACTGTCCAGCTGACGGTAACGGTGAGCCGGATCTGCATTAAAGTCAACCTGGAAGAACTCCTCGTCATAAAAAGACAGTTTGGAGTTAGTATTGGGAGTACACTCCACATATACTATCTCATTCAGGTTCAGTCCCTTGGCCTGACATATCTGCTCTGCTAACCTCTTGCCGGCATAAGTAACCGATGTACCTGGATTGTCCTGGTACAGTTCTGTTACAATAACGCAGGTTTTGCCTGCATTTCTACGAATCTTGAGTCCACAGGAGGACGGCATATCCCATTCGCCCTTGAACTCAAAGATTTCGTCATAGTATTCGTTGGATACACGCATTGTTTTAAGCCTTCTTTATGTTTCTTACTACATCCTTACCAAAAGACTTGTTGGCAAGCCTTCTGTCACGTGGACGGTATGTTCCCTCTTCCATTTCACGCAGTGCAACATTGCAGAACAGACGGAACATTTTCTGTTCCTGACTCTCACTTGCATAGAAACTCTTCCATGCATATTCATATACATCCTGCAATTCATCGGCAGTCATTTTCTTGGGCTGGAATACAACCTGACCAGCATTGTAATGGTTCCAGTCAAAATCAAAGATTCTACCCTGACGCAGCAGGTCATCATAAACCTTGGTATGCGGGAAAGGAGTAAGAACGGTAAACTCGGCCAGATCCAGGTCTATTTCTCCAAGAAAATCTATAAGTCGCTTGCAGTCATCAACTGTCTGGTTATCCAAACCAAGCAGGATGGTACCCTCCACTCCAATACCATAGTCATGATAGCGTTTTACGCGTTCCTTGATATAGTCCGATGTATCATATACTGCCTGATAAACATACCATGCACCTGCCTTTGCAGCCAGGTCAAGTACCTCTGGATCATCTTCTATGGTGTGGCTTATCCACTTTTTCTTGAGTGGGGCAATTGCCCTGAACAGTTCCTTCTCCCACTCCTTGTTCTGGGCAAGAGAGTTGTCCACTATGAACAGACGGTTATTCTCTATGGCAGCCATATCCTCCACAACCTTGTCTATGGGACGTGGTCTAAAACTGCGTCCGCCAAGATATGATACGGCACATGGATAGCAGCTGAAACGGCATCCGCGGCTGGCATGGAACAGATCCACCATCTGCACGCCCTTATGGTTATACAGTTCACGCTTGTAAAGGTCACGGCGGCAGGGACCCACAGACTCAATTGGCGGCATATTGCCCATAAAGTTGTAGACCTTCTTGAGTTCACCGCGTGTCCAATCTATCATGACCTGCTCAGAACGTCCCTCTGACTCACCAAGGAATACGCTGTCAACATGGTTAACCATTTCCTCGGCATGGAGCATGGAAGAAATACCACCGGCTATAACCTGTTTGCCGCGTTTATGATACTCATCTGCAATTTCCCAGCCACGCTTTACCTGGGTACTGAGCATCATTGAAAGAGCTACGCCATCACATTCCTCGTCAAAATCAATGGCTTCTACATTCTCATCGGTAAAAGACACATCCACCCACTCAGGGAGTGTTGCAGCAAAAGCAACAGGTCCGTGAGGCGGAAGATTGAACGTAGTCTGACCTGGCAGTTTAGGCCATTTTGGATAGATTAATTTTAGTTTGAAGGTTTCCATTATCTTATATTTTTTGCCTTATTATTTCATTCATTATCTGATTATTACCAACAATCATCCCTGCCGTTTCCAGGGCTGTGAGCGGCACGCCGCCTATACCATGCATATTAACGCACTGTCCTGTAAGAAGCAGGTTCTTGATCCTTGTCCTGACCGACAGACGGGAGCCTATCAAGTCATTGCAGTCACGTGCGTAACCATATATTGCACCTTTTGGGGTACCGGTCCAGTCACGGAAAGTAAGCGGAGATGCAGCAAAACTGTACTCAACCATACCATCCAGTCCTGGGAACCTGTTATTAAGCAGTTCCATTACCCTGGACGTCATACTGTCTTTCCATTCCTGGTACTCCTTGCCGCGTTTTCCTGTACTGGTATCTTCCCAACGGCTTACAGACTCCCAGTCCATGAGAGCCATTATGGTAAGATGCGATGCGTACTTGCCATCGGCCTGCGGTACCATGAAACAGTTTACCATTCCAGGCCACTGGGAACCAGGTTCAACTGGAGCATTCCACACACGGTCCATGGAACGGACCACGCACACCGGATAGTTCTCATACGCCAGACTGTCCTTCCTGAGCTTTACAAAAACCTTGAAGGCCGATGTGGACGCCGGAATATCCTTTATCCTTGCCACAAAACCGGGAGTAAAGCCCTTTCCGGATATCATGTCGGCCAGTGTGCACGGATTGATGTCCGATATATACCAGTTAGCACAATACTCATTCCCACTTGCATCTGTCACACCCGTTATACTACAGTTCTCAGACTTTAGCTGAGTTACCTGGATGTTGGTAAGGATCTCACCTCCCGCCTTTTCTATAACTCCTGCAAGGGCTTTTGCCAACTGCATGCTACCACCCACAAAATAACTTGGAGTGTCCATGAACAGCACAGAAACCATGGCGTGCAGATAAGCTGGGGTGTGCCCTTCTACACCTGCATAGAGCGGATTCATGATTGCCAGAACCTGCTGCAGTTTCCTGTTTCCCGTATAGCTTTCTATCATGCTGCTTGCCGGCATGAAAAACTCATCGGAATGGGCATCGGCCTGGGCCTGGGGAGTCTCCATCCAGAACATTGTCTCCTCATGGGAGATGCGTTCTATTGCAGTTACATACCTCTCTATGTTGTCATGCTCCTGCGGGAAAGCATCGGACAGAGCCTTTATAAAGCCCTGGCGACCTTTAGGAATGTCTATCCGTACCTGCTCGTTGGCAAACATGGCACTCATCATCATGCCTGTCTCCGTAATACTGAGCTGGTCCATTATACCAAGATATGTGCAGATCCTGAACAGTGTGCCTCCAGGGTTGAATCCTGCAGCCACGTGCATGCCCGTCTCAAAATTCTCGCCGTGACGGCTAAAATTCTGCAATCCGCCTCCGTACTGATACGATTTCTCAAGCAGTGTTACCCTATAGCCGTTTTTGGCAAGCAGGGCACCACAGAAAAGACCTCCCATTCCAGCACCTATAATAACTATGTCACTTTTCTTCTTCATAGATTACTTCTAGGTTAGACGGTTTGTGTGCTATGGCATTGGCCACTGCAAACTGTTCTGGATTGGTATGTATGTCAAGTATCCTGAGTTCAGGATGTACAAGCGCAGTGAGCAGCGCCAGTTCACCCATACCCTGATTCAAAAGGGTTACTGTTCCATCCTGGACATGGGGAGCATTGGCAGCTTCTTTCCAGCTGTCTGTGCGGAATGTATAGCGCATGTCACGGAGCACCTGGATTCCCTTGTAGATGAACTGGTGCTCAACATACGGTTTCCAGTATCCGGCATCTTCAAGACGGTTGCACAGCTCTCCGTACCACTGCTGATAGTAATGGCGGAACCACTTGGCCTGTTCCAGCAGGTCAGAACCATAATCCCCGGATCTGGCCGGCATGCGTTTTCCTACAGTAACGGTCATACGTCCCTCCCTGAGCATGAAATCTGTTTTGGGAAGTACCTGACCCACTCCATGCAGACATATAGGCAGGATGTCGAGTCCCTGTTCCTGAGCCACCATGAACGCTCCCTTATGGAAACGGTTTATGGATAGATCGGCAGAACGGGAACCTTCGGGGAACACCAGTATTGAGTATCCCCTCCTTACCAGGTCACGCATGTGATCAATCTGGTCACCCAGGCCATCGGCCACAGGAATATATTCGGCACGCCTTATAAGTGGACCATAGATAGGGTTCTTCCAAACCCATTCATTGGTAACCACAACAATCTTAGGTGTGAGCATGAGAATACACATAAGGTCCAGGTGTGACTGATGGTTACTGATAATCAGTGCAGGCTTGTGGAATGTCTCTCCTACGCTGTTGTCCAGAGTAAAGACAGTTCCAGGGACCCTCTTTATGCAGAAGCCTGCAAATCTGTATATTACTCCATGCAGCCATCTGTCCTTCCACTCCTTCCTGGGGCCTATGAATATAAGCAGGGCAAGCGGGGTTACCACTATGACCGCAACCAGCAGGGCCAGCAGGCTAATAACCGAGTATGCTATACGCTTAAGCGTTACGGGCACGGCCCTTACCTCTCCCTTCTTGGTGGTAATATTCCTGAAAAGCCAAGTGGGAAGCAGCCCAGCCATAACCACTACAATCATCATGCCCAATATGGTAATCTCGGCCAGTGATTTCATGGCCGGATGCTTGGCAAATATCAGGGTTCCAATACCTATGAACATGATTACGGCCGATATTATAACGCTGGCAAGTCGGTCTTTCAGTATGCGTCGGCCCTGGGCATATTCCTGCATGAGGCCCTCGGTAATAAAAATGGTATAGTCATCGCCCTGGCCAAAAATGAATGTTGCCAGTATTATGCTGACTATGTTGAACTGGATTCCAAGTATGTTCATTATTGACAGTATCCATACCCAGCCCACTGTAAGAGGCAAGAATGAAATAAGTGCCAGTTCCAGGCTTCCAAATGATATCCACAGGAACACAAACACTATAAAACCGCACATAAAGAGGACCATGTTAAAGTCTTCTGAGAGCGATTGTACCAGCGATGCAATCACCTCTGACATGCTCTCACCCTGCAGCTCCTCGCGCGAAACCAGTTTCTGTTCCGACCTGGCCGACATGAGGAACTGATCAAATGCCCCCTTGCGGAATCCATGTTCCTGCATCTTAGTCTCAAGTTCCGTGAGTGCATAGGAATGCTCTTTCCAGAATGACTCCCACTTTCCCTCCAGATTCTCCTGCTGGCTTGCCTGCGGAATCATACTGGCTATAACAGACAGCTGTCCTGCACCATTTATATCTACTCCCTGGGACAGGAGTTCCAGGTCATTGCGCTGACTGTCAGTCATGTAGTTTATATGGCTCAGGTCTGTGTCGAACTTTGCGCCATTGCCCCATATCAGCATGACAGCAGTAATCAGCATGACTGCCCATGAAACAACTTTTACATAGATCTTGCCTCGTTTTCCGGAGGCAGCTATCTCCTCCTCCGATTCCCTTTCCACCCTTGCAGGCTTGACCAGTACCGGCAGGAATACAAGTGTAAACAGTATGGTGCCGGCAAGCATGAATGAGCCAAAGAGAGCCAGGTCATGCATGGCCTGCGCCTTTAGGAATATGAGGCACAGGAATGCGCTGACGGTAGTAATATTACCAACCAGCAATGGAATAACCATCTCCTGTAGTGTTCTGCGGTTATTGCCCGTTTCTCTGAGTGAATGCAGGAAATGCAACGGATAGTTTGCTGCAATTCCAACGATTATGGAGCCCAGACCTATTACGATTATAGAAATGCTGTCCTTGAACAGGCCTATGCAACCAAGCGCAAATACCATGCCGAACAGCAGAGAAACGGCTATCCAAAGCATATCGCCCAACCTGCGGAATGAGATCCAGAGCACCACTATGATACCTATGACTGCCAGCAGGACTGCCAGCACACTGTCACGCTTTATTCTGTCTGCATTTGCAACCGCAATCAGAGGAGCCCCGGTAGCCGATACCCTGATGTCCGTCTGTGCCATCACCTGGTCCGATACCAGATTGACCATGCGTACAATATCGGCATTCCTGCCCGACTCACTGTTTCCGAACGGGGAATCAAAAAACAGCACACCTACCGGCTGGGTGGAGTGTATGAAATGTCCGTCAACTACGTTGTAACCCGAGCTGTTACCCAGGTCCGCCAGCTGCGAGAGTACTCCGGAGAACAGGTTCAATGGGTCTGCCGGAATGGTCATCCTGGTAAACTGACCGGCAAATGACTGCAGCGAACGCTTGTCCTGCTCCAGGCACATATCCATGTAACCGGGAGTGGAAAGCAGCGAATCCATCCTGTCATAATCGCTGACAGTCAGGAAACTGGCTATATTATCCTGAACAAATCCTATAAGTTCTGCAACAGCGGTCTCGTCTGTCATAGCCGATATTCCGGGAACCAACCCGGCGGTATCGGACTCCAGCCAGGTCTCCTCAAAAAGATCCATGGCGTAAATGATCTCACTGACTGATTCATCATCTGTTCCCTTGCCGTAGAACAGCACCGCCACCTTGTCCTGGTCTGAGAGTTTTTCCATGAAATCGGCCTGCGTACTAACCTTCCTGTCTATGGGAAGGAATTCGGCAATGTCCTCCTTGTACTCCATGGTGGAGAGCGATACCCCACAGATGGCCATCAGGAGGACGAGAATAAGGACAAGCAATCCTTTTCTCCCAGCCAGGCTGTCATACAATGATAGGAACATCTTTACCATATTGCAGTTATCTCCCCGGCATGGCCTTTCTGATTATAAACTTGGGCAAAGCATAGAGAATTGCCCCAAAACAGAGGACAGTGTTCAGCACACTTATCCTGAAAAAATCCATGAACGGACGGAAATGCGATACCCTCTGGCCCTCTGGCGCATACCACACTCGGACAGGAACACCCTTCATGCCTACTCCGTTCCATGCAGCGAACACCATAAGTTCCAGTTCAGCCTCATATCTTGAGGTAACAAGCCCCATTCCATGCAGGCTACTCAAAGGATATACCCTGAATCCAGACTGGGTATCCTCAAGTCTCTGTCCTGTCTGAAGCCTGAACCAGAAGTTTGAGAACCTGTTTGCAAACGTGTTCTGGCGTGGCATGTTGTTACTTGTAAGATTGCGGCAACCCACTATTATACTCTCCGGATTGGCTCTGGAAGCATCTATAAGCAATGGTATGTCCTCAGGGAAATGCTGGGCATCGGCATCAAGGGTAACCACATGTGTGAACCCCATCTCCTTAGCTGCCCTGAAACCGGTTATCAGAGCACAGCCCTTACCCTTGTTCTCCTTATGGGTAAGTAGCCTGACAGATAACCCTGAAAGCAACCCTGCGGTGCCGTCTGTACTGCCATCATCAACGACAATGATGTCTGGGCATACCTCCATGGTACGCCTTACAACATCAGGGACGGTATTGCCGTTCTGATATGTCGGAATCAATGCACAGTACCTTATCTCACTCATCCTTATATCCTTTTATCCTGTAGTGTCAATGACATCTTTGCAAAGAGCCTGCCTGGGTCAGAACTGTCAGAGAATACAGCCTGAACCTTCATCATGCCCTCTACCGGTGTAATTCCACTCAGTTTAACGCTAATCCCCGGATTAGACTCAGGAGACATTAAGTTTATGAACTTTACATTCTTTATCCCGTTGATAAACAACTTATAGCCCATCTTTTCCTCCAGCAGTTCAGTAGTCATCTGCAGCAGGAATACACCTGGAACTACAGGGTTACCTGGAAAATGGCACTCCTTAATCCAGTGCTCAGGATTGAGTTCTATACAGAAGGTGCATGAGCCTTCTACCTCTGTCATAGAGAGTATCCTGTATAAATTACCATTCAGCCTCATAGTTTCCTCCTGCCTCAACATTATCTATAGCAATCAGTGAACTGCCTCCGTCTTCCTGTAACATATCCATTGATATCAGGAGTAAAGTCTCTGGGTTAAAAACCAGGACTACCCTGCTGAACATACGTTTAAGGTCCGCGCGGCGGGGTGTCATGTCTATCACCCACTTTCCGTCTTCGAGCCTTGCCTTGTTGGTGAATGCCTTCTTATCGGCCAGTTCATCACCTTTCATGAGGCCCATCATCATGGTAGTAATACCCCTGGCTATACGGTTTGCAATCAGTCCCAGCTCATTGTCACCGTCCTTGCCAGAAAGTGTAACCTTGCCGTCAAGAAGCCTTATTGAGTAAACCTCGGGCTCCGTATACTCTATCTTGAGCTTTGAATCAGAGAAATAGAGTATCTTACCTTTAGAGACTGACGGATTCTCCAGCATGGGCGATGTAAACGTCTGGGTAAAGGTACACTTCATGGTTCCCATGCTCCTGCCTGCATCAATCACTTTCTGTATGATCTCATCACTGGTCTGGGCATGAGTATTGCCCCATGACAGCATTGCCATCACAGAAACAAGCATCAGTATGTTTAACAGTCTCCTCATAATGTTCATTTTCCAATAAATGCTGCACCAGCTACAATCAGGAATACACCTATCCACCTGTTCAGGGGAACAGCCTCACCTAAGAACAACTGGGCACCAAGTACACCAAACACAAAACTCAGACAGCTCAGCGGATAAGCTACGCTGAATGGGAAATGTTTCATTATATAAAACCATAGTACAGTGGCCGACAGCATGAACACGCCACATCCAAGCCACCACCAGTTGTGCATTTCGGCCCAGATGAATTTCCATAAACCGTTATACCTGGCAGTGTTCCTGAGAGCCATTTTCATGAACAGCTGGCCAGTTGCCAGCAGCAGGCTCTGCAAGAGTGAGAATGGTATTATTTTCCACATACACTTTCAAGTATTGACAATGAATAATGGCAGCCGTCCACAACATTGACTATCAGAACGGCATCCTTACACTCTATAGGGTCTTTTCCTGTCAGGGATGCAGGAATAAAACCATCCCTCAGACTGCATGCAGCTACATAAAAACCTACGGCCGATGAAGCAAATGTTACACCAAAAAGGTTCTTGTAGCCCACCCTTGGCACTCCATCAAGAATTCCATCCAGCATGCTGTACCATGAATCATTCACGGCATTTCCACTTATACCGGTTATCACGGCGCTTATCCTGCTTACGCCTGATTGCTCTATCAGTGCACCAACAGCCTGGCAAAGTGTATCCCTGTTGGGCATGTTGAGTATTTTTACTCCATTCAAGGTACAGTACGGAGCAGCACTGGTATCCTGGGCGGAACTCAGGAGGACCGATATAGCAGCCTCACTGCATATCTCACCATCCTTTACATGACCAGCCTTACGCATGAATGTAGAGAAGACTGGCGACATCTCGTCATGTGCACCCACAAGCGCATTGCCGATCTTGCCCAAACGGAACTGGAGCCATGCATCGTAAAGGGCACTGTCAAAAGAAAGGCCCTTCTGGGAGTATGTAGAGTTATATCCGTGTGAATGGGTGTGTATTCCTATCAGGGACGAAGCCGTGTTGTGTGTAGACTGCATGAATAACGTAGGCTTGAGCATCTGCTCACCATTGCGTACCAGGGCATCCAGAAAGAGTTCCGTATTCTCTACACTTCCAAAACCTGTACCGGTTATGATGGCATCGGGATTAACTGTCCCACCTTCATTCAGGGCCGATATAGAAGTGGCCAGCGCCCTTTTCATGAGTTTGCCCATACGGCGTGCATCACCCGCAGATATGAACTGCTTAAAGTCCGGGTCTATAGCACGGACATAGTCTTCAGAATATGTCAGAGGCTCTACCATCCACTTCTCGCAGAGTGGTTCCTGAATAGTTATCTGCTTGGCCGATAAAATATTAACCTTCATATCCTAAAGTTATTCATTAGTTGGTAATGATATGATCAGTGACGAATCATTGCCGCCAAATCCAAATGAATTGCATACGGCATGAACCGGTTTACGTTCCGGATACAGCTGCATGTTAGGCACAATACCATCCTCCATCTGGTTCTTCCATCCGTAGTTTACTGGTGTAATACCATTCTGCAGTGCCAATACGCAAATGACAGCCTCAATGGAGCCCGATGCACTTGTTGTATGTCCTGTCAATGACTTGGTCGATGAAACAGGCGGCATCTTATCTCCAAATATCCTCATCATGGCCTGGCTCTCGCTCTGGTCATTGTTTGGTGTACCGGTTCCGTGAGCATTGATGTAGCCAATGTCCTCAGGTTTGAGTCCAGACATATCGAACGCTTTCTTCATGGCCAGATATGCTCCCTCACCATTGGGCGACGAAGCTGTCTGATGGAAAGCATCGCAAGCATTTCCATAACCAGAGAGTATAGCCTTGGCGCTTACCCCACGACGGGCAGCCGACTCTGCCGATTCCAGTACAACATATCCTGCACCCTCGCCCAGGTTAAGTCCTGCACGTGTGGCATCGAACGGACGGCATACCTCATGGTCAAGAATCATGAGCGTATTGAAACCGTTCAGGTGGAACTTGGTAATGCACTCGCAGCCTCCGGCAACCACAATATCGGCCTCGCCCAGCCTGATCATATCGGCTGCAAGTTCTATTGCATTTGCGGCCGATGAACATGCTGTCGATATGGTTGTAATAAAACTGAACTTACCAAAATGACCGGCAATCATCTCTGAACATGAGCCACAGTCATGAATACCTATATACTGGTTCCTGCTGTCGTTCTCTATAAAATCCAGATAGTATTGTTCGCTCATATCCATGCCGCCTACCGTTGTTCCCGATACAAACCCAACCTTGTGTAAATCTGAATTATCCAGACCTGCATCCTTGAGAGCCTCGCCAAGGGCTATCATGCCCATCAGCGATGTTCTTGTTGTAGGAGTACCCGGGGCAATACCCAACAGTCCAGCCATCTCGGCATCGGACTTCTTGACCTCACCCACAGGAAACTCTGTATGTTCAGTCTTGAGGTATTTGAGCGGAGCAACACCGGTACGGTTGGCCAACAGGGATTCCAGAACCTGATTGCAGTCAAGTCCTATGGCGCTTACAATTCCACAGCCGGTAATGAGCACAGATTGCTTGTCACACATCTTATCTGGTACGGTTCTGCTGAATGTACTCAGCCATTACATTGATAGACTTGAATATATCCTTGCCCTTGGCAGGATCCTGCAGCTTAATGCCGTAGTTCTTCTCTATCAGGACTATCAGCTCCAGGGCATCGATAGAATCCAGACCAAGACCGTCACCAAAGAGAGGAGCATCGTTGTCAATATCCTGAGGAGTAATGTCTTCCAGATTGAGAACTTCAATAATCTCCTGCTTGAGCTTTAAAATCATTTCTTCCATAGTTGTAATTTTTTAATATTCAATTCATTTTCATTATTCTATCTATCTGACCCGACAACCATTCCAGATCCTCAGCCTGTTCCCTGTCCACCATAGTGAAGAAAGAACTGAACCTGTCATTGTCATGACAGTCCACCCAACCGGTCAGCACACGTTCAGTTCTGGAATCCATGAACGCCTGGTTTATATGTCTAGCCATCTGACTGGCACACATGCCATCGGTCACCAGGAACTGGGTCTCGCCCCTGAAGTGATTACGTATGGCAATTTCGCCGGTTACAATGTTAGGCAGGGTATATACGAACAATGCCGGACTTGGAAAGAAATTCTCCCTGTCGGCAATGGTTGCCTGGTAGTTTTTGTCGGCGCAGAGCGATGCCGTAGCGCCGAACAGTATCACAGCGGTAGTATCGGTATACTCTTCGCTGTCAGGTCTGGCAAAATTCAGTTCCTTAAGCAGCATTTGGGATGCACAGAACCCTATTTTGCTCAGTGTATCCATCTTGAAGAACTTGGCCCAGTCCGATATGTGGGCACGGTATATTTCTGTCAGGAGCTGGTTACCGGAAGCAGTATGTTCAAGCTCACGGCCGTTCACATTGATGCGGCTGTCAGTAAGAAGCACGTATGCCAGATCATATCTTTTTAGATTCTCCATATCAACTCCTTATCCTGAACAACAATGCGGCATTGCAACCGCCAAATCCGGACAACAGCTTTATAAAACTGTTTCCACTACCCTCCCTGTGCTGGCTGCTAACCTTTACAGGATAGGTGGTACCACACTCATTATAGCCACGGGTTGCAAGTATTGTACCTGACTGAGCAGCATACATGGAAATAATACTCTCCATCACGCCTGCAGCTCCCATGGTGTGACCGTAATAGCCCTTAAGGCCTGTAACGGGAACATCAATCAATCCAGCCCTGTATATGGCAATGGATTCCATCTCATCATTGTAGGCTGTAGATGTACCATGCACGTTAACGAATGCCAGTTCCTCAGGGCTGCAATGCCTGAGCACCTCAGTCAGGGCCAGGTAGCTGCCCTCGCCCGTCCTGGACGGACCGGAGATATGGTTTGCATCATTACGGATTGCACCATGCACAAGCTGCCATTTTCCCTTGGTAGGCTTATCCTGAGCCTTGAGTACCATGGTAGCTGCACACTCTCCCAGGTTCAGCCCGGTGCGGTCCTTGTCGAACGGACGGCACTCCGTATCAGAGAGAGCCTTGAATGACTGGAATCCCGATATTATAAAAGGTGACTGTTCATCTGCCCCAATCACCACTGCATAGTCATAACTGCCACTCGCAAGCGAACGCATTGCATCAATCAGCGCGCACAGGCCCGATATACATGCATTGCATACCACCAGCGGCTCATTAGGATTACCAAAATATCTGGCAACAATGCGGGCCGATGTTCCCAGCAGTACCCTATCCTTGTCAAATCCCTGAGGATTATCTCCCAGCAGGGCCACATTTCCCTTGGTGGTAGAAATGATGAACAGAACCCTGTCACTTGAGGCATCAATGCCAGACTCTGCTATGGCCTTGCTGGCCGATACCAGAAGCATCTTCTCAAAGACAGTATAGCAATCAGTGGCTATTCCAAGGCCGGTGCACTGCTCCTCAATAATACTGCGGTCAATGCGTGACAGCATGAACGGGGTCTGGACATTGCCCATACCCTCATAGCGTCTAAGCCCACTCCTGCCATTCAGAAGACTCTCATAGTTCTCCTGCGATGTGAGTCCAAGTGGCGACACCACGTTGTCAGCTATACACTCTATTATTCTGTCCATTTTTTCTTCCACTCCTCATAGAAATCCGGGGTATACCATACAAGCTGGTAATCCAGATCCATGAAAACCTGTACGGAATGCCCGGTTGCCAGCACATCGCCTGTGGCTGTATCTGTAATCTCATAGTCAAAGACTATCTTGGCTGCATCGGTCTCCCTATAGGTTATTGTTATCTCAGGCCTCATACCATAGGTAATGGGCTTCTTATACTTGAATGAAAGGTCAACCAGCGGTGCATAGAAACCGTTTCCGTATATATCCATGTATTCCAGTCCGTACTTCTTGCCGAACGCCTCACGGGCATCCTCAAAATAGAGCGGATAGGATCCATGCCATACTATCTTCATTGAGTCAACCTCACTGAAACGTATGTCTAATACCTTGGATGTCTTTAACTCTTTCATTTTTTCTCTCTTTAATCTGCCAATGCAATCTTGAGGTCGGTCTGGGCAATAATCTCCTCACCGCACCTCACGGTCACATGTGCCAGGGTAACATTGAAAACTTCTTCTATCAGGTCAAACTGGGTCGATATGACCTGGCCTACAAGCGGTGTTCTCTCTACCACGAAATTGGTAATGGCACCTATGTAACCCACCCTGATTCTTCCCTTCTGGCTATAACTGAGATATCCCATCCTGGCTGCACATGTCTGAGCAATGTTCTCGTTCAGTCCGGGCACAGAGAAGTGTCCATCCTCAACAAAGATATTGTCTGCAGTAATATCAAGCTCCGTTACTACCTTCTCTGGAGTAAAGAACACCAGACGGCTAACCATTACAAAAGGGTCCCGCTGCGGCAGAAGCTCGTGTACGTCAGGATAGTTTGTCATCTTTCCAGAAATCATAGAAATTAAACCATTGGTCAGGATATTTCCTCACCATATCTTCAAGTAAGCTGGCAAAACGGACTGCCATTGCTGACATTTTCTCACGTGGTTTCAGGGAAGGATCTGATTCTACAGGCTCAATGTAAACGGTATAGTCGCCCGCTGATTCCTTCATGACGAATATTGCCAGGACAGGAACACCCTTCTGCACGGCCATGGCAAAAGGCCCCATGGGAAACTCTGCCTCCTTGCCCAGGAAATCAACCTTTACACTCTTACCCGAACCGAATACTCGGTCACCGGTCATTGTGATAACCTCCCCACGGTCCAGTACGGCATTCATCTCAAACAGGTGAGACATTGTACCGTCAACGGCAATAAGCTCAATGTTATGCTGACCCAGTATCTTCCTGCGGAAATCTACCATCACCTGACTCTCGCCTCCGTAATATAGTCCATACATCCTCTTGTCCGATGATGTAAGTCCGTATCCGGCCATCTCAAAGTTTCCAATATGGGAACTGAGCTGGATAAATCCGCTCTCTGAGTGTGAGAGGGCCAGATAGTTCTCATTTCCAATCAGGTTGTAATGGAACTTCTTACCGGCATAGGCGGCATATCGGTCCACAATTACCTTGCCGAATGTGTAATGGGTCCTATAGACTTTAAAGAATGACTTTACTGGCCCATACCCAAAACGGAGACGGTAAAAATGATATATGGCAATATAGCCTTTATGGCCAAAGAGCATGTAGAACGGCACAACCAGCGCCATTATGCAGTATATGACACGCCTGTCCACCACTCTCATGATGAAGACCAGCGAACGGATCATCCATGGAAGTCCATCTGTCTTTCCACTCCACTGCCTTGTCTTGCCCTTCTCAGCCATTATCCTCCCGCAGTTTATATCAGAGCTTTGTCTCCAGGTAGTCGCAGAACTTGCTGAATGTATCCACACCAGCCATCTCCTCACTCTTGATCCTTACGCCAAAAGTCTTCTCTACCAGGACTACAATGTCAACATAGTCCAGACTATCTATGCCCAGGTCCTTCTTAAGGTTAGCCTGTGGCACAATCTTTTCCTCATCAATCTCAAGATCTTCTATCATGAAGTTCTTTACCTTAGCTTCCAGTACGCTTCTTTCCATTATTGTTTTATTGCTGTTTTTCCATTAATCAGTCCAGTACACACACCATGATGCTGTGTCCCTGTCCCAGGTTATCATAAATATTCTCAACCTTCATTCCTGCCTTGTTGACCAGACGCTCCATGCACTCTGAATGGTACATCTTGCTGTTTCCGTTGGCTATTGCTGTAAAATAGAGGCTTGTCATGGTCAGGCAGAGGGTTGCCGGCTCAAATTTCTGGCGGTCCCAGAAAGTCTCCATTATGTACAGGCGCGTGCCCTTGTCCATTGCACCGGTTGCGCGCTTGAGTATGCTCAGAATCTCATCCTCCGAGAAGCAGTCCAGGAACTGGCTCATCCAGATAGCATCAAAATGCTTGTCCGATGGAAACTTCTGGCTGTCATCAAGCAGGTTTATGCCATAGCCGTCTATACGGTCTGCACCAGGCTTGCCGGCAGTCTGCTCGCGCATCATTCCCAGCTGCTGAGGCAGGTCCATTATGGTAACCTTTACATCCTTGTTGTAGTCAACGCAACGCATTGCCCATCGGCCGGTATTGCCGCCCACATCTACCAGAGACCTGGTATCATGCTCGTCAAATACAATCTTCAGAGCCTCATCAAATGAATGGTCTGAGTAGAAGTGGTCAAATCCAAACCAGCTCTTCTGCACCTGCTCAGGCAGTTCAGACAAACCCTCATAGACCGTTGGCCAGTTGCCAAAATGCTTAAGTCCTACAGGCTTACCCTCAATCAGTGATTCCTCCAGCCTGAACCAGCCCTCGTAATTCACGTCATGGTTAAAGTCAATGTTAGCACGTGTTGCCGGGTCATTCAGCAGGAACCATCCTGTCTTAGACAGGGTAAAGCGGTCTGTCTCAGGATCAATCAGCACGGTACCGGCCGACAGTGATGCCTCGGTCAGCACCTTGACTGCATAGAGAGAGAGCTTGGTATGGTCTGCAATCTCCTGCTGTGTCTTACCCTCAACATTGTCCCTCAGATAGTCCAGAATACCAAACTTGATCATGAGTCTTGATGCCTGGAACACTACCGGTCCCCATGCTATGAATTCTGCCAGACGCTGGGCCTCACGGGCACTCAGCGTATCCTTGGTATATGCTTTCTTTAAAGCTGGTGAAAGGTTCATATTCTTACGTTTTATATCTTCTTCAATACAATTGCACTGTTGGTTCCGCCAAATCCGAATGAATTTGAGAGTATTGTCCTCAACTCTGTCTGTCTGGTCTGGGCAGCAATGTTCAGCTTTGCGGAATACTCGTCAGGATTCTCAAAGTTTATATTCGGAGCAACGAATCCGTTCTGCATCATCAGTGTGCAGTACACAATCTCACTGGCGCCTGCCATCCAGCACTCATGTCCGGTCATGGACTTGGTAGAACTGATCAGGGCCTTCCTGCCCTCAAACAGTCTAGCCAGTGCCATAGCCTCATACATATCTCCCTGTGGGGTTGATGTGGCATGCGCGTTTATGTAGTCAATTCCATCCGGTTCAACACCTGCAGCCTTGAGAGCGCGGCACATGGCCAGGTATGATGCATCGGAATTAGGCTGTGAAATACCACCTGTTCCGTTTGATGAGAATCCATAACCGCAAACCTCGGCAATTATATTGGCACCACGTTTTACAGCATGGTCGTATTCCTCAAGGACCAGGGCTGCCGCACCACCACTGGGAACAAGTCCGTCACGGTCACGGTCAAACGGACGTGAAGCCTTGGTTGGTTCATCCATCCTGACAGAGAATGCCGACAGGGCGTCAAATGATGCCATGGACAGATAGTTTGTCTCCTGGGCACCGCCACACAGAACCATCTCCTGCAGGCCCTGCTGTATCATCATGTATCCAAGACCTATTGCATGGGAACCACTGGCACATGCGGCACTCACGGTAAAGTTTATGCCACGCAGATGGAAAATGGTGCTCATGTTCATGTTTACAGTAGAGTTCATTGACTGGAAAATAAGTCCAGAACCCACCATGGCCGAATCCTTGTACTCACGCATGCGCTGATCTGTCTCAATTACAGGTTTGGCCGATGAGTCATTGCCAAATATCACGCCAACCTCATTGGCCAGGAGGTAATCGTCATCAACGCCCGCATTGCGGAAAGCCTCGCTCGATGCCATGAATGCATATTCGGCCTCCTGTGACATACCGGCACGCAACCTTCTGTCAAGTACGCCCTTTAAAACAGGCTGGCTTACAATACCTGTAAGAGCCGACCTGTAACCATATTCCTTTCTCTCAGGGTCAATGCCTACGCCTGACTTTCCTGCAAACAGCGATTCACGCACCTGGTCCAGATTCTGACCAAGGCAACTCCAGATTCCTGTTCCTGTTATTACTACTCTTTTCATTTAAAAAAACTTACCATTCAATGCCAAGTCGGATTGACAGGCAGGACATGTTACCATGCTCAAAAGAAGTAACATAATTATAACCATCTGTAAATGGGTCATATACCAATTCGTTATTCACGATTGTGTACGGGCTGTAATATGAGCCTGCAGCCATGATTGAGAATGCAAAATCCCTATCCGATGCAAATCTCATTCCAAATGCAACATCCATGTATGGCTTGGCACCCTCTGTAAAGTATGAGCCCATCCTGTACTGTACAACAGGAGATATCTTCTTATGGTTCACCACGTATTTGGCTGCTGCAAAAACAGGAACATATACATCGTCCGGAGCAACATGAAGTCCTATACCAAGTCCTACATACAGATTCTGGGTATAGAAATAGCCATGGGTAGTAGAAAGCATCATACCTGTACCACCATTCAGGTAAAACAGGTTTGAATATTCAATATTACCCTGATAACCGCTTGGAACGCGTACTCCAAATTCATTTGTCTCCTGTGCCATCATAGAAAGAGGCAAGACAAGAAGAGAAAGCAAAGCAAATAACTTTTTCATATAATCAAAAAAACACTATTAAGTCCAGATCAAGTGTATAGTCCGCCATTAACCGATATTACATTACCGGTTATGTACGATGCTTCATCGGATGCCAGGAATGCAACTGCAGCAGCAACCTCCTCGGGGCGGCCAAAACGGCCAAGTGGTATCATCTTCTTGAGTTCAGACTCATCAAGATCCTTGGTCATGTCTGTTGCAATGAATCCAGGTGCTACAGCATTTACAGTTATCTTGCGTGGAGCAAGT
Organism: Bacteroidaceae bacterium; assembly: GCA_045640825.1. Lineage (GTDB taxonomy): Bacteria > Bacteroidota > Bacteroidia > Bacteroidales > Bacteroidaceae > Colenecus. The sequence goes on from JAZUFR010000021.1 coordinate 53,614, forward strand.
TCCTGAGCCAATGCCTTGGTAGCACCAATCACAGCTGCTTTTGCCGCAGAGTAATTAGCCTGTCCGGGAAGTCCCTTAAGGCCCGATAGAGACGATACATTGATAACCCTGCCCCATCTGGCTGTCATCATGTTCTTTAACAGACGGCGTGTAAGATAGAAGAAACTGTTCAGGTTAGTGTCTATCACACTGTTCCAGTCATCATCGGACATGAATACCATGAGGTTGTCACGGCGTATTCCGGCATTGTTTACAAGAACTGCTATATAATCATCAGGATGCTTTTCCTGCCAGTCAGCTACAGCGGCCTCTATCTCAGCAGGAGCAGACACATCGAATGGCAGCAGCTGGGCTGTACCGCCGTTGGCAACAATCTCATCCAGGGTCTGTCTGGCAGCCTCCTGATTAGCTTTGTAATTTATAATCACAGGATAGCCTTGGGCTGCCAGTTTCAATGCTATGGCCTTACCCAGTCCTCTTGAGGCTCCCGTTACAAGTGCGTATCTCATTCTAAGTAAATTAGTTTTACAGTGCACGTACCCGTGCGCGTATTAAAGGTGTCAAAGATACATATAATATCGGACTTCAGCAAAAAATAAGCGCCACGTATCCATTTACGTGGCGTTCCAGGAGCCGAGAGCGGGACTCGAACCCGCGCATGCAAGCATGCGCTTACCCTCTTTTTAGTTTTCTATAGAAAACGCGACCTACCGGTCGGTGGATTGTTTCCTGAGGGAAACTAAAACAATGACCGCGCTGGCGGCAGTCAGCGCGGGTTCGAGTATTAATTTTTGCTCTTTCTTGAGCCGAGAGCGGGACTCGAACCCGCGACCTACTCATTACGAATGAGTTGCTCTACCAACTGAGCTATTTCGGCTTGCGTGGCTGCAAATGTAGTTCTTTTTGGGAACACGCACAAAAAAAAGCGCCCCAAAGGACGCTTTTTATATGACCTGGAAACAAGCCGTTACTCCAGGGTATAATCCGGAAGTTTGTCCAATGCAGGAGTCTCATAGTTTGATATACCCAGACGGAAACGTCTAAGTTCCTCATAACTGTGCTGAGGCTGCGTGCAGTCCTTAGGAATAGGCATGTTTGAGTAAGTCTGGAAATAAAGCATCAGGGCATCTCGCCACCAGATTGCATCCTTAGCCTGACGCACCAGCTTGTCGTATACCTGCTGGTAACGGTACTCATCAACATATCGGCCTACACTCTCCCATGTCTTTATAAAACCGGCAGCCTGATCAATACCATCCTGGAAAGTATAGCACAGCTCATCCCACAGGGTACGTCCACTCTTCATCCTGTAATCCCAGGGCAGATGATGGAACCACAGAATAAGGTTCTCTGGACAAGTTTCAACATTATTGTACAATGACTTAAGCGGCTCATTATACTGTGACACATTGTTACTGCCGTTTGTAGTACGGTCAAATCCTATACCATCCTTTGCAGCCTTGTGGTAGTACATTGGAGACCAGTCCGGACGGGACGATGTTTCCCAGGGGCCAGGACCATAGTGACCGGCACCTGCAAAGGCATGATGTATACCCATAGGCATCTCATAGTGGACCGATGCCTCGTGAGATGCCATCATCATCTTTGCTACAGGCTTAACGAACTTTACGTTGTCAGTAAAAGTCTGTTTTATCCATTCTTTCAGGATCTGCTCCGATGACAGTTTAGGATCCCATGCCATGCGGCCAAATGCGTACCAGTTGGCCTGAGCAAGCTGATGTCCGCACCAGTTAACGCTGTCACCTATATTGGTAACGCCGGCAATAGCGGTTATTTTGTAAGGATTTATCTTACCTTCTGTAATAGCTGCAACAGTGCTACCCTCACCCTTTAAATAGGTATCAGAATCCAGGCATTCCTTCCACATAGGATGCAGATAAACCATGTGGTTGCTATGTCCCATATACTCCTGGGTAATCTGCATCTCTGCCATTACCTGAGTATTCTGGAGCTGACCGAACAGAGGACTGAAAGGCTCACGGGGCTGGAAATCAATAGGACCATTCTTTATCTGGATAATCACGTTGTCGGCAAACTGGCCATCAAAAGGCATGAACTCCTCTACTGCAGTATTGGCACGGTCCGGTGATGTTGACTGGTACACGAATGCCCTCCACATTACAATTCCGCCAAAAGGCCTTACAGCATCTGCAATCATATTGGCACCGTCAGCATGGGTCCTTCCATAATCCTGAGGGCCGGACTGACCTTCGGAGTTTGCCTTTACACAGAAACCTCCAAAATCAGGGATAATGCTGTATATCTCTGCAACCTTGTCTTTCCACCACTGTGCTACCTGCGGATCCAGTGGGTCCGATGTATTGAGGGTTGAAAGGTGCTTTGGAGCAGCAAAATTCAGGGACAGGCATACCTTGATTCCGTAGGGACGGAATATATCGGCCAGCACCTTGACTTTCTGCAGGTACTCATCGGTAAGCATACATGGGTCTGCATTCACATTGTTCAGTACGGTATAGTTAATTCCGATTGATGCATTGGCGCGTGCATACTCTTCATATTCGGGACGGATCTTGCCTGGAAGCTCCTCCCACTTCCAGAGAGACTTTCCTGCATATCCGCGCTCAACGGTCAGGTTAGGATTATCCCAATGGTTGAGCACTCTATACTGATACGCTGGTATTTCTGTAACAAAGCCCTGTGTAGGAAAATTGCCAGTCTGCTGCCTGCGGATAAGGTCAAATGTGCCATACATCAAGCCTGTATCCGTATTGGCACCTATAGTTATGTAGTCCTTGCTGGTAAAATCTATTGTATAGCCATCAGGTCCCAGATAGTCAACTGCACCCTCATAGCTTCTCAGCATTACACTTTCCTTTCCTTTCCAATACTGTTGGATTTCATTAATGGCAATACCTTTTGGGGTTTTCTCTGCAGCCAGGACAGGTTTTCCATCCACCTGTGAATGGAACCAGAGGTTATGGCCATCCTCCTTGGCTGGTCTGGGAGCGTCTGCGCACGACTGGATTGCAACGGCCAGAAGGGTTACGCCAATTCCAAAGAATAGTTTTCTCATATTTTAACTTTTTTGCAATTTGTATATCTTAACATTGCAAATGTAATCATCTTTGCGCTTTGTATTGTCAGCATTTATGAATAATATTGCACACATTTAATAAACCTAATCAATAATTATGAAAAGAAACATTCTTTTAGCTGCAACACTTCTCTGCGTTGCAGGTATTGCAAATGCGCAGGAACCTAACATCCCAATGGGTATGTTTGGCATGCAGCAGCCAACCAACGTTAACTACGATCCTTATGTTGAGGCTCCAAAGGGATATGACCAGGAACGTCAGGGCATAAAGAAGGGAAAGGTTGAATCCATTGAGTATCAGTCAGAATCAGTAGGAACCACACGTAAGGCTACCGTATATCTGCCAGCCAGCTATGATGGAAAGAAGAAATTCAGCGTACTCTACCTGCTCCACGGTATTGGAGGCGATGAGCGCGAATGGATGGATGACGGCGGCGTTCCAAACATCATCATGGATAACCTCTATGCCGATGGCAAGGTAGCAGACATGATCATTGTAATGCCTAACGGCCGTGCAGCCAAGGATGATTCACGCGCAGGCGGCTATGGCTCAGCCGGAGCATTCGGAGTATTTGACAAGGATCTTATTGGCAGCCTTATGCCTTACATAAACAGCCACTACAGTGTTTACACAGACAAGATGCACACTGCCATAGCCGGCCTGTCAATGGGTGGCGGACAGTCACTGAACTTTGGTCTTGCCAACATGGACAAGTTTGCATATGTAGGCGGCTTCTCATCAGCTCCTAACACTGGCCGTCCACAGCAGCTCATTCCCGACGTTGAGAAGACCAAGAAGGAAAACAAGCTTCTCTGGATGGTATGCGGTGGCGCCGACGGTCTTATGTCACACAGTGCCAACCTCAAGGCATTCTGTGATGAGAACGGTGTTCCTTGCACCCTGATCAACTATCCAAACGAGGGACACAACTTTACTGTTTGGAAATACGGTCTGTACAACTTTGCACAGCTTATCTTTAAATAATCAATATAGAATCCAACAAAAAAGGTGGCCGCTCAGGTCACCTTTTTTTCACTATAGCATATCATCTCAGGATTGGGCTGGGTCTTGACAGAATCCCTAATCCGTTCCATAAGAGGTTCCAATAGCGACATTCGTATTCCAAGCTGCATTCTGCAGTCAAAAGTCCTATCTGAGAGATGGCTCGTAAAAGCGCCATACTCCTGCTCTGTTATGCGTGGCTCCATGTCCTTTACAATACGCATAAGTTCATTCATCATTGCATAGTTAAACAGCACCTCTACCCTGCTCTCCACATATCTGGTTACCACATTTGATTGGGCAATAGCCAGACGGGCCGCCTCTCGGTAGGCCTCAATAAGGCCGCTGGTACCAAGTTTAACACCGCCAAAGTATCGGACCACACAAATCAGGATATCTGTAAGTTCCGAGCTGTTAATCTGACCCAGAATAGGTTTTCCCGCTGTCCCGGACGGCTCACCATTGTCATTGGCGCGCCATTCCAGGCGTTCCGGACCAAGCATGTAGGCATAGCACACGTGACGGGCGTCATAGTACTCCTTCTGGAGGGCCGCCACATGCTCCTTGACCTGGTCTATATCCGTTACATGCCAGGCAAAGGAAATAAAACGGCTGCGCTGCTCAGTGAACTGCGCCTTTGAATTGCCGTCTATGGTCTTGTATGTATCGTTCAGTTCCGCCATATTATGCCCAAAGATAGCTTATTTCTACGTACAAAAAAAATCCCCTGCCTAACGGCCGGGGATTCTATTGTATCAGTCAAGCGAATGAATAACCTCACCGCTATCAACACGCTTCTTAAGTTCACCAAGTCCACGTATTCCGCCTACAAAATCTATTATGCACCAGCGCCGCCTGTTTATCCATTCCCTACTCTGACATGAATAAGTATTTATGGCCGCCACTGCTGATGACAGTCTGTCCGCCCATCGGCCTTTGTACCGGACGTCCTAAAAGGTCAATGAACGTCTCTTCATAAACCAATGGTACCGGTTCCACCTTATCGGGACAGTCCAGGGAAACGGTACCGGATTCCAGATCCACCACAATGTGATGGGTTCCGGCCTGCACCTTGTAACTGGTGTCCAAACCTTGAATCAGAGATGCTTGAACACCGTCACTCAGGAAATAGTCATTGTAAGGAGCCCCCAAACGGTTGGCATTGAAAACGTTCCAATCGCCGTCAAGTACCTTGCCAATACAGAAATAACCATATCCCCCACCAGCATCGGCAACGGTGATGTCTCCACCATAACAGCCGTCACTGCGCAGTGTCAGCAAAGCCGATGCCTGTGCCGGATTCCAATTTCCGTCACAACCAAGGACATAAAGGTACTCCGGCTTTTCAGGATTGGCGGGCTGTCCTTCAAATTCCACATTCACAACTGACAAGTGTGCTTCACAATACTCGTCAAGCCATATGTCCAATCTCCATTTGGCTATGGACAGCGGCTCACCGTTCACTGTTCCGATGTCATCCAGCACTATATTGAACGGTGTGTCGCAGAAAGCCGAAGCCCACCCGTGTTCACCAGAAACATCATTATATTTCACAATGGTAGGTGCCGGTCCACATGCATCAGCCTTACCGACATTGGCATCGAACTTTATGGAATGGAACAGGAACTCGTGTTCGCCTGGAGCACATTCCAATTGCACGTAATACTTCTGACTGAAAGAATCGAACATCATCTGGTTCGTCTTGCCGTCAAAGACAAGTTCCATATTGTAGTTGCAATAATCCGGGTCACTGAAATTCTGGCCAAGAATTTGTATGTATCCCATAGTGGGACTATGCCATACGTTTATTTTACAAGTAACTGAAACGCTGAACTGTGCTGGTGTTGTCTGGTACAGCCCATATGATATCAGAAATCCGTTCATTTTGCTCAAAGGATTGTTGTCTTTCAGGACCGGGGCTATGACAGAACCGTCAGGATACTCAATCCACATGGCATAACTTCCCTTTTGCAGACTTATAAGACCAGGTATATAGTCTTCACTGCCTTCCCAGCAAGGTTCCATTTTGACTGTACACTCAAAATCATTATCCAGTCCGATGATATGGACATTTTCCGGAATCTTCTGCAGTTTGGGTCGTGTGCCGTCACTGGGCCACACTTCCAGGGCGGTCTGATTATTCGGGAAAAAATTATCATCAAACAGATACCATCCATCGGCCATGCCGCCCCAACCGTAATTGAAATGGAACTCACTGCCATCCCAACCGTCAATGATGAATGAATGTCCGTCCACATCATTGTCTCCTGACATGATCAGCGGATGTCCAGCCTGAAGAGCAGGCAGCAAGTCATTGGAAGAAAATCCTTTGTCATAGATATTGTAATCATATCCGAATATTGTTTCAAAGGCACCACGCTGAACGAACGTGCTTGTCATTGTTCCACCAACGTCAAAGTACGCCTTCTGAGCCAGAGCCACAGCAAACAGGAATCGCGCAAGCTCATCAGCATCGGTTTCCATTCTGTCAAAATCCGGCTCACACTTATACGAGAACGAGTATTTATACACGTTCAGCTCCTTTTTCTTCCCTGAGAAATAAGGAGATTCCAGTTCCGCGTACGATTCATTAACACCGTGCAGATCCATTGGCAGACAATAACGGTAGTAATTCAGCACCTGCGCCGATGATATGGTGGAACATCCAACCGGAACACGCTGGCCGTTGACCGTAGGACATTCACTGTTATATGGTTCTCCCTGATTCCACTGCGTGCTTATAAGTGGTTCATAGACTTCACCGCTACGGGTTGTTACCATTTGCGGCTGCGATACGGTCAGGGGAAGTTCACTGTAATACTTTATGAATTCAGCAACGACTGGCGGTAGATTATCCATATCGAACTTGCCGTCACCATGAGCTACCACAGTGGTACCGTGGTAGATTTCCCATCCTGTTTCAGCAATTGTCACACTTGCATTGCCTATGTTGAAAACCGGGTCGGCAACAGCCATTGCCGGAAGGAATGTCAGCAATGTCGCAGCTGCCTTAATGAATAATGTCAGTCTCATATTGACCCCAAAAAGAATATAATCTGCATGCAAAGATAGCATTTCTTCCGGTCATTTGACCATTGGCATATAAGTTACGGCTCTTTCAAGACAGATGTCCCCGGCCGGCCAGGTCGGGGACGTATTCTGCAAGTGTGTCAGTCAAGTGAATGTATTACAAGTCCTGAACGGAGCTTGGGTTCAAACCATGTAGTCTTGGGAGGCATTATATTACCGCTGTCTGCAATATCCATGAGCTGTTTCATGGAAACTGGATAGAGAGCAAGTGCCATCTTCATCTCACCACTGTCTACACGCTTCTTAAGTTCTCCAAGACCACGTATACCACCTACAAAATCTATTCTCTTGTCACGCCTCAGGTCCTTTATACCAAGAAGCTCATCGAGAATCAGGTTTGATGATATAGTAACGTCAAGTACGCCTATAGGATCACTGTCATTGAATGTACCCGGCTTGGCGGTCAGCTCATACCAGATTCCCTCAAGATACAGTGAGAATGTATGCAGAGCCTGAGGCTTGAATATCTCAGCACCCTTTTTCTCTACAGTAAAGTTCTTTTGGAGAGCCTTAAGGAATTCATCGGCACTCATGCCGTTCAGATCCTTTACAACACGGTTATAGTCAATGATTGTAAGCTGGCTTGCTGGGAAGCATACTGCCATGAAGTAGTTATACTCCTCATTGCCCTTATGGTTTGGATTCTGCTTTGCTTTCTCAGCACCAACCAGAGCAGCAGCTGCTGATCTGTGGTGACCGTCTGCAATGTACATTGAAGGGATTGCAGCAAAACGCTCTGTAACCTTTGCAATGTCGGCATCCTGGTCAATTATCCAAAGCTGATGGCGGAACTTGTCATCCTTAGCTGTATAGTCATACTCAGGAGTACCGGCTGCATACTTTGCAACAATTGCATCGAGTTCAGCATCGTCTGGATATGCAAAGAACACAGGTTCAATGTTAGCATTGTTCACACGGACATGCTTCATGCGGTCCTCTTCCTTGTCCGGACGGGTCAGCTCATGCTTCTTTATATTACCCTTAAGGTAATCATCAACGTATGCACCTACTACAAGACCATACTGGGTCTTGCCGTTCATGGTCTGAGCGTAAATATAATACTGTTCCTTGCTATCCTGGACAAGCCATCCGTTCTTCTGGAATTTTGCAAAATTGCTGGCAGCCTGAGCGTATACCTTGGGATCAGACTCGTCTGCAATAGGATCAAAATCTATCTCTGGCTTGATTATGTGGTAAAGAGACATCTCATTACCTGCACACTCTGCCTTGGCTTCCTGAGAATTCAGAACGTCGTAAGGACGGCTCTGAACCATCTCCACCAGAGATTTAGGAGGACGTATTCCTTTAAAAGGTTTTACTACTGCCATGTCCTGATATTATTTGTTCACCTGGAACTTGGTGCAACCATCCTTAAAGAAACCAGCAATCTGGTTTGCAGCTGCAATACCGGCGTTGATATTAGCCTCGGCAGTCTGAGCACCCATCTTCTTAGGAGTTGAGAAGAAACGGTCTGGGAAAAGCTGGACAAACTTCTCATTTGCAGCAGGCTGGATATCGGTAATGAACTTTATATCCTCACGCTTCTGCATGAGTTCAATAAGCTGATCCTCGTCTATAATCTCCTTACGGGCTGAATTTACAAGCAGGGCACCCTTTGGCATCATGTCAACCACGGCTGCATTGATAGACTTCTTAGTCTCGTCTGTAGCAGGCATGTGCAGTGAGATAACCTGGCAGGTCTTGTACATTTCCTCTACGGAATCACAAGCCTTTACGCCGGCAGCTTCAATAACCTCCTTTGGGCAGTAAGCATCGTATGCATATACATCCATGCCAAATCCCTTGGCAATACGTGCAACATTGCGGCCTACATTACCAAACGCATGGATACCAAGCTTCTTGCCCATGAGCTCAGAGCCAGATGTTCCGTTGTAAAAATTACGTACAGCATAAACCATCATACCAAGAACGAGTTCTGCAACTGCATTGGCATTCTGACCAGGAGTATTCATTACGCATACGCCGTGTGCTGTAGCACTATCAAGGTCAACATTGTCATAACCTGCACCTGCACGTACAACAATCTTGAGTTTCTTTGCTGCATCAAGAACCTCTGCATCCACAATATCACTGCGAATGATTATTGCATCAACATCGGCAACAGCAGCAAGCAGTGCGCTCTTTTCTGTATATTTCTCAAGAAGGACAAGTTCGTAACCTGCACCCTCAATCACTTTTCTTATTCCGTCAACTGCAACCTTAGCGAATGGCTTAGTAGTTGCAACAAGTACCTTTGTCATATCTTAATTGGATTCTATCAATTAATGAGCAGCTTCGAACTCCTTCATGCAGGCAATGAGTGCATCTACGCTCTCCATTGGAAGAGCATTGTAGCATGATGCACGGAAACCGCCAACTGAACGGTGGCCCTTTATACCTACCATACCCTGACCCTGAGCAAACTTAAGGAAGTCTGCCTCAAGCTCCTTGTATTCATCATTCATTACAAAACAGATGTTCATGTATGAACGGTCCTCCTGAGCAGCGGTACCCTTAAAGAGTCTGTTGCGGTCAATTTCATCATAGAGCTTGGTAGCACGGGCCTCAGCACGCTTAGCCATTTCCTTTACACCACCCTGAGCCTTAAGCCAACGGAGAGATTCCATTGCTGAATACATGGTGAATGTAGGAGGAGTATTGAACATTGAACCATTGTCAATATGTGTCTTGTAGTCAAGCATAGTTGGAATCTGGCGCTCAACCTTGCCAAGAGCCTCATCCTTGATGATAACGAATGCCATACCGGCAGGAGCCAGGTTCTTCTGGGCACCACCGTAGATGCAGTTATACTTGCTTACGTCAATTGGACGTGAGAAAATATCAGAAGACATATCAGCAATCAGTGGAACTGGGCTGTCCAGATCCTTGCGGATTTCTGTACCATAGATGGTGTTATTTGTTGTAAAGTGGAAATAGTCTGCATCGGCTGGAATTTCATAGTTCTTTGGGATATATGAATAGATAGCCTCTGCAGAAGAAGCAACTTCTACTACTTCACCAAAAGCCTTTGCTTCCTTCATAGCCTTCTTTGCCCATACACCTGTGTTCAGGTATGCGGCCTTCTTGTTGAGGAAGTTATAAGGGATACGGCAGAATTCCATGCTTGCACCACCGGCAACAAAGATTACTGAATAACCTTCTGGAACGTCAAGAATCTCCTTTACCAGAGCAACAGACTCATCTACTACTGGCTGGAATTCCTTTGAACGGTGACTGATTGAAAGAATTGAGATACCGGTTCCGGCAAAATCATAAACAGCCTGTGCTGATTTCTCAATCACTTCCTGCGGAAGTACGGCAGGACCTGCGCAAAAATTATGCTTCATGACAATATAAATGTTTTAAGTTTTGATTCGTGCCCGCAAAGGTACACCCTTATTTATTGCCAGCCAAATAAAAACCTAACAAAAATAACAATTAAAACACCATATTGGAATTATTTTGTAACCGATTAAGCCAAATACAATCACATATTGCACAAAAAACAACCAAATATAATATCATTTTGTCAGCAACATCTACACACTTCATGCATTAAGATTACATTTTGTCAGGGTATACGCATAAAATAGCGGCCATACGCCAGTCTTACATCATCCTGCAGTAACAGAAATCGGGCGGCCGTATAAAGGTCGCCCGATTCTTGTAGCATTGATAATCCGGTAATTATCCTCCAAAATTATCAAACATGATATCCTTTGGTTCAACACCGAGTGAATCCAGCAGATCCAGAACGGTCTTGGCCATCATAGGAGGTCCGCACAGATAGTACTCAATATCTTCTGGAGCTTCATGCTGCTTAAGGTAGGTATCACCAAGAACAGGAGCAATAAAGCCTGCTGTGTACTTTACACCCATTGCATCGGCCTTTGGATCAGGACGGTCCAGAGCCAGATGGAAATGGAAGTTAGGATATTCCTGCTCAAGTGCCAGGAAGTCCTCCATAAAGAATACCTCATCAATAGCACGTGCGCCATAGAAATAATGCATTTCGCGGTCGCGTGTGTGGAGGGTCTTGAGCATGTGCATGATCTGTGCACGCAGAGGAGCCATACCGGCACCACCACCAACCCAGATCATCTCCTTCTTAGACTCAAAGCGTGGGTGGAAATCACCGTAAGGGCCGCTCATTACAACCTTGTCACCTGGTTTAAGGTTAAAGATGTAGGTCGATGCAATACCGCATGGAACGTCCATGAATCCAGGACCCTGATCCTTTGGCTTGAAAGGAGGTGTGGCAATACGTACTGTCAGGGTAATGATATCACCCTCATCAGGATAGTTAGCCATTGAATATGCACGGATGGTAGGCTCAGTGTTTTTCTGTTTAAGGTTAAACAGACCAAACTTTTCCCATGCCGGTACATAGAGGTCACCTATGAGCGAACGGTCAAAATCTGCATAATTGATGTCGTATGCAGGAATCTTGATCTGAGCATAGCTACCTGGCAGGAAGTCCATGTGCTCACCTGCAGGGAGTTTAACCTTGAACTCCTTGATGAATGTAGCAACATTCTTGTTGGAGATAACCTCGCACTCCCATTCCTTAACACCGAGAACACTGTCAGATACCTTGATGGAGAGATCGCCCTTAACCTTGCACTGGCAACCAAGTCTCCAATTGTCCTTAATCTGCTTACGGGTAAAGTGGCTCTTTTCTGAGTCAAGGATTTCACCACCGCCCTCTACAACCTGACACTTGCACTGTCCGCATGAACCCTTACCACCACATGCTGATGGAAGGAACACGCCATTCTCTGCGAGTGTACTCAAAAGGCTTGCACCTGAATTAACCTCAAGTTCCTTGTCGCCGTTCATGGTTATCTTAACCGTGCCAGATGCAACCAGATACCTCTTTGCTACCAGCAGGATAACTACCAGCAGCATGATAACGGCCAGGAATACTACAATACTAGAAATATAGAGATTGTCCATAGTATACCTTTTCTTTTTAAATATTAAGACCTGAGAAGCACTGGAAAGCCAGAGCCATCAGACCAACTGTAATAAAGGTAATGCCAACACCCTTTAAAGGTTTGGGTACATCAGCATACTCAAGTTTCTCACGAATTGCTGCAAGGCATACGATAGCCAGTGCCCAACCTATACCAGAACCAAGTGCATAGGCTATGGCATCGCCAAAGCATGATATTGCCTGGGCATCACCCGGCTCCATCACAATACGCTGCTGCATAAAGAGTGAACCACCCATGATAGCACAGTTAACGGCAATCAGAGGCAGGAAAATACCCAGAGCACCATACAGTGACGGTGAGAATTTCTCAACCACCATTTCTACCAGCTGAACAATACCTGCAATAACAGCAATGAACAGGATAAAGCTCAGGAATTCCAGATGCAGAGGATCCAGCACCCTGGTCTGCAGTATATAGTTCACAGGAAGTGTAATGAGCTGTACAAATATTACAGCAGCACCAAGTCCCAGAGCGGTTTTCACATTCTTACTTACAGCCAGGTATGAGCACATACCCAGGAAGAATGCGAACACCATGTTGTCGACAAATATCGATCTTAAAAGAAGACTGAAAAAATGTTCCATAGTTTTTTCGCTTTGAGATTATTTTTCCTGTAAATCCTTATTCATTGAGCGGTGTACCCAGATCACGCAGCCCACCAGGATAAGAGCCATAGGAGCCATGATCATAAAACCGTTGTTCAGGTAACCATGGTCATAGCACCACTGTGGTACAACCTGGAAGCCAAACAGTTTGCCACTGCCAAAAAGTTCACGTATGAATGCAACCACAATCAGGATGGCAGCATAGCCAAGGCCGTTGCCTATACCATCAAGAAGAGATGCAACAGGGCCATTCTGCATGGCGAATGCCTCCAGGCGGCCCATCAGTATACAGTTGGTAATGATAAGTCCAATGTACACTGACAGTTGTACACTTACATCATAGGCAAAAGCCTTGAGCACCTCACTTACTATTGTAACGAGAGCAGCTACAACAACCAACTGTACGATAATACGGATACGGTTTGGAATTGTATTGCGCAGAAGTGAGATGATTACGTTGGACATTGCCACGATAATGGTAACCGACAGACCCATAACAATAGCCGGTTTAAGCTGTGATGTAACAGCCAGCGCCGAACATATACCCAGAATCTGGACTACAACTGGGTTATTTACCCAAATAGGCTGTTTTAGAGCCTCATTATTCTTGTTTGCCATATTCTCTTAATCAATCATTTGATACAACTTTGGTAAGGAATGGACGGTAAGCCGACAGCACCTTATTGATCATGGCGTCAACACCGTTGGATGTCATGGTTGCACCGGTTACACCGTCAACCTCATAGGCAGAACCCTTGTCAGCCTTACCGCTCTTTACGACCTTAAGACCAACAGTACCGTTATTTACAACCTTCTTACCCTGGAAACTCTCCTGGAATTTAATACTCTCCTTAATCTCGGCACCAAGACCCGGAGTCTCGGAAGCGTGGGAGAAATAAACACCATAAACTGTTGAACGGTCCTTATCAAGAGCAATATAGCCCCAGATTGGTCCCCACAGGCCCTGGCCGTTCATTGGTATTACATACTTGGTGCTTCCATCAATCACAGCCTCAAAAACATGATAGTTACCAGCCTGGAACTCTGCCTTATATGCGGTCTTGAATTCACCGGTATAGTTAGAAAGACTACCATCTGCCTTCATAAGCATGTCAGCCTTGATTGTCTTGTCATAGGCAGCTGTCACATTGGCCTCATTCCTTATGTTAAGAGCCGAGAGAATCTGCTTCTTGGTGTCATTTACAACATTTGCATCCTGACGGACCTTGAGGGTTGATGACACGAATACCAGAAGGAAAGCCACAATCACAACCATTACAGCGGCATATACTATTGTATATACGTTGCTGCTAGTATTTAATTTCTTAGCCATATTCCTTTATTATTTAGCGATTCGGTTTGCACGCTTGTTAACGTTTCTCTGTACTACGCAGTAGTCAATCAGCGGAGCAAAGCAGTTCATGAGCAGGATGGCAAGCATCATACCTTCTGGGAAACCAGGGTTCAGTACACGGATCAGGATAGCCATGGCACCAATCAGGAAACCATAAATCCACTTACCGCATTCTGTACGTGCAGAAGTAACAGGATCTGTTGCCATGAATACGGCACCAAAACAGAAGCCACCTACACAAAGATGCTCATACCATGGCATAGAAGCTGCCATATTGCCTTCTGGACCCCAGAGGTTGAATGCAAGTCCTACAAGAATACCACCTGCAAATACAGAAAGCATTGTCTTCCAGCTTGCAATTCCGGTGTAGAGCAGGAGGATTGCACCAAGGGCAATTGCTACTACGCTGGTCTCACCTACTGATCCAGGAATAAATCCAAAGAACATGTCTGAGAGACTGTATGCGCTCGAAATTCCGGTAGCGGCTGCACCAAGAGGAGTAGCTGCAGTTACAGCATCAATATTGGCACCCAGTCCGCAGATTGCATGATCAACAACCCATACGCTGTCACCTGAGATTACTGTAGGATAAGCAAAGAATATGAATGCACGGGTAATCAGGGCAACATTAAGGAAGTTCATTCCTGTGCCACCAAATATCTCCTTTGCAAAAATAACAGAGAAAGCCACAGCTACTGCAAGTATCCACAGAGGTGTTGTAGCCGGAATAATCAGAGGAATAATGATACCCGATACCAGGAAACCTTCCTGGATCTCCTCATGCTTCCACTGAGCAACCGTAAACTCAATTCCAAGTCCTACTGCATAAGATACAATCAGTCTTGGGAGTACGGCCAGGAAACCAAACCAGAACTTGCTCCAGAATGTAGCCTGACCAAGCAGACCAGCAAGAGCGTAATTCTGATAACCAACATTATACATACCAAACAGCATTGCAGGAATCAAGGCAATGACTACCATGATCATCATGCGCTTGCTGTCAAAAGAGTCATGAATGTTCGCACCGTTCCTGGCGGTTGTGTTTGGAACATAAAGGAATGACTCAAAACCTTCATAGAGCGAGCGGAAGGCATGCAGCTTGCCACCTTCTTCAAAGCTCGGCTTGATTTTATCAAGATAATTTCTTAAACTCATAGTCTTCCTGTTTTTAGGCCATTTCGGCACGGAGGTTATCCAAGCCCTCACGTACTATGCGCTGAAGCTCAAGCTTGGAAGAATCTACAAACTCACACAGGGCAAAATCCTCAGGTGCTACCTCATAGATGCCATAGGCTTCCATCTTATCAATATTACCTGTAATTATTGCCTTGATAAGATACTCTGGGAAAATATCCATTGGGAATACCTTATCATACTCATTCGACATGATCATATGGCGCTCGCCACCCTTGATACGGGCATCAATGCTGTAATTCTTTTTGCATGAGAGCCAAGAAAAGAATGTGCGGCTTACGCTGTACTGACTGAAACGTGGTGCTATCCAACCCATGAATTCATTGACGTCATCACCCTCGGGGATTACTGTAACCATGTTGGAGAAAGCGCCCAGGAAGTCATCCTTTGTTGCCTTTACACCAGTCAGGACATTTCCGTTGATTATGCGGATGTGTTCGTTCCTGTTAAGACGGCCGTCTACCAGGGCTCCTATCCTTGCGCCAAGGATAACCTTTGCGTAAGAAGGCTTGGAGATTTCCTCACCGGCTACGGCAATGACGCGTGTCATGTCAACTATACCCTTGTTGAAGAGGCGGCCTATAAAGATAACGGCCTCCGGATCAATGGTCCATACAACCTCACCCTTGTTAACCGGACGGATGTTGTTAATCTGAACACCAACATTTCCTGCCGGATGTGCACCCTTGAATACATACAGGTCTACGTTAGTAGCCTTTGTAAGAGTTTCGCAGCTCTGGTTTGCACTGATAGAAAGGGTTGTAGGAGCAATCTTGGCGATTGCACTCAGACCTGTACGGAAATCCAGTTCGTTACCCTGGAGCACGAACTCAAAATCTGGAGCAAGAGGCTTGGAGTCAAATGCCGACACAAAAATGCCACGTGGAGAATCTGCCGGATTGGCGATTACATCATACGGACGCTGACGGAAAAATGAAAAAAGGCCAGACTCAAGAAGAGCTGACTTTACTTCATCGGCTGAGAGCGACTGAACGCTCTTGGTTCCGAACTCAACATACTTCTGCTCAGCATCTGGTTTAACCACAATGCTTAAAACCTTTCGGCGTGCACCACGGTTCACTGCAACTACCTCACCGCTGACTGGCGAAACAAAATTCACCTCAGGATGGTTCTTGTCAATGAACAGAGGCTCACCGGCTTTCACGGTCTGTTGTTCCTTGACGACCGGCTTGGGAGTAATACCGGTATAATCGGCTGGACACAGTGCGTATGTATCAGCCAATCCTACCTGAGTAATCTCCTTGACGGGAGCGCCCAGCAACCTGATGTCCAGACCTTTTCGTAAACGAATGATTTCTGCCATTTTGTTGTTATTTGGATATTTAAGATAATATATACAATTTTCGGGCGCAAAATTACTAATAAAAAGGCTAACTGGGTTACCAAATAACTAAAAAAGAGAAAAGCAGTTATCAACAGGACAGCCGTTTTTCCCATTCCATCGGCAAAAAAAGATAAAAAAACCACACATTCCGACCTTCTGGAGTTTGTCCGGGAGAATGGCTGTTGATAAGTTATTTATTATTGCGTACGCGCATTGCGTATTATTATATATTTTTGTGCAAATATAGTCGCCAGACTCCATATATGAAATTCGGCAAGACGCTGCACATAATCATTCTAGCACTCTCCGTCATGTTCCTGACGGGGCATTTCCTGTTGAACAGCAGAACTATTCAGCAGGATGCAGCATGCCATGCCGTACGTATAGCACAGAATGCACTGGGAACAGATGTTACAGCCGGACGCGTCCAACTGGTTTACCCTTTTGGCGTAAGGGTAGAAAATCTTACAATCTATGACACAAAGCATGACACACTTGCCCATGCAGCCTCTGTATCCCTCAGGTTCAAGCCATCACAATTACTCAGGAACCATCTGTCTGTTACCAGCATAAGGGTAAACTCCCCTGTCCTTAAACTAAACAGAGACAGTGTTGGTGCAGATCCAAACTACGCTTTCCTGTATGCCCTCAGGACCTCTCAGAGTAACAGGAAAATGTCATTCCGCGCCAACTCCATACTCGTTAGGAATGCAAGCATCAGATATGACCTCAGGACGGCTCCACAGACAGACAGCATATTCAACGCCAATCACCTCAACCTGACTGGCCTCACGGCCAATCTTTCGCTCAAGGCATTCAGTACAGACTCCATTACATTCATAGTCAGGAAGCTGGGATTTGACGAGAAATCCGGTTTCAGGCTATCCAAGACTAAAGGTACTGTAACTGTAGGAAGAGAGTGGACAGACCTTTCGGGCTTTACGCTTTCTACCCCCAATGGAGAAATCCAGGCCATCCAGTTGCTCGCCAACATAGGTCTGGACACCATTCCGCATGGTATTCCCGCCATGAGAGCCAATATCAAGGCCAAACTGGCCGGAGCCGATCTCAAGGCCTTTGTACCCGGTTTGTCGGACATGACCGCCCCACTCGACCTGGCTCTCCAGATGAGCAGCACAGGCCGTGAGATTACCATAAGCAACCTGTCCCTGAAAGACAACAACAGTATCCTGGAAATTGGAGCATACGGTTCAGTTACCATAGACAGCACGCTCAGGATAACAGAATGCAACAACATCCAAGCCCAGGGCACATTCTCACGGAATCTGCCGGAGTGGCTGGAATGCCAGCTTGCAGGATTTGGAGAATTCTTGCCCGAACAGCTCAGGTCACTGGGCAACGGTTCGTTTCATGCGGTTGCAAACGGAACAGCCTGCAATCCTGAAGCATCGGTCACCATAGAGGCCGATGCCGGCAGACTGCAATGCAACATTAGCGGCAACAACAGCAAGTATCACGGAGAGATTATTGCCAGTGACGTAAGGTTGGCATCTGTAACGGGAAAACCGGATCTGGGTAATATCAGCATGAAGGCGCAGACAGACATGGAATATGCAGACCAGAGCTTCCAAGGTACTTTCAGAAGCATGGTGCATGATGTAACATACAAGGGATACACTTACCGTGGCGTAAACATTTCCGGTGCATATAACCAGCATCAGCTGCAGGCAGACCTGGATTTCTCCGACAGGAACGGTTCTCTTGCCATAAACTCCAGTGTTGACATATCAGGTGACCATTCTTATGAGCTGACCGTCCGGGCAGACTCCCTCAACCTTTCGGCGTACAAACTCGTACCCCGTGACAGCATGTCTTTAAGTGCAGTGCTCACGGCCAGCCTGAACGGACAGGACATAGATGCCCTTGCCGGCCGCATACGGGTTGACAGCCTGGGTTATGCCGATTCTGATGGAAACTGGCAGATGGACAACATGACGGTCAACATTGGTGGCCTGAGTGATTCTGCCAGGATTATAACTGCCATTGCAGATTTCATGAATATAAGTGTTGTTGGCAATTACAGGCTGTCACAGCTGCCCGCGTCGGTTGTTGCGTCCTGCCATGACATTTCGCCTGTTGTAGGCAAGATGTTGTCCGATATCCTTGGTACAACAGAACAGGACATTTCTAACATCTATTCATTTGAGGCAGACATAAGCAATACAGACTTTATGGGTACCGTATTCCACTACCCTGTCTCCTTGGGCCAGTCAGCCCACATGCTGTTATCAGTCAACGACACGGCCCACACATGTACCGGAAACATTTCCGTACCTCAGATCACAATAAAGGGCCAGGGTATCTCCAATATCAACCTGGCACTGGATTCAAAGGAAGGGGCATGCAACACAAGCCTGGACGGTATAATAAACAACACATCCCAGGGTGATCTCAACCTGACCCTTTCATGGTTGGCATTCACAGACATAATCCGAGGCAGTTACTCCTGGAACAACAGCAACGGAAACCTGAAAGGTAATGTAAATACAATCTCCCAGTTCTTTGACTACAATGCCAGGAAAGGCCTAAAGTCCATGACCATGATTGACTCCACCCAATTCACCATGCGTGGCACCATGTGGAATCTGGGCTTGACCGATATACGTACGGACAACCACAAGATCAGTATTTCCGGTTTCAAGTTAAGCAACGCCGACCAGTATGTGTATGCAGACGGCACAGTATCCAGCGATTCCACCGATATTCTCTCACTTGCCATGAAGGGTATTGACCTGAACCGCATACTCAACACGTTCCAGAAGAACGATGTCATGGCCCTTAAAGGTATTGCATCGGGCCGGCTCTCTATAGCAGGTCTTACAGGAAACCCTGCTTTTTACGGTTCGGTAGAGGTAGACAGTCTCCATTTCATGAATTCTTACCATGGAAACCTCATTGCAGACTGCTATTGGAACAGTCAGACAAGACAGGTGGAACTGGCCGGAATTGCCAATGACCCTGGTGTTTCCAGAACAGGAATATCCGGTTATTACACTCCAGGCAACCGTTATCTGGATGTTTATTTTGATGCGTTCCATACGGACCTTTATTTTGTAAATACATGGACCAAGGGCATATTCAAGGAAATGGGAGGACGTGCCACCGGTCCAATCCATCTATTCGGCGCACTACCCCAACTGGACCTGGAGGGAGATGCAATCATTGAGGATGCGTTCTTTACACAGGATAATATAAACACCACATTCCTTATCCAGCATGACACCCTGCAATTTGAACCGGGACTCATGCTTTTCCGGGATGTGGAGTTCTATGACCAGCAAGGTCATGACGGTTTATTGACCTGCATAATCAACCATAACCATTTCAAGGAGTGGCGTGTTGACATGAATGCCAATGTTGCCGACATGCAGGTTTACAGTCAGCCCAGGTCCGATAAGTCACCAATATTTGCATCTGTTTACGCCGAGGGTTCCATGAACCTCAGGTTCAATCAGAAAAACGGACTATCAATAACTGTAGATGCCCGTACAGCCCCAGGTACCCGCATTGGCTATACGCCAACGGCTGGAACCGTGAACGAATATGGATTCCTAACCATTGTAGACAGGAACACTCTCACAATAGACGGGCAGTCTGTTGCCAATATGCTCCCCACTGAAACAAATTCAAAGAACAAGCTGAACCTGGATTTTGACATACAGTGCAGTGAGGATGCCCTGATTGAATTATCCACAGCATCGCTGGCGGGTTTCTTTAGAGGAAATGGAGACATATCCCTTTCCTACGATTCCAAGGAAGGACCTATACTGAACGGCATATACAACCTCAGTTACGGAAAATGCTCCCTTTCACTGGAAGATGTAATCCGCAAGAATTTTACCCTTATGGAAGGAAGTTACGTAAGGTTTAACGGCTCACCGTCCGATACAGAGCTGAACCTGCAGACATATCATAATGTAAACTCAGCATCCATCTATGACCTGGATCCAACCACGAGTACCACAAACAACGTACGCGTGCGCTGTCTGATGGGTATAACCGGACGTGTAACTGAACCGCAGATAGCATTCAACATAGACATGCCTACCGGCACGACCGAGGAGAAAGACATCCTTGCCAGCGCCACAGCCACGGAGGAGCAGAGGAACATACAGTTCATGTATCTGCTTGCCATTGGACGTTTCTATGCTTTTGACAACAGCAACAACAGCATAGCTCAGGCCAATACCCCTACTGCCATGGAATCGCTCGTAAACTCTACGGTCAGCGGACAGATAAACAACCTGCTGTCCCAGGTTCTTAACAGTGAGAACCTGACCCTCTCGAGCAATGTAAGTGCAAGCAGTTATCTGTCTAACGATGCCACCAACCTTAGCAACAAGGAACTTGAGGGAATACTGGAAGCCCACCTGTTCAACAACCGTTTGCTCGTAAACGGAAATTTTGGATACAGGGAAAATACTATAAACAATACCTCAAACATTATTGGAGACTTTGAGGTCAAGTACCTCCTGCTTCCCAAGCATGGTATCAGTATCCGCGGATACAACAAGACCAACGATAAATACTTTACCAAGGCAACCCTCACAACCCAGGGCGTGGGTCTGGTATTTGAGAAGGATTTCTGATTAAACAGATAAAAAAGAACAAGGGACCTATGGTG
Source organism: Bacteroidaceae bacterium (assembly GCA_045640825.1). Classification (GTDB taxonomy): domain Bacteria; phylum Bacteroidota; class Bacteroidia; order Bacteroidales; family Bacteroidaceae; genus Colenecus. Next base: position 74,923 of record JAZUFR010000021.1, read on the forward strand.
GGTCCCTTGTTTTATTTACGGAGTTCCTGTTACCTTATTTATTAATAAGAACGGGCAAACATTACACGGCGGTGTGATGGCTTGCCTGTGTAAACGCATACACCCTCCTCTGTTGTATCAAAGTCCATAGGAATGCAGCGTATGGTAGCCTTTGTCTCTTCCTTTATCTTGGCCTCGGTCTCTGCAGTACCATCCCAGTGTGCCAGTACAAAGTTACCAGCCTCAATCTGAGCCTTGAATTCATCATAGGAGTCTACCTTTACCATACGTGAGTCACGCCATGCCTTGGCCTTCTCAAAGATAGCATTCTGGATTTCATCGAGAAGTGCAGGGATTGTATTCTCAAGACCATCAAACGGAACAGTCTCTTTCTCAAGTGTATCGCGGCGCATAATCTCTACTGTACCGGACTCCAGGTCACGCATACCCATGGCAAGACGTACAGGCACACCCTTTACCTCATAATCGGCAAACTTGAATCCTGGACGCTTGTTATCTGCATCGTCATACTTTACTGTAATACCCTTTGCACGCAGGGCACTTACAAGTCCGTCAACCTTGGCACTGATCTTGGCCAGGTCATCGGCATTCTTGTAGATAGGTACTATTACAACCTGTATTGGAGCAAGTTTTGGTGGCAGCACCAGTCCGTTATCATCAGAATGAGCCATTATAAGTGCACCCATAAGACGTGTTGATACACCCCATGATGTTGCCCATACATATTCCAGATTGTTATCCTTATCTACAAACTGCACATTAAATGCCTTGGCAAAATTCTGTCCCAGGAAATGGCTGGTACCGCACTGAAGTGCCTTACCGTCCTGAGTCATGGATTCTATTGTATATGTATCAAGTGCACCTGCAAAACGCTCAGTTTCTGATTTAACACCACGAACTACGGGAACGGCCATATAACCCTGTACAAAATCTGCATAAACCTGCTGCATCCTGCGTGCCTCATTCTCGGCCTCCTCACGGGTGGCGTGTGCAGTATGACCTTCCTGCCACAGGAACTCTGCAGTACGCAGGAACAGGCGTGGACGCATTTCCCAACGCATTACATTAGCCCACTGGTTGCACAGGATAGGCAGGTCACGGTATGACTTGATCCAGTTCTTGTAAGTGGCCCAGATTATTGTTTCGGATGTAGGACGTACTATCAGTTCCTCCTCAAGCTTGGCTGCAGGATCCACAATTACGCCGCTTCCGTCCTCAGCATTCTTAAGGCGGTAGTGTGTAACAACAGCACACTCCTTGGCAAATCCTTCTACATGTTCTGCCTCACGGCTCAGATATGATTTAGGGATGAGCAGAGGAAAGTATGCGTTAACATGTCCTGTCTCCTTGAACTTGTCATCAAGGACACGCTGGATCTTTTCCCAGATTGCATAACCGTAAGGCTTAATAACCATGCAACCGCGAACAGGAGCCTGTTCTGCAAGATCAGCCTTAACAACCAGTTCATTATACCACTGCGAGTAGTTCTCGCTCCTTTTGGTAAGGAAATTAAGTTCTTTAGCCATAGCTTTTTGCGTTTCGGAATGCAAAATTACTCTTTTTTGCACACCTTTCAACAAAATAGCCATTCAAAATTAATGGTTAAAGTTGTCAGCCTTACCGTCTTGGGAACTCCAACAGTTAGAATCATGTGACAAAAATCTGCAATGCTAATATAGCCAAACAGAATCAAATGCTGTTGCTAAGGTTGTTGTTTTACCTTCCTTTTTTGAATAAACCTTCCAAGTGCCAGGTTTAGCATAAATATCAAGATACAAAATCAAATCATCATTCTGAGAATACCTTGGGCTTATCCCAAAAATCGGTAGCGGAACAATTTCTTTTGATTTTGTGTTAATTTCTATTATCTGAGCCTTATCTATTTGCCTTTTTCGGTTTCGAGAACTTTTTTCATAAACACAAAGCATTTTATCCCCATCGATAGATATTTCTGGTTGGAAATACCCATACAAAAAACGACCTTCTTCAATACTTGAAACAAATGGAACGATTTCACTCACACCAAACATAACTTTTCTTCTTGTTATTACATCAACAAGAGTGTCTAGCATATAAATATTACCATACCAATCTGACACAGGAAATAATCCATTGGAATATTCTCTTGCGTCATTAATGGCAAATCTTTCGCTATCGGCAATGCTAAGTATACAATCTTCTGATGAGACTAAACTGAATGGATTTGTTCTAATTTTTATAAGTAATGAAGAAAAACTGTTGTCATCCATTAATCTGGGACCTATTAAGGTGACAGACACAATTTCATCATCGCAATTAACCGAATGAAAATTCCAAACCTTTGGATTTTCAATGGTTATAATGGAATGTATTTCTGCTGTATCGAAAAAACACAACCCCTCATCGTTTATTAGCAACAGTCTATCATTTATTAATTGAGCATGAATAGAAACTGAACCAACTATCATCAAAAATAATAAAAAGTTTCTTACTTTATTCATACAGACTATTCAAATAATAAGAATATAATAATGGTCTAACGCCAATATTCCTTAGGTACATTTGTGCATGTAATATAACAGGATGAATACCAACGTTAAAGACTCCAGATAAATTCAAGGCTATAGATGTATGTGTTACGCAACTACTTAACAACACTGAATAAACCAGTTTGTCAGATTTCTCCAACTTGTTTAAAAACTCAGCATATTTTTTAACAATAGTTCGTTAAAAAGTTTATAAATATATAGTTATCAACAATTTATATTTCAAATAGTCCGCTTTGTCACTTCAACTGACAACTTTGCGGCAGTAGAACGAAGACCGAAAAAAGTGTTATAAATATATGATATTTGTGTCTGAAATATTTGGATAAATGGCTGATATTCAGTAATTTAGTAGTTACCACACTATAAGTTACGAAATGAATATCAGACCACTTACCCAGCTCAGAGAGATGATTACAGCAGCTCTCCGTAGCCAGACAAATATAGGCAA
>JAZUFR010000022.1:0-114963 GCA_045640825.1 Bacteroidaceae bacterium
GAATTTGTCTAAAAGCGATAGCCTATACCGAACGAGAGCCCATAGAAGTTAGTGAGCCAAGGATTGATATCCGTGTCGCCACCAAGCTGCACGAATGACCAGTCAAACTCAGAAGGGCAGATGACGAGCGCCGGACTGAAAACAAACTCCAGATGCTTTCCACACCTTATAATCCAGTTGAGACTTGCATTCAGATATGGAATGACCTTATCATCAACATCGGATCTATCGTCGAAAATATCGTGATAACCAAGACCGATACCAGCGCCAGCCCTTAATTTGACGATATCCTTGATAACTGGAATCCGATAGTATATCATAGCGTCAGCCTTGTAGATATTCTGGTCAACGGTATTGCGATAAGGGCTCTTTCCAGTGCCGTCCCAATCATACTTGGTCGGGCTCCCGAGGTAATATGTTCCGCTCAATCTTGCTCCCCAATACCAATTGCCTTTGACCAGACGGTCATACTCCAAACCCATATATGCTCCCATGTTATTGTGAGAACCAAAATATCCGCCACCATTCAAATATACAACAGACTCCTTGCTGTCCTGAGCATTAAGAGCTGATGCACAGAGTATGGTGATGAGAATGAAAAGTACTGTTCGCTTCATTTTCAAATTGTGATTTATCGGGGTGAAGATATGAAAATACACACCATTGACGAAAACAAATACCATTTATTTATCTGGCGGCCACCTTGTGTGTTTGAATCAAGCATTGAAAGTGGCTGGATAATTGGATCTGTTAACTGACACACAAACGGTATCAAATCAGTTTAGTTAGTTTACTCCTTCTTATATATACACCCTGACTAGACTGAACTGGTTTTTTGAAATGTGGAATCATGGTCATAAGTGCCCATACATCGGTGTTCGCAGAGTATGAAAAAAGCACTCACGTTTTAGCGTAAGTGCTTGATTTTCAGTGTGGGCCATCTAGGGCTTGACTGAGAGCATCTTTAGATGCGAACTGTTGAGCCGAAGGCGAAAAACGTGAAAGCCCTAGCACAAAAAAAGTCGTTCCCAAAAGGAACGACTTGTGGGCCATCTAGGGCTTGACTGTGAGCATCCTTGGATGCGAACTGTTGAGCCGAAGGCGAAAAACGTGAAAGCCCTTAAAACAAACAAACCGCCGAATGGCGGTTTGTGGGCCATCTAGGGCTTGAACCTAGGACCTCCAGATTATGAGTCTGTTGCTCTAACCAACTGAGCTAAAAGCCCGATGAAATGACAAATGTCATATTCCGAGCACAAAAGTACGGTATTAAGCCGAACTTGCAAAGTTTTGCGGCAAAAATTTCTTTTGATTAATTTTGCAGCATGTCTTACAAGCAATGTTCATACGCGGCAACCATAGGATTCTTTGACGGAGTCCATCTTGGTCACTTACAGCTGTTGGAGCAACTCCGACAGATTGCCAAGGAACGCGGTCTAAAGAGTATGGCTGTTACATTTCCTGAACATCCCAGGCAGATATTGCAGTCCGACTACCGCCCTCGCCTGCTTTTGGCGCCAGAAACCAAGATCTCCATTCTGGGAAAATCCGGTATTGACATTTGCTTTCCGCTACATTTTACAACAGAGCTTGCAGCCATGGACGCCCGCAGTTTCATGGAGGAATTCCTCCAGAAAAAACTGGGAGTAAAAACCCTGCTGGTAGGCTACGACCATCATTTTGGACATGAAAGGAACACTGGTTTTGAGGATTACCTCAGGATTGGCCAGGACATAGGCATGGAGGTAATCAAGGCCGATGCCCTGTTGTACCACGACCAGCCAATAAGCAGTTCCCGCATACGCCGCAGTCTGGATTCGGGCAATGTCAAGGAGGCTGCAGACATGCTTGGCTACCGCTATACCATAAGCGGATCTGTAATACATGGCCTGCAGAACGGCCGCAAGATGGGATTCCCCACAGCAAATCTGGGACCTTACTGCGAATTCATGCAGATTCCGGCCGATGGTGTTTATTCGGCTCTTGCCACAGTGGATGGAGAGACCCATCCATCCATGCTCAATATAGGATACCGCCCCACATTCCAGGGTAAGGCCCGTACTATAGAGGCACATATCCTGGATTTTGACCGTGATATCTACTTTAAGGAACTAACCCTGCAGTTTGTGGATTTTCTACGCCCTGAGCGCAAGTTTGAGTCTATGCAGGAGCTTGCAGATCAGCTTGATTATGACAGGGAACAGACCAGAATCAATTTAAACAATATAATATGGGCAAAATAAAGAAAACAATCATAGCACTGGCCATCTGGTTCATACTTCAGGTATTAGGAGGAATTCCAGCATCGATAGGCATGCTTTTTGAGAAAAACGTAGCATTATTGATGGCAATAGGTTTGCTTGGTTCACAGGTAGTGGAAATCCTGATTTTCTGGATACTAAGATATTTCAAGCCATCGGATATGGTAAAGCCGCTGCCAGATGGAAAAGTTTTCCTGCTGGCATTGCCTCTGGGATTTGCCGTACTGTACTCTGTTGACCTGTTGTCCTTGCCATTCAATATCCCAGACCTGCTTGGAGAACAGATGAACCAACTCTGCAATTACTTTACCGGTTTCCTGGCAATAGCAATAATAGGCCCTATATCTGAGGAAATACTCCTGCGCCGCATAATCCTGAACGATATTAAAGAGGCTACAGGTAAGGTATGGGGTGGAATACTTATCTCCGCTGCTATATTTGCAATAATACACTTTAATCCCATACAGGTGGTATTTGCTTTCCCCGCAGGAATCCTTCTGGGCTGGCTGTACTGCAAGACCAAGAGCCTTGCTGTGCCTATCTGCGTTCATATTCTCAACAACTCCATTGCATTCCTTACAATGAAGTATGGGACTAATGAGCCGGCATCATTCATGAGTTTTGAGGTGCTGGCATCGCTGGCAGCATGCATGGTAGTAGCCATATCACTCATCATCTGGATGAATGTATACTACAGGAAGAAAGAATCCCTTACCGATTAAAGCGCTATAGTGGTGCCGGTAAGTTTATCCAGAGACTTGGCCTGAGTAATCAGGACCGATGACACACCGGCCTGAAGGGCAACAAAAGCATTCTGTATCTTGGGGATCATTCCTCCACTGATTACACCTTCCTCTACAAGGCGGGGGAAATCGGTTGATGACAGATATGGAATAACGCTCTCGTCATTGTTCTCATCCATAAGGACTCCCGGTTTCTCAAAACAGTAGATCAGGGTTACCTTGAACAGTCTGGCCAGTGCCTTGGCGGTCTCGCCTGCAATAGTATCGGCATTGGTATTGAGCAGCTGTCCCTTTGCATCATGTGTAAGGGGAGCCATTACTGGTACTATACCCTGCTCCAGCAGGCTTGCCAGGAACTGTGCGTTAACCTCCTTTACATCGCCCACAAAACCGTAGTCAATCTCCTTGACCGGACGCTTCTCTGAGCGCATTACATTACAGTCTGTACCAGTAAGTCCTATGGCATTTATGCCACGGGCCTGGAGCTGAGCCACGATATTCTTGTTTACCAATCCGCCATAGACCATTGTTACCACGTCAAGCATTTCCTTGTCGGTAATGCGGCGGCCATCAACCATCTTGCTCTCTATGCCCAGACGGCTGGCCATGGCTGTAGCTGAACGGCCACCTCCGTGAACAAGTATCTTGTTACCAGGAATGGATTTAAAATCAGTGAGCAGGCGCTCAAGTGTATCGGGTTCCTCTACTATCTTACCACCTACCTTTACTATGACCAGTGACTGTTTCATATCTGTTTTAAATTGAGGAGTTTTTCTATATAGGTTACTGTGTCCGACAACTGGTTACGGCTTTCCATAAGGTCGCCAGGACAGATATACTGGGCCCTCAGGTAGCCCGGTTCGCGGCGTGACACTTCTTCCTGAATAAACTGTGCAAGCTCCTGATCGTTCATGGCTGCTATGAGAGGTCTCTTGGAACGCGCTTCCTGGAGTCTGCGGACCAGAGTGCTGTTATTACACTGCAGGTAAACGGTCTGGCCCTTGGAAAGCATATAATCCATGTTGTCACCTATCAGCGGGGTCTTTCCACCGCACGATATGATTACATCCTCCATATCGCCCACCTCACGCAGCAGACGGCTCTCCATATCCCTAAAACCAGACTCGCCGTATTCGGCAAAAATCTGGCTCACAGTTTTCATGTATCGGCGTTCAATGTACTGGTCCAGATCCAGGAAAGTAACACCCAGGTGCTTGGCCAATGCCTTGCCCAGGGTAGTCTTTCCGGCCCCCATGAACCCCATTAGGAATACACGGATCATTTCTTTGTCTTAAAAATCCTACGTTTAGGAGCACCGCCAGTCTTTTCTATCTGACGTTTAATTATCTCCTGGCACTCCTCCTCTGTAAGAGCAGCGGGATCCTGATTACGGGGAATCTTGTAGTTGCTTCCCTGATATGCAATGTATGCACCGTAACGGCCGTTCATTACCTCCAGTTCCGGATTTCCGGGGAATGTCTTTAGAACCTTTCTTGATTCGGCCTCACGCTTGTTTACAATGAGTGTTATAGCCTCGTCCAGGGTAATGGTAAGTGGGTCTGCTACTCCACCAAGTGACACATAGAACTTGTCATGCCTGATGTATGGACCAAACCTTCCGGTGCCCACGCTTACGGTATTGCCTTCAAACTCACCGAGCGTACGCGGCAGGCGGAACAGTTCCAGAGCCTCGTCCAGAGTAATAGTCTCTATGGTCTGGCCCTTTTTCATCTGGGCAAAACGTGGTTTTTCCTCATCATCGGCACTGCCTATCTGTACAATTGGACCGTAACGGCCAATCTTTACAGATACCGGTTTGCCCGATATTGGATCGGAGCCTAATATACGCTCACCTACCTTGTGCTCATTCTTGAGAGACATGGCTCCATCAACCGATGGGCTGAACTTGACATAGAAATCGCTGATTACGTTCTTCCACTGCTTTTCGCCATCGGCTATCTCATCGAACTCCTTCTCTACCTGTGCGGTAAAGTTGTAGTTCATAATATCGGGGAAGTATTCAATCAGGAAGTCATTTACTACCATGCCTATGTCTGTTGGAACAAGCTTGGATTTCTCGCTGCCATAGACCTCCGATATGGTCTGGCCATCAATCTTACCGTTCTCAAGACGTATCATGTAGCATTCGCGCTTCTGGCCTTCTATATCCTCGCGCTGAACATACTCACGCTGCTGGATGGTACCTATTGTAGGAGCATAGGTAGAAGGACGTCCTATTCCAAGTTCCTCGAGCTTGTGCACCAGGGCAGCCTCGTTAAAGCGCTGTGGATGCTGTGTAAAACGCTGCATTGCCATAATCTGGCTGTATTCCAGGATCTGGCCCTTAGTAAACTCTGGCAGTCCCTGAACCTCCTGTGACTCGTTGCTGTCTTCATCGCGGGTCTCACGGTAAACGCGCAGGAAACCGTCAAACTTGGTTACCTCGCCTGTTACGGTAAACTCGCCGTCTATATCGGGAGAACTTATTGCTACGGTTGTCTTCTCTATCTCGGCATCCTGCATCTGCGATGCAATGGTGCGCTTCCATATAAGTTCATACAGACGTTTCTCAGGAGCAGTTCCGTCTATTGTCTGGTTATCCATGTAAGTAGGACGGATAGCCTCATGAGCCTCCTGGGCACCAAGAGCCTTCTGTGTATACTGATGTATCTTTACGTACTCATTACCCATGGTCTCTGTAATAACCTTCTTGCATGAATCCAGGCAAAGGGTTGACAGGTTCACGGAGTCTGTACGCATGTATGTAATCTTTCCCGATTCATACAGACGCTGTGCAAGCATCATGGTCTGCATTACGGTAAATCCAAACTTACGGGTTGCCTCCTGCTGGAGAGTAGATGTAGTAAATGGAGGTGCAGGATATTTCTTGAGTGGTCGGGTGCTTATCTCCCTTACGGAGAACTGGGCCTTCTTACACTTTTCCAGGAAAGCCTGAGCCTCTTCCTTGGTCTTGAAACGGGTGCCATAATCTGCACGTATATCCTGGATACTGCCACCATTCTCAATCCTGAATGTAGCAACTACCCTGTATGATGCCTCGGGAACAAAATTCTTAATCTCACGCTCACGCTCTACAATAAGGCGTACAGCTACAGACTGAACACGTCCTGCCGAAAGCGATGGCTTGACCTTACGCCAGAGTATTGGTGAGAGCTTAAAACCTACTATACGGTCAAGCACGCGGCGAGCCTGCTGTGCATATACCAGATTGGTATCTATGTCTCGCGGAGTCTCAATTGCGTTCAGAATGGCGTTCTTTGTAATTTCATGGAATACTATTCGCTTGGTGTTGTCGGGTTTGAGTCCAAGGGTCTCAAACAGATGCCAGCTTATAGCCTCTCCCTCACGGTCCTCATCGGATGCCAGCCAAACCATGTTGGCCTGCTTGGCTGCTTCCTTGAGTTCGCCTACTACTTTCTTCTTGTCTGTAGGTATCTCGTATATTGGCTCAAATGTATCTATGTCTATGCTAAGATCCTTTTTCTTGAGGTCGCAGATGTGTCCATAACTTGACATCACCTTATAATCAGGTCCCAGGAACTTTTCTATGGTCTTGGCCTTGGCCGGAGACTCAACTATTACCAGATTTTTTTGCATGATATTCGTTTTTGGTGCGGCAAAAGTAGAATAAAAAAACATAATGAAAAAGGTGGACGTGGAGAAAATACTCCCTGCGTCCACCTTATTAATTATAAATTAATAAAAAAAGCCTTTCAGGTTAGAACCTATATGTAAGGCCCAGCAGGAATGCCGGCTTGATTGAGCGGTAACCGGCATAATAGTACCAGTCTCCTCCCAAAATACGGTTAACGGTAAGGTAGAAAGAAAGGTTGGGACGGAAATCCCAGTCGGCCGTGATGGCCAGGTCATTTATCATAGGCATCCGGCCAGACTCTGTCTTGCCAAATGTCATCATCCTGTATGTGAGCATGGCATCAACTCCAGGTATTATATTTACCCTGCCAAATACGGAGCCGTCAAGAACCGGTTTGAGAGCCAGCCAGTCCTGTGCGTACTTACCATTCCATTTGTTATACTGCAGATCAATTCTTAGCTGGACTTTCTCCCTGAACTTGAGATCAGTGTTCAAACGTGCATAGAGCGCATCCGATGAACCCTGTCTGAGTTCCGATGAGAATACAATACTGTCACTTACAAGCTGGAAAATATCGTCAATCCTGTGTCTGTAGCCGGCATCGGCCGATATGGAAAGCCATGTTCCCTGAGAGTACTGAATACCAAGAGAAACGTCTATAGGAGTGTAACCATCCTTTATTCTCTGAGTCTCTGACCAATATGGAGAAATGGCGGCAAGCGTTCTCATGTCATACTCTTCCAGACCTCCGGTAAATCCGGCATGGAGCTTGAATCCACCTTTTAACCTGTAGGTTGCAGTGGCCATAGGCGATACCAGGATTGAGTGACCGGCACTGGACCGGAAATCCAGGTTGGCACCAGCCCTTACATCCAGCTTATCCCATGACTGTTTCCAGTAAGGAGAAAGAGTAACTGTGGTAAAATTGCTGTACTTGGCACCATACAGGCCCTCCCAGTCAAGCAGAGCGGTCTTCTGGTTATAGTCAACACCTAACTTTCCATCCTGGATGGGTATCAGAGCGCCGGCGCCTATGCGAATAAGGCGCTCACTGTTCCTGCGCTCAATTCCGTTAAGCTTGAGTCCGCCACGCTTGAGCCACTGCATGTCGGCCAGGAAATGCCATACTACATCGCTTATAATACCATCGGCAGCCACACCTACATCGGCCCTGGTGGTATTGAGCATGAACTTACTGGCCTGGACAATGGCGGCAGTAGTATCATGGCCTTCGCGGAAATTGTAGTGTGAATGACCGTATGAGCCGTCTATGGCCAGGTTAAAGCTGTCAAACCTGTGCGAGTAGCTCATGTTCATATTGGCATTGAACATTCTGGATTTCCAGTCACCGCTTGGTTTGCTTGCCCATGCATCCATAATGGCCGATATCTCCAGCAGATCCCTGTCGGAGATGCGCCATCCCATATCCAGGAGTCCGTCATGCTGGTTTCTGAGTCCGTAGCCAAAACGCATGATACCAAAAAGACGGTCTGGGCGCACGTCATCGGATTTGGGGCTGAACACCTCCATTGGAGTGCGCTTGTAGGTATTGTCAGGGTTAGCCTCTGTACGATAGCTTACCTCAACCGGTTTGCGGGTTGTCTCGGGGCGGTCTGGAACTGTAGTTATCTTGGTCTGTACAGACATGGAAGGATTGTAAGATCCCTCCACAGTGAGTGATCTGGAAGGCAGATCATTCTGTGCATGCAGGACATTCAGGCAAAGTGTGGCGGCACACGCCAGTGCAATATACTTTTTCATAATCTTATTCAATCTAGTCTGGAATCAATCATTTTGGCTATGTCATCATCCTGAGAGGTATAGTTGGATTTGAGTGACAGCAGATACTGTCTGGCCTCTACATCCTTACCCTGTGACTTATATATGTCGCTGAGCAGTATAAAACTGCGGGCCAGCCAGTACATGTGTGGAGTACCCTCCTGGATAAAATTCATTATAACCTTCTCGGCACCGGCCTTGTCTCCGCTGTCAAACAACATCTGACTGAGCAGGTAGTCAGACTCTGCGCCCCATGCTGAACGGGTATCCTTGGAGAGTTCCTCAAGTACCGGACGTGCCTGGCTGTAGCTCTTATCATCCAGGAGTGCTTTTGCCTTCCAGTAGCTGACCTCTGTCTTCTGGTCTGCAGCCGTAATCTGCTTGAGTGCCGCATCGGCATATTCCAGTACGGCGTCATACTCTTCTATCTGTCCTGCACTGGATACAATACGGTATAGGCTGCGACGCTGGCGTGCAGCATCCAGGGTCTTGTTATACAGTCTTATATAGGCATCCATGGATGTCTCCCAGTCTCCTACGTTCCAGGCCATGGATGCGGCACGGTCAAGTGCACCCTCGCAAAAACGGCTGTCGGTATAGGAGGCGGCATGCATATAGCTTGCATACGCATTGTCATAGTCATTGTTCTCCTCGAGTATAAGAGCCTTGTAGTACCATGCGTTAGCAGCAAATGCACCATTCGGATACTGCTCAAGATACTCATTGAACCTCTGGGCGGCCTGCTTACTGTCTCCACGGCTAAACAGGCTCTCGGCTGCAGTATAGGTCAGCGAGTCACGCTCGCTTACTGCAATGGGAGCAGACTGACTTACATTCTCTGCATAGGCAAGATATGAGTTTATATCTCCCTTGTCCACGTAGATTGACTTGAGGTCTGCAAGAGCCGTACGGGCCTCGTCGCTTCCGGGATAACGTGAAATAACATCCTTGTATGCTGCTATTGCCTCATCGTACTTGTCTGTCTGATAATAGATCAGGGCCATCTCTGCACTTGCCTTGCGCGCCAGGTCAGTATCGGGATAAGAATCCTTAATCCTTTCAAACACACCGATTGCTGCATCGGGCTGGTCAGTCTGCTGATAGGCACGTCCCTCCTCATACAGAGCGGCTGGAATATACGGGGACTCCGGATATGAACTTACAAGCTTGTCCATATTGCTGATCTTGAGCCTGTAGTCGCGCTGCAGTCCGTTAACCATAGCAGTCTGGTAGAGGGCATAATCGCCGGTGGACCTGTCAAGGTTCATGGCCATTCCATAATACTCACAGGCCTGATCATACTGGCGCTCAAAGAACATGCAGTCACCTGCACGCAGCGCGGCATCGGCAGTAATATTGCTTGGAAGTCCTGCCTTATCGGCATTCTGTATAACAGTACGCAGAACTCTCCAGGCCTTGTCATAAGACTTGGAGTTATAGTATATATATCCCAGTCCATAGTTGGCCAGACAGCTATTCTGTGATATTCCGTTGCCGGCAATGGACAGGTAACGGTAGTAGTCAGATTCGGCCTTGCTCATGTCATCCAGGCGGTAATAGCACTCACCTCTCCAGTACATGGCCTGGGCTGCTGTCTGGCGGTCATGGCTGTCCAGCGCAATTACATCTGTAAGCAGCGGAGTAGCCTCTTCATAACGGCCCGATGCAATCAGATCCAGAGCCTTCCTGTACAGGAGCTGCATCTTGGCCGATATTATCTGTGAGTCTGGGTTCTTGATCTTGTCAATAGACGCCAGGGCAGCATCGTAACTCGATGTGCTCATATATTCATCTACAAGATATCCGCTTACCTGTTCAGCATAGCTGGACTCAGGATAATCATTCAGGAAACGCTCAAAAGTTGTTACAGACTCTGCAAACGGAGAATATGCGGTCTCATGTATAACCATTGCATAGTTGTACAGTGCCTGCTCCCTTACCTCTGGCTTGCCGGGTATGGAAGACGCCAGTTCAAAAGACATGCGGGCCATATCCTTGTTACCGTTGGACAGGGCTGCAAGACCCATGTGGAGGGCCGCATTCTGGCTCACTGCATCCTGGGATCCAAGCACCTTGGAAAGGTTGGAAATGGCACCGTCCATATTACCGGACCTGTACTGTGATATACCAAGCAGATAAATGTCATACCTCTTGTCGCCAAGTGTATCGGCGTTTACATATCCGTCAAGGAACTGGGCAGCCTTGGTAAAATCACCCTCACGGTACCAGTACTCACCCATAATCCTACCTGCCTCGGCCTTGAGACTTGGATCCTGCGACGTCTCTGCAATCTCACGTGCTGTTCCGTATGCCTTTACAGCATCGCCTCCCAGGTGAATGTCCATGTCGGCCAGATACAGACGGGCCTCATCGGCATGACGGGATTCGAGAGAATGCTCAAAACCTGTTCTGGCTGAGCTGTTCTTACCGTTTACATAATCCACGAATGCACTGTAAAACACCAGGTCCTCATCTTTCTCAGGATAGTCTGTCAGTCTTTCCAGGATCTCCAGCTGCATATATCCCTCCTGAACACGTCCGGTCCTTATGAGCGATATGGCACTCTGGCGCAGCAGACGTCTGGTATCGGCATCACTGAGCAGCAATGGGTCACAGTCGTCAAAACACTCCAGGGCCTTTGTGTATTCATGGTTTGTAAAATACGCCGAACCCATAAGGGCATACATCCTGTTGCAGTACATGGATTTGGGGTATCTGGCAATAAACTCCTCGAGCACGGGAATGGCGTTTGCCATATCCTTCTCGGCCTTGATGACTGTACGCATGTAGTCTGTCTCCTCGGTACGGGCAGTTCCCCTGGAACCTCCCTTACCCTGCCAGTTGTCCAGAACTGTTCCTGCTGCCGTGTAGTCACCCTGTTCAAACAGGGAACGGCATTCGTCAAGCATACGTGACGCATCATCGGCCACACGTGCCTGAGCCCATGCCTGGCACGGCATGCCAGCCATAACCATGAACACGGCATTTATAATGAATCCTTTACTCATATTCAGTATTGTTTATTGTACCACATTTCCAGGGCGCGGTTCTCGGCGGCCTCCATGATAGCCCTTTCTCCGCGTCCCTTGTCATTTATGCCGCACAGGTGCAGCACTCCATGTATTATAACTCTCATCAGTTCCCGCTCATAAGACGAATTGAACTGCAAACTGTTACTTTGAACCGTATCAAGACTTATATACATATCACCGCTCACTACCTTGGGTTCGCTGTAGTCAAAAGTGATTATATCTGTATAGTAGTCATGTCCAAGAAACTGGTTGTTAACCTCGAGTATACGGGCGTCATTGCAGAAAATATAGTTCAGGTTTCCTACCTTGCGTCCCTGATATGAGGCCGCAACAGCGCCAATCCATGCCTTTACAGCCTTACGGTCCAGCCTGGGCATTGGAATATTCTCGTTTATGAATGATATGCTCATAGTGCCTTATCCAAAAAACAGGTAACCCAGCAGTATTGCAGCAATTATACCGGCAAAATCGGCCAGCAGGCCACAGCCCACTGCATATCGGGTGTTTTTAATATTCACACTTCCAAAATAGACTGCAAGTATGTAGAACGTAGTGTCTGTAGAGCCCTGGAAGAGACAGGCCATACGTCCTGCAAACGAGTCTGCGCCATAGGTGGTCATGGCATCAATCATAAGTCCCCTGGCACCTCCACCCGACAGGGGTTTCATGAGAGCCGTAGGCAGTGCTCCTACAAACTGGCTGTCCAATCCGCATTTCTCGGCACACCAGCCAATACCGCCTATTAGAGCATCCATTGCTCCCGATGCACGGAACACTCCAATACCCACAAGTATTGCCACCAGGTATGGGATAATCTTTACAGCTGTCTGGAAACCATCCTTGGCACCCTCCACAAAAGCCTCATACACATTTATCCTGGTACAGATGCCAGAAATCATGAATCCCACTATAACCAAAAGCAGTATGATATTTGCCACCGATGTAGATACCGGTCCTATCTTTACGGCTGGCAGGCTCATGAATCCCCATATTATGAGTGCCACAACGGTGCTCAGACCGCCCAGAAACAGTACCAGGACCTTGTCCAGCCTTATTCTCTGTTTCCAGCATGTTACCAGCAGACCCACCATGGTCGAAAAGAATGTGGCAAGCAGTATGGGTATGAACACATCGGCCGGCTGGGCTGCACCCATCTGTGCCCTGTAAACCAGAACACTTACCGGTACTATTGTAAGGCCCGATGTATTCAGGACCAGGAACATGATCATTGCGTCCGATGCCCTGTCTTTCTGCTCATTTATTTCCTGCATGCGCTCCATAGCCTTGAGTCCCATGGGAGTTGCAGCATTGTCAAGTCCAAGCATGTTGGCGGCTATGTTCATGAATATATGACCGTATGCCGGATCATTCTTGGGTATGGATGGGAACAGACGTGAGAAAACTGGGCTCAGCATCCTTGCAAACTTGTCTACAAGACCGCCCTTCTCTCCTATTTTCATTATACCAAGCCAGAGAGAAAGTACTCCGGTCAGTCCAATTGATATTTCAAATCCAGTTCTGGCACTGGAAAAAGTAGAGTCCATTATCTCTTGGAATACACCGGCATCGCCCATGCACAGCCTGATAACAGCCACTGCAAAGGCAATCAGAAAAAAAGAAACCCAGATCCAGTTAAGTACCATATTTTATTTTTGTACGAAGATACTGCAAAATAGACTTACTTCCACCATGGCTAATGCAAATTGTTGCACACTCTATTCCACTGTAACTGACTGCGCTGCGGTAGTGGCGCGGAAAGCCGGGGCATACAGGCACTGCAGCACTGCGGGTGCAACCATGAACTGACCTGGTTTCTGGACAGTAACTTCATACTCAATTATGTAGCTGCCTTTTTCCAGACGGTCTATGTAGAACACATTACGGGTATTCTCCGGTGCCGTATAGTATGCTATGCCATCTCTCCAGTCCATATTGTATCCGGCACGCGTGCTGACCGGCTCAAAAGTGGCAGCACGTCCGTCACGCAACTGTACATACTCAACTGCGCGGTCCGTAGAGAGTTCAAACCTTAGCTTTACACGGTCGCCGGCTTTCAGGACTGTACCTTTCTGTATGAGTCTGAATCCATCGGGTTCTACCAGCCAGAGAGTCCTGTTCAGGGTCATACCGTTACTGCTGTGTTCCACCTTGTCCATCTCCTCTGTAAAGCTGCGGAACACTGCACCCCAGCTTATTCCCTCCGTGCGGCTTTCTACAGAAACCCGTGCCATATTAGGAGTAACATAGTCCCAGGCAGCTGTTGTATAACCCGCTGTAACCCTGGAGGTATCGGCCTTAACCGTGTGACTGCCAACTGTTATGGTTACATCGGGGGCCGTTCCAAGGCTCCTGTTGCCACCGGTTGCCAGCAGTGCAACCACAGCCTGCGCAGTGGCTGGCGATGAGCCCCATCCGCTGGTCTGTTTCTGCTTGAGCAGCCATCGGGCCGACTGGACAGCCTCCTCATTGCGACCTACAGACAAGAGAACACGGATAATCAGTGCCTGGGTCTCAATGGGAGCCTCATGCCACATGAATCCGCCCTGATTGTCCCGCCAGTATCTGCCCATCTCCTCGTCGTAGAGCGAGCGCTCCACAAGCGTGGCAGCCACACGCTGGGCATCGTCGGCCTTTCCAGTACGGGCCAGGAATAATGCAAGCCTTGCACGGCTGTATATATCCATATTGTGGGTAGACTGGCTCATGGCAATGCTCTCAAAACGCCTGTATGCAGAGCGGGCGCTGCTGCTGAATGCCTGCGTGTAGTATGTCCTTAATATGAGCCAGTCAAGCTGGGAACATGTAAGAGCCGTCATATTACTGGTTTGCTCAGACTCAAGTGCATACTGTGAATCCAGCCACTCAAGTCCTCTGGACAGGGCTTCCCTGATCCGGTCAGACAGGGCTATTGCACCATTCTCCATGAGTATTCCCATGGACTGGAGAATCTGTGCCGTTACGTAAACACTGGAACTGCCACCGCTCATCCAGGGCCAGCCGCCATCCTGCAGCTGTTCATCTGCAAGTCTTGCAAGGGCTGTTTCCATGGCCTCTGCTATCTGGGCCTCATCAAGAGCCATTGCCAGGCGGCGCAGATGCGAATTGCCATCCTGAAGGGTCCAAGGGGTCTCATTCTCAAGAGTCTGGGTCAAATCCGCATTCTGTTCAGCCTGTTTTTCCCAGGCTGTAGGCTCAATATTCCTCCACTCCTCCAGCATCTGGCCAATCTCGGGGTTGCGCTCCACTATGTTCCTGGTGATGGCTGCTCCCATAAGACTGTAGATCATGCCTATGTTGCTTATGTCTGTTGTCCGTATTATGGAAGGCAAAGACTGGATTGCATACCATATAGGGTTTGAACTGTATTCAAGAATAAGCTGTTCATTATCCATGGTCCTTGAACGTGGCTCAGACAGCTCCCCAAAATTAAAACTGCGTTTCTCATTGCCATTATTGAACAGAGACAGAGACTGCACAACCTGCATCCTGCTGCTCAGTACCGGCACGGTCTGACGCACGGCATCGGAGTATGCATGGGTCTTTACGGCCGATGTATATGTAATTGCCTGGGCATCTGCTGGCACACGCACACTAAAACTTACCTGCTGGCTGCCGTTTGCCGGTATCTCAATGCTCTTTACCGAGCTGCCCTGGACTGTTTTAAGCACCTTGCCGCTGAGGGCATCGGTCATGTCCAGGCTTACAGTGGCTTTTACTCTGGCATTGGTAAGGTTAGTTACTTTCTGGGTAAAATCCAGCACATCGCCCTGCCTGAGAAAACGCGGGGCCGATGGTTCTATCATAAGTTCCTTGCGGGTAATGAGCGTATCGGCAAACTGGCCTGAGCTTAGACTGTCCGTGTATGCAAATCCCTGAAGGCTCCAGCCTGTAAGCAGCTGCGGAGCATTGAACCTTATGTGGGCCACACCGGTGCTATCGGTCTTTATGCCTACCAGATAGAGTCCGGTAGGATTCATGTCTGAACGGATTTCAAGGGCTTCTTGACTTGCTTTTGCCGGCACTTGGTCTGCCTCGGCCATATCAAAGGCCAAAGCACCAACAGATTCCTCCATGGAATAATCCATACTGATGGCATTTTCACTTAGAACAATGCCGCTTGATTTCATCAGTCTGGCATTGCCCCTGAGCCTGAGTACCGGCGCGGAATATTCAAACGGATTTATAAGGTTTCCGGTTATGGCACGTTTGCCGGTATACTCCCTTACAGATCTGGAATAGTTTGCCGGATCATACATGCTGCTGAATCGGCTCGGATTTACAGCAGGGTTACGGTATTCAGGATAGACAGTTCTCCATGGCCTGAACCCCCAGTAGTTGGATGCATATTGATTCAGTGACAGGTCATACATATCCATCATGAGGGTTGCACTTACAGGCTTACCCTGGCTGTCACTTACCCTGACAGTCCATTCCTGTGGAGAATCGGGCTCCATTATGCTGTCGGCAATCCCAAGCTCAACGTTCAGTCTGTGAGTATTGTCTGTAACATCAAACCCTACTGTCCTGTTGTCTGCCAGTCCCTCGTACAGTACTCCCAGATGTATGCTGAAAGAGCCCTTCATCTGGTCTGTTACAGGGATAGCAAGCACCTGCTGTCTGGAACCTGCCTGAACCGTGCCACGGTCTATTATTCCCTCACTGCTCTCCACAAAATACCATATCTGGGCACCTGCAAAGGCATAAGAATAATTAACGTAAACGGTATCGCCTACATTGGTCCTGTAGCACCCAACCATAGATTCCGAGCGTGGAAGGTCACATTCAGCCCACAGCCTGTCATCCGGACCGTATGGAACAAAGGTCCTTTGAGTAGGCAGTGTAAGGAGGTAATCCTGTTCAAAAGACTCATAGCCATCGGCACTGGCCTTAATCCTGTAATAACCGGATTTTGGAATAGAGAGCTTATAAGTGCATGAACCGTTGCTCTGGCATACAAAGTCTGCCTGGGCTATTGTCTCTACAGGTTCCAGAGCCTTGGTAAGATTGAATTCAAACTCCGGGAAACGGGTTGGCAGGACTGTTCCCTGCACACTCTGGGTAATCTCTTTCCTGTAATAATCTTCCAGGTAACCCAGATCCAAAGGAATGAGAGGTTTCTCGGGCCAATCCACGCGTTCCACTTCCAGATGGATATTCCCTTTACCATTTGTAAGGTTCAGATGGATTATATGATTTCCGCTGGCATCGCGGCCAGGGACCGATGCCTGCACAGAGTTGTATAAACCGCCAACTTCATAATAACGCATACCGTCATGTGTCTCTCCATTCAGATCTGTAACCGTGGCAGTAACAGATACCTGATAACTGTCATCCATGAGCACATCCATTGGAATGTTTACTGGAAAACTAAAGCAGCCGTCGGAGTCCGTGATCAACTCACCCGAGTCGGCTCCGTACTGATACCTGTCATTCAGCACGCATAACCTGTGTATGGAATACTGTGGGAGATCAGCCTGCCATTTTACCTTTGCCCCGCTCACAGGGACGCCTGTATAGGAAACGGCCTTGCCCTTGACAGTAAACTCAGTTCCGGGATAGAGCAGATTGTCCATTGGTTCCAGCTCCACCTTGAACTTGGGCTGGCGGAAAGACTCTACCATGAATCCACCGTGAACCATGCTGTTAGCATTATCTCCAGTCCCCTGTATTCTGGCCTGGATATGGTACGAACCAGGAAGTGCATTCCTGCCAAGCTGTACGGAGCTGTAAACAAGACCCATACTGTCTGTAACAAGATCATACTTCCTTACAGACCTGTAGTCTGGATCCAGAATTTCCAGTTCCACCTTATACCCCTGGAGTGTATGGCCTTTCTCCATGCCGTTACATGTATAAGAGATCATAGAGATCTGAACCGAATCACCTGGAAGGTACACACCACGGTCCGTATACAACTTTCCACTTACACTCTGCTGGTTGTTGCGTATCCATGGTACGCTGAGCTCGCAGTTTCCGGTCTTGCCCTCACGGTCCAGTTCCAGTTTATAACGGCCGTTTTTAAGACCTTCTATTACAATGTAGCCATCGGATGCAGCAAAACCACTGGTAGCAACCTTTACCTGGGCACCATTGCCATCCAGGTTCCACAGGGTATAGCGACAGTCGGCAATGGGTTTGCCCGTACGCAGATTTACAGCAACTCCTTTTATGGCTCCATCATTGGCAATTGCACGTACAAAATCTATTGAATTACATTCCACATACTGGTAAGAAATGCGGTCTTTTGCGCTGAAATTGGGTCCTGTAGATGCCACAATATAGTAACATCCCTCCATGAGTGGAGTAACCTCAACCAGGGCTGCATGGGTAAGATAGTCCTTGGGATTATCTACATGCACTGTCCATTCCGTTACGGACTGAGCATAGCCTATCTGGGATAGCAGTTCATACTCAGATACATTGGTAGGCTGTCCGGCAACCTCTACCACTCTCATGTAAACCACATCGGTATTGGCATACTCCAGCGCTATAAAATTAGCCCTGCCTGGCACCATGTCACCATTGTGTTTAATCCTGACGCTCTTGCACTCAATCTGGTCCAGCATATTCATACAGGAGAAAGCACCCTCACTCTTTGGCCAGTGTTTTATGGCAAGCTCACAGGCCTTGTGGGCAAGCTGCATATATTCAGCCTGTCTCTCACGTGGCAAGGCATAACGGAAATCAACTATATGGCGTGCTGCCATTTCATAGAACATGGTGCTTGCCTTGAGTTTCTTCCTATAGGAATCTCCAAGTGTAATACAACCCTTCAGCCAGTCGTCGGTGGACTGACTCCATTCTCCGTTTGAACCGAGCAAGGTACTGAGTAATGACATCCTGCGCATGTCCACTGTTGCCCTAATGATTGGCTTGGTATCGCTGTTATGGCTGGTGAGCAGTTTAAGCACGTACAGAGGCCACAGGTCTGGATCTGTTGCGTCCAGAGATACCGTTGCCTCCAGGAAATCCATGGATGAGCCATACAGACGGCTGTCATTGAGAATGTCTCTTTTTAAAAGCGGCAAACGGGCCTCGGTAATGAGTACGGTTGCATTGTCCAGGAGCATGTCTGCCAGCGTAGGCCTCAGTTTAAGACCATCCTTGTTGCTGCCTGGAAAAAACTCCTTGTAATAGCCCGATGCCACATCGCCGGCAAGGGTTATGGATTGCTGCAGATGATACAGGATGGAATCGCACAACTGGGCTGCAGTAAGATCCTCCAGACCATCGGTAGCATTGTATATACGGTTGTCACGCAGCCTGTACCCGTTCCGGTTAAGATAGCTCTGATAACCCTTGGCTATAAAGGCATGGCATATAGCCCTGTGCTCCTTGACCTTGAGCTTGGGCAACAGCGAACAGAACAGTTCTATTCCTTTGGACACATTATTCTCACCATACTCAAAATCCACGCGGGTCATGTAGCATGCACTACGGAGCAACTGGCGGGAGTTTCCGTCCTTGGCGGCCATATCCCAGATGTGCTCAATCTCCTTGGCTGCACTCTGAGGAAGGTCCTTCTCTATCATCATGTCTACTTTCTTCCATGCACGTGAGTACTTGTCGGCCCTGACCGGCAAGCAGGAAAACGCCATGATGATTGACAGAATTGTAAGTCTGAATATGTGTCTCATAAGCAATTCAATATTGTAACCTTTAGTATAAATATGCCGAAAACGGCTGCAGGTTAATACCACAGCCGCTTAATCGTGTTGCTTTTACTCATCAAACAGGTCGCCCGTCATGGTGGAATACCTGGAGCGTCCAAGATGCTTGTATGCCAGGTCCGTTACCTCACGCCCACGCGGGGTACGTTTAAGGAATCCCTCCTGGATAAGGAATGGCTCATATACATCCTCTATGGTACCCGAGTCCTCGCTCAGCGCAGTGGCAATGGTACCCAGTCCCACCGGACCGCCCTTGAACTTGTCTATGATAGTGCAGAGTATCCTGTTGTCAATCTCATCCAGACCATGTCGATCTATGTTCAGAGCCTCGAGAGCTATATTGGCAATATCTATGGTTATGCGTCCCGATCCCTTTACCTGGGCAAAATCACGCACACGGCGCAAGAGCGCATTGGCTATACGGGGCGTACCGCGGCTTCGGCGGGAGATCTCTGCAGCTGCATCGGCATCGCATGGAATGCCCAGAATGCTGGCCGAGCGCAGTATGATCTTCTTAAGGGTAGTGGAATCATAGTACTCCAAATGCATGTTGATTCCAAAACGTGCACGCAGTGGAGCTGTAAGCAAACCGCTGCGGGTAGTAGCACCAATCAGCGTAAATGGATTCAGGTCTATCTGGATACTGCGGGCAGATGGTCCCTTATCTATCATTATATCAATGCGGTAGTCCTCCATGGCCGAGTAAAGGTATTCCTCTACCACTGGCGACAGACGGTGTATCTCATCAATAAAAAGCACATCCTTGGGCTCCAGTGAGGTAAGTATTCCAGCCAGGTCACCCGGCTTGTCCAGGACAGGGCCCGATGTTATCTTGAATCCTACACCCAGTTCATTGGCTATGATATTGCTGAGCGTGGTCTTGCCAAGTCCCGGAGGACCATGGAGCAGGGTATGGTCAAGAGACTCACCTCTCTGGCGAGCAGCCTCAACAAAGACGCGCAGGTTCTCCACAATCTTGGCCTGGCCGGAAAAATCGCCAAACCTGAGTGGGCGCAGGGCGTTGTCGAGTTCCTTGTCGGATGACTCCTGCTGATGTCTTATGTCAAACTCTCCAGTCATTACCTGACAGCATCTACAAGACTTTCGGCATTGAGCAGAGTCTGCTCGCCGCTTACCATATTCTTAAGTGTAACCTTACCCTGAGCAATCTCGTCACTGCCTGCAATTACCACAAATGGTACAGCACCGGCATTGGCGTATGACATCTGTTTTTTCATCTTGACTGCATCGGGATAAATCTCCGACGCTATTCCGGCCTTCCTGAGATCAGAAAGCAGTTTCATGCAATAGGCAGCCTCCTGCTCTCCAAAATTGAGGAACAGCACCTTTACGCCTGCTGCAGCCTCCTTGGGATAGAGATCCAGTTGGGTGAGTACATCGTATATACGGTCTGCACCAAACGATATTCCCACACCGCTCACACCCGGCATACCAAATATACCGGTCAGGTTATCGTATCGGCCACCTCCACTTATGGATCCTATCTCAACATCCAGAGCCTTGACCTCAAATATGGCACCTGTGTAATAGTTCAGGCCACGCGCAAGGGTAAGATCAAGCTCTAGGGTATTGTTCAGACCAAGCTTCTCGGCACCACCCATTATAAAGCGGCATTCCTCAACACCTTTCTGGCCAACCTCACTGTTCTCAAGCACCTTGGCTATAACGTCAAGCTTATCCTGATTGCTTCCATCCAGCTTTATGATGGGCTGCAGCTTGTCTATGGCCTCCTGTGGAAGTCCCTTTGCAGCAAGCTCGGCATTCACTCCATCCAGACCTATCTTGTCCAGCTTGTCTATGGCAACTGTAATGTCTACCATCTTGTCGGCCTGTCCTATGGATTGGGCTATGCCGGCAAGTATCTTACGGTTGTTCAGCTTGATTGCTACACGCACGCCCAGACGGCTGAACACGGTGTCTATCATCTGGATGAGCTCAATCTCATACAGGAGAGAGTCACTGCCCACCACATCGGCATCACACTGGTAGAACTCGCGGTAACGGCCCTTCTGTGGACGGTCTGCGCGCCATACAGGCTGAATCTGGAATCTCTTGAACGGAAACTGCAGCTCCTCCCTGTGCATTACCACAAAACGGGCAAATGGAACAGTCAGGTCATAACGCAGACCCTTCTCGCAGAACTTGGATGCCAGCTTAAGGCTGTTGCGTGAGAGCAGTTCCTCATCGGTCAGGCCACTCATGTAATCACCTGAGTTCTGGATCTTGAACAGCAGCTTGTCGCCCTCCTCACCATACTTGCCCATCAGCGTGGACAGGTTCTCCATGGAAGGAGTTTCTATCTGGTTGTATCCAAACAGGCGGAAAACTCCGCGGATTGTATCAAATATATAGTTACGGCGAGACATTTCAATGGCATTGAAATCTCGCGTGCCTTTGGGTATTGACGGTTTCATGAGCAGATCAGTTTCTTCTGGATGAATAGATCATGATATAGTAAATCAGTGTACCAAGTGAGCTTATGGCAGCCACAACATAGGTGTAGGCAGCAGCCTTGAGTGCGTCCGATGCTGCGCCCATATCGGCCCTGGCAGCCACTCCCGACTGCTTGAGCCAGGCCATTGCACGGCTGCTGGCATCAATCTCCACTGGAAGGGTTACAAAACTAAAGATGGTGGTCAAGGCAAACAGGCCTATTCCAAGAAGCAGCAGACCTGGGAATGCCTCCACCAGGAGTATGCCAGCCAGCAGTATCCATGTTACGGTCTGTGATGCAAACTGCACCACCGGCACAAGAGCTGAGCGCATCTTTACAGGGGCATAGTTACGGGCATGCTGTACTGCATGACCGCACTCATGTGCTGCCACTGCAGCCGATGTTATGCTGTTTCCATAATAGACCTCACGGCTCAGGTTCACTGTATTGTTCTCTGGATTATAGTGGTCTGTAAGACTGCCTTCCACGCATGTTACCCTTACATTCCCAAGTCCATTCTCCTCCAGCATGCGGCGCGCCACATCGTAACCGGTAAGCCCACCGGAGGTACGTATCCTGGAATACTTACTGAACTTGCGGTTCAGATTAGCCTGTACGCCATAACTCAATATGGCTATGGCAATGAACAGGATCCAGTAAAATGCATACGGGCTTATCCCGCCACCATAAGCTTCCATTATCCGCGAACTATTGTCTGGTTACGGTCTGGACCTACAGACACAATGGTTATAGGGGTCTCCAGATACTCTTCCAGGAATGAAATATAGTTATTGAACTCCTCTGGGAACTCATTCTCTTCCTTAACCTTGGTCAGATCTGTCTTCCAGCCTGGCAGTTCCTCATAGATAGGCTCTACACCCTCGCAGTCAAATGGGAACTCATCTGTCTGGGTACCATCGGGCAGCTTGTAAGCAACGCAGGCCTTGATTGTTGGGAATACGTCAAGTACATCGCTCTTCATGAGAATGAGGTCTGTAACACCATTCAGGCGGACTGCATATCTCAGTGCAACCAGGTCAACCCAACCGCAGCGGCGACGGCGTCCGGTAACAGCTCCAAACTCATGACCGCGGTCTGAGAGCATCTCACCGTCGGCATCAAAGAGTTCTGTTGGGAACGGACCGCTACCCACGCGTGTGCAGTAGGCTTTCATTATTCCGTAAACACGGCCAATAGCGCTTGGAGCTACGCCAAGTCCGGTGCATGCACCTGCACAAATGGTGTTTGAGGATGTAACAAAAGGATAAGAACCAAAGTCTATGTCAAGCATGGTACCCTGAGCACCTTCGCAGAGGATAGTCTTGCCCTCACGCAGCAGATTGGTTACAAAATGCTCGCTGTCCACAAACTTGAACTGCTTGATGTAGGCAATACCCTCACGCCATGCAGCCTCAATCTCGGTCAGGTCATATTCAAAGTTCAGGCTCTTGAGAGTACGCTCATGGGCAGCCTTGGCTGCAGCATAGCGCTCCTCAAAATCATCG
The DNA here is from genome assembly GCA_045640825.1 of Bacteroidaceae bacterium. Classification (GTDB taxonomy): domain Bacteria; phylum Bacteroidota; class Bacteroidia; order Bacteroidales; family Bacteroidaceae; genus Colenecus. The sequence continues at coordinate 23,062 of JAZUFR010000022.1, forward strand.
CGCAGCAGATCACCTATGCGTACACCTGTGCGGGCAACCTTGTCGGTATAGGTAGGACCAATGCCACGTCCGGTAGTACCAACCTTGCCGGAACCCTTTGAGGCCTCAATGGCGCTGTCCAGCAAACGGTGTGTAGGCAGAATAAGGTGAGCCTTCTTAGAGATAAGCAGCCTGCTCTTGAGGTCAATGCCAGCAGCCTCTAAAGACTCGGCCTCATTCTTGAACAGGGCGGCATCTATTACCATGCCATTGCCAATGATATTCTGTTTGTTGCCCTGGAATACTCCCGATGGGATAGATTTCAGGACAAACTTCTTGTCGTCAAAGATAAGAGTATGACCGGCATTAGGGCCACCCTGGAAACGGGCTACCACATCGTAGCGTGGAGTAAGTACATCCACTACCTTGCCTTTTCCCTCGTCGCCCCACTGAAGGCCAAGAAGGACATCAATCTTTTCTGTTTTCATTTTTTGTCTTTATGGTTTTATTCATCAATCTATTCTGTTTTCTCTTAAGTGTTGCAGAACATCTACCGCACAGTCCGTACACATTAAGTGACCATCCCGAAGCAGTAAACCTGCGCGTACGCATTTCATTTATCATACGCATTACCCTGGCATCGGTCATCTCCACAGCCTTGCCGCATCCTCCGCATACAAGACTTATGGTTCCTCCCTTTCTGTCTGTACGTTCATACAGTACCTGCCCGCCCACAAAAATCCGCCGTACCAGACCGGCACTCTCAAACAACTTGAGATTATTATACACGGTAGCACGGCTTATAATCATCCTGCGGTCCTCCGACAGCAACCTGCATACCTCCGTAGGCACAAACGGCGTGTCATTGGAGTAGAGCAGTTCAAGCATGGCAACTCTCTCCTGAGTATTCCTCATTGAGTTCAACGCCATGTAAGCCTCCAGTCTGCCAAAGGCCAGGGCAAGACTCTCCTTGTTATCCATTCCCTGTATCCAGAAAGCCCAGCGCAGCCCTTGCAGCCTGCGCACACAATACGTCACTGCCGTTTATCACCGCAGCAGCCTGATCTCTCAGCTCGTTTACATAGCGCGGTCCCATCTGCCCACCCTTACGCAGCAGGTTTGCAATAGTAAGGAAGCCACAGTACCGGGCCATATCATTGTCCGATGCAATCCATCGGAATGCCGTTTCTGATGCACCCCGCATCCTGCTGAAAATGTACATACTGCACACTTCAGCAAGATCAGGATACTCTATACTTTCCATCCATACGTCGGCCAGATCAGCCTGGAACTGATCCTCCGGGTATATGAGTGCCGCCAGTATCCTGCATTCACGGATATTCTCCTTCCACAGGGCTGCGGCCAGTTCCGGGTCCTTGCCCGAATCCTGCGCAATCCTCCTGAGTTCAGGCAGGGAGACACCAAAATTAAGTTTATAGCCCATGCCGGCCTCTCTCATGCTTGTAGAGGCCACGCCGTTCATGCTGAGCCTGAGCTTACCCTTTATTTCCGTTACTTTCTCACTGACTGTCATTTCAGAAAAACTGCCAATTTACATCACTTTGATGAATGCTTCTTCTTGTACTGATGAGGGGCCTCACCCTTCTCCTTGAAGAATGCCGCATAGAACGACTGACGGTTGGAAAAACCCGACATGCGTCCTATCTCTTCCATCGTTAGGTCAGAATAACGCCTGTCAGTCAGCAAGTGTACTGCATCACGTACTCTGAATTCGTTCACCAGACTGGAATAGTTCATTCCAAATCTTGAATTGATAACTCCCGACAGGTATCTTGGATTTGTACCAAGATCCTGGGCCAGTTGCTTTGCAGAATAATCCGGATCACGGTACTTTTTCTGTGCAACAATAATGGTAAGGATACCATCATAAAGCTCGTCAGCAAGCTCTGCACGGATAAGACCGCGGTAGTCCGCATCCTTCTCTGTTCTCTCTTTGATTTTGTAAGGTTTCGTGTCCACTGTTTTACTATTGGTTTTCGAGTACAAAATAAATAAATAAACACATACAAAGGGCACTATTTATAGATTATTAAACAAACAAATTGAAAAGCTTTTTTTACCATGCGGTGATTATACTCATTCTAAACAAGGCCACAGTGCTGTTAAAAACTCTGCCGCGCCAATTGTGTTCAGCCTATTGCAACCATCGTGCTCTTTTCTTACCTTTGTGTCTCCCCAGGAAAACGGTTCATGATAGACCAGCTCACAATAGAAAAGATACTCGATGCCGCAAATATTGTAGATGTGGTATCGGAGTTCGTTACCCTACGCCGGCGTGGAGTAAACTTTGTAGGGCTGTGTCCGTTCCATAACGAGAAGACACCGTCGTTCTACGTCTCCCCATCCAAGGGATTATGCAAGTGTTTTAGCTGCGGCAAGGGTGGAAACTCCATTCATTTCCTCATGGAGCATGAGCAGATGACTTTTTCCGATGCAGCCGAGTGGCTGGCCCGGAAATATGGAATACCATTCCAGAAACGCGAGCTCACAGATTCTGAGAAAGCACTGCAACTCGAACGGGAAAGCATGTTCATAACCAATCAGTTTGCACGTAATTTCTTTACAGACACCCTGCGCAACACACCCCAGGGTGTAGCCATTGGAATGGCCTATTTCCGCAAGCGTGGTTTCCGGGACGACATCATTGAGAAGTTCCAGCTGGGATACTGTCCCGATGAGCCCGATGCCCTGGCACGCGCCGCCCTGTCTGAGGGCTACACGCGTGAAAGCCTGCTCAAGACCGGCCTTTGCTATGAGCGAGAGAACGACAAGGCCCTCAGGGACCGTTTCCATGGCCGTGTAATATTTCCAGTACTTTCCCTTTCTGGCAAGATAGTGGCATTTGGCGGACGGATAATGACATCCGATGCCAAGGTAGCCAAATACGTAAACTCACCGGAATCCGTAATCTACTCAAAAAGCCACGAACTGTACGGACTGTATCAGGCCAAGCAGGCCATAGTCAGGGAAAAGCGCTGCTTTCTGGTAGAAGGTTATGCCGATGTAATATCCATGTTCCAGGCAGGAGTGGAGAATGTGGTTGCATCGAGCGGCACCAGCCTTACCCCCGGACAGATACGCCTTATACACAGGTTTACAGACAATATAACAGTACTTTATGACGGCGATAAGGCTGGAATAAAGGCCAGCCTGCGAGGAATAGACATGCTTTTGGCCGAGGGTATGAACATAAAGGTTCTCCTTTTGCCGGACGGAGAGGATCCTGACAGTTTTGCCCAGAGCCACAGTGCAACGGAATTCCAGAAATACATAGAAACCCACCAGGTGGACTTTATACGGTTCAAGGTAAACCTGCTTATGGAAGACGCGTCGGATGATCCGTACAGCCGCAGCGAACTCATTAAGAGCATAACCCAGAGCATATCAGTAATTCAGGATCCCATAGTAAGGTCTGTTTACATAACTGAGTTCAGCCAGATAATGAAAATAGATGAGCGCCTGCTCATAAACGATGTCAACAGGCGCCAGCGCGAGCAGTATCAGGCCGCAGCCCAACCCGCACGCCCTGCTCAGCAGGATCAGGACACACGTAATAGCATTCCCGATACTCCCCTGGCGGATGCTCCGCAACAGCAGGAACAAGCACGTGAGTTATCGGCCGAGGACCGTCTAAGAAAGGAAATCTGGGAGCTCAAGAACAAGGGATTGGGTCCAATCATGGACAAGGAGCGCATGCTATCCCAGCTGATAGTACGCTCCGGCGGAAAGGTCATGTGCACGGTACAGACAGAGCAGGGGGCTCAGGATATAACTGTAATTCAGTTTATTGTACAGTCACTCCTGAACGACGGACTCGAGTTCCGCCACCCGGTTTACCGTAGGTTTGTAGAGATTGCATCGGAACACCTTGAGGACACTGATTTTAACAGCCAGCGTTTCTTTATGTCACACCCCGAGACCTTTGTAAGCCTTACTGCCGCAAGCCTCATGGAAGAACGCTATCAGCTCAGCACACTGTTCAAGGACAGCAAGCCGGCCGATGACGAATCCCATCTTTTGCAGTTTACCCAGCATATAATGGCAGACTACCAGATGGAGGTGGTGCGCATGGAAATAAAGGATATAGAAAAACAGATGCAGGACCCCGAACTGATTTCATCAACAGAAAAGTTCAAGGAACTGCAACAACTCTATAAACAACGGCTTGCCGTACGCAACCAGCTCTCCCGCACACTCGGGGAGAGGGTTGTAAATCTGTAAGGAAAATTATCTACGGGAGATCAGGTTCATGAACTCCTCTCTTGTCTTGGCCTGATTAAACGCACCGGTAAAATCGGATGTGGTAGTTATGGAGTTCTGCTTTTCTACGCCACGCATCTGCATGCACATGTGGCTTGCCTCAATAACAACCATTACACCAAGCGGCTGGAGAGTATCCTGAATACAGTCTTTGATCTGGGATGTCATGCGTTCCTGAACCTGGAGACGGCGGGCAAAAGCATCTACCACGCGCGCAATCTTGCTCAGTCCGGTAATGTAACCGTTAGGGATATATGCTACGTGAGCCTTGCCGTAGAACGGCAGTATGTGGTGTTCGCACAGAGAGTAAAAGTCAATATCCTTTACTATTACCATCTGGCTGTAATCCTCCTTGAACATGGCCGATTTAAGTATGGCCGACGGATTCATCCCATATCCGCTCGTAAAGTCCAGAAAGGTTTTTGCCACTCTGAGTGGAGTGCGCTGCAGACCCTCACGGTCTGGGTTTGGTTCAATAATCTTGAGAATCTCCTCGTAATGATGCTTAAGGGCAAGGAACTTCTCGGATTCCTCATCTGAATAAGGTATCAATGAACTCATAACTGTACTGTAATTTCCTGATTAGGCATAATGATCATGCCCTTGTATTCTGTTTCCTTCTTTAGACGGCGCAACACCTCGTAGGCCTCTTCATAGTAAAGGAACTCACCAACAGTGCAGAGCCAGCGCGGGTTGCGGAACTCTGTATGCACCGGAAGGTCCGGATACTGGGCACGCAATGCACGGTAAACGGCATTTGCCCTATCCTTTGATGCGCGGGTATTGTTTCCCGCATAGACCTGGATTCTATATCCCTTGGCCTTGATTTTTGTTCCCGATTCAATATCGGATACAGTGCCTATCAGGCTGTCCAGACGGGCATCCCTCTCCACACGTATCTGTCCCTTGCCGGGAATGTCCCTCTCCAGGTCCTGTACCAGCGTCCGCTCTTGGGCGCCGGCCAGAACCGTAAAGAGAAGCATTATAAATGTAAGTTTTGCTTTAAGCATTAGTTCCAAGCGTCAATGATACCCTTGAAATCGGCAGCCTTAAGAGAAGCACCGCCAATCAGACCACCGTCAATATCAGGCTTTGCAAACAGCTCAGGAGCGTTGCTGGCCTTGCATGAGCCACCGTAAAGGATAGATGTCTCTGCAGCCATCTCAGCACCGTAAACCTGGGCTACGCATGAACGGATGTAAGCGTGGATCTCCTCAGCCTGCTCAGCTGTAGCGGTCTTACCTGTACCGATAGCCCAGATTGGCTCGTAAGCAATTACAATGTTCTTCCACTGCTCAGCTGACAGATGGAATACAGAACCTGCAAGCTCAGCCTTAACTACCTCATTCTGCTTGTTAGCCTCACGCTCAGCCAGAGACTCACCAATGCAGAATATAACCTTAAGACCGTTGGCCAGTGCAAGCTCAACCTTCTCCTTAAGGATTTCTGGAGTCTCGTTGTAGTACTCTCTGCGCTCTGAGTGGCCCAGGATTACATACTCAGCACCAGTTGACTTAACCATCTCGGCCGAAACCTCACCAGTGTAAGCACCAGAAGCCTTGTTGGCGCAGTTCTCTGCAGAAAGCTTGATGCAGCTACCCTCTATAACCTGGGCAACGCTTGCCAGATGAATGAAAGGTGTGCCGATGATAACGTCACAGTTTGGGTTCTTTACTACTTCTGTGAGCTCCTTAGCAAGAGCCACACCCTCCTGGAGATTCTTGTTCATCTTCCAGTTTCCAGCTACAATTTTCTTTGCCATTTTTCCAAATATTTTAAATGTTACTGTATTAAACCTCTTAGCCAGTCTATCAGAAAAATCATGAGCAGTGGCAGCATGAACAGCAATCCTACAGCCCATGGAGTCCTAAAGGGATCCTTCTGCGGTACTGCCCCTATCCTGAGTTCGTCTATGGGACCGGACAGCATCTCATCCTGCGGTATTGTTCCATGACTCCACTTGTTCACCAGTATTCCGTCATGCAGAAGTATCAGGCCGGGATTGGAACGAACCATAGTCTGGAGTGGAATCTCATCACAGCGCAGGAAATCCATATCCACGCCAACATTCTCGTTCCAAACCGCTATGGCATCGGCCCCCGATGCTGTTACTCCTATTATATTATATCCATAATGTTCGCAATAGTCAAATATGTCATCTATCAAATCCACATTTGTCTCACTGGCAGTCTCCAGGTGCGGCGATACCAGAAGGAAGGTATATCCGCTGTCATTCAGTATATTAGCCGTAAGATCATTAAAATCCTCATCCATGAGCGTAAAATCGGCCATGGCGGGATTGGCAGACTCAAGTACCTCGTGCCTGAGGTCTGTGCCAACCTTGTAGGCACGGAAATCCAGAACCGGAAGACCGTTTATATTGCCTACCATGAAACGCACAGCTATGGAAACCGTGAACAGGGTTATTATCCATTGCCGTTTCTCTACCACAAAAGGCACAATCAGCTTGCGGCGCACAAACACAAATATGGCAATGGCCAGCAGGAAAATGTTCTTGTAGAAAGTCTGCCAGTTGGTAAGCACCAGGGCATCTCCAAAACAGCCGCATTCCTCTACAGGATTCTTAATGGCAATGTACAGAGTAAAGGGCGTAAGCACACTCATCATCAAAAGAGTGAGCAACGATGAGCCCTTGCTGAACACGCCGCTGGTCATGTATGCGCCAATGAGGATTTCAAATCCTGCAAGAAGGCACGCAAAAATGAGCAGGGTAGAATCCAGCAGCATTCCGCCCATACCAAAAGCATACAGGTAATCAGAAAGCTTGATCTGTGTTCCAACAGGATCTATAGCCTTTACAATACCCGAGAACAGGAATGTAAGTCCTATGAGAATACGGCAAAAGTTTACCAATACTCCCTGGGGTGTAAGCTTTTTCTCTGTCTGGTTGCCCATTATTATTCTGGTTTCTTTTCTATCACAGTCTTTATAAGGCCAAATACAGCATAGTTTATCATATCCATGTAATTGGCGTCTATACCTTCCGATACAACAGTCTGGCCATCGTGTCCCTCAATCTCCTTGGTACGGTTTATCTTGGTAAGGATAAGATCCGTGTAGGAGGTGGTACGCATTCCGCGCCAGGCCTCATCGTAGTCATGATTCTTCTTTTTCATGAGTTCCAGGGCTGCATTGGCATACCTGTCATACTGGTCAATGGCCCACTCGGAGTCCACATCTACAGTATCGGAAAAACCAAACTCCAACTGTATGAGGGCTATTATGCCATAGTTCACTATGCCTATCAGTTCTGAGCTTATGCCCTCGTCTATAAGGGACACACCCTTGGTCTCAAGGCTGCGAATACGCTTGGCCTTAATGAAAATCTGGTCTGTAAGAGACTCCGGACGCATAATGCGCCATGAAGCGCCATAGTCCTGCAGCTTCTTTACATACAGACTGCGGCACATGGAAATAACCTGTTCAAACTCACTGTTTGTATTGGTCACCACAACCTTCTTTCCTACATTATTACCACTCATATCCTTATCAGTTTACCCTCAGTGTCTGTCCAACCTTTATTACGGCATTCTTGGATATGCCGTTCAGCTTGCAGATATTTGCCACCGACGTCTCGTTCTTCATTGCAATTCCTATCAGGGTATCCCCGCTCTTTACCTTGTAGTAAACCTCACGGGTATTCTTCTGATAGACATAATAGTCTGTAACCACTTTCTGGTTAGGGAAATCAAACATCTTGGCAGGATTGATGGCGTTACCCAGTATCCTTGTCTCAAAATGCAGATGTGAACCTGTTGACCTTCCGGTATTTCCTCCCAGTCCTATAGGATCACCGGCATGGACAATATCGTTCTCCTCTACCAGTTTCTTTGACAGATGTCCGTAAACGGTCTCCAGTCCATTGGGATGCCTGAGTACCAGGTAGTGTCCGTATCCGTTCCTCTCATAACGCGATATACGTACCTTGCCGTCAAATGCCGCACGGATGGTATCGCCCTTGAGAACCTTGATGTCCAGCCCCAGGTGCAGACGTCCGCGCCATGAACGGTAGCCATAGGTATCGGTAATGCGGGTACTGTCTGTAGGCATGCAGTATCCTTTCATGGAGATTACCACGGAGTCTGGCATTGGAACGTTGTCAAACCTGTGCACATAACTGTTACTCCATTCGGGGTACAGGTAAGAGGCTGGATTATCCAGATCCACTGCCATACCTGCCGACAGATGCTTTGGCTCATCTACCCTTTCCATTGCCCGAACCGGCCTTACATGCGCAGGTTTTGCATCCTGAGCACCGGCCACTCCACACCACAGGCATAGAATCAGGGCTATTACGGAAAGTCTGTATGATTGTAAGAGCAACATCTTTTTATTTTATGTTGCAAAAATAGTCAATTGTCACGAAATTGAAGACCAGTCGTACTCACTTTTCTTGAGTGCCTTGAGTACGCGTAGCATCAATACATTCTCCGGCCTGGACAATTCAGGGTCGGCAGCCACTATTGCACGGGCTATACCACGGGTATGCTCTATCAGCGCGCCGTCGCGTGCCAGGTTTGCCAGCTTAATGTCAAATGCAATACCACTCTGCTGTGTACCTTCCAGATCACCGGGACCACGGAGTTTAAGGTCTGCTTCGGCTATCTCAAACCCATCGGCCGTTGCACACATAATCTCAATGCGCTTGCGTGTATCCTCAGACAGCTGGTATGGGGTAATGAGCAGGCAGAACGACTGGTCTGCTCCACGGCCCACACGGCCACGCAGCTGATGCAGCTGGGACAGCCCAAACCTGTTGGCATTCTCAATGACCATGATGCTTGCATTAGGTACGTCAACACCAACCTCTATAACGGTGGTTGCAACCATTATCTGCGTCTCAGCATTCTTGAAACGCTGCATCTCGGCATCCTTCTCTGCCGGTTTCATGCGTCCGTGAACCTTGCTTACACTGTAGCCGGCAAACCGCTCACACACTACCCTGTAACCTTCCTCCAGATTCTTAAGGTCTATCTTTTCGGACTCCTCTATGAGGGGGAATACAATATATGCCTGACGGCCTTTCTTTAACTCACGGTCCAGGAATGCATAGACCGATGTATGGTTCCCATCGTAATAATGCTCTGTCTGAATGGGCTTGCGACCGGGAGGCAGTTGGTCTATTACCGATACCTCCAGATCACCGTACAGTGTCATGGCCAGGGTACGCGGTATGGGAGTTGCAGTCATTACAAGCACATGCGGCGGCATCTGGCTCTTGGTCCACAGGCGGGCTCTCTGTGCCACTCCAAACCTGTGCTGCTCGTCTATCACAACAAAGCCTAGACGGCTAAACTCCACGTTGTCCTCAAGTACGGCATGGGTACTCACCAGAATATTCACGCTGCCATCGGCCAAACCCTTGAGTATGGACTCGCGGCGTTTTCCCTTTACGCTGCCAGTGAGCAGTTCAACCCTCAGTCCCAGTCCGTCTGTAAATCGGGATATATTGGCATAATGCTGTTCAGACAGTATCTCAGTGGGAGCCATGATGCATGCCTGGAAGCCATTGTCTATTGCTATCAGCATGGTCATTACAGCCACCATGGTCTTTCCGCTGCCCACATCACCCTGAAGCAGGCGGTTCATCTGGATGCCGCTGCCCATATCGTTACGTATCTCACGGATTACACGTTTCTGTGCCTCCGTAAGGCTGAACGGCAGTTTCTCGTTGTAGAATCTGTTAAAACTCTCGCCAATCCTGGAAAACACGTAGCCCTTGAACCTGTTCTGCCTGTCACTTGCATAACGGGCCAGGTTAAGCTGAACATAGAACAGTTCCTCAAACTTAATCCTAAGCTGGGCCAGACGGAGTTCAAGCGGGGTATGAGGATTGTGTATAACCTTTAGCGCATCGGTAAGAGGCATAAGATGCTCCTTTTCCCTGAGCCACTCCGGCAGGGTCTCTGGCAGTGGCTGGACTATCAGCCCCATAAGGTTTCCTACCAGCTTGCGGATAGCCGTTGAGTTAAGGCCGGCCTTTTTCATTCTCTCCGTAGTGTTATAGTAGGGTTGCATACCCATCTCGGAAAGATTAAGGTTAGCCTCCAGGTCTATCTCCGGATGGGCTATGTTAACGCGTCCGCCAAATATGGTAGGCTTTCCAAATACCACATACTCCACACCGGGACGGTAACGGTCCAGGGTATATTTAATTCCGCTGAACCATACCAGGTCTGCCACGCCTGTGCCATCGGAGAAATGTGCCACAAGGCGCTGGCGACGGCCCTCGCCTATCTGTTCAAAGCTCAGGATGTGACCTTTGAGCTGGATATAAGGCATAGTGCCGTCCACCTCCCTTATCTGGAAGATACGGCTACGGTCAATATATTTGTAAGGAAAGAAATAAAGCAGATCCTGCAGCGTAGATATCTGCAACTCGCTTTTAAGCAAGGCAGCCCTGGCCGGGCCAACGCCGGGCAGATACTTTACATCACGCTCGGATAAGTCAGGCATCAGGCTTTTGGAAACATCATCTTGTTACAAACCGATGATACTGTCTCCGCGCCGCACAGCCTTTCTATAATGGTTTTGGCAAATTCTACCGCAGCAGCAGGACCGCATGCGGTAATCAGGTTGCCATCGGTCTCTACAAAACTACCTGTATAGATTGCATCGCCAAGCTGGGTCTCGCAACCCGGATAGCAGGTTACCCTGCGGCCACTCAGCAATCCATGGCCGCCCAGCACAGTGGGAGCAGCACAGATGGCAGCTACAGGAATATTCCTCTGCATTGCATCGGTGAGGAGTTTTTTAAGGTCCTTGTCCTTGCCTAGATTTGTTGCACCAGGCTGTCCTCCAGGCAGGATAAACATCTCGGCATCACTGAAATCGGTGTTCTCAAAAATGTCATCGGCCTGTACTGGGATTCCCTGGCTGCTCTTTACCAGGAACTCGTCGGTAATGGAGATTGTGTTTACCTCTACTCCGGCACGGATAAGCATGTCCAGGGGTGTAATAGTCTCTATTGCCTCAAATCCCTCTGCAAGGAATATATATACCATGTTATTTAAGTTTAAAGTAGTAAGTAATTGAACCAGACTGGTTCTCATTGCCTGAGCTCTGGTTGAACTTGGTCCGCTTGGCAGCCTCAATTGCAGCACTGCGGAGCTGTGCATTTGTAGTATTGGTCCTGTTATTGATTCTGGTATCAATGACATTGCCATCGGGGTCTACGGTAATTGTAACAACCACACGTCCTTCCTCCTGAATACCGTTATATGCCGGACGCGGCAGTTCTCCCATCATGTCACGGCCTCCCAGATCCCATGATCCGTATCCTCCAACGCCGCTTGTCTTGCCCTGGGTACTGTTACCCTGTTCCGATCCCGGAGTACCCACAGCATCGTTATTGTTCTCTGTTGGAGTACTTGCCTGCATGGTACTGCTCTTTCCAAAAGCACCGGCCATAAGGTTCTGGGCAGCCTGGGCAGCCTGACGTTCCTGTTCAGCACGGATTTCCTCTGGAGTAGGCTGTTTGGGTTCCTCCACCTTCTTGACAGGTTTTTCCTTTTCACCGCTCTCTATAGCCACGGTCTCCTCCAGGTTCTGGGTAATATTGGGCTCAGCCTGAGGGGCTGGCGGGACAGGAGTGGTAACCGGGGCGGGGGCGGGGGCTGAGTTAACCTCGGTAAACTCATAGTCCGTGTCCAGGTTTCCCATGTTGCCAAGCATTACGGGCACACCGCTCTCAGCCTGTGCCACTGGTCTGTTCAGGTGCAACAGCAACAACAGTCCTATTGCTGCCGCGTGTACCAGCAGTGTCCAGAGAAATGAGAATATGTCAAAATCCCGTTCCTTCTTCATGGCAGGAATTACTTTCTGTCGGGCTTGCGGGTAGCAAGCACAACCTTGAACTGGTTCTCATTTGCAATATTGAGCACCTTTACAATCTCCTTGTAAGGTACTGACTCATCGGCATATAAAGCCACATACATTTCCGGTTCCTTAAGTGAGCAGTCAATCAGGAAATCTGTGAGCTCATCAAAAAAGATTGGCATCTCGTCATCGGCCCCGAAAGCTGTATAGTAGTTCAGGTCACGGTCTATAATGACACGGGTAAGCGGTTTGGCCGATGTCTGCTGCGAGCTCTGCGGCAACAGCACCTTGATGGCGTTAGGGCTCACCATGGTCGATGTAATCATAAAGAATATCAGCAGCAGGAATATGATGTCGGTCATAGACGACATGCTGAACTGCGGCGATACCTCGTTTCTCCTTTTCAGCATATTACTTCTTCTCCAGATTTACGGTAAAATCCTGAATAAAAGTCTCCATCTCGTTGGCAATACTATCCACACGTGCTACAAGCCAGTTATAGGCAAACAGTGCAATAATACCTACAATCAGACCGCCTACGGTGGTAATCATAGCCTCATAAATACCGCCAGACAGCAATGACACGTCAATATTGTTACCGGCATTAGACATCTCCCAGAATGCACGTACCATACCTATAACGGTACCCAGGAATCCTATCATGGGAGCTGCACTGGCAATTGTAGAAAGTCCCTTGAGTCCCTTCTCAAGATTGGCAATCTCCACGTTTGCAGTATTCTCCATACCCATCTGTATATCCTTGGGGTCATGGTCGGCCAGGCTTATACCCTTCTCTACAATACGGCTCAGGGGTGATGCTGTAGCCTGGCAGAAAATGATTGCAGACTTGGTTTCTCCATTCTTCATGTAATCGTTTATGCGGTCCATGAAATGGGGATCCTTGATAGCAGCCTTGCGGTACACTGCTATACGGTTAAAAAAGATATAGAAACATACTGCAGAAAGCAGCAACAGGACCAGCATGATCCAGCCGCCCTTGCAGGCCATCTCAAAAAGGTTCATCTTCTGGGCCGAATTGCCGGCCATTTCTACTAATGTCTGGCCCTGAGCCATTGTATCGCCCAAAGCCTGTGTAAGAGTTGCCTGTAAAAACATATTCAAATAGTTATTTTATGCAGTTCTTATATTCTGTTATTGTTCTCTCCAATCCAAGATAGAGGGCATCGCACACAAGTGCGTGTCCTATGGAAACCTCGTCTATCCATGGAATCATTTCCTTAAGGTACTTAAGGTTTACCAGACTCAGGTCATGTCCGGCATTAAGTCCCAGTCCACATGCCCTTGCCTGACGGGCAGCCTCCAGGAATGGCTTTACAGCTATCTCTGGGGTCTTTTTTATGTAATCAGTGGCATAAGGTTCAGTGTAGAGTTCCACTCTGTCGGCACCTGCCTTGGCTGCCAGCTCAACCATCCTTGGATCTGCATCAACAAAGACCGATGCCCTGATGGATTTCTCCCTTAGAGCAGCTATTATCTCTGTCAGGAATTCCTGGTTTGCCATAGTATCCCAGCCATGATTAGAGGTAATCTGGTCTGGAGAATCCGGAACAAGCGTTACCTGTGCAGGCTTGACCTTGAGTACAAGGTCCATAAACTCAGGTGCAGGGTAACCCTCTATATTGAATTCTGTTGTAAGAACCTGTTTTAAATCCAGCACATCCTGATGCTTTATATGACGTTCGTCGGGTCTGGGATGGACCGTAATTCCATCGGCTCCAAACCTCTCACAGTCAAGTGCAACCTTAACAACATCAGGGTTATTACCGCCCCTGGCATTTCTTATGGTGGCTATCTTATTGATATTTACGCTCAATCTGGTCATATGGTTCTTACTCTAAGAAAAAAATCCCTTATCTTTGCCTTGTCAGCAAAGGTAACAATAAATCACATCACCTTGTTGATAAACAAAGAGAATTTAGCATATGCGTTTTGCAATATTCGGCAATCCATCACCGGCCAAAGTGCTGGGCTGCGAGCAGGAACTGCTCAGCCTGATACAGTCATTGGGCAACAGTTATCTTATAGAGAGTTCATACTTTGACTTTCTTACCAATACCGTAAAGCTGGAAATAAACCCTGCCTACAGACTGGAAGGTACTGATTTCCAGGCCGATGTAGTTATAAGCATAGGTGGAGACGGTACCTTGCTGCGCACGGCTGCACGCATAGGTGTAAAAGGAATACCCATGGTTGGTATAAACAGCGGACGTCTTGGTTTCCTGGCCGATATAACCGCAGACCACATGGAACAGGCCATACGCATGATTCACCAGGGCCAGTACACCCTGCAGGAGCGTCATCTCTTACAGCTCAGCATGGCTGGAATACCATACGGACATACTCCATACGCCCTGAATGACATTGCTATCCTTAAGCATGACATATCATCAATGATATCCATTGCAACCAGCATAGACAACACACCGCTCATTACATATCAGGCCGACGGACTGGTAGTTGCCACTCCAACCGGTTCAACTGCATACTCTCTGAGCGTGGGTGGCCCCATTGTTGCCCCGGGAGCACAGGTCAATGTACTTACCCCGGTTGCGCCCCACAGTCTGACCATGCGCCCCATAGTCCTGCCCAATGACAGGACAATAAGCCTGGATGTAAGCAGCCGTAGCCACAGTTTCCTCATATCGATAGACGGAAACAGTTTTAGTTGCCACGAACACACCCCTCTGGAGGTTACACAAGCCCCATTCTCAATAAAACTCATAAGGCTGCAGGACTCCGATTTCTACTCCACCCTTAGACAGAAAATGCTCTGGGGCACAGATTCCCGCAAGTAAGACAAAAAAGCCGACCTTGAATGTCGGCTTTTTACTATTTAAGGAGTTTGCTGTAGCTTTCCAGGAATCTGTCTGCATCCTGCCTGGTTATGCAGAGAGGCGGGAGCAGCCTTATTACGTTTGTTCCACTTACGCCCGTAAAGATATGCTCCTCAAAGAGCAGCCTGCGCCTGAGTTCCTTGATAGGCTCCTCAAATTCCATGCCTATCATGAGACCGCGTCCGCGCACCTCCTTGGGACCCTTTATTCCACGCAGTTCGGATAGCAGATACTCACCTACGTTGTAAGCATTCTCCACCAGGTTCTCCTGCTCAATGACATCCAGTACGGCAGTTGCTGCAGCGCATGCCAGATGGTTACCTCCAAAAGTTGTGCCCAGCTGGCCAATCACTGGAGTAAACATTGGGCTTATAAGGAGTCCTGCACATGGCAGACCATTTGCAATACCCTTGGCCACAGTAATCAGATCGGGTCTTACTCCGTTGTACTGATGTGCAAAGAACTTTCCGCTACGACCATATCCGCTCTGGATCTCATCAAGAATGAATACGGTACCATTCTCTGTACAAGCCTTGCGCAATCCCTGCATGTATTCATCGGTAGGAACCTGAATTCCGCCCACACCCTGTATGCCTTCTATTATAAGAGCTGCTACATCGCCCTTGGCAAGCTCTGCTTTTGCAGCCTCAAGATCATTCCAGGGCAGGTATGTAATATGACCGCAGGCATTTATAGGAGCTATGATCTTAGGATTGTCAGTAGCCTCTACTGCCAGCGATGTACGTCCGTGGAATGCCTTCTTGAGAGACAGGACACGGCTTCTGCCTGTATGGAAGGATGCCAGCTTAAGGGCATTCTCATTAGCCTCGGCTCCACTGTTGATCATAAAGAAGCTGTAATCCTCATAACCGGAGATCTTGCCAAGACGCTCAGCAAAATTCTCCTGCAGCTTGTTGATCACTGAGTTGGAGTAGAAACCCAGGGTTGCAACCTGACGGCTTATTGCCTCAACATAATGCGGATGTGCATGACCAATGCTTATAACAGCATGGCCACCATACAGGTCAAGATATTCCTGACCGTTTTCATCCCATACTTTCTGTCCCTGTCCCTTTACTATGTTAACGGGAAACAGGCTGTATACATCAAATAACTTCATGCTCTGCAAGTATTATCAAAAGCCCGATGGCTTGAGCATCAGGCCGGTTGTCTCCTTAAGATTGAACAGCAGGTTCATGTTATGCACTGCAGTACCGCTGGCGCCCTTGAGAAGATTGTCTATACACGATACTACAAGTAACTTGTCCTCGTGCTTTTCCAGATGGATAAGGCACTTGTTGGTATTGATAACCTGCTTAAGGTCTATAGGCTCCTCAACAACATGTACAAAAGAATCTGCCTCGTAGTACTCACGGTAAATACGGTACAGTTCATCTATGCCTACGGCATTCTTGACCACTGCAGTTGCATATATTCCACGGGCAAAATCTCCACGGTACGGAATAAATGTAATATCAGAATCAAAACTGCTCTGCAAATGTCTGATAGACTGTTTTATCTCAGGCAGATGCTGATGCACGAAAGGCTTGTAGATGCTTATGTTATCGGTCCTCCAGCTAAAATGTGTGGTTGCACCTGGCTTAACACCTGCGCCTGTGCTGCCGGTAATGGCATTCACATACACATCATCGTTAAGCATCAGGTTCTTGGCAAGAGGCAGAAGTGCCAGCTGTATGGCAGTGGCAAAACAGCCCGGATTGGCTACATACTGGCTCTTGCAGATGGCACGGCGGTTCAGCTCCGGAAGTCCGTAAATGAACTTGTTGTCATCGGACTCAAGACGATAGTCCATGGAAAGGTCAATAACCTTGAGGTTCTCAGGGAGTGTATTGGCTTCCATGAACTTCTTAGTGTCACCATGGGCGGTGCAGAAAAACAGCACGTCAATGGTGTCCAGAGGCAACTGGTCAGTAAAGACCATTTCAGTCTCGCCTATCAGGCCCCCATGCACGGCACTCAGCTTATTGCCGGCATTACTGGTGCTGTTTACGAATACCAACTCAGCGTCTGGATGATTGAGCAGAATACGAATCAGTTCGCCTGCAGTATAACCGGCGCCGCCTATGATTCCTACTTTTATCATTTCTGTACAGGCATTATGAGTGCGCAAATCAGATATGCAAGCAGGCCACCGCCAAATACGAACATCAGCAGAAGGAATATAAGACGCATGATTGTAACATCAAGGTCAAAATAAGCTGCAAGTCCTGCGCATACACCACATATTTTCTTGTTCTCGCTTGAACGGTAGAGTTTCTTTTCTCCCATAATAGTAATCTTTTAAATTATTAAGTAATAAGTTATTATCTCTCCTCATCCGGATGAACGCTATAGTAAGCGCGCAGCGGGGTTGATGTAATCTTAATGAATCCCTTGGCGTCATCGGCGGTCCATGCCTTGGCACCCTCACCATACTCACCAAGCTTGTTGTGAACAAGGTCATCAGGAGTATCGCAACCTACTGTCTGGAAACTGTATGGACGCAGCTCCAGGGTAACAGTGCCGTTCACATTTCTCTGTGAGCTTGCCAGCATAGCCTCTATATCGGGCATAACAGGCTCCAGGTACTGTGACTCATGCAGGAACATTCCGTACCAGTTTGCAACCTGCTCCTTCCAGTACTGCTGCCACTTGCTCAGGGTATATTTCTCAAGGAACCTGTGTGCAGCAATGATCAGCATTGGGGCAGCAGCCTCAAAGCCTACACGGCCCTTAATTCCGATGATGGTGTCGCCAACGTGGCAGTCACGGCCAATGGCGTAGCTTGCGCCAATCTCCTCAACAGCCTGGATAGCCTTGATATGGTCAGTATATTTCTGTCCGTTCACGCCAACCAATTCACCCTTCTCAAAGTCAAGGCTCAGAATCTCTGAACCCTCTTTTGTTGGGTGCTTCAGGTATGCGCTCTCTGGCAGACCCTGTTTTGAATCAAGTATCTCACCACCGCAGATGGAAGTTCCCCATATACCTACGTTATATGAATACTTGAGCTTTGTAAAATCTGCGCTAAAACCATTTGCATTCAGATAGTCAATCTCCTCCTTGCGGCTAAGGTTGCGGTCACGTGTAAGTGTAATAATCTCCACGCCCGGTGCCTTTACCAGGAAAGTCATGTCAAAACGGATCTGGTCATTGCCGGCTCCGGTTGAACCATGTGCAATTGCATCGGCACCAATCTGGTTTGCATAGTCTGCAATTGCAAGTGCCTGGAATATACGTTCCGATGACACAGAGATTGGATAGCAGTTGTTACGCAGTACATTACCAAAAACCATGTACTTGAGTGACTTCTGGTAATACTCCTGGGTTACATCCAGTGTTACATATTTTACTGCGCCCAGCTTGTAGGCATTCTCCTCGTTCTTCTTGAGTTGTTCAGCGCTGAATCCGCCTGTGTTGGCGCAGGCCGCATAAACCTCGTAGCCCATTTCCTTTGTAAGGTACATTACATTGTAACTGGTGTCCAGTCCGCCCGAAAAGGCTACTACAACTTTTTTCTTTGCCATCTTATTATTCAATATCAATTCCTTCAATCTTTTTAATCCTATCTATAACATCCTGAGTCAGCTTGGCTGGCAGATATTCTTCAGGATCATAGAGCATACCGGTACATATACAGTACTTTCTGCCTGTACGGTGCAGTACATCTACATTTACACAGCCCTCACATCCCTTCCAGAAAGCCTCATCCTCAGTAAGGTCTGCAAATGTTACAGGCTTGTACCCAAGCTGGGTATTCATGGCCATCACTGCAGCTCCGCTGGTCAGGGAGAATATCTTGGCATGTGGCCAACGGATACGCGCCAGGGTAAAGGTCATGTCCTTTATCCTCTTGGCCAGACCCAGTCCACGGTAGTCCGGATGAACTATCAGGCCCGATGTAGTCACATATTTCTTGTCCTGCCAGGTTTCAATATAACTGAATCCGGCAAACTTGTCACCGTCAAGGGCAATTACGGCCTTGGCCTCTCTCATCTTCTTTACAACGTACTCGTTGCTACGCTTGGCTATTCCGGTACCGCGTACCTTTGCTGCCTCAGATATGGTCTCAAGAATAGTATCAACGTACTTCTCGTGTGACTCATCGGCCACAACCACATCAATTCTGTTTTCCATCTCCAATAAATAAAAAACGAACTTACAATGAAACGATTATGGGTTCAAGCAAACGCTTTATCTCCGTACGGCTTGCCCCCTCCGAAAGAACAATAAGCAGGGTATCATCGCCAGCTATTGTTCCCAGGACATTTGGAAAATTATGATTATCAACATCGTATGCAAGACTGCTTGCATATCCCGGTTTTGTTCTGATAACGGCCATATTGCCAGAGAAATTCAGAGAAACAAATCCATATCGAGGCTGGCTAGATGCTACTCCTTCCACTGTAATGCCGGCATTCTTTTTCTGAAGCAGGGCATGATTGGGCAATACATAAAGGTAATCACCATACGTATTGGCAACCTTGGAGATCTTCATTTTCTTGAGATCCCTGGACAGGGTAGCCTGCGTTACAGAGTAACCACGGGAATTCAGCACCTGCAAAAGCTGGTCCTGATTCTTTATATCCTGCTCGGAAATAATGAGCCGGATAGCCTCCAGGCGATTGTTCTTATTCTTCATAATGTATAAATATTCTCGTTGCGACTGCAAAATTAGTTATAAAACGGATTCATTATACAATATACCTTGAAATAAATATGCAATTATAATAAAAATATGCGAGAGACGGCCATCCAGGCCGCCTCCCGTTATGCATAATGAATATTCCTTTTATTCCCTATCCTACAGATTTTCTTTAATCAAGCTCCTGATCGGCCTCGTATCCGCCAAGCAGGCGAATCTCATTCTTGAGCATGGCAAACTGCTGGAACAGGTCATGTACCGGGCTCTCATTGTCGTAGGTCATAGGTTTCTTTACATAGAATGACAGCCATTCCTGAACTCCCTTGAGGCCAGCTCTCAGGGCAAGGTCGGTAAACAGCGCAAGATCCAGGCATATAGGTGCAGCCAGGATAGAATCCCTGCACAGGAAATTTACCTTTATCTGCATTGGGTAATTCATCCAGCCAAATATGTCTATATTGTCCCAGCTCTCCTTGTTGTCTCCACGTGGGGGATAGTAGTTGATCTTTACCTTATGATATATATCGGAATACAGTTCGGGGTAATTCTCCTTGTCCAGGATCCATTCTATGCTGGATGCCTTGCTTATGCGCTTGGTCTCAAAATTATCCGGATGCTCTATTACCTGACCGTCGCGGTTGCCCAGGATATTTGTAGAGAACCATCCTTCCACACCCAGCATTCGGGTTGCAAAAATAGGAGCCATGGCAGTTTTCATCATGGTCTGTCCACTCTTGAAATCCTTACCAACAATGGGGAGTCCCTGTTTGTGGGACAGCTCAAACATGGCTGGTATATCTACGCATACATTAGGTGCACCCATTATGAAAGGACATCCTTCCATAAGTGCAGCGTAGGCATAAACCATGCTTGGAGAAATATGCTTTCGGTCATCGTTCCTGAGCGCGGCCTCAAATCCTGCAAGTGTTCCGTGAACCTCCTCATTCCTTGGGGTATATGCCTCGGTACTGGCAATCCAGAACACAATAACGCGGTCACAGCCGTTGTTCTTCTTGAATTCGCGTATGTCGTTCCTTATATTCTGCGCATAGTTCCAGCGGGTATCCTCCGGCATGGCCCAGACAGGATCTGGAATACGGCCAAATTCAGGGTCAAGAAGATTCTGGGCGTAGTTACGGTCAAAACAAGCCTTCATGGGGCGTATCTGTTCCAGCTCATCACGGACAGGTTCAATATCCTCCTTGCGCAGGACCTTGCAGAACATAGCGCTCTGGTAGGCATTATCAGTAAAAACATCCCATGCACCAAAAACCACGTCATTCAGGCTGGCCATGGGCACTATATCTGTTACCTTTTTATATTGTTTGTTCTCTCCGCGGCCCACACGCATCTTACCGAGCTGTGCAAATGAACCCACTGGATTGGCCAGGCCCTTTCTGGCCATGAGAGTACCGGTTATGAAAGTAGTTGCAACTGCTCCCAGACCTACGCTTAATACACCCAGTTTTCCCTGAGCCGGCTTTATATTATTCTCCATATCGCAAACTTTCAGTCTATATTCAAGCAAAAGTAACCAAAAAACCCATAGGTAGTCCCGTTTGTCTAAAAAGTTTAATAAATCCCCCTATTCAACAAAAGGAACCAGCCTAATCCGCACAGCCAAGCAGCAGGGTCGGGCGTTACGCCTCGCCTACAAAATAGCCCAGCTTGGAGGAGCCCGGAACGGGCGAGCGCGGCTGGAGGCCGCCACTTTCGCGGAGCGAAATAAAAGAAGGGAAAGACATTCCGACAAAAAAAACTCAGCGTTTGCTGAGTTTTTATGTCGGAATGAGGCGACTCGAACGCCCGACCCCTACGTCCCGAACGTAGTGCGCTACCAACTGCGCTACATTCCGATTATCCTTAGACGATGCAAAGGTATACCATTTTTTAATGATATGAACATTTTTGTGCCCAAAAACTTGCGGGTATAGAAAAAGTACGTATCTTTGCACCCGCATTAGGAACAAATGCTCTTGGTGCCATAGCTCAGTTGGTAGAGCAAAGGACTGAAAATCCTTGTGTCCCTGGTTCGATTCCCGGTGGCACCACAAAAAAAAGACGCTTTTAAAGGCGTCTTTTTTTGTTGTTGCTGGGTTACTTACTACCTACATATAATATTAACCCCGTATCCTTTTAAGGAACTGTTCGTATTCATTCTGGCGTTTGGCCAGGAAGGATTGGGCTGCTGGAGTATCAGGGTTCAGGATCTTATGGTTCATCATGGAATAAATGCGCCCGGCCTCATTCAGATTCTCGCGTTCTGAGTCCATAAGGATAAAATCCATAAAACGCTCAAATACATAATCAGCAGCAAGGGCCGATGGATGCATCATGTCATCGGCATAGAAACGGTAATCACGCAACTCATCCAGCAGGATTTCATAGGCAGGGAAATAGTGCGCATTGGGGAATCGCTTTACCAATCTGTCTACACCCATAAGCAGGGTTGCCTTACTGAGCTGGTTCTCATGCAGGCCATCTGCAATATGCCGTACAGGGCTTACGGTAAAAATCCACTGGCGGTTGGGATTTGCAGCTACATACTGACTCAGGGCAGAATAAACCTGATCGGCATCCATCATACGGCGTTCAAACCTGTCGGCAGGTAGTTTATGACAGTTGCTTACCACCTGTCCACTCTCCTTTTCATAGTACACAAAAGATGTACCCAGGGTAAGTACTACCCAGCCGTTCCTATAGAAAAAGTCCGATGAATTGGCCAATTCCGTATTTGCATTCTCTAGGAACTCATCTACGGTAGGCCTGCAAAAACTGCCGTGATGATGGAATGTGCAATACCCACCCGGTGTTTGGATAACATCCTCTGGAATAAAGCTGCATCCGTAGCTGTTTATGCCATAACCCTCCAGCAATCCCAGGCAGTCAGCAATAGAGAGAGGGTTAAAGAGTACGCCAAAAGGATTCACCCTGACGTCAAAATAACGGTTTTCCATTCGCTGCCCTATTTCCTGGGCAAAACAGGAACCTACCATGAGCATACTGTCATGGTAGGTAAACCTTTTATCAAGAGGTTCTATCTGGACGGGAGTCTGCAGTTTCATAGATACTCTGTCACACCTCCTCGGGGAGGTTGTGTATTGATTTGTCAGTCAATGTTCTTTTTCTCTGCAGACCAATCCTGGCGAGACTCAAGTCCACATGGCTTTCCGGTAAACATGGCACCGGCCTCCTTGTTTCCCTTGAGCTGCCACTCAAGCCATGCTGTAGCCACTACAGAGAACTCACCGCCATGAGGCTGAGAGTATGTTCCGCCGTGTCCTACTGGGAAATTGGCTGCAAAGGCTGGTACATGGTCAATCCTATGGAAATCATCCATACCGTTCTCATAGGCAATGTCGGTAGGACCACCCAGGAGATACATAATAGGAGTATGGATTTTCTTAAGATCCTCTTTCTGAGGCATTGGCATGTTGGGAACAGCGCCAGACGGATCAATAAAACTACCGCTGTTGCAAATCATTACGGTCTTAAGACGCTTGTCGGCCGCATTGACCAAGGTCTGCAGACCACCGCATGACATACCTGCAGCAGCTATGTTGTCTACATCCAGCTTACCATAGTACGGGCTGTTCTTATCGGCATTCTGGGCTATGGCCCAGTCAAGACCCTCAATCTGCTGTTCGCTCTTGGACATGGCACCGCGATACTGCTGTCCCGGAGCCGGCCAATAACCTATAGCCACTACCATGAATCCATGAGATGCAATCTCACTCAGGAAATTCTGGTGTTCCCAGGGACTGTTGGTACAAGCTCCATTACCCCATACAAGTATTGGCAGAGGATTCTTCTTGCCAAAGGGGGTAAGGTCGGCTGGACGGAATATGGTGTGGGCTTCAAGGCTTGGCTCGGTAACCATGATAGCCTTGTATTTACCGGTTCCACCATCCTCAACCACACGGTTGTCTGTATAAGTCTCTTTTACCTGGCTGTTACAGTTTACCATTGCAGTAGCAGCCAGCACTGCTGTCAATACAAACTTAAGGTTCTTCATATCTTATTTTTTTGTAATTGTCAATACACCTGCCGAAAGGGATGGAATTTCCAGGATAACATCGTTTCCATCAATGTTTCCGGCTGTTTTCCTGAGTTCCACGGCATTCTTGTTCTCCATGCTGTTTGCCACTGTAAGTGAACCTGGGGCAAAGTATTCAAACTCAGTCTGTCCAACCCCGTCCCAGTTACCCTTTACACGGAGAGAGTATGTATTCTCTGTAGGATTTACCACCTTTACAATAACATCTCTGCCATTCTCAGAGAGCGTGGTACTTACACTCAGGTTTCCGGTCTCACCCTCATAGTCAAGACGGTACTTTGAGAAGTGGTTGTACCAGAGTTCTGTTACCTGATAGTTTGGAGCCACAAACAGGTCCTTGTAGTCAAAGTTAATGAAAGCATTGTTCCAGTCAGGTGAATCGGTGCGGCGTATGAACAGTGCTGCTGCACCCATGGCCACCACGTCACGGGCCTCACAGGTATTTAGGAATCCACCGGCAAACAGACCTGTGCGCCAGTCAATGCTGTTAAGGTTCCACTCAGAGATAAAGAGCTTTATATTTGGGTTAGGTCCCTGGGCAAACCACTCGGCATAGCGGTCATACTGCTGGCCCAGACGTGCAGGACCGGTAGCATAGCCACCTTGCTGCTCGTAATGGTGCAGGCTCATGTAGTCAAAATAGTTGCCAGAGCGCTTAATGAACTGCTCGTCCTCAGGGAATCCACCGCAGGCAATGATCTTGATTGTTGGGTCAATCTCACGCATGGCAGTACCAAAGTCACGTACGCATCTCTCATAGCGGTCAATACCCATCTCCCACATCTCATTGTCTATCTCCCAGTACTTTACGTTGTATGGTTCAGGATGTCCGTTTGCGGCGCGCTTGGCACCCCACTCATCTGTTGCAGGGGCATTGCAGTAGCGCAGCCAGTTCAGTGCATCCTGCTTAATCTGCTCATATTCATCTTCCGGGCGCTCAAACTTAACGCTTACAACCATTACAGGCTCAGAGTTGACCTCACGGCAGAACTTTATGAACTCATCGGTACCAAAGCAGTTCTGGTCATAGTCCATCCACATCCAGTGATCCCAGCGACGGCGGTTCTCCTGCGGACCTATACCCCACTGCCAGTTGTACTGGGCCACGTAGCCACCACCCGGCCAGCGCAGGCATGTTGGATGCAGATCCTTGACTGCCTGCAGGATGTCGGGACGGAAACCGCCCAGGTCAAGTCCTGTCTGTGTGGACATGGTAGCCTGGTCAACCTGGATATTGCCCTTTGGCATTACTCCTATCACGAATTCTGCTGTACCGCTGTTTGAACCGGCGTTCATAGAGAACTCATATTTTTTCCAATCCTTGCTTACCTTACCTAAGGACTGCTCCACAAACCATACGCCGTTCTCGTCGCGCAGGCCCACAACAAGTGTTCCCTTACCCTTGGCATAGATTGAACCTACGTATGTCTCGCCCGGAACAACGCTCTGCGGACCCTGGCTTACACCGGTCATCTTCTTGCCGGCAACAATACGCTGTGAATACTCCATGTTTATGGCATCGCCCTTTACAAGGCTGAACTTGCCGTCACCGAACGGATTCCACTGCTGGGCAACGGCCGGAATCTGCACGTCACCCGGAGTACCCTCAAACAGCACCTTACCATTGGCAGCATCGGTCACCTTAATATTGCGATAGTAAGCCTCAGTATAGTTTACCCAGAATGTAAGATAGTTCTTCTGGGCTTTCTCAAGTCCGTCATAGTTTACAACCTCCTTGTCATCAAAATAGACGGTAGCCTTGCTGCCACGGCTCTCCACACGCAGTTTGTGCCACTGCTGGTCCTCATTGACCTGCTGTTTGGTTGCAGGGGCCGATGCCAACGGAGTAAGTGTGCTCATGCGGCGTCCCGGACGGCCGCCAAATCCGGCAGACTCACGTTCCTCCATTGCGCAGATAGAGAAGTCGGCCGTTGTGCTCTGCTGCTGCAGGGCTGCACGGGCGGGTGCCTCATTGGCAGCATCAATCTGAGACTGGGTCTGGGCAGGTGTAAAAGTACGTCCTTCATAATAGGGATCGTGTATGCGTACGTAGTACGGCGAACCGTCCTCCTTGTTGCGGAATGCAAAGCGTATGTCCAGCAGTCCACCGCTCCATGAACGGCGGGCCAGCTTGTATGAACGCCAGTTCACATCCATGGTAATGTCAAAGTCACAGGTCTCAAGGCTGTCAATCTTGAGTGGCTGCTCATAACGGGTAGGCGAATGCAGGACCATGTCATCGTCCATGAACCAGCCGTCAAAATAGCCGTCACGTGGATGTATGCCAGGATACTGCTCCGGTTCAAAGGAACGCTCAAAAATCATCTCGTTCCAAACACCGTTGTTGGCCGAAAAATAGATATGTTCAAACAACTGACCATAGAGCATCTCATCAATAATGCCGCTTGGCTTACTGCTGTTTACACTAATCTCAACTTCATCCTGGGAGATGACTGGCGCGGCCATCAGCATGGCAGCAAAAAAGAGCATTGTTTTTTTCATATTCAGGAATTCCTAGATACAATCTTGTACAACTTGTCGCCTCTGCGAACCTTCTGGGGAGTCTTGAACGATACACGTACGCCCTTGGGAACATTTTCTACAGTCTTAAGGTCCACACGGGGATCATCCAGCTCAAAAGTAATACAACCGGTGGCATTGCCGGTCACCATGAGCTTATCTCCTGCATCCACGCTGGCAGCCTCCATGAGGAACTCGCCCACACCAAGCTTGGAAAAGTAGTCGGTGCACTTGCCGGCATACACTTTTGTCTCTGTAGCCTGAGAACCATATTTCTCATTCCATTCGCCAAGTCTCTGGCCAAGGTAATAGCCGTCCCAGAACCCGCGGTTAAAGACAGTAGCAAGCCTTTTATCCCAATTATCCTTGTTTTCATCGGTAAATTGGCCATTCATGCAGGCATCTATAGCCTCGCCATAGCACTCTGCCACGGTACGTACATATTCGGGACCGCGGGCTCGGCCTTCTATCTTGAACACCCTTACTCCACTCTCAATCATACGGTCCATGAACCTGATTGTCTTTAGATCCTTGGGAGACATTATATACTGGTTCTCAACAGAGAGCTCAATATCGCTTTCCTTATCCTTTACGGTGTATCCGCGGCGGCAGACCTGCATGCATGCACCCCTGTTGGCACTTGCACCAAGCTCATTAAGGCTCAGATAACACTTGCCGCTTATGGCCATGCACAGTGCACCGTGGCAGAACATCTCTATGCGTATCTGTCTGCCCGACGGTCCGCATATATTCTCCTCTACAATATGTCTGTAAATCTCGGCCACCTGGTCCAGGTTGAGTTCACGGGCAAGCACTGCAACATCGGCAAACTGGGCATAGAACCTGAGAGCCTCAATATTGCTTATGTTCAGCTGGGTAGAGAGATGTACCTCCATACCCACCTTACGGCAGTAAGTCATTACAGAAATGTCGCATGCTATTATGGCCGATATCCCCGCTTCCAGGGCCGCGTCCACAATCTCATGTATAAGGGGAATATCCTCACCATACATCACAGTGTTCAGGGTAAGATAGCTTTTTACTCCATGAGAATCACACTGGGATGCTATCTCACGCAGGTCATCAAGAGTAAAATGACTGGCACTGCGGGAACGCATGTTGAGTTTTTCAACACCAAAGTATATGGATCCGGCATGCGCCTGAAAGGCAGCTGCCAGGCTCTCCCAAGAGCCCACAGGGGCCATTATTTCAAATTCTTCCCTTTTCATCGGTTGTTTTGAACCAGTTTTCATTTATTCTGTCCATCACTTCAAAAAGATCCTTGGCAGTCTCGGCACGCAGCATCTCTATACGTGTATGCCTAAAATCCTCCAGTCCCTTGAACAGTGGACTTGCTGCAAGATGACGGCGTATATGAACTATTCCGCGACGTTCATCCAGACGGGCCATGCTGTCCAGGGCCTCCTGCTTGAGAACATCAAGTTTCCACTGAAAACCCGGGTCCGGCCATTTCTCTCCGGTCTCAAGATAGTGTTTTACCTCCCTGAATATCCACGGTCTTCCAAAACTGCCCCTTCCTATCATTATGGCATCCACCCCATATCTGTCAAAACACTCCTTGGCACGCTCAGGTGTGGTTATGTCTCCGTTTCCAATAATCGGAATACGCATGCGGGGATTCTCCTTTATCTTGCCTATAAGGGTCCAGTCTGCCTGACCTGTATACATCTGGGCACGGGTACGTCCATGTACGGTAAGCGCCTGGATACCACAATCCTGCAACTGCTCGGCAAGTTCCACAATAATCTTGCTGTCATCGTTCCATCCCAGGCGTGTCTTTACCGTAACCGGAATCTTTACGGCATCTACCACAGCACGTGTTATCTCCAGCATCTTGGGTATGTTCTGCAGCATACCTGCACCGCCACCCTTTCCGGCCACCTTCTTTACAGGACAGCCAAAATTAAGGTCCAGCACGTCGGGACCGGCTTTCTCCACCATCTTGGCTGCGCCAACCATGGCTTCTGTATCCTTACCGTAAATCTGTATGGCTACGGGACGTTCCTCATCACAGATGGCCAGTTTCTGCATGGTCCGGTTAACCTCGCGTATCAGCGCATCGCTCGATACAAACTCGGTATAGACCATATCGGCCCCAAACCGCTTGCATAAAAGACGGAAAGCCGGATCCGTGACATCCTCCATGGGTGCCAGGAAAACCGGCCTTGTGCCAAAATCAATATCTCCTATCTTCATTAAAAGCTGTACAGCACAGACAGAATAAGGTGATGGTTGGTTATCCAATGGCTGTTTGCCACATTGCCGCGCGGCTGTACATCTCCGTATGCAACCGATGTAAGCTCATACTCACAGCCAATATTCATATTGCCTACAAGCCATGATACACTTGGAGCCACACGATACATGGCATCCAGCTTACCACCGCCTATAGCATAGATCTTACCTGCATCAAACTGGCAGCCCTCCTTTCCACCAAGGTTTTTCATATAACCTCCAAACAGGCCTGCCTTTACAGACTTACCATAAGAGAAGTGGGTCCAGGTGGACATAGCATTGAGGTTCTGCCACTCGTAGTGGTCTCCTACCCTGGCCTCACCAAATCCAGTGCATATTCCAATGTTAGACATGTTCTGTCCAACCAGGGCCTTTGCCTTCCATGAGAACGCGCCCTTGTCATACTTGGCCTGGACCATGCCCGAGAAAGCATCAATATTCTCTGTGGTCTTTCTACCGGCCGATGTAGCTATTCTTGGTGCAAGTCTCATCCACTCGCCTCCTATACCCAGGGTAAAACCTCCAAGAACCATGTCGGCGCCTACATAGAATTCCGGAATACCGCAGTTTTTCTGATACTCATTGCTGCGTCCGTTAGGTCCCATAGATGCATTCATATACTGGAACAGGGCAGCCGCAGTAAGACGGTACTGCCTGTTGTCGCCCAGGAAATGGGTATATCTGAGCTGCGGAGAACGGTTCAGGGCATTGAATGGAGCACCTATCGCTATGCTCTGGACCGATGGGAACAGCTCATTCATGGGATGCCAGGTCTGGCCCAGCAACAACGATGAATTATCCCAGTCCAATGCCATGAAAGCATGACGGTAAAGAACAGGATTAGCTACGGCAGCAGATCCGTTAAAACCGGAAAACTCCAATTCAATCTGACCGCGGCTGGCAGCTCCCATTACTTCGGGGCCCGTCAGTTTCATGCCCATGCGGGCCATGGTTCCAAACCAGGAATACTGAGTATGCTGGTTGGCATCCTCGCCGAATTCGGTTATTTTCTGATCAAGCGGATACAGATACAGGAACCCTCCGGCTGCTGTAGCGCTTTCTCTGGTATTGATATGGCTCTGGGCTGCTACAAATCCGTACCAGTCCACAGAGACAGCTTTCTGTGCATGGGTACCGGTAGCACACAACAATCCGGCCACCGCCATACCTGCAATTTTAGCAATAGTTTTCATTTGTATTACTGAATTATGTTATCTCAAAATGTAAATGTGTAAGACTTACCCTTCTGGGTATTGAGTTTCTGTACATTGGAACCGAACACCACCTCAATGGAACCATCCACGGTAGCAGTAAAGGTAGCTGTTACAGGCTTGTTGTCCTTCCAGGTAAGCTCATCCATTATAAAGCCACCACGGCAGCGCAGACCCTTGACTGTACCGTCCTTCCATACATCAGGCAGTGCAGGCAGCAGGACAATCTTTCCGGTGTGGCTCTGTACGAGCATTTCGGCTATACCTGCGGTGCAGCCAAAGTTTCCGTCAATCTGGAATGGTGGGTGCGCGTCAAACAGGTTGTTGTATGTACCGCCGCTGCCTCCAAAACCGCGTCCGCCCGCAGGCTTAAGCTGATCCTGGATTAGTTTGTATGCATGGTTACCGTCCAGCAGTCGTGCCCACAGGCAAACCTTCCAGCCCATTGACCAGCCGGTAGACTCATCACCGCGTGCCTCAAGAGATGTGCGTACAGCCTGGAAGAGTTCTGGTGTACCATCGGCTGTAATCTGACGGCCCGGGAACATACCCCAAAGATGTGATACGTGACGGTGGTTATCCTTTGGATTGTCCCAATCCTGGAACCACTCCTGGAGCTGTCCCCAGCTACCTATCTTCATAGGAGCCAGACGGCCCTTTATGGTCTTAAGGCTATCTACGAACAACCCAGTCTCGCCCATGAGTGCAGCAGCTTCTATAGTATTGCCAAACAAGTCTGTAAGCATCTGATTATCCATGGTCACACCAAACGATGTAGTAATATTGCGGTTGTCCGGATCCATCTGAGGAGCATTCTCAGGCGAGTATGAAGGAGCAACCACCAGATACCTGTTTCCTGATACAGGTTCCTCTACAAGGAAATCAATAAAGAACTCACATGCGCTCTTCATTATTGGATATATCTCCTTGAGGTAGTCCTCATCCTGATTGAACAGATAGCTGTCCCAAATCTGCTGGCAGAGCCATGCAGCACCTGCAGGCCACATACCGTTGTATGCACCGTCAACCATACCGGTAGAACGCCATATATCTGTATTGTGGTGAATGGTCCAACCACGGCATCCGTACATCCGGGCCGATTCCTTACCATGCTCGGCACAATCCTTTACAAGACTCAGGAATGGCTGGAATGTCTGGGGAATGCCGCACACGTATGCTGGCCAGTAATTCATTTCAAGGTTGATGTTTGTGGTGTACTTGCCATCCCATGGAGCCTGACGGCTTTCGTTCCATATACCCTGGAGATTGGCGGCCTGACCACCAGGCTGTGAGCAGCTTATGAGCAGGTAACGTCCAAACTGGAAATACAGGGTTACCAGCTGTGGGTCAAACGTATTGCGGAATTCGGCCACGCGCCTGTCGGTAGGCAGGTCTGCATGTTCATTGGTTCCCAGGTCAAGGGTAACGGTATTGAACTGCTCCTGATAACACTTTATGTGACGCTCAAGAACCTTCTTGTAATACTTGGCACCATGTTTTGTAGCGTCAAGATACCTGTTGGCTACCTCATTCTGGTCTCCGCTTACATCGGTATAATTTACAAAGTTGGTTCCTATGGAAATATAGATTGTAACGGCATTGGCACCTGTTACGGTAATGCCGTTGTCTATCATACCCATAGAACCGCCCTCGGAATAAATGCGGGTTTTATCGGTAAAAAGGATCTTTCCCTCTACACCTTCGTGGTCATCGCCCTTGCAGGAAACGCTCAGGGTTCCATTACCCTCGTATTTGATTTTTTTGCCAAAGAAGGTCTTTGTCTTGTCCTTATACTCACAGCCTCTTTCCAGGATCCTGTCTTCCTTGTAAGGCAGGTCATAGGTTGCAGAGAATGAGATAGAGCCCTTCTTGGATGCGGTAAGGCGCATTACTATAACCTGATCAGGCTGCGATACGAATGCCTGGCGGGTGTACTCCACACCATCTACCTTGAACTTGGTTGTGGTAACTGCGCGCTCCAGGTCAAGCTCACGGTAATAGTCGGTGAAATGGGCCATTCCTTCAAAATCAAGGACCAGGGAACCGGCAGTCTGATACGGCATTCCGTGAGGTCCCGGAGTATTGATATACTCATCGGCCAGGGACTGTGCGTCCTTTCTCCTGTTCTCAAACAGAGCCTGACGGATCTCTGCAAGTCCGTCCTTTGCCTTATTGTTTACGTTGTTGTGAGGGCCACCACCCCAAATGGTTTCTTCATTGATCTGGATGCGTTCCTTCTCAGGAGTTCCAAAAACCATGGCGCCCAGTCGGCCGTTACCCAGCGGAAGGGCATCGGTCCATTGTTTTGAGGGAGCATCGTACCAAAGCTTGAGTCCCTTTCCATTTTGGGCAAAACAGGCAGTCTGGGTCATAGCCAGGAAAGCCAGAATAATCAGCTTCTTCATATTGCAATAAAGTTAGGATTTGCGAATGTAATCCTTTTACTTGGAATACAGGCCTTACATCAATAAAAAAGCGCGTACGCACTATATTTCCATTTCTTTTATTTAACTTTGTAATAACTTTGCAAAAAGCGCCGGCAATGTAACGCCGGTTAACAGGAAAAATTTATTTACGTACACATACAAATTACAACATGTACTTATTAGGTTATGACATAGGCAGTTCTTCAGTGAAGTGCAGCCTCGTAGACGCTCAGAGCGGCAGTTGCGTGGCAACTGCATTCGCCCCAAAAAGTGAAGCACCCATCAAGGCCGTCAACCCAGGTTGGGCAGAACAGAACCCAGAGGACTGGTGGTCTTACCTCAAGGCAGCAACAGCCGATGTACTTTCACAGTGCAAGGTTGATGTCAAGGACATCCGCGCCATAGGAATATCATATCAGATGCATGGTCTGGTATGCGTAGACAAGGACCAGAAAGTGCTCCGTCCAGCTATCATCTGGTGTGACTCACGCGCAGTAGGCATAGGTGAGGATGCATTCCAGCAGCTGGGCCGTTCACAGTGCCTTACACACCTGCTCAACACTCCAGGTAACTTTACAGCATCCAAGCTGGCATGGGTTAAGCGTAACGAGCCAAAAATATTTGACAACATCTACAAGATCATGCTCCCGGGCGACTACGTAGCCATGCGCCTTACCGGCCAGATCTCAACCACAATATCAGGTCTGTCAGAGGGTATGTTCTGGGATTTCCAGACTGGCGATGTTGCAGGATTCCTGCTTGACTACTACGGAATACCACGCTCATTCATACCAGAAATTGTTCCCACATTTGCAGAGCAGGGACAGCTCACTGCTGCCGCAGCCAAGGAACTTGGACTTGCAGCCGGCACACCTGTTACCTACCGTGCAGGCGACCAGCCAAACAATGCTCTCTCACTGAACGTATTTGAG
The DNA here is from genome assembly GCA_045640825.1 of Bacteroidaceae bacterium. Classification (GTDB taxonomy): domain Bacteria; phylum Bacteroidota; class Bacteroidia; order Bacteroidales; family Bacteroidaceae; genus Colenecus. The sequence continues at coordinate 56,063 of JAZUFR010000022.1, forward strand.
CCGGGCGAGATTGCATCGACCGCCGGAACATCGGGAGTAGTTTACGGTGTAAACGGAGAAATCAGCTATGATCCCAAGTCAAGGGTAAATACATTTGCCCACGTAAACCACAAGACCAAGTTCAACCGTCTTGGCATACTTCTCTGCATTAACGGTACCGGTATCCTGAACGCATGGATGAAACGCAACATAGTACCCGAGGGCATTGGCTACGCCGAGATGAATGACCTGGCAGCCCAGGCTCCTATAGGTTCATGCGGCGTTTCTGTACTCCCATTCGGCAACGGTGCAGAACGTGTACTTGAGAACAAGGAACACGGATGCAGCTTTAACGGCGTGAACTTTAACATCCACAACCGTTCTCACCTGCTCCGCGCTGCCCAGGAAGGTATAGTATTCTCCTTTAAGTATGGTATTGAGATAATGGAAGATATGGGAATGCCGGTCAACAAGATCCACGCCGGAAACGCCAATATGTTCCTGAGCCCGCTCTTCCGCGATACACTTGCAGGTGTAACCGGAGCTACCATTGAGCTCTACGATACAGACGGTTCCATAGGTGCCGCCAAGGGTGCAGGTATGGGTGCCCGCATTTACAATGACCACAACGAGGCATTCGCATCACTGCAGAAAATCCGCGTAATTGAGCCTAAGGCATCGGATATGCCTGCTTATGACGAGGCATACCGCCGTTGGAAGTCATATATTGGATAACACTAAATAATAATGATATGAGAAAGTTCAGACTAATCACAATGGTTCTTGCCGGCCTTATGGCTATGGGCAGCATGAACTGCGAAGCAAAAAAGCTCAAACCAGCCAAGAAGGCTTCTATTGAGAGCGGCAAGTACCGCAACTACCTTAAGGAACTCGGTTACTCTCAGAAAGAGATTGACAAGAAGATCCAGGATGTATATTACGAGGTATTTGAGAGCGAGCGTCGCGCTTATCAGGATGTAGGCGATGACATGGGCTACGTATCGGACGTAAAGAATATAGATGTACGCACAGAGGGCCAGTCATACGGCATGATGGTAGCTGTACAGATGGACAAGCAGGACAAGTTTGACCGCATCTGGCGCTGGACCAAGGAGTACATGATGGTTAAGCAGGGTCCACGTAAGGGCCTTATTGACTGGAGTATCAACCCAGACGGCAAGACCCGCCGTGCCGGTGGTTCTGCAAGTGACGGTGAGCTCTACTTCATTACAGACCTTCTGCTGGCTTCACGCCGTTGGGGTAATGACGGTGCCATCAACTACCTTGCCGAGGCTCAGGAACTCCTGAACGTACTCTTCTCAAAGGATGGTAGCGACGGTGTTACCAACATCATCAACATGGAGCACAAGCTCATCAACTTCTGCCCAGATACACGTTCAAATACCTGGACAGACCCTTCATACCATCTGCCTGCATTCTATGAGATCTGGGCCGAGACTGCTCAGGACGGACGCGCAGACTTTTACCGTGAGTGCGCTCAGCTGAGCCGTGAGTTCCTGCACAAGGCTTGCGACGAGAAGACCGGTCTTAATCCAGACCAGTGCCAGTTTGACGGAACACCAAACCGTGGTTCAGAGTTCCACTATGACTCATGGCGTACACCAATGAACATTGCAATGGACTTTAACTGGTACCGCAAGGATGCCCAGTGGCAGAAAGAATATGCAGACAAGTTCCAGAAAACAATGGCTGCATACGGCATCAAGGAATTCCCAGACCAGTTTGCTCTTGACGGAGGCAAGCCAGGTTACGTAATGAGCGCCGGCATGGGTCAGTACCGTGCAACAGCCCTGCGTCACTCAATAGGTCTGGTAGCTACCACAGCTACCCTGGGTCTGATCACAGACAACGAGTACAGCCAGGCTATTGTACGTCACCTCATGGACGACATGGTTCTTGAGCCATACGAGGACGGTTACTATGACGTTTACTACGATGGTCTTGTAACCCTGTTCGCTCTGCTTCACCTGAGCGGCAACTACCGCATGAGCTGGTAATCAGTCTTTAACCAAAGCTTTAAAGAGCGCTATCCCCAACAGGGTTAGCGCTCTTTTTTATGTGCACTTAATTAAAATTCATTTAAAAATATGTTATAGTGACAAAAAAAATACATATCTTTACGCGCTATAATACCGGACGAATACACATTTTGACAGTTCAAAATGCATAAAAACGTCCAGCCTATATTGCTAATTAATTAATAACCAAACTAATATGAAGCTTTTTAATTCTAAAAAACTTTTAACCGGAATGGCAGTAGCCAGTACTTTGGCTCTGGCCGGAATTGTGTCTTCATGTGCCGATCTGTGGAAGGAGGATCATCCTGGTACCTACTACACAAATGACGGCGAGACAATTGCCGATTATCTGGCAGGAACAAAAGCAGGAAAGTATCACGGAGACTATTCTTACTTTGTTCAGATTCTTAAAACTGCAAAGTTGTGGGGCCAGATGAGTACTTATGGTACCTACACATGTTTTGCACCAAGCAACGCTGCTCTTGATGACTATTTCAAGCAGAGAAGGGATGAAGCAAAGACAGAACAGCAGAAAGCCATCTTTACAGACATCAATTCTGTACTTGGTGATACCGCAGTCTGCGATACAATTGCCAGAACCCATCTGTTCAACAACCTTATGTACACTTCGTCACTGAGTGGTAACGGTGTGCTTCAGCACCCTAACATGCTGGACCGTTACGTTACTTACTACTCATATGCTGATACAGTTCCCTTCATAGATGAGGAAACAAATGAGATTCTCAAGTGCAAGGATGGTACAGACTCAACCCAGGTTCTGCTCAGATACCTCATTAACATGCAGGCATCCCTGACCATTACCGATGATACAGTTCAGAACGGTGTAGTTCACCAGATAGACAAGGTTCTGCGTTCATCAAACCAGTTCCTGCCAGGTCTTATGAAGGAGAATCCCAACCTGAGCATTTTCTACACTGCACTTGTTCAGACCGGTCTTAAGGATACACTTGAGAAATACCTGGATGATACCTATCCAGAGATTGAATACTCATGGACAATACAGGCTCTCCGCGACGGTGCAAGCGATATTCACAAGAACGAAACAGCTTATGAGACTGGAGATAACGCAGACCGTATTGCTATCCCAGAGAAGAGAGAGTACAAGTTCACCATGTTTGCAATGCCAGATACCGCTCTTGAGAACTACTCAGACAAGTTCTGGTCAGGTGGTATCCACAATCTGAATGAGCTCAGACAGTATGCAGAAATAGTATACCCAGAGGGTGCTGGACAGCCAGATACACTCAGAACAAGTTCTCTGAACAAGCTTATCTCTTACCACATCCTGCCATGCTGGCTCTCATACGACCAGTTCAACACAAGCCAGAAGGCCATCATACAGCGCCGTCTGTTCCTTGATGAGTATGATGTAGAAGACTTCTTTGAGACACTCATGCCTCATTCAATCATGCGTATCAGTACAGCCTATGAGACAAATGAGAAAACAGAGGGTATTTTCATTAACCGTAAGGGTACCAAGAAGATTGGTCTTCCTTACCCAGGTATTAGAATTGCACAGGATATTTCAGAGTACAACCTGCCTGGTCAGCTCACCAACATCTGCGTAAATGGTGGATACCATTATATAAATAAGCTGCTCACCTACGATGCAGCCACCAGAGAAGAGGCTCTTAACTGCAGAATGAGAATCATGTGCTGCACACTGTCACCTGACTTTATCAACAGTGGTGGCCGTGGACGTCTTAATGGTGATGAGAGTAACAATGGTGTTACAAACATCAACAAGATGACTATGGCATACGAGGTTGGCTACTGTACAAACTTCAAGTGGGTAGAAGATCAGACTAAGTTCTTTGTAAGATATCGTGATAAGTCATTCGGTACATTCTATGGTGACGAGATTTGCGTTCGCGGTAGTTATGACCTTGCATTCAAGCTGCCTCCAGTTCCTTCAGACGGTACCTATGAGATCCGCGTTTGGAACAACTCACTGGCAAGCAGTAGTTCACAGAATGACCGTGGTATTGCACAGTTCTATTTCCACCAGTATGATCCAGCAAAGGATAAGACAACATTCTGGAGAAACTGGGATTGGACTCCTGAGGGTATTCCAGTAGACCTTAGAATTGGTGGAGGTGATGCAAGAATTGGAATGGTAGCCGACGATGATGACAGATACAGCTCAATGACTGCTTCAGAGAAGGCTCAGGCAATCTACCTGAATGACAGAGCAATGCGTATCCGCGGTTACTTAAAGCCAATGGATTCATATACAGCTGCTCAGTCAACAGATAACACAGGCGATCCTATCAGAACAGACGAAAACTGCTATAGAAAGATTATTGGCAACGAGTATCTGAGAGCAAACAATGACTATTGGATCCGTATGCGTCAGGTATATGAGGATGACGGTGTATTCCCATTCAGTTTTATAGAGATTGTTCCTAAGAGCGTCTATGAGGCAAATGAGGATCAGCATTAATCAGATTCCATAAAGCAAAATAAGGGTGACTACAACAGTCACCCTTATTTTTTATATAGGCACTATGGACGGCTTAGGATTAAATATTGATACCTGGCAATGTAGTAACCTACAAACCAATAAAGAGGCTATAAATAGCTTTAAACAAGCCATAAAGAGAGCGCACAGGTCATTAATAACACTTGCATAGGCAGTCCATGCTACTAGGTTATTAAGACATCTAGAATAAATGTCAAGATGCACCAAAAAAGCCGCAGATTTTATAATCAGCGGCTTTATATCATTAAAAGGAAAATAGTATTCAGCGTGACGTGTTATTACCGTCTGAGGACCATACGGGCCTAGTGGGAGCACCCTGATGGAACTGTGGATTAAAAGGAGCGTTTCCTGGCATAGGACCAAACTGAGGACCAAACTGAGGACCACGCTGCCATATACTATCCTGATTATGGAAACGGTTGTAATACTCCTCCATTCTCTTTAACATAGCAGAATCCGGGCGCTGCCAGTTTTGCCAGTAATGTTCCCACCAACGCTGTTGTCTTTCATTATCCTGCTGCATCTCGTACTGACGCACACGCTGGAAATCAAACATGTGTGGCTGCATCATACGGAACTGAGGGTTAATAATGGTCCACTGTCCCATCATCTGGAACTGACGCTGGGCATGCTCTCTGTTCTGCTGTGCTCTCTGGCTCCATATTTTCTGGCCCAGTTCCCACTGTGCAACACCAATTTTCTGACGTGTAGTATCAGGAAGTGCCTTTTCCAGCTTTTTCATATAATCATCATTGATCTGAGACCAGCGCTTCATGTAATCACGTGATTCCGGAGTGGTCTCACGGTTCAGTTTAGCAAGCTGTTCATTATAATCAATGTAGATCTTGGCAAAATTCTGATACTCCTTCTTGGTAAGGTTTGCGTTCTCCTTAATGAAACGGAGTGACGCATTAATCATCTCCTCGTCCTTGTTCTGCGCCATAGAAGGCGTAGAAAAGAACAAGCCAACACCAATGACTACAAGCGCCAACACCTTTTTCATATCAGTCTCCGTAATAGTTACTCATCATGGAATAAACATCCAGGTCATCGGCAGACATGCTCAGGAACAGCTCATCAACGCTGGTGCACTGAGATATGCTCTCATAATCGGGAATGTTAAATCCGCTGTTACCAAATGGATGAAGGAACAACAAGGCAACAGCTGCAACACTTGCTGCACTTGCAAACAGGGCAACAATCTTGCGGTCCTTGCGCTGCTTACGCTCATGACCAATCTGGGACATAACCCTCTCGGTCATATCATCAAGGAAATGCTCAGGCATTCTGTAGGGCATCTCCCTGCTCATTGATTCCAGATCAAATTCTTTCATAATTCATGTTCTGTTATATAATCCTTTATTTTTTGCACTGCATAATGATAGTTGGTTTTAAGAGTATTTATACTGTCACCTACTATATCATGTATCTCCTCGTAACTCTTGTCATCATAGTAACGAAGATTAAATACCATCTTCTGTTTTGGCGGCAGGAGAGCTATTGCCTCCTGTAGTAATATCAGAGTCTCATCAGCATCGGGACTTGCCTCGGCTCTTACACTGTCCTTGAGTGAATCACCAAGATCATCCACAGACATTGTAAAACCAGCCTTGTTCTTGAGCAGTTTAAGACTCTCATTCGTAGCAATCTTATACAACCAGGATGACAATGGAAACTCATTTGAGTAAGTGCCACGGTATTTGTAGACATTTATCATTGTCTCCTGTAAAACGTCCTCAGCATCGTCGTGCGCTACAACCATTCTCCGGATATGCCAATAAAGTGGCTCACCGAATTTTTTCATAATCAAGCGCATGGCCTCATCTACATGACTGTCGTCACATAGCAGACGGGCAATGGATTCGTCGCTCACTGAAAGAGATCCTTGGCTGTTCACTATGTCACTCTGATCACGTTTCACTGGTAATATAATGCCAATGCAAAAAAGTTAAAGACTATATTCAAATTTATGTTTTACAACAACAGCATCAATAGGCTGCCTGATGGAAATAGTCAAAGTCTGCATATCCACCTGCCTGCTTGGTTGCAAAGTTGTACAGACCAGTACGATAACCGGTAAAATAATCCAGGGAGAAGCTCATCTGCAGAACTGCATCAACCTCTGTCCAGTTCTTACCGTCCAGGGAATAGCTCATGAAAGCCTGGTCTGCCTTGGCAGTATCATCGGCCTGGGGAGTAAAGACGTATCTTATCTTGAGCCATACCTTGTCCTGTGCAAGAGGAATCCTGAGAGCCTCTGTGTCTGGATTTGGCTGTTCACCATTCTGCTGTCCAAAGCGGCGGCCAACATTCCTGTGTGTCATAGCTACAAGCTCCTTGGTACCATTCTCAGAGATCTCTACTCCTATGGTGCAGTAGTTGCTCTGGAAAGCCACAATTCCGGCCTTGTCTCCGGGCTGCATACCCTTGGTGTCCATAAGCACCTCACTGTAGCAACGTGGGCCTACAGTGCGCTGGGTCAGAGTATTGCGGGCATCCATTACGTTTGTAGCTATCTGACCGGTCTTAAGGCGCAACCAACCCTTTCTGTCTGTAACAGACCATGCGCTGTTATCGGGCTTATGGTTCCACTGCCATACCAGATCCAGCTGGTTCTTCCTGTACTTGAACTCGTCGTTATCCCAGGTACGGTTCTTGCCAGACTCGGGCAGGTTTACGGTAAACTGCTTTACAGGAACGGTGTTATCGCCAAGTATTGGCCAGCCGTCCTCCCATTTCATGGGCTGGAGTGTAGAGATCCTGCCTACTCCACCATGATCCTGGAACATTATGGAGTACCAGTCTCCATTCTGGGTCTCTATAATACCACCCTGGGCTACACCATCACCACGGCCGTCAAAAGCACCGCCCAGTATTACCTTGCTCTCATACGGACCCATAAGATCCTTTGAACGCCAACAGGTCTCTGTACGTACGCCTCCAGCAGGCCAATCTATTAAAAGGATGTAGTAATAGTCACCTATGTGATAGATATGGGCGCCCTCACCCTTAAGGGTATAACCCTGACGGGGATATTCAATCAGGACTTTTTCCTCTGCTCCTGCTTTTACAGCAGAGCCATCCGGTTCAAGTTCTATGATCCTTATCTCGCTGTTTCCCCATACTACATACAGATGGCCATCGTCAAACAGCATGGAAGCATCATGGAACGGACGGTCTATTACAGTACGTTCCCAGTTGCTTTTATAGATGTCCTTTGTTTTGTATATATATGTCTTGTTCTGGTCATTTGCTATGAACAAGGCATAGAACGTACCGTCAACGTAACGCAGGGAAGTGGCCCACTGGCCCTTTCCGTATGCGTTACGTCCGTTACGTAGATTGTAGATGTCATCATCGGCCAATACATCATACACATAACTTATAATCTCCCAATGGACAAGATCCTTAGAGTGCATGATTGGAGCACCCGGACAGAAATACATGGTTGTGCTCACCATGTAATAGTCATTGCCCACACGGATCCAATCTGGATCTGGAATATCGGTATATGTGAGCGGGTTTACACAATCTGTTTTCTTGGACTTTGCATTGCAGTCCACAGAAAAAGCAAGAGACAGCAAGGCAAGTGCAACAATAAGAAATCTTGATTTCATTGTATGATGTATTGAAAGAGAAAACTCTGGTTATTACTCAAATGTGAGCCAGTCTACCTGGATATTACCCTCGGTAGCCATGCGTACCTTGAGGTGATGGATACCCTTGGAAGCACCCTTTACGGCAGCCTTAACCTCAATCATCTGACGGTCTGCAGGAACATCAACGGTAGCAATTACCTTTTCGTCCTGGAGAATCTCAAGCTTACCAGCTGATGGAGGAACAACCTTAACCTTTACAGTCTTAGGAGCCTTGGCAAAGTTTACGGTGTTATACTTAGCCCATGCACCCTTCTCGTAGAATACGGTCTTCCAACCTGCAAAATAGTTGCTTGGCTCAAGATAAGCAATTGAGTCACCGCTCTGGCTCAGTGCAGTGTAGCGGTCAAGCTGAATCTGAGTGTTTGACTGGGTTACACCAATACCACGGAGAGTAGGCTTAACCATGCGGATGGTACCATCCTCCTCAAAGAAGATTGAGTCGGCGCATACAGAACGGTTCTTGTCAAACTCTGGTGAATACTCATTGTGATGATAGAACAGATAGGTCTGGCCCTTGAACTCAATGATTGAGTGGTGGTTGGTCCAGCACTTGTTTGCATGCTCCTCAAAGAATACACCCTTGAACTCATAAGGACCAAAAATATTGTCGGCTACGCAATATGCAAGAACCTCCTCTACATCGCGAGCCCATGGGAAAGTCATATAATACTTACCATTGTGCTTGTACAGGTATGGGCCCTCAACAAGTCCCTTGGTAGGAACGCCCTCTACACGGTGACGGTCAGCAGGATCTGTAGATACTGACTTCCAGTCAGGGTTAAGCTTGGTAATGGTAATACCTGGCATTACAAGATAGCCGGTACCATCATCATCAACAAAGATACATGGGTCAATACCACCTACTCCCTCAATTGGGGTAGCCTCTGGAGTCCATGGACCTTCTGGGTAGTCTGCAGTGCATATACCTACGCGGTTACCACCCATTCCACGGCGTCCGTCAGCAGTTGGCATTGGTTTGGCACCTGCAGGGAAAAAGAAATAATACTTTCCGTTGTTAGGATTCTGCTTGGCATCGGGAGCCCACATGGAGTAACCCTTCTCGTTAACCCAGGGAGCAGACCACTGGTCAACAATAAGACCGTTATCGGTCCAGTCTGTAAGGTTGCTGGATGAGAATACATGATAGTCGGCCATACAGAACCAGTCCTTACGTGCATACTCGGCCGGAGCCTTGATATCATGTGAAGGGAATACATATACCTTGTCTCCTACTACGAGAGCCGATGGGTCTGCAGAGAACTGATCTCTGATGATAGGATTCTGAGCCTCTGCGGCAATGCCTGCTAAAAGGGCAACTGCCAATACGGTAAATCTTGCTTTCATTATTTTTTAAATAGGTTAATAATAAACTAGTCCAATTGCAAATTCCAAAGTTAATCCCTTTTTGGCAGAAAACCACATTTTGGCAAAAAAAAGAACCGGCAGCATGCCGTTTGCATACTGCCGGTCCACTTATGGATTGTGATAGATTACTTCACAAACTGCTTGGTTGCTACGCCGTTCTCAACCTTGATGCTGAATCCAGCCTTAGGAGCTGAAATCTGAACACCGTTCAGGTCATAGTACTTAGTAGCCTGACCAGCCTTAACAGGAGCAACGAATGTCATCTTGTCGGTAAGTTCGTCATCGATAGCTGCAAGAGCTGCTGCATAGTCAAAGTCTGCAGCTGCACCGTTGAGCTTGAGTTCGAATCCATCGAATGAACCCCAACCATCGTTTCCGCAAGAAGGATTGATGTAGAACTTAACACCACCCTGGTTCTCGAATGTCATGTAATGGTTGGTTGTAGGAGCACCGGTAGCTGAGTTAGAAGTGAACTTGTTCAGAGTTGAATCAGCAAGTACAACTGCAGAATCACCACCAAGAGCATATACAATCATGTGACCATCGTTTGCAGTATTCTTGATCTGGTAACCAAGACCAAGAGTATAGTTACCTGCAGGCAGGTTCTCTACAGTCTGCTCAAGGATGAATCCAGTGTTCCAGTCAAGGTTAACGAATGCATTGTATGGATTTGTGCCGTCCGATGCACTACCATCCTGCCATGATGTACCGTTACCAAAGTAAGGATTACCCTTTGTGAATGTGTACTGCCAACCTGGGAAGTAGTCGAGCTCGTTGTTTGACATACGCTGATGATCACCGAGCTGTGACTTGGTAACCAGAGTGTACAGCTGTGAGTTGGTCAGGAACATGTCGGCTACATCGATAGAATCAATGTCAGCAGAGTTGTTTGCAAACTTGGTGTAAACAACCTTCTTGGCAAGAAGCATATAGAATCCAGCCTTGTCATCAACCAGAGGATTCAGGCTTGAATACTGCTCGTCAATGGTACCACCGTTGTTAGTAATGAACTCCTCAAGGGCATTGAGCTGCATGTTGAAGATCTTGGCAGAGTTGAGCTTGCCGTTCCAAACTGTCTGAGCAGCAGTCAGATCATTTACAACAACAGTCAGTTCATCAAGTGATGTACCTATTGTATCGCAGCTTGCATACTTTTCTACAGCAGCGCTGAGAGTCTTGAATTCAGGTGCATTGCCATATACCTCCTGGTTGTCTGCAACGTTTGCAGATGTTTCAGCATAGAGCTTGCTGAAGGCAGCAACCTTGGCAAGGTGATCGTTCAGTTTCTTGATAGCGGCATCAATCTCGGTTGTGGCAGCCTTGATGTCGGCCTCGGTGTTAACCTTGGTGTCGAATGTAGAATACTTTTCTACGCTAGCTACGATTGCAGCATAGTCATCAAGTCCAGCATATACCTGGCTTGCATAGATAGCCTTGAGTGACTTGGTTGAGTCATTGCTAGCAACGTACTTATTGATGCTTGCCATACGGCTGTCAAATGCCTTGGCTGCATCGTTCAGGCTCTTGGTAGTAGCATCCCACTCTGATGGAGCTGTAGCATACCAACCAGCCTCTGGCTTGTAGGTATTGAACATCTTAACCATTGCATCGTACTCAGCACCACCAAATATAGCAAGGTTCTCATCGGCAGCAGCAATGCTATTGGCAACAGCCTCAACTGCAGTGTTGAGAGCGCTTACATAGATGGCAGAACGTGAACTCTTGGCAAGAGCAAAGTCACCAATGAATGAACCCTGAGCCCAAGCACCAGCCTTGTTGTAGAACTCAATGATATAGTCACCCTCTGCTGCAATGTTGATTGCATACTCCATAAAGTCAGCAGCAGGAATTACATATTCAGCATTCTGCAGACGACCATCATCCTCTATAGTTACAGGAGTATAAACAGCTACCTCAGTCTTGTCGGCTGAATTAACCTTGTCAAGACCCTCAGCTACAAATGGGAATACATAAATTGTAGCAGGCTCAACTGCTCCATTGTTCCAGCTCCAACCTACAGCAGTGAACTTGAGTGAATAGGTTCCTGCATTCAGATGAATCTTGTGATCCTCATCTACACCAAGATAGAGATGTCCTCCTACTCTACCGTTGTGAGGACGCAGCTCATAACCGGCCTTAAGTACACTACCCTCAACATTATGTGTAAACATTCTGTTAAAGTTGTCAGTGTTTACAGGAGTACCTTCACCGTAATAGAGACCGTTGGCACCGTCATATACGGCAACACCCTGAGCAACACTCTTGTGCTCACCTACAGTTGCAAATGAAATATCAACTGGCTCAGAGCTTGCATCTCTTGTGGCAGGACCAAAGCTATAATGCATGGTAACCTCATCACCTTCCTCTGTACCCATACCGAACAGCTGGATGAGCTTAACCTCTACGTCACCAGCAAGAGCCTTGGCACCGGCAGGCTTTGAAATTACAAGGATAGAATCGTTACCCTCCTTGTAAGAAGGAACCCAAATCTGATCACCTACGTAAGCAATAACCTTCTCAGATGTCTCACCGAGAGCATCAAGCATAACCTTACGTGAGAACTTGAACTCCATCTGATCTACTGGATCCAGGAAGAATGAGCCATCCTCATAAGGAGCCTGCTGCAGTACTGGAGGCAGGTCATAGAGTGAATGTACACCCTTAAAGATATTTGGGTTAGGAGTAGCAATCTCGTTATAGAAGTCAGGAACAACCTTACCAGCCTTAATCCAAGCGGTATCTGTTGCCATTGGGAACAGAGTACCTGAATATTTAAGGGTAGTAGCCTCGCTGTTCAGAGAGTTGTTGAATGTTACAACAACCTTCTCATAGTCATCAAACTCAAGTGCAAATTCCTCACCGTTTATGTTAAAGAACTCGGTAAAGAGGTACATGTAACCATCCTCGTGGTACTCTGCAGAACGCATAGGCATATCCTCCCATTCGCCCTTTGAATTAAGACCCCAAACCTCAAAGTTCTCACCTGGGATTTCTACAGCACCAATACCGGTCTTTTTCTTGGCCTCCTTAACAATGTCGGCCAGGTTGGTCTGGTAACCAAAGTCTACACGCATCTTGTCCTTGTCATACTCGCAACCACCAATCCATGACTTGGTCAGGGAGATGTTATCTACAGCAAACTCAGTGTAGTCAGATGCAAAACCAAGACGTACAAAGAACCTGTCTGGCTGAACAATGTAACGGAGGTCCTTACCTGTTGGGTTCTCCTCCTTGTCCTTGCTCCAAAGCCAAGCGTTATCCTCGGCCCACCAGTAACCATCCTTGAATACAAAGTAGTTTGCAATTGAGTCGGTCAGGTAGTAGGTCATGAATGTAACCTTCTCCCAGTCACCGGTAAACTCAGTCTTTGAATACTCAAAGGCATTGCTCCACTCGTATGGATGAGAATCACTGTTGCTGATGTAACCCATTGAGAAAGGCTTCTCTCCATGGTAGTAACCACGCATTACGTCAGCATAGAAAGTAGGATGCTCAAGTGTTGACTGTGGGAGCAGGTTAGCCTTTACATACAGTGTAAGTCTGTATGAGGAGTTCTCCTCAATGTCCAGACCACGTACAAACAGGTTACGGCGATAACGTGCTGCTACACCATCTGAATAATTGTAAGTACCAGGAACTGATTCAATGGTATCTGAAACATACTTGAAGTAATACTTACCACCCTTGTCGGCCTCACCATACATATCCATTGTCTGGTGACGCTTGTTTGTCATGTCTGCATCCTCAATAATGCTAGGACCTGTTCCGGGTACTCTGATATCAGTCCAAACCTCAGTCTTGTCATCAGTTACTACTACACCATTGTAAAGTGTAATAACAGAGTCGGTTCTGAAAAGGCCCTTCTGCCAGTTAGCCTGATCACTCCATGGAGTGAGTGAATTGGAGTTTGAAGCCTGTGTGTTGTTGTAGTACTCCAAGGTATCAATGGTACCTACGGGAGTAGTACTCCAGGTTTCCCAGTCGCTCTCAAATTTCTGCTCAAAGATTACCTTGGCATCCTGATCAGTAAACGTGGGACCGTCCTGTGCAAATGCGGGAACTCCCATAAGGAGAACACCTGCAAAAAGTAAGTCTCGTTGTTTCATAAATTTTGTTTTAGTTGATAATAGGTTAAATAACTCTTTCTTTCTCTTTCCAATTAATAATAAGGTAAAATAAACAATACTCTTATATGAAAGACCTTACCCGGCAAGACATGCAGAATTACAGAGTACGGTATTCCAAATCAAAACCACAACCCAATTGGTTACAGTTATGCATAGACACAGCTAAGTGGCTGGTATTATGCATACTACCCCCAATCAGAAAATAACCAAAACGGTCAAAAAAACGTATTGCAGAGAATTGAAACGGATTATATGGCAATGTTGGTTGAGGCTGGCCAAAACGGCTCAATGCCTCTGCATGCGTCAAATATACAACCACATTATGAAATCAACAAACTTTTTAAGTATTAATTTTATTTAACACTTAACCATGAGACAGCCAAGACTAAGCAGATTGTAAAGTTTTTTTACGTGAGCAAATTTGAACAGAAAAAGAACCGGCAGCATGCTATTTGCATACTGCCGGTCCAAAGTTATAGGTCAGTAGGGATTACTTTACAAGAACCTTGTCTACTGTAATCTTACCGTTGCTAAGCACTGTCTTGCGGATTACTACCTCGCCAGACTTGGCTGAATCTATCTTCATACCACCAAGGTTGTAGAACCCATAACGTACTGGCTCTGCTACGGCAGCACCTGCAAATGTTATCAGTTCGGCAAGCTTGGACTCCTGATCAGCTACAAGGGTAGCATAGTCTACATCCTCAGCTGGACGGAAGGCAAGAGTAAAGTTATCGGCACGTGACCAGCCACTGCCTGATGTCAGAACCAGGTCAATGCTTACTGTATCACATACGGTAGCCATGATCTTGTCTATTGTCAGGGTTGCGGCACCGCTGGTCTTGTAAGAAGCGATAGCGTAAGTTGTATCGGCATTTACAGTAAAGCTTGTACCCGAACCTGTGTGCTCAAGGAGCTGAACGCCAAGAGTGTACTCACCCTTTGGAAGATCTACAAGATCCTGCTTGAGTTCTGCCTTACCGTTCCAGTCCATACCGATCATTGCATCGAATACAGGTGTGCCGTTTACATAGCTGGTGTAGTTCTTGTCGCCGGTTACCATAGCGTTACCTGTCTGGAATGACTGAGCTGACCAACCTGGATACAGATCTGTGTACTCCTGACCGGTAATCATAACCCAGATAGGCATCTTGCCACCAAGATCTCCGCTGTTGTAAGCATGCTTAGAGTGCTGCATGTTGTAACCAGGAGCAGCTGTTGCATTGCCGCCAGGTACCTGAACGTCGGTGCGCTCAATTACGCTTGGAGTCTGGTACAGATAGTAGTTCTTGATGAACGGAGTTACATCAATGCTGTCTATAGCCTTGTCTGCCTTGTTGGCTGCAGCCTTCTGGTAGATGGCAAGCTTAACGGCAGCCTTGAGTACGTCGGCAAGCTGGTCATCATCATCATCAAGAGCAGCAATAGCGGCAGCAACTGTCTCATTCTTGGTAATCTCTGACTCAAGACCCTCTGCAAGATTTACAAGAGCCTTGTTACGGATGGTGGTTATAGCCGAAGCAATAACCCTGAAGTCGTATGCATTGGCTGCCTCATGAACAGATGCATAGGTTGCATTTACATCAGCATCGCTAGAGGTGATGGTGTTGAAATCCTTGTTGTCATCGTATATGCTCTGAAGGGTTGCATACTCCTCATAGTCTGGCTTAGCTGCAGTCTCAATGAGGTTGAGAGCACGTGCAAGTTCATTGGCAAACTTGGTGTTCAGGGCAATACGGTTATCAAGGGTGCTAATGGCAGCCTTCATCTCATCGTTGAATGCATAGATTTCGGGACCAGTCTTGGTGGTAACAGGATAAGCAATTGCCTGCTCCATAACTGCCTCAAGGGCAGCGTATACATCAAGGCCAGAGTAATCCTCCTTGGTAGCAGCAAGCTTGTCGGCAACAGCCTTCTTCTGAGCTACGAATGCATCTACGCTATCCATACGCAGCTTGAGAGTCTTGGTTGCATCATCAAGATCCTTCTTGGCAGCAGCCCACTCACTTGGCTTGGTCTTGAGCAGAGCATCAAATTCACCACCAGCCTTGTAGTACTGGGCCTTGGCAACTGTTGCATTGTAGATAACACCATCATAGATAGCAAGGCTGTCGGCTGCCAGGGCAATGCGTGCATTTGCAGCCTCAACAGATGCGTTGAGAGCGCTTACAGGACCTGCAACAATAGAACTGCGACCAAGTTTAAAGTCACCTACGAATGAGCCCTGTGACCATGCGCCGGCCTTGTTGTTGAACTCAATGATATAATCACCGCTTGTTGCAATGTTCATTGCAAGGGTAATGTTCTCTGCATCAGGAAGAATATAGTCACCTTTCTGCAGGTCACCGTCATTCAAATCTATGGTAGGAGTATAAACACCAATTTCTGTCTTAGAAGCTTCGGCTACACCAGAGAGCTTTTCTTCTGTATATGGGAATACATAAACTGTTACAGGCTTTGTAGCGCCATTGTTCCAGCTCCAACCTACACCCTTGAACTGAAGTGAGTAAGTACCGGCATTAAGATGGATCTTATGGTCAGCATCTGTACCAAGATATACATGACCACCTACTTGACCTGAATGAGGACGTACCTCATAACCGGCCTTCATGGCACTTCCCTCACCTGAATGGACAAACAGTCTGTTAAGGTTGTTTGCACCTTCAATTGTAAGACCAGTACCTACGGTGTAGTTATTTCCACTGTATGTAATAACACCTGCGGCAACACTACCATTCTCACCTACTGTAGCAAAATCAAGAACATCAAGCTGCTCAATAGCTACATTACGTGATGGCTTGCTGAAGTTGTAGTGCAGAACTACCTCCTCGCCCTGGTCTGTACCCAGGCCATAGAGCTGGATGAGCTTAACCTCTACGTCACCAGACAGTGCCTTGGCACCGGCAGGCTGTGTAATAACGAGAACCTTGTCATTTCCTTCCTTGTATGAAGGGTTCCAGATCTGGTCACCTACATAAGCAATAACCTTCTCAGAAGCTTCGCGCTTGTCATCAAACAGGATCTTGCGTGAGAACTGGAACTCCATGCTGGTTACAGGATCCATAAAGAATGAACCCTCCTCAAATGGAGCAGCCTGCAGTACTGGAGGAAGATCCTTCATTGAGTGAACACCCTTAAAGATATTTGGGTTAGGAGTAGCAATCTCGTTGTAGAAGTTTGGAACAATCTTGCCAGCCTTGATCCATGCGGTATCAAGAGCTCTTGGGAACAGGTTAGCTACATCGGCACCGGTACCTGTGTACTTAAGGGCAAGGTCTGGATTGTCGGTCGGGTTAATGAATGTAACAAGAACCTGGTCGTAGTCCTCAAACTCAAATGGGAACTCCTCACCGCCTACCTCAAAGTAATCAGTGAATATGTACATGTAACCGTCGCCATGATACTCAGCTGAACGCATAGGCATGTCCTCCCATGATTCATCAAGCTTGTGATCCTCTCCCTTCTTGAGGCACCATACCTCAAGGTTCTCACCTGGTACCTCTACGGCTGCAATATTGGTCTTGCTCTTGGCTGCATCGGCAAGTGCACCAAGGTTGGTCTTGTAACCAAAGTCAACGCGCATCTTGTCCTTGTCATACTCGCAACCACCAATCCATGACTTGGTCAGGGAGATGTTGTCTACCATGAAGTCTGTTGAGTCTGACTGGAATGACATGCGGAAGAAGAACTTGTCTGGCTGCTTTATGTAAACAAGATCCTGACCGGAGGTATTACCCTCGCTGTCTGCCTTCCAGGTCCAGTTTGTTGACCACCAGTAACCGTTGGAGAGCATGTAGTTGTTTGCAATGGAGTCATTCAGGTAGTAATCCATGTAAACAACCTTCTCCCACTTACCGGTAAAATTCTCCTTGGTGTAGGAAATCTCGGTGTTGTACTTGTAGTTGTCGGCATCGCTCTGGAGACCCATTGAGAATGGTTTCTCTGAGTGGAAGTAACCGCGGAACAGACCTACATGAAGACGTGGTGAGAATGCATCGTTGGTTGGTTTGGCCTTTACATAGAATGTAATACGGAATGAGGTAGTATCCTCAATATCACCCTTGTTAAGGCGTACAAAAAGGTTACGACGGTAGTTGTCTGTGTACTTGTTGGCATCGCTGGTTGCAGTTACACCTGGACGGCCGCCAGAAATAAACTGGAATACCTTGTCACCACCATCCTCGCCATATACGGCAAAGGCATCCTTACGGTCCTGGGATTTTTCATCTATAATCTGGTATTCATCCTGACCGTACTTGTTGCTTTCTATATCCGAAGCATCGTCGGTAAGCATTACACCATTATAGACAACCATGACTGAGTCTGTCCTTACTACAAGGTTGTCATCCTTGAATCTGGCATCAGACCAGGCTGAGGAGAAGGCCTTATCGCCCTCACTCTTTACGTTGTAATACTCCAGTTGACTGATGGTATCAACAGGGGTAGTCTGCCAAGCCTCCCAGTTCTGTTCAAAATTCTGCTGGAAGATGACCTTGGCATCCTGAGCAGTGCGGGTAGGCTGTGCAATTGCCGGAACGCCCATAAAGAGCAGTCCTGCAAAGATTAAGTCTCGCTGTTTCATAAAATAATTGTTTATTAATAAAAGGGTTAAGTAAAACCATATCAATCACTTTACTAAACAGGCAAGTTGGAAATAAAAAAGAACGTCAGATAAAAACCTGACCGGTGCAGCGTTTCGGCACCGGTTCAGGTATAAGGTTTAAAGAATTACTTTTCGTCAGGCAGTACCAGGAACCAGCTCTTGTTAAGGCTCTTGCCATCACCAAGCAACTTGGTATAAAGGGCATTGTCCTTATCCTGGTAATAATCCTCAGATTCGTTCATGCTGGCAGTCTCACGTGTAGCAACGCGCTTTGCAAGGAAGTCATTCTCTGCAAATCCACCATAAGCTGGAGAATCTGTGTCGGATGCACGGTGCATGGCTATACGCATAAGGTCACCAAAACGGTAACCCTCAAAGCATGTCTCAAGAGCCATCTCGTCTATAAGAGCCTCCTCAACGGCACGGATTGAATCCTGCAGGGTAGGAATACGTCCATTCAGAGTATCTACAGGAATGGTGTAGTTAGGATCAAATGCAGCATCGCCGCAACCACGTGAGTGGATACCCATGGTGTTTCCTGTTGACCAGTCAGCACAGTAGTAACTCAGAGCAGAACCACCAGTCTGAACTGTCTGTGTATTCCAACCCATTACAGCTGGCTGGAATTTTGTAGATGGGAAATCATAGACTGCACTCATGTCAACACCGTTAACATTTACAGCCCTATCCTTTTCCACCTGGCTCAGGCTGTCTATGGTAGCCTTGCAGAGACCTTCCTTAAGGATAGCAAAAGCTGTCTGTGGAAGCTCGCAACGGTTCAGAGCCTCGGCAAGTCTAAGATATACAACATCCTTACGGTAAAGCCATACCTTCTCGGCATCAATCTTATTCAGGGTCTGGATCTCAGTTCCAAGTGTTGTCTTATTGATCTCATCGTCAGAAACCTTGCGGAATCTTGTCTCAAGTACTGAACCAAGTCTAAGGTCACCACGCTGGAGTACTTCCTCGATAGCAGACTTATCTGTTATATATGCAGGCCACTCGTATCTGTTTGATGCAGAACGCTTGGCATGGTAGCAATAGTTCTGACGGACGCTGATTGCTGTAGCTGCACGTGAACGTGTAAGCTGGAAGTAGTTGGCGTTGTAGTTGATATTAGACTGAGCAGAGATAGAGTTGAATATCTTGGGAAGTTCACTAACTGTACCACTGTATCTGTCGGCCTCCATAGGTATATAAGCAAGTACACCATTGTTTCCAAAAATGTTTGCGGTGTAACTGTCGCTACCTGAGTACAGGAAATCGTTTGTCAACCATGTAATGCAGTTAAGGCCGGTTGTTGTGGTATGGCTATCCTTGAGCAGGAAATCATGGTAGTACAGTGCTGCGTGAGCATAATCCTCTGCCCAGAGGCACAGGTCGCCCATGATAAGACGGATTGGAACAAACAGCTCAGTTGACTTGTGCTGAGTGGTCTTGCTACCGTCATCAAGGGTTTCACCACCAAGATTACCATAGTTTGGAGAGTACTTGTCCATATACTCAATGAACTCCGGCTTGAAATCAGCAAGCAGGACCTTTGCCAGATCCTTGATGTTCATCTTTGTCTTTGTGCTGGCTTCATCTGTAAAATAAGGAACCTCGCCATAGATCTGCGCAAGCTGCAGATATGCCCATGCGCGATAGCACAGAACTACAATGTACTCGCCCTTGAGAACCTGAACCTGGTTGCGTACCAATGCGGTATCGGCATTATTCAGGAAGAAGTTGCAGTTGTTGATTATTGCATAGTAGTCAACGGGCTGGTCATACTTGTTGGTTGACTTTACATTTGCAAAGTCATAGCTGTACAGTTCTGTAAGATCATCCGATGCGTGATCTGATACAGTTACCAGATCACCACGGATTTCACCCAGAATTACTGTGCGGTCAGCTATCTTCTGCATCTTCTGCAGAATTCCAAGAACAGAATATACGCTATCTGTTGCACTGTCAAGCTTGTTCTGATAGTCATACATCACGGTCTTGGAATCAACCTGGAGAAGGTCTGCACATGATGTCACTCCCAATGTAGCAACAGAGGTAAGAGCTATATAAAATAGTGTTTTCAGTTTCATAATACCTTAAATTAAAGGTTAATCTTTAATCCTAATGAGAAATTGGCTGACTGGGGAGCAAGACCGCGGTCTATACCACGCAGAAGCACATTTGTTCCAGATACAAATTCCGGATCAGAACCAAGATATTTGGTAAGGGTAAACAGGTTGTTGGCTGAGCCCCAGACTGTAAGACCCTGAAGGTATGTGCTCTGAACAGGAATCTTATAGCTCAGGGTAACATTCTTGAGACGCATGTAAGAACCATCCTCAATCCAACGGTCTGAGAATCTTGCATTCTGATGTGGGTCACCAAAAGCAAGGCGTGGCATATCTGTCTGCTGACCTTCTACCATCCAGTGGTTAGTCATGGCAAGTGACTGGTTCATGAACCTTGAACCACTTTCAAGAAGCATACGCTCGTAGTTGTAGATATCGCCACCAACTGAGTATGTCATGGTAGCGCTAAGAGACAGGTTACCAACAGAAACCCTGGTATTGATGCGACCATAGAAATCTGGATTTGGATCACCTATCTGAACCATATCGTCGGCGTTGATTTCGTTGTCTTTCTTAACGTCTACAAACCTAACGTCACCAGCCTCAAAATAAGAGACCTCACCATTAGATGACTTCATGTAAAGACCATCATTCTTTGCATCAAGTGTGGTTGAGTAAACACCGTTGGTCTTGTAACCATAGAAAACACCTATTGGCTGACCTACCTTAGTCCTGATTGTTGCTCCATAAGCCTGGGTATCATATCCCTCTACTGGCAACTTCTCAACCTTATTCTTGTAGTGTCCTATGCTGGCAGAAGCCTCCCACTTGACAAGCTTGCTGTTGTAGAGCTTGCCAGAAACAGTTGCATCAAAGCCCCTGTTTGAGAGAGTACCACCATTGCTCCATGTCTGAGGCAGACCGGTAACATAAGAGAGGCTACCTATAGAAAGGAGGTTATCTGTAGTAGACTTGAATACGTTAGCACTTACAGACAGACGGTTTGAAAGAAGGTTCATGTCAAGACCTGCAGTCAGCTTGCGGGTTGTCTCCCAACGCAATGAACTGTTACCGATATTTGACATAACAATACCTGTCTTACCAAGAATCTTTACAGGAGAGAAGTAAGTCTTGGCTGCAGAAGCATCATAACCATCGTTACCGGTAATGTCAAGACCTACATTCAGCTTGAGGTAATCAATTGCATTTACATTGAACCATGACTCGTTGGATGCAACCCATGCGGCGGATACTGATGGGAAGAAACCCCAAGGCACACCAAACATCTTGATACCGGCATCTACATCTGTACCAAATCTTGAAGAAGCAGAGAGACCTACGCTTGCTCCGGCATAATACTTCTCCTGATAGTTATAGGAAGCAGTTCCCCACCATGTAAGAGAAATATCCTGTGACTCTACACCATTGGTCTGTCTGTACTTAAGTGATGAGTCCATGTTAGGTTTCTTGTCGTTACCAGAGTTATAACCGAGCATGGAAGTCTGATACATTGAGTTGTTGATGTAACGGAAACCTCCCTGGATATTCAGGTCATTGGCTCCAAAGCGCTTGGTCCAATCCAGATAGGTATTGCTCATAAATCCATCCTGCTTGGATGACATGGCAGCAACCTTGTTCTCTACCATACCTATACCATCAATATTGAATCGTGGTGTACCATCCAGAGGAATGTAGTTGTTCTCGTCATAATTGGCAAGGGTATATGAGAAATGCTCGTAGAAATTAAGGTTACGCTTGATCTCCCATTTAGGAGTAACTGCCAGGGTAATCAGACGGCTACCATAGTAGTTCTTGTTAATACCATCACCATTCTCAAGAATAGCAAGTGGGTTGGCAAGAGAAACCTCTGTACCGATAACCTCATCCAGATAGTCATCCTCGGTAGCAAGGTACTTTGTTATACCACCACCATACTTGTGTGCATAAGGTGAAAGGAAAGGTGACTTTACAAGTGACAGGAAGCCCGGTGCGTTGATCATTGTGTTGTCAATGTTGTCGGGAGCACCGTCATCACGGAGGTCACGGGTAACATCACTGTATGATGCGTCAAATCGCATTGTGATAGTGTTGCTCAGGATAATGTCTGAATTCAGACGCAGGTTAAAACGGCTGAACTCGCTCTGTGAAAGAGTACCATCACCAAACAGGTAACCAACAGCAAGGTTGTAGCTGGCAACGTCATCACCACCCTGAACACTTACGTTATAGTTCTGAACAAATGCATCCTGGTAGGAAATCTTACGCCAGTCTGTATTGTTCTCGTGATACCAATAGTAATATGGATAGTTTACATCAGACTGCAGGAACTTGAATGATGAAAGAGTGGTTCCTGTAGTACCAAGCAGCTCCGAAGCGTATGCACGGTACTGAGACTCGTTCATTACAGAAGGTAATGTAGGCATGGTCTGATAGTTACCGGAAAGGTTAACATCAATTCTGGTGGCCATGCTCTTGATTCTCTTGGAATTGATAAGGATTACACCATTGGCACCCTTGGAACCATAGATTCCGTATCCGTTCTTGAGAACCTGAACAGACTCAATATCCTCAACAGGAATGTTGGCAAGAAGGTTATTAAAGAAACCGTCGTGCATTGATTCTGTCTCATAACCCATATCAAGGATAACACCGTCAAGAACAACCAGAGGCTGGTTGTTGATGTTCAGTGAGTTAATACCGTCAATCTGCATAAGGGCACCTATACCAAGCTGTCCTGAACGCATAACTGACAGGATTGATCCCTGGAGTGACTCCTGAATCTGGCCATCTACGCTGATATCGGCATTAACCTGCGAAAGACCAGCTGTAATGGAATGGTTAGAGGTTGTGCTTGCACTGTAAACCTCGGAGAACTTGTCATCGTACATCTGAACATTAACGCCCTCAGTACGCTGCTTGAGTGCAGTTACAATGGTATTGCATCCATCAACAGAGAAGGTCAGTGATGTGACATAGTCTGGGATTCTGATGGAGAATGAACCATCCTCCTTAGACATGGAGGAATAACGTGTATTGTTATACGCCTGTACCCTGACACCGGCCATAGGATTACCCTGAGCAGCATCAGTCACGACTCCAGTAACAACAATCAGGTTCTCAGAACTGTTATTCTGAGCCGACACAGGAGCTGTTACCAGCAGCAAGCCTGCCAGCCCCAAAGTCCATAAACCTTTCATATTAAAAATATTCATATCTATTATTCTTTATTTCATTCAACAACAGGATCCAGAATTATGCAGTCAAGCCAAATCTCACTGGAGTATTTCTCGCTGTTCTTCTCATTTACACCACTGGAAAGTGTAACTGAAAGTTTGTCCTGGTTCATGTCATAATTACAATAAGGAACCTCTATAGTTCCCAGGTCAATGGTATCCATCTTGGTCATGTTATTGATAGCATAGTAGGAAACCTTTGTCTCTCTGAACTTACCTGGTCTGTACTCAACTCTTTCTATTGTTACAGAATCAATGAGAACCTTCTCATTACCATCCGGCATCATGTATGAGATTTTAGGATGAATGTAGTTAGGCAGCTCTGTAACGGTATTTGGAAGCATAACCATCTTTACATTGTACTTGCCCTTAAGGTTGTCGCTCAGATAAATCTTACCGGTCCAGTTGCTTACACCATCACCTGATATTCTCATAACCTGAATAGGATTCTCGTATGTGCTGTCACCAACAGTCTGGACTGACTGCTGCTTAAGGATAAGGTTGGGGAGATTCTGATAAGTCTCTGCCTCAAGCTTGATCTGACGCAGGAATGTGGTAGTATCGGCAAATGGCCACTGGTCCATGAAATAGATTGTACCATTACTGCACTCAACAGAATCTACGCAGGATCCAAACAGGCCTGTAGCGCTGTATGGCTGACCAAAAATATGGTAGGCCTTACCCTCCCTGCGGTTCTCACTTGCAGAATATAGAGTTGAGAACACAGAATCCGGCATGTAGCGCTGAACCTTGGGGTTCATGTTGTAGAACATATCTGTCATCATGGTTGTACGAGTGTAATACTGCTGGAGAGAATCGTTATTGAGCTCATTCTCGGCAAACACATAGTAATCCTTGATATGATTATACACACTTGGCCACAATGCAGGAGTTGGCATAACCAGTGCATAGGTACTGTCCTCTGTGCTGATACGTCCGTAGAGTGACATGAGTCTGTTAGACTCAATCATTACGGAGTCAATGTATGTTATCTCACCGGTTACCTTATCTATACCCTGGGCAACACTGCGGTCTGGATCAAGTTCCTGGATTGTAAAGCTCTTGAACCAGTCACCAAACAGCTCCTTATAGTCAGAAGAAGTGGTAATGTACTCATACAGGCTTGGGAGATACCTGTTATATCCGTCTATGCAGTGCAGCACACCATTGCTGCAACGGATATTCTTTTCTTCACCATGATAAGGATTTCCACCCATACCGTCAGAGAGAGACTTGTAAGCCTTTCCGCTCATCATAACTACTCTCTCGTTTACGCCTTCGCCTGTTGAATGCTTAAAACGTGCAATATGGTTCAGAATGAATTTCTCAGCAACCTCCTGGTTCTCCTTTGCAGATTTACCAGCCTTTGTGTATTTGGCCCAGAGTGAATCTGGTACGGAACCATTGGATGGAGCCCAGACAGTAAGGAACTGGTCCTCACTGAGAAGATCCATGAATGTAGTATTCAATGGGGCACCATTCTTATCGACTGTACGGGTTGTTGAAAGTACAGTTACAAACTTTTCAAAACCGTCAATATTGCTTAAGGTTTCTGCCAGTTTATCTACAGGATACTTGCTGTTGGTCTCCTTGAAGCTGTAATGTTCCTTCCATGTATCATGGCAGGAGCCAAAAAGCACAGGTACTGCAATCAGCATAGCAGAAAACCTTTTAATGAAATTATTGTTCATATCATTAAGTTGTTATTATTCTACTTATTGAATTGTTCTGTATAGAGCTATAATTGCTTAATGCTTAGCCTGTACTTTCTCTTCCTCGTCCTTGTAAGCAGGGTTCTGCTTGAGTACACCCTGGCTGTAACGTACCTCATCCTTGTGAAGTGGGAAGTAAAGAGCCCAAGGATTCTTGAACTTGATCTTTACAGCACTGGCAGTAGAAGATTCATACTTCTTTGATACAGCAGCAATAAGTGCTTCCTGGTTTCCTGTACGGCGTGCAATCTTAACAAGGTCATACCAACGCTTGCCTTCAAACATGAACTCACGTCTGCGTTCCTTATAGAGAGTGTTCTCAAGATCAGTTACAGAAGTTGTTGATGAGTACCTTATAAGAGAGGTAAGGGTTACTGGAGTAACCTTGTCATTATCTGCCACGATTGAGCGACTGTTTACTGCATCAATAAGCTTGAATGCTGTGTTTTTCCAATCGCTGACAGTAGCTGCTACAGCAGGAATGGAATCGCCACCTACAATAGCCTTGATTTTCTGGATATAAGCCTCAGCCTCGAACAGAAGTACCTCAGAATAACGGTAGATAATCCAGTCAGCCTGAGTCTGGTTACGGATGGAACCTGACTTAAGCTTGATAGAACCGTCTACGATAGAAAGACTCAAGGCATCGTATGCATACTTACTGATTGCATAAGAAGAACTGTACTGCTTAAGGCTCTGATAGTAACGGGTATCCTGTGCCTGCTCAAACACTGAGTTACCCTTTGAGGAACTAAAGTTACTTCCTATAGCCTCGTATGCCTTTACCCTTCCAACAGTAGTTGAGTTGTTGTTCTGATAATAGTCACCAATGAACGGGTTCTTGGTATCGCTGTCATAAGGGAACTCAAAGAGTGACTCAAATGAGTTACCGGAACCAAATATCTCGTTATATGAGTTGCCGGGATAATCATCTGGAGCGTCCGAAATAAGAGGATAACCATTGAACAGCTTGATGGTGCAGTTCTTACCCTGCTTGCTCTTGAGCTTGTCATACTCCTGTTTCTTGATGGTGTTTACCTCCTCGCAAACATCAATACACTTGTCCCAGTCATCTGAACGGCCGCGCCACAGGTACATATCGGCAAGCATAGCACAGATTGCAGTCTTGGTTATACGGCAGGTAGTAGCCTGATCTGTAGAATACCTTGTTGGAGCATATTTCTTAACACTCTCAAGATCATTGATAAGTGAATCCAGGATTACCTCAAACTTGCTCTGTGGTACGTAGAACTTATCCTTACCGCCCTCATCACTGATAGATGGTTCAGTTACATAAGGTACATCGCGGAAAGAACGTATAAGATACCAGTAGCAGAGAGCACGGATAGCCTTAGCCTCTGCAACGTTAGCCAGATACTCGTCATACAGATAGTTTGGATCCTTTTCTACAATGTCCTTTGCATAATACATAACTGTATTAGCTCTGTTGATCACATCATAGAAAGCATTGTATTTGCAGTACTGGTTGGTTACAAGAATATTCTCCTTGAAAATCTGCTTAATCTCATCGGGAGCATTGTTACCTTCTACAATATTGTCTGAACGCATTTCGCCCCAAACAGACATACGTACAAGGCAGTCTGATTTCTCGAGTGCACTATATGCACCAAGGAGCACGCTCTCTACGTCCGACTTATCGGTCCAGAAGTTCTCCAGAACGATGTCGTTCAGAGGATCCAGGTTAAGAAAGTCATTACACGATGTTAATGAACCTCCCAACAAGGCAATAAAAATTAATGACTTTATATTTTTCATATTTCCTTGATCTTAAGAATTAGAAATTCACGTTAACACCGAATGTAACCCTGCGTGAACGAGGAGTACGGCTGTTATCAGCTGCAACCTGACCACGTCCGGAGCTGACCTCAGGATCAAGACCGGTGTACTTGGTCCATGTAGCCAGGTTATTCAGGTTAAAGTTAAAGCTTACACCGCTAAGATGCATCTTCTTTACTGTTTCGGGTGGCAGTGAGTAGCTGAAAGATGTAGATGTCCAACGGAGGAATGATCCATCCTCAACATAACGGTCTGAACCAAGGTCGTTGTAACCCCAATCGTACAGGGTACGTGGAATCTCTGTTACGTCACCCTCAACACGCCAGCGCCAGTTGATGGCAGCCATTACGTTGCGGAGCTGACGGGTAGTCTCTGCACCAAGACGAGACATGTTAACGATCTTGTTACCTGCACGGAAGTTAAAGTTGTTGTTCCATGAGATACGGCCCCATGACATACGCAGGCTGAAACCACCGTTTACCTTAGGAAGTGAACTACCAAGATATACAATATCAAGTTCGTTAATGTTACCGTCGTTGTTTATATCTACGTACTTAACATCACCACCAACAAACTCATAAGGAGTAGTAAGGTCACCATAACCGAACATCATTGGTTTGGGCTTACCCTTTGAGTTAAGGATTACGTTACCATCGGCATCCTTGGCTACTGGAGCATTTGGTCCTGATACGCCAGGAACTTCTTTTGGAGAATAGTCACTGTACTGATATACACCTGCATACTTGAATCCGTAGATTGAACCGTATGAGTTGTTCAGGGCAACGTAAGAGAGGTACTTCTGGTGAGGATTGTCATAGTCAAAATCCTGCTGCCAGCTCTTGAGGATGATCTCGTTCATAGCAAGAATCTGGTTGGTGTTGTCACCAAAGTTGATGTTACCACCTATGCTGAAATTCTTACCTGCAATTCTCTTCTCATAGATACGTGGAGCAGCAATGCTCATATCCCAACCTTCGTTCATCATCTTACCATCATTGACAGCACTCAGAGAGGTGTAACCGGATGATGAAGGAATAGGATAGTTACTGTTGATCAGCTTATCATTTGTAGTATGATAGAAGTTGATGTTGGCATTGAGTTTATCCTTGAACAGACCCAGGTTAAGACCAAAGTTCCACTGAGTTGATTCCTCCCACTGGAAGTCGCTGAGACGGATGTTTGAAGGATAGATTGTAGCCTGGCCCATGTAAGAGCTGCCAGATGAATACTTACTGCGGAACATGTCGTCACCACCTGGAGCATTACCTGTAAAGCCCCAGCTTACGTTAAGACCGGCCATTGTTACATAACCGCTGTTGCGGATTGCATCAAAGAATGACTCATCGGAGATGTTCCAACGACCTGAGAGAGCAGGGAAGGTTCCCCACTTCTTGGCATTACCTGTACGGGTTGTACCATCGGAACGGGTAGTAAAGGTAATTGAATACTTACTCTTGTATGAGTAGTGGATCTGTGATGTAACACCTACGCTACGGTTACGGCCTGCACCTGTGCTCATACTTGTTATACGGCCAGGAAGACCTGTGGACTTGAAAGTACCTGAAGGAAGTCCTGCAATACCTGAACTCATGTTCTTGCTGTTACTGTTCTGTACAGTAAGTCTGGCCATTGCCATAACGCTGTGGTTACGGTTCTTTATGTGTGGCTGGAATGTGAGTGAATGCTGGGTATTGATAGATGAACTCTTACTTGCACTGTTTGATGTTGAGTTGGCATTGTTGTCTGACCAACCGTTACGTGACAGGGTCTGAGGAGTGTAGTTCTCACTGCTGCTGTTGGAAACACCAAACTGAATCTGACCCTCATAGGTAAGACGGGTTGAATTGCCGTCAAGACCAAGCAGGTTATAAGTAAGATGGAAGTCAGGATTTACGTTCAGGCTTATGCTGTAGCTTTCCTTCTCGTCGGCCTCGAGCAGAGGGTTGGTCTGTGTTGGCAGGTCCGATGAAGAAGTAGAAGGCATAAGATAATACTGGCCTGTTGGCTTTCCTGTAAGAGGATCCTCGTAATAAATAGCAAGGTTAGGCATCATCTCCTGAGCTGTACTTACTGCAGTACTACCGCTACGACGGTTGTTTGAGTAACTCATGGAGAAGTTTGTAGAAACCTTGATACGCTCAGAAATAAAGTAGTCAAAGTTTACACGGGTTGTAAAACGGTTCATCTTCTGACCGATGGTTGTACCGGTCTCATCATTGTAACCGGCAGAAACACGGAAGTGAGCCTTGTCACCACCACCAGATACAGAAACATTGTGGTTCTGTGCAATACCCGTCTTCTTTACTGCGTTGACCCAGTCTGTGTTGTTGTTCCACATTTCATAGTCAGGCTTGGTCTGAACGTAGTTGATCTCCCAGATCTCATTTGTACGTGAGTCATCAAGATGTGGGTTAAAGAGAGCCTCCTTTACAAACATTGTGTACTGGTCACCGTTAAGGTACTTGTAACCTTCTGGCTGGAAGTTGGCGTTGAGCTGATATGAATAGCTAACGCGTGTCTGACCGCGCTGACCGCGCTTGGTCTTGATTTCCATAACACCATTGGCACCACGCATACCCCAGATGGCTGTTGCAGATGCATCCTTGAGGAATGAGATAGATTCAATATCCGAAGGGTTGATGGAGAGCAGCTCAGCAAGTCTGTCCTGCTCAGGGCTGTTACCAGCCAGGATACCACCCATCTCATTGATCTTTTCCGACACCATGTTCTCTGTGTTGGAGTCTATAGAGAGGATATTACCATCAATTACAATCAGAGGGTTACCATCACCTGTCAGGGTTGACTGACCACGCAGACGCATGGTTGAACGTGAACCAAGGTCACCAGAGTCAAACACAATGTCAAGACCTGCAACCTGACCCTGAAGGGCCTCATCTACGGTTGTCATACCCAGTCCTTCGTAATCAGACATGTTGATAGTCTGAACTACAGCAGAACTCTCCTTGATAGGAATAGGAAGACCAGAACCTCCCACGATAGGGTCTGCCTCGATTACAACTTCAGGAAGGTCTCCCTGCTCCTTCATGGTAATCTCGAAATAAGTCTTTGTGATAGGTATATCTACTGTCTCATAACCTACATAGGTAACCTGGATCCTATCCTTAGGATTAACCAGTCGGAATGAGAAGTTACCCTCGATATCGGTAATGGCATGCTGAACAATACGGTCGGCTGCATCGCGCTCTGTAACGTTCACCATCATCATAGGGCCCTCTGCGTCCTGGATTACACCGCTGATCATGTCACCGGCCTGCTGTGCCTGCAGGAATCCCGGAAGTGTGACCAGTACTATGGCCAACGCCCCTTTTAATAATCTGTTACTGTATTTCATTTTCAATTAATTTGCTGATTAGAAATCAAAGTCACCGCTGCAGAGAGGTTCGTCTATAAGATGAACTACTGCGTAAGATGAGGTCTCTATTGAGAAGTTCTTGTAAGTAGCATCCGACAGGGCTGTGCTACCTGTAATCTGCTTAACCTCATACTCACGGCACATTATATTATAATAGGGCTTGCCATTAGCAGTCTTGGTAGTCTGCACTGAACGTACATTACCCTTCTGATCCTTTACGGTAATGTCGTTGCCACCCTTTACGGTCAGCTTGACAAACTGCTGGTTATCGTTCATAAATGCAGACTCATACTCTGCAACTGTAGCAGGATTACCAGCCTCGTCAACACCAGGATTGAAATCAGCACCAATATAAACAGAGTTGTCCTGGATATGATACTTTACAAAGTTCTGCAGCTGCTTGAGCTTCTTGTTTGTAAAGTAAGCAGCATTTGTACCCTTCTTGACAGCAGTCTGGGCACCCAGAGTATCGGGAACTCCAAACAGACGTACAGAAAGGGCAATCAGAGAGTCTGCAAACTGTGCGTTTACAACGCTGTCCTTAAGTTCTGGATCACCGGTATAATCGTCTTCTATATCGAGCTTGAGAAGATCATACTCAGTATCTATAGCGCTCAGTTCACTTGGAGTCATGAGCTTCTTGCTGTCAAGCAGAGCCTTTACACCAGCATTCTTAGGTACGTAAACAGTGTAGTGATAAGAGTTGAATGATGAGATGCAATACTTTGATGCAATATCATTTGAATTTGACTTATCGGCAAATACGTTGGCCTGCTGCATAAGCTTGAAGAATTCTGAGAACTCCTTATATGTAGCTGTATCGGAGACAACATCCCAAACAGACCTGCGTGAAGGAATGAGAGGACGGTCCATGATATAGGTTCTACCGTTACCAGGAGTACTAGAAGTCTTAGAAACGTCTACTCTCTGTATGATCTTGACAGGTCTCTGAACCTCATCGATAGAATCTATGTTCTCGATCTGCCAACCACCCTGGACGTCCATATTGGCAACATCACCTACTGTGGCTGAGTTCTTGAATCTTACTACACCACGACCCTTGGTCCTGAAATATGAGTAACCATCTGGATCAAATGACTGTGAATTCTCAACGTCACCAAGTACAATGTGGTAATCCATAATGTCGAGCAGACGGTTACGGATAAACTTGGTTGCATCATTCTCACCGTTTGAAGTAGATTCAGGAATAAGCTGAACGCCTGTCTCGGTAGCTATACCTGTAGATCTGTCATAGTCATAAACATCGGCAAGAACCTTATCTTCCATGCTTGAGTTCTGACCATAGCTGAATGCAAGGATCTTGATTGCACCTGCATTCTCCTTTTCCAGATAGAATGAAGCCGGGTCAATCCAGACGAGTTTGTCCTCGAACTGGCTACCAGCTACTGTATCTACAAGAGGTACAAAGAAGCTGTACTCAGCAACCATAGAGTTCAGGTAAGCCTTATAGGCAAGCTGCTCATCAACACGGATTGCCCAGTCAATGATCTTAAGCTTCTCATTTACAAGGACAGGGTATGATACAGACCTGTATGCTGTAGGAGCGTAAATTGTATTTGTAAAGAATACGGCACCGTTACAGCACATTACAACATCGGAGATGGTATTCTCAGCCTGCTCTCTGGTCTTGCTCTCAAAGAAAGGATCCTGAGCATCGTTGAGTACTGCAGAGAACTTACTTGGTACAGAACCTACGAGTGAATACTGCATGTTGTTGTTTACGAGCTCAAGGATAACACTCATTGGTATCTGGCTCATATCCTCAATAACCTCTGCCTTGGTAAGGTCGTTCCTACCCTTATACTGTGGAAGTCCGTAACGCTGTCTGAGGCGGGCACCAATCTGGCTTTCATCAAGCCACCAGTTCATGAGTGCGTTGTCCAGAGGAACAAACATAAGACCCATGTCTTTCTGCAGCGCAACATCGGTATTGCTAGAGATAGTAGAAGAAATAAAGCTATTCCATGATGGGTCAAACTTGAGAAGGTTATCTGTAGGAGTAAGCTTGTCAAGGTTTGTCTTCTGAACCTCAGGTGTTGTCTGGGAGTTCAGTCTTGCACGCTTGGAAAGATACTTCTTTACATATACGGAGTCATTGTTGGCATCCATAGCCTTGGCCAGGTCTGTGCTGGTAAGAAGTCCAGAGTTGATAAGCATTCTTACGTTCTGGTCTCTCTCGGCCTTGTCGGCACCTGAATAATAAGGTACAGAGAAGCGCTCAAGGATAGAGCTATAGATCTGTGTACTGTCATTAGAAGCAATCAACTCGGCCATGTTTGGCAGAAGATATACAACATCTTCCATTACATGGAGGAATCCGTTGAAGCACTTCTTGTTTGGCCATGCAATTGTGGTACCGTTTACGCTGGCATCGCCTGGCTTGTGGGCTGGTTTGCCGGTCTTGCTGTAACGGCCAAGACGGAACAGGAAGTCATAATCATCGGCATCAATGTTGTTCGTGGTAAGGAACTTGTTGACAAAGAAAATGATAGGCTTGTTGGTTCCATCCTGCAGGAGGACAATACCCTGGTCATGCTTGTTGCGGAGACGGTCCCAGTACTTGTTGTTCTTTGGGAAATCTGCATTCTTGAGCACTGGAATGGTATCGAGTACGGTTGAGGCCGAAACCCTGCGCATACAGTTACCAAGGATAGGAGGAGTAGTAGAACCACCTGGGCTGCTCGAAAGCATTGAAACCTGATAAACGTTGTTCAGCATTGAACCGTTCAGAATCATCTTTTTCTGAGCGTCTGTCAGGTCATCATAACCGATTGAATCACCACCTGCAAGTGGGCAGTGTGCCAGGAATCTTGCAAATGCCTTATCATCGGCAACAAAGAGTGTCTTACTACCGGTCTTGGCAAGGATTTCCTTCTGGTTGAGGTCATCAATCAGTCTTACAAAAGTCTTGAAAGAATAGGACTCACCGGTACTGTCATTTTTGAAACCTGTGTTCAGGGTTTCATAGATACTTGTACCCAGCCACTGAGGGAAACGTTTGTCAAGGTCATAATCCGGACGGCATGATGATACGCCGAGCATTGTGGCCATTGCAAACAGAACCATCCCCTTTAAACCGGTACGGCATCTGAGAGAATTGAATCTTTTCATTACTTGTATATACATTATATTATTATTATTCCGATTTAGTCGATTCCTTCTATCGTCTTGATGCGACCTTCTGCGTCGTACTCAAGCTCGCAGACCTTAAGGCTGCGGAGCCATGACTTACCGCCCGAAGGCACACTGTCATGATGGAAGAGATACCACTTTCCTTCATACTCAAGTATTGCATGATGGGTGGTCCAGCCTACTACAGGAGTCAGGATAACGCCCTGATATGTAAAAGGACCATAGGGATTGTCACCGGTTGCATAGCAAAGGAAATGACTGTCACCTGTTGAATATGAGAAGTAGTACTTGCCATTATACTTGTGCATCCATGATGCCTCAAAGAAACGGTGTGGATCATCTGCCTTGAGAGGATTACCGTTCTCGTCTACTACCAGGATTGGACGTGGAGCCTCTGCGTAGTTCAGACCGTCCTTGGTAAGTCTTACGCAACGGCTTGGAAGTGAATCTGCCTTACCTTCCGGGAGGTATGGCTCCTCCAGATGGATGTTATCCTTGTAGCGCTGGAGCTGTCCACCCCAGAGACCGCCAAAATATACATAAACCTCTCCGTCAGCGTCGTCGCGGAAAGCACACATATCAATGCTGTAGCTTCCTGCAACAGGAGCCGGCTGAGGAATGAAAGGACCCTCTGGATTATCGGCTATTGCAGTACCCCAGTGGAATACATCGCAACGGTCCTTGAGAGGGAAATACATGACATACTTCTTGATTTTCTTGCTGTATCCAAGACCCTTGGCCTGTTCCTCGGCATTGGTTGGAACCTCCATCTCGTACTCCTGGACGTCACAGTCCCAGAGCTGACGGCCTGCCCATGGAATATCTTCCTGACGCAGTACGCAACCGCAGTCTGTTACGGTTCCTGTCATTGGATCACCATCAATCCTGAGGACATGATAGTCCTTCATGACATACTGGTCGCCATTATCGTTCTCTACGTTTTCACACTCCCAGTCATGTGACGGATAGATGTAAATCTTGCCGTTGAACACATGTACAGACGGATCTGCCATGTAGTCGGCGGGGAAAAGATAGCGCTTCTTCATAAGTAGTTTGGTTAATATTTTATTATTATTAAATTCAGTTAGCGGCCAAAGTTAACTCTTTTTTATCTTTTAGAACAATGTTTTTTGGTTTTTTTTGGCCTTGGAATAGTTAAAAATGGGAATTCGGGAGAATCTGGACGGCCAACGCATCAGGCAGCCAATGTTAAAGTTTTTGATATTTTGATAAATTATTTTTACAAAACAGACAAGGCCACACAAAAAGAGAAAGCCGCCCTAAGGGCAGCCTTCTAATCCTGTCTCCCCATATCCTCCCAGACGCGGGGCAGACTCTACGAAAGTCAATTACTAACCAAATATGTGCATGAAAACTTACTGTGCAAAGATAGCCTTAATGCTCCGGACCAACCTAGGAATCATGTACCAGACACGTTTAGATTTGTTCCAAAATGACAGGATTGACTATCACAAATGTTCCAAAAGTTTTAAGAAAATGATTGGAGGGGATCCTCAGACCCCCTCCACAAGCTGTCGTACCCGGATTCGAACCAGGACAAAGACGACCAAAATGTCTTGTGCTGCCATTACACCATACGACAATCGCCTATATACCCCAAACGGGGATTATTCAGCTATCAGCAGCCAGTAGTTTTTCTTACCGCGCTGAAGAACTATATAACGTCCGTCCACCAGATCCTGCTCTGTAATTATGCGGGAGTGGTCGTATGTCTTTTCCTTGTTGATGGAAACACCTCCGCCCTGCATCATCTTGCGGGCCTCGCTCTTGCTAAAAAATACCGGACATATATCTGTGAGGAAATCCGATGCCTTGATCTCCTGTGAGAGAGCCTGGCGGCTAAAGCGCAACTGAGGCACGCCCTCAAACACAGAAAGCAGCATGGACTCGTCAATGTTCTTGAGTTCATTGGAACCGGCGCTGTTACCAAAGAGTATTTCCGATGCCTCAACTGCAGCCTGGTAATCAGCCTCGCTGTGAACCATGCAGGTTACATCCTTGGCCAGACGCTTTTGGAGCAGGCGCAGGTGTGGCGCAGCCTTATGTTCCTCTATCAGAGCCTGGCATTCCTCCTTGGTGATATTAGTAAATATCTTTACATAACGCTCTGCATCATCATCGGCTACATTAAGCCAGAACTGATAGAACTTGTATGGAGATGTATACTCTGGGTTAAGCCAGATATTGCCACCCTCAGTCTTTCCAAACTTAGTACCGTCTGATTTTGTAATGAGAGGACATGTAAGTGCAAAGCATTCAGTTCCGTTTATGCGGCGTATGAGTTCAGATCCTGTGGTAATGTTTCCCCACTGGTCTGCACCACCCATCTGCAGCTTGCAGTTCTTATGCTCATTGAGATATAGGAAGTCATATCCCTGAAGGAGCTGATAGGTAAACTCGGTAAAGGAAAGACCGTCGCGGGCCTCACCGTTAAGGCGCTTCTTTACAGACTCCTTGGCCATCATGTAGTTTACGGTGATGTGCTTTCCTATCTCACGTGAGAAATCAAGGAAAGTCATATCCTTGAGCCAATCATAATTGTTTACAAGTTCAGCCTTGTTTGGGGCATCGCTCTCAAAATCCAGGAACTTGCCAAGCTGCTTGCGGATGCATTCAACATTATGCCTGAGAGTTTCCTCATTCAGCAGATTGCGTTCCTGAGACTTACCGCTTGGGTCACCTATCATACCGGTAGCACCGCCAACAAGAGCCAGAGGCTTGTGGTCGCAACGCTGGAAATGACGGAGAATCATGATACTGCACAGATGTCCTATATGGAGAGAATCTGCGGTGGGATCAAAACCTACATAGGCAGTGACCTGTTCCTTGTTCAGAAGCTCATCGGTTCCCGGCATCATTTGATGGATCATGCCTCTCCAGGTAAGTTCTTCAACAAAATTAGTCATCAGTATTGATATTTATGTTTTTTCAAAAGGGCTACAAATTTAATCCACTTAGCTGAACCATGCAAGCATTATCAAGAAACTCTTTGTTGTTACGCGTTATATGTCCCGTAATTTGATCAGCAGGAATACCAAGCTGGGCCGATACAAGACCAATGACAGTACCTATACTGGTCTTGCCGTCTGTCTCAAGGAAGAGCCTGTGGAGCGGAACCATACCAATGCTTTGGGGATTGAACCTGGATCCAAAAGAGACCAGTATGCCATGATCCATAATCTGACGCAACAGCTGGGGGCCACCTCGATAGCCATGTATAAGCCATTTCTGAGCAGGTTTTAGTTCCTTATGGAGTTTAAGGACCGTATGGGTACAGTGCACGTCATGGATTATCAACGGAAGACACATGCTCTCGGAGAGTTCTATGTGTCTTATGAATGCCTTTTGCTGAATCTCCAGGTTAGGGCCTTTTACACTGTCCAACCCACACTCACCTACTGCGAGCACCTGCGGGTCAGACAATAAAGACTCCATTCTGCTGAATGCCTGTTCATCATGACCGCTCACATTCCATGGATGCAGCCCAATGCTATACCATTGACCGGGTTGCAGCACGGCATTATCCGGCTGGGCCGATATGAGCGCAGTGCCAGGCAGCCCGGAATCAATATGGGTGTGGATATCCAACAGTGGGTTTGTCATGGAACAGGATCGTATCCGTAGCCTCCACCCGGACGGCAACGCAATATCCTTTTGACTGCAAGCCAGGTACCCTTGAACGGACCATGCTTGCGGATGGCCTCCAGGGCGTACTCGGAACAGGTTGGGGTAAAGCGGCACGAAGGGGGAGTGAGAGGAGATATGAATTTACGGTAAAACCTGATTGGCAACATTAGCAACCAAGCCAGGAAAGTAGTAAAATATTTAAACAACTCTTTCATGGTTGTACTGTATCCTGAGAGTCTGGACCGGCTAATGGTTCAGACAGTTTACCAACCAGTTTCTGCATAGCCAGACCAAGCCTTGGGCTAAGCTTGTCTGTCTGCCAGATGCGGCTGTCCACAAAGAGAATTGCCAGTGCCAGTCCGTATCCGCCGGAATCTACCACATTCTTGAGGGTATGTGACTGGGTGCGGTAGAATTCCCTGATCTGCCGCTTTATATGATTCCTGTCTACTGCATGATGGAAATTCCGCTTGGGCGCACTTATAAGCACACGCACCCCCTTGAACTCATCCGCGTTAAGCTTAAGCCATACAAAACGGACAGGGAAAGCGGCTATCTGCCGATTTCCCTCCTTAAAGAGACGGTCTATGCATTTCTCTGAGCACAGACGTTCCTGTTTACTGAATGTATTGCCTTTAGTAGCTATGATGTCACTCGTTGTTTGCCGACATCCAGGCATCGATTGCAGCCGACATTGAAGTTATTCCAGCAACCGGAGCTTCTATGTCAAGACGCAGTCCTGCATCGCGTATTGCCTTGGCTGTAGGAGCGCCAAAACAACCTATTATCTTGTCTCCCTGTACAAAATCAGGAGCATTCTGCTTGAGGGACTCAATTCCTGCGGGACTAAAGAATACCAGCATGTCATAGTTATCCAATTCTCCTGCCTGGAACTCATTGCTTACGGTCTGGTACATTACTGCCTCAGTGTGGCTTATTCCATTGGCATCAAGAAGAGCTTTCAGTTCGCCGGTGTGAACATTGGACATTGGAATGAAGTACTTCTCTGACTTGTGCTTGAGGATAGGTGTCATCATACTGTCCACCTTACCGGTAGTTCCAAAGAATACCTTACGCTTTCTGTACTGAACGTACTTCTGGAT
This sequence comes from Bacteroidaceae bacterium, assembly GCA_045640825.1. GTDB lineage: Bacteria > Bacteroidota > Bacteroidia > Bacteroidales > Bacteroidaceae > Colenecus. The sequence continues at coordinate 94,414 of JAZUFR010000022.1, forward strand.
ATACAGGGATACTGTCTCGGTAATGCAGAAATACTTCATGTCATCAGGAATATTCACTCTCATCTCAGCGCAAAGCTGGAAGAAATGATCTACCGCATGACGTGACGTGAACACGACTGCAGTATGGTCAAGGATATTGACGTGCTGCTGTCTGAACTCCTTTACGCTGAGCGGATCCACGCGTATAAAAGGCTTGAACACAAATTCAACACCATATTTCTCAGCCAAATCAAAATAAGGGGACTTGCCGGTAGTAGGCTGAGGCTGCGAAATGAGAACCCTTTGTACTTTCAAAATCTTTACGTATTAGTTAATTAATCTGCTCCAAATCACTACGGCTAAAACAGCAGGAACGAGTTCGAGCGCGCAAAGATACAAAATTATACCATAACTAAGCCGTTTATTCCTGAATAATACCGATAAAACACTGGAAATCCTACCAATAGCAGTCAGAGCCGTTACTGCAATGGCATAAATTACAAGTACAATACGGGGTATTCCAAGGAATAATACAAGTATGGAAAAAGCCAGGATAAGGAATGCAGTAGCTGCATATATGGTCATAAAGAAACAGTTCCACCGTGTAGGGCGGACTGTGATTGACTGCACCCTGTACAGCAAATTGTTCAATGCATGGTATAGAAGGAGCCATACCAGCATGACAGCAGATATTACCCCCACAATGGCAAGAAATTCCAATAATCCTGGACTGTTGCCCGCCAATCCACCATGACGGCAGCACACCACGGATATACCCATGGAAAAGCAGGACAGGATAAAAAGGAATACAAAGCCAAGCGATGAGTACTGCGGGAATGAAACCTCAGTATCGGGAGTCTTGAATCTGAACATGGAAAACAATGTCCTTAAGAAAGCGTCCCTGTAAGGCCCCATAACAAGCAGCATGAGCAGGGACACGGCAATCACAACAGACAGGAATCCGTCAGCTATGTCAATCTGACCAGCCAATGCAAGGGGAACAATACTCATTTGAGCGATTCTATCTTATTGGCAGGACTGTTCCAGTCTGGTATGGAGTCCAGCAGTTCAAGTGCCTGTTTGGGGGTATCTGCTACAGCCCACAGGCTTTTGTGCATAGGGTTCATGAACTTATGCCGGATAGCATTGTCAAGCATGTCCAGCATAGGGTCATAGTAGTGATCCGTGTTCAGTATGATGACAGGCTTTACATAAAGGTCCAGCATCTTCCATGTTATTATCTCAAACAGTTCCTCAAAGGTTCCGGTACCACCGGGCAGGGCTATAGCTGCATGGGACATCTGGGCCATGCGCTTTTTGCGTTCGTGCATATCGGCCGTAATGATTACCTCCGACAACCCCTGATGCAGCCATCCGGCATTGACCATGAATTGCGGTATTATTCCGGTAACCTTTCCGCCGGCGTCAAGGACACCATTCTCAAGTGCGGCCATGAGACCGGTACTTCCGGCACCGGTCACTGCCTCCCTTCCATTCTGGGCAAGAAGCTTTCCAAGCTCATAGGCCGCATCATGGAATACGGTATCAAGGCTGGGGCTCGATGCACCATAGACTGTGATAATCTTTCTCTGAGGATCTGACATGATATCAATAATGATAGTGTTCTGCCTTGTAAGGACCGTCAACCGGTACTCCCAGGTAATCAGCCTGGGCTGGAGTAAGCTTGGTAAGGTGTACTCCTATGCTTGCCAGATGCAGTCTTGCAACCTCCTCGTCAAGATGTTTGGGAAGTCTGTAAACGTTTACAGGGTATTCCTTGTTAAAGAGCTCAATCTGTGCCAGGGTCTGGTTGGTAAAACTGTTGCTCATTACAAAACTTGGATGACCGGTAGCGCAGCCAAGGTTTACAAGGCGGCCGTCTGCAAGAAGTATTATGCTGTGACCATCGGGAAAGAAATAACGGTCAACCTGAGGCTTTACATTCTGGCAGCGTATTCCAGGAATCTTCTTGAGCTTGTCTACCTGGATCTCGCTGTCAAAGTGACCTATGTTGCATACAATGGCCTGATCCGGCATCTGCTCAAGATGGGCTGTTGTAATTACATCAATATTTCCGGTTGTTGTAACAAAGACATTACCCTGTGGGGCAGCCTCTTCCATGGTTACAACCTCAAAGCCTTCCATGGCAGCCTGCAGCGCGCAGATTGGATCAATCTCTGTAATCAGGACACGTGCACCGTAAGAGCGCATGCTCTGTGCGCAGCCCTTGCCTACCTCGCCATATCCGCAAACCACGCATACCTTTCCGGCCAGCATAACATCTGTAGCACGCTTTATACCATCGGCCAGAGACTCGCGGCAACCGTACAGGTTGTCAAACTTGCTCTTGGTTACTGAGTCATTCACATTGAATGCAGGGAACAGGAGCTCACCGTTTTTCTGCATGTTGTAAAGGCGGTGTACACCGGTAGTTGTTTCCTCACTTACACCACGGATACCCTTGGCCATATCCTGCCAGTAGGTGTTTCCCTTTACTGCGGCTACGGCCTTGATGGCTGCCAGCAGTTCAATCTCGTCGGCCGAACCGCCCTGGTAGTCAAGTGCTCCAGGATTCTTTTCTCCCTTTACTCCAAGATGTATCATGAGGGTAGCATCGCCACCGTCATCTACAATCATGTTTGGACCTCCCTCCGGAAAGTTCATAGCCTGCAGGGTGCACCACCAGTACTCCTGAGGGGTCTCTCCCTTCCATGCATAGACGGCAGCGCTGCCGGCAGCGGCAATTGCAGCCGCAGCATGGTCCTGGGTGGAATAGATATTACAAGAGCACCAACGGATCTGGGCACCGAGCTCATGAAGTGTCTCTATGAGGACAGCGGTCTGAATTGTCATATGAAGCGAGCCCATGATCCTGGCACCCTTGAGAGGCTTGGAATCACGGTACTTGTCGCGGAGTGCCATAAGTCCGGGCATCTCCTTCTCGGCCATTTCTATCTCCTTGCGGCCAAATTCGGCCAGACTAATGTCTGCAACCTTATAGGGCAGACTGGTATACAGTTCCTGCATTACAGTTAAATTTTTGGCAAAGGTAATAAATAAACGCTTATAATCCCCAGCTATTACGGTCGAGCGAACGATAGCCTATAGCTTCGGCTATATGTTGTGGACTTATTGTTTCATTGTTGTCCATATCGGCAATAGTCCTGGATACCTTAAGTATCCTGTCATACGCCCGCGCCGAAAGATTGAGGCGCGTCATGGCATCGGACAGTATCCTTATGGCCGATGGTTCCGCGGCAGCATAGCGGCGCAAGAGGCGTGAATCCATCTGTGCATTGCAGTAAATGCCCTTTTCACCGGCAAAACGGCTGGCCTGCAGGGAGCGTGCGCGGATTACCCTTTCCCTGATCTGAGCACTGCTTTCCTCTGTCCGGTTGCTGGACATCTCCTCTACCCCTACGGGCATTATCTCACACTGCAGGTCAAACCTGTCCATCAGGGGACCTGATATCTTACCCAGATAACGCTCAATGGTTGTGGGTGAGCAATGGCACTCCCTGGTAGGATGATTGTAGTATCCGCAGGGACAGGGGTTCATGCTTGCCACCAGCATGAATGAAGCCGGATACTCAACCCTGTACTGCGCGCGCGATATTACAATGGTCCTGTCCTCCAGTGGCTGACGCATGACCTCGAGCGCCGAACGTGAGAACTCAGGAAGTTCATCCAGATAGAGCACCCCATTATGGGCAAGGGATATCTCTCCCGGCTTGGCATTGGGGCCACCGCCCGTAAGCGCCACATTGGTGATGGTGTGATGCGGATGGCGGAACGGACGCTCCATGATGAGCGATGCGCCATGGCCCATGAATCCAGCAACAGAGTGTATGCGGGTGGTTTCTATGCTCTCCTCCTCGGTAAGTGGCGGCAGGATAGAAGGCAGCGCCCTGGCCATCATGGACTTGCCGGAACCCGGCGGGCCAATCATGATCAGGTTATGGCCTCCACTGGCTGCAACCTCCAGTGCACGTTTAACTGCAGACTGCCCCTTTACATCTGCAAAATCGGCATTGGCAAGTCCGTGAGCAGGCACATAGGGTGTAACAGTACGTGGAAAAGGCTGTATATGGTCCGGTCTGTCATTGAGCAGGTCAACCACCTGGCGGATATTTGCTGCGCCATACACATCCAGCCCATCCACTACAGCCGCCTCGGGTGCATTCTGAACAGGGAGAACTATTCCCCGGAATCCCTCTGCCCTGGCTTTTATTGCCATGGAGAGAGCACCACTTACCGGTTGCAATGAACCATCCAGTCCCATCTCGCCCATAATCAGGAAATCGCCCAGATGATTGGCCGATAATTCCCCGACCGATGCCATTATACCTATGGCGAGCGGCAGGTCATAGGCAGCGCCCTCCTTGCGGATATCGGCAGGAGCCATATTGATGATTATCTGACATGATGGAAACTTGTAGCCGTTAGCCTGAAAGGCCGATACTATCCTTTCATGACTCTCCTTGACTGCGCTGTCAGGCAGTCCAACCAGAAAAAAACGGATACCTCTTGAGGTACTAGCCTCGATTGTAACAATGTAGGCGTCTATCCCTTGGACAGCAGCCCCAAAAACCTTGATAAGCATGGTTAGATTTTGTATTGGAAGTGTTGTGTTTCATGTTTGTTCCCAAGAACTCAGTCTGCTATCCTGAGCCGTGATGGTTTATTCTTTGGTATTATAATTTGTCTGGCCGGCAGTTCCTTGTCCAGCTGAATGTCTATTTCTTCCAGCGACGTGGTCTGGTACACTATACGCCGGGCCGATGACAGCAGGATATAGCATGGCAGCTGCTGGACCTGTGCAGTCCTAACAAGCTGGCTGCTCCATCCTGAGCGGTCGTTATATGAGAGCCAGGAAACGGTATCCTGCTTAATGGCACTGATCCAGCGCTCTGTGTTTACATCGATCGAGATATCGGCCACATTAAGTTTGCGGTCTGCATATTTCTTAAGGAAAGACTGCAGGGAATCCCTGGCGGCAAGACACTGAGGACCAGCCCACGATGCCCACACGCATAACAGCAGGGTATTATTGCTATGGCCAGCAATATCGGTAATACCTATATTGTTACCGCTTGAATCCCGTACAGAATATTTCTCAAGATATACGTTGCGGTTGAGTTCTGGCTTGAACTCAGACTTGAGCAATACCAGATAAGGAGCATCCTGCATGTTTCCGCTCATAATCTCTATCAGATCCGTAATCATACTGGCCGGAGCATGATATTTCTGGACCATCTGCTCATATATTATATAAGGGGTGGCCTCGGAGAAAGGATCGGCCTTTATGAAAGATTCTATCCGGGCAAAAGCCTGTTCTGCACAGGTATCCATAACAGACCCGGCCCTGAACCTTGTGTACGATTCATTGTACTGGCCTCCGGTTATAATGATCATTCCGGTATCGGATGGAACTGTAATTGCAGACTCAACATCCTTCTCTGCAAAAACCGGAAAGGTCCTGCCATCCGGCAGAACCAGTATGAGAGTGGTTACGGTATCGGGGCGGAAGGACCAGGTAAACCTGCCATCACGGCACAGGATGGTATCGGTCCTTTCAAAACGCGAATCAAAACCGGTAATATAGATTGAGGTATCTGAGAAAGGAACAGTTCCATCAAGCACATACATTCCCTTTTGTCTGCCACATGAGATAGACAGAATAAGGCACAGAATGGCGGCTAACAATGAAACAGCCCTTTTCATCGGCAGATACGGTTACTTGGCAGCACGTTTGCGGTCCAGTTCATTCAGGATGATCTTGCGCATGCGCATGCTCTTGGGAGTTACCTCAACATACTCATCTATCTTGATGTACTCCAGAGCCTCCTCGAGCGAGAACACTACAGGTGGTGCAATATGTGCCTTCTCATCGGAACCACTGGCACGCATGTTGGTAAGCTGCTTGCTCTTGGTAACATTGATAACCAGATCCCTTTCATGGACATGCTCACCTACAACCTGGCCGGCATAGACCTGATCCTGGGGATTGATAAAGAACTTACCGCGGTCCTGGAGCTTGTCCAGAGCGTATGCAAATACGGTACCTGTCTCCATGGCAACCATCGAACCGTTGGTACGGCGCTCAATCTCACCCTTGAACGGCTGATACTCCTTGAAACGGTGAGCCATTACAGCCTCACCCTGCGATGCAGTAAGAACATTTGTCCTGAGTCCTATTATACCGCGTGAAGGGATATCAAACACAATCACAACACGGTCGCCCTGGGTATCCATGGAAACCATATCGCCCTTACGCTTGGTAACAAGGTCTATCATCTTGCTGGCAAAATCCTCCGGAACACTGATTGTAAGTTCCTCAATAGGTTCACAGTTCTTGCCGTCAATCTCTTTCATGATAACCTGAGGCTGTCCAACCTGAAGTTCATATCCTTCACGGCGCATAGTCTCTATAAGGATTGAGAGATGGAGCACACCACGGCCGGAAACAATCCACTTGCCGTCTTCCTCGCCCCTACGTACACGCAGGGCCAGGTTCTTGTCAAGCTCCAGGTTCAGACGGTCCTGGATGTGACGTGATGTAACAAACTTACCCTCCTTGCCAAAGAAAGGAGAATCATTTATAGAGAAGAGCATACTCATGGTAGGCTCATCGATTGCTATAGGTGGAAGTGGATCCGGATTCTCAAGGTCACATACGGTATCGCCAATCTCAAACTTTTCAAGTCCTATGATTGCGCAGATATCGCCTGCCTGAACCTCCTGAACCTTTTTACGGCCCATACCCTCAAATATATGGAGTTCCTTGATCTTTACCTTTTCCTTACTGCCGTCACGGTGTGCAAGGGTGCAGAACATACCCTCCCTGAGTGTGCCACGGTTAACACGGCCCACGGCAATACGTCCGGTATAAGATGAATAGTCAAGAGATGTAACGAGCATCTGCAGTGTACCATCCTCCTGCTTGGGGGCTGGAATATGCTCAATGATTGCATCCAGGAGCGGAAGGATATTGTCTGTAGGGTTTTTCCAATCCGTGCTCATCCAGTTCTGCTTGGCCGAACCGTAGATTACGGGGAAATCAAGCTGATCCTCTGTTGCATCCAGGGCAAACATAAGGTCAAACACCATTTCATATACCTCGTCTGGACGGCAGTTAGGCTTGTCCACCTTGTTTACCACTACTATGGGTTTGAGTCCTATCTGAAGAGCTTTCTGCAATACAAAACGGGTCTGAGGCATTGGGCCCTCAAAAGCATCGACCAACAGTATGCAGCCATCGGCCATATTGAGTACGCGCTCTACCTCTCCTCCAAAGTCAGAGTGTCCCGGAGTGTCTATGATGTTTATCTTGGTATCCTTATAAGTAATAGATACATTCTTGGAGAGGATGGTTATACCACGCTCACGCTCAAGGTCATTGTTATCTAGCATGAGTTCTCCCTTGGCCTGGTTGTCGCGGAACAGGTTACCGGCCAGCATCATTTTGTCGACCAATGTAGTCTTGCCGTGGTCAACGTGTGCAATAATTGCAATGTTTCTAATATCCATCTTTTTACCTAAAATCGGTGCAAAGTTAATGAAATAAATCCATTTATCTATTGTCGGTTACAAAAGAACTCTTAACTTTGCGCCCGCTAAACGAGTTTTCACATAAATATTTACGAAAATGTATTTAGACAAAGAGAAAAAACAAGAAATCTTTGGACAGTACGGAAAGTCTAACACGGATACTGGCTCACCAGAAGCTCAGATAGCCTTGTTCTCATACCGTATTTCCCATTTGACGGAACATCTTAAGGAGAACCGTAAGGATTATAGCACTGAAAGAGCACTTACCCAGCTTGTAGGAAAGCGCCGCAGACTGCTCAACTATCTCAAGGAGAGAGACATTGAGCGTTACCGCGCAATCGTTAAGGCTCTGGGTCTGCGTAAGTAAGGCTAAGAGAATGAGAGAGGGGTTGGTCAGGAAGGTCAACCCCTCTTTTTATTTGTAAATAATAGAGAAATAGAGTATTTTTGCGACCCGATAAGTAAATATATAAGGTATTATATGAAAGATTTCAAGAGGATTCTGGTTACATCGGCCCTGCCATACGCAAACGGACCGCTTCACATTGGCCACCTTGCCGGCGCATACGTTCCGGCCGACATTTATGTACGTTACCAACGCCTTAAGAATGTTGACGTAATGTTCATTGGCGGCAGTGACGAGCACGGCGTGCCTATTACCATCCGTGCCAAGAAGGAGGGTGTTACCCCCAAGGATGTAATTGACCGTTTCCACTACCAGATGAAGGATACCTTCAAGGGCATGGGAATATCGTACGATATTTACGGCCGTACCAGCTCAGAGACTCATGAGAAGCTGGCATCGGACTTTTTCCGCAAGCTCTATGACAACGGGAAATTCATACAGAAGACCAGTGAGCAGTACTATGACCCAGAGGCCAAGATGTTCCTGGCAGACCGATACATTACCGGCGAATGCCCTCACTGCCACAACGACAAGGCATACGGCGACCAGTGCGAGAAGTGCGGTACATCACTGTCACCTACAGACCTGATCAACCCGGTAAGCACCGTTACCGGCTGCAAGCCTGTAATGAAAGAGACCACCCACTGGTACCTGCCACTTGAGCAGTATCAGGAATGGCTGGAAAAATGGATCCTGGAGGGCCACAAGGAATGGCGTCCAAACGTTTACGGTCAGTGCAAGAGCTGGCTTGACATGGGCCTGCAGCCACGTGCCGTGAGCCGTGACCTTGACTGGGGTATTCCAGTACCGGTAGAAGGCGCCGAGGGCAAGGTTCTCTACGTGTGGTTTGATGCCCCTATAGGCTACATAAGCAATACCAAGGAGTACTGTGACGCACACCCCGAGCGCGGCAGCTGGGAGACATGGTGGAAGGATGAGGACACCCGCCTGATACACTTTATAGGCAAGGACAACATTGTGTTCCACTGCATAGTATTCCCATCAATGCTCAAGGCCGAGGGCAGCTACATACTGCCAGACAACGTACCCAGCAATGAGTTCCTTAACCTTGAGGACGACAAGATCTCTACATCACGCAACTGGGCCGTTTGGGTACATGAATACCTTGAGGATTTCCCTGGCAAGGCCGATGTAATGCGCTACGTGCTTACCGCCAATGCCCCAGAGACCAAGGACAACAACTTTACATGGAAGGATTTCCAGGCGCGTAACAACAACGAGCTGGTAGCCATATACGGAAACTTTGTAAACCGCGCACTTGTACTTACCCAGAAGTACTTTGACGGCGTTGTTCCGGCCTGCGGTGAACTTACCGACTACGACCGCGATACCCTTAAGGAGTTTGCCGATGTTAAGCAGAGCCTTGAGAACCTGCTTGAGAACTTTAAGTTCCGCGAGGCACAGAAGGAGGCCATGAACCTGGCCCGCATTGGAAACAAGTACCTGGCCGATACAGAGCCATGGAAGCTGGCCAAGACCGATATGGCACGTGTAGAGACAATCCTGAACATTGCCCTGCAGCTGGTTGCCAACCTGGCCATTGCATTTGAGCCGTTCCTGCCGTTCAGCAGCGAGAAATTGCGCGGCATGATTGACGTTCAGGGCGCACAGTGGGACCGTCTGGGTAGCATTGACCTGCTCCAGGCCGGACATAAGCTTGGCAAGCCTGAGCTGCTGTTTGAGAAGATTGAGGACGATGCCATTGAGGCTCAGATCCAGAAATTGCTCAAGTCCAAGGAGGAGAATGAGAAGAAGGCTGCTGCCGAGAAGCCGGCAAATCCTATCAAGGCCAATATTGAATTCCCGGAATTTGAAAAGTTGGATATCCGTGTAGGTACCGTTCTGGAGTGCCAGAAGGTTCCCAAAGCCGACAAGCTGCTGCAGTTCAAGATTGATGACGGACTGGGCGGACGCACCATCCTGTCGGGCATAGCAGCCTACTACAAGCCAGAAGAGCTGGTTGGCAAGCAGGTATGCTTTATTGCAAACCTGGCACCGCGCAAGATACGCGGCATAGAGAGCCAGGGCATGATACTGAGCGCACTCGATGCCGATGGCAAGCTCTCTGTTACAACAGTAGAAAAGCAGGTCAAGCCAGGTAGCGAGGTCTGCTGATCAAGCCACTATATGGAAACAGTCGGAGTCATACTTGCAGCAGGCTCCGGTTCACGGACCGGTCTTTCCACCCCAAAGCAGTTCCTTATGCTGGGCGGAAAGACCGTTTTGGAACATTCTGTATGTGCGTTCCAGTCTAACCCGGACATTACGCAGACAGTAATAGTTACATCTCTGGAGTTCATACCGCGTGTCCAGGAGTTGGCCGCAAGCAATAACTGGAGCAAACTGTCCATGATAATTCCCGGTGGAAAGGAGCGTTTTGATTCCAGTCTGGCTGCAGTACGCAAGTTTGCAGACTGCCCCAACACCATAATGCTGTTCCATGATGCGGCACGCCCGCTTGTATCACAGCGCATTATCTCAGATACGGTAAAGGCCATGGAACAATACAATGCCGTGGATGTGGCAATACCAGCCGTAGATACCATAGTACAGTGTGATCCCCAAGGTACGCACATGGTTTCCATCCAGGACCGTAACCTGCTGTGGCGCATGCAGACTCCACAGGGATTCCGTCAGAAAACCATTCAGGAGGCATATAGGATTGCCTTGCAAGACCCGGACTTTACCGCCACCGATGACTGTGGCACTGTTCTGAGGTATCTTCCCTATGAGACAGTAGGTATAGTACGCGGCGATGAGCGCAATATCAAGCTGACTTACGCTGGCGACTTACCCTTACTAGAGTTCCTGCTATCAGAGCAGCAAGAACAACATACATAATTACAATAAATACCGTAGCTATAATATTTCCGTTCCTTACGCTATCGGGAGCAAACTCCATACGTATCTCATGCTGTCCGGCCGGTATATTCATGGCGCGCAGCAGATAATTGGCACGGAAGATATGGGCAGGCTTGCCATCAATGTATGCCTTCCATCCATATGGATAGAATATCTCAGAGAATACCACTGTGCCATCGGCAGCAGAATTGGAAACATAGCTCAGGGCATTTGGAGCATAAGAGGTAAGTCTTATACTGCTGCCTTCGGGAGCCGGCTTGAAATTCTTTACATAATCACTGTAATCAGAACCTATCACAGCGGTCTTTGAAAGGTCTACCTGAGCAAGTGCGCTGCACTCCTGAGTAGGAGATGCGGCCAGTTCTACAGACTCAACATACCATGCGTTTCCAAGAGCTCCGGGGTTACGCTGAGGAACTATACGGCCATCCTGGCTCCTTGTTATTACGTACTTGCCGTTGAGCATGCTTACCACATCCAGGTTCACATTGATAAGATACTGATCTATGATATCCTGATATCGGCGGAGCTTGGCGGCACTGTATCCTCCCAAAGATTTGAGATACATGGATGTACGTGAGTCATTAAAGGTGTTCACAGACAGATTAAGAACCCTAAAATGCGGATCTTCATCCTGAAGGATTGCCTTCTCGTACGGTTCCATGGCAAATCCGCTCTGGAACTGTTTTGAAGTAACAAAATTGCTGTCGTTAAAGAAACGCTTGTCTACTGGCCACATATCGGCCACAACAATTACTCCAAGAGCAGCTATTGCATAGCTTTTCCTGAGTTTGTCATTTACAAAGAGCCAGAGTACAACTGCGGCCAGCATTATGAATGCAAAAGAGCGGAAAGAATCACTGCGCAGGATTGCTGCTCTCTCTGCCACTATTGCAGAAAACAGCCAGTCTGGCACCTGAGCCTGGATGGATGCGTCGTTAGACGACGTAAATGAGAACATGGAAGTTCCAAAGACTGCAAACAACAGGCACAGACCACCGGTAATTGCGGCCGATGTATACAGAGCACGCAACTTGCTCTTTCTGTCCGCATCTCCCTGCATAAGTTCCCTTACAGCCATAAAGCCAAGCAGAGGAACGGTAATCTCGGCAACTATGAGTATGGAAGAAACCGAGCGGAACTTGCTGTACATAGGGAACCAGTTAAAGAATAATTCTGTCATTCCCAGCCAGTTCTTTCCCCAGGCCAGTGCAAAAGAAAAGAAGGTAGCCACAAGCAATCCCCATTTCATGGGACCTTTTACGAGTATGAGTCCCAGGACAAACAGGAAACATACTGCGGCTCCGGCATAAACGCCGCCGGCGGTGAATGGCTGCTCACCCCAATATGTGGGGACCGATGCGCAGAACTGTGCGGCATCGGACCTTGAAACGCCCTTTGATGTAAGTTCGCGGTACAGCTGGCTATCGGTTCCTACGTTATACCCCGATGCATTTCCCTTGTATCCGGGAATAAGGAAAGTAAGGGACTCGTCTATTCCGTAACTCCACTGTGTGGCATACTCTATGCTCAAACCCTTGGTCTTGGGAGCACTGTCCGATACATCAATATCGGAATGGCCGCCTCGCTGAGTCTCCTTTACATACTCACTGTTTGCCAGAATATTGTTGCATCCTGTGCCTACTCCAATAATGGTGGAGACAGCAAAAAGAGATGTGGCAATTATAAGTTCCTTGTATTTTTTCTCCCTGATGTGCGCATAGAGCTGTGCCAGGAAAAGCACTCCAATGAGCATGTACACATAGTAAGCCATCTGAGGATGGGGAGAGAATCCCATTGATGTAAAGATCATGGTAATGGCCACACCCAGGCCATATTTCCTGCGGAAAATAAGGAAAAAGCCTCCAAGTACGGCCGACATAAGGGCAATGGACCAGGCCTTGGTATGATGTCCTGCCGGCTCAATTATGAAATAGTACGACGACAGACCGGCTGCAAGTGCTGCAACTATGGACAGCCATGGGTCAATCCTTACAGACCGGAACAGAATATAGAAGCAGCAGAAATACAACATAATAACCAATGGCAGCCTGGTGTTGTGAGATGGATGAAGCAGTTTGGTTAACGGTTTCATGAGATCCAGGGACTTGTAGTGGCCGCCACCAATCTGATAGTTTGGCATACCTGCAAACATGGAACCGGTCCACCATGTGTAGTCTCCTGTATCCTTGTGATACTGGACAGACTCGTTAACAGCCTCCTTGAAACGCAGGTTATCACCAGCATACAGTTCCTTTCCCTGGAATACGGGAGAGCAGTACACACATGCTATTATTGCAAATACGGCCAGTGCCACAAGGGCGGGCGTGCATTTTTTGAGTATTGTCTTGTACATAGATGTCTGTTTATGTTGCGAATTTACAATTTTTCGGCCCTATACCAACCAATCGCCCGCTTTTTGTTATTTTTGTGTTCATCTATAAATAAATTGCTATATGAAAATAGTCATACTTGGAACGGCCTGGCCATACCGTGGCGGAATGGCTGATTTCAACGAACGTTTGGCACATGAATTCATCAGTGAGGGTCATGAAATCAAGATTCTGACATTCACCCTGCAATATCCTTCTTTCCTCTTTCCCGGAAAAACCCAGTATTCACCAGACCCTGAACCCAAGGACCTGGCAATTGAGAGATGCCTGAATTCTGTCAATCCATTCAACTGGCTTAAGGTGGGCAAGCGCGTTTGCAAGGAAAAGCCAGATCTGCTTATTGTGCCGTTCTGGATGCCGTTCATGGGACCTTGCCTAGGTACAGTGGCACGTATGGCAGCCAGGAAGGGAATAAAGACTGTTGCCCTTCTACACAACATGATTCCACATGAGCACAAGCCTGGCGACAAAATACTGGCACGGTATTTCACAAAGTCCGTAAACGGATTTGTAGCTCTATCAGAATCGGTCCTTTCTGATATAAGCCTGTTTGACAAAAAGAAACCAAGGACCTATTGTCCTCACCCACTCTACGACAATTTTGGGCCACAGGCCTCACGTGAAGAGTCGTTGGATTATCTCAAACTGGACAGCCGGTACCGCTACATCCTGTTTTTTGGACTGATACGCGGCTATAAGGGACTGGATCTGCTGCTCAAAGCATTTGCAGACAGCCGCCTTCGCAACATTAATATACGATTGCTTGTTGCCGGTGAGTTCTACGGTTCATCAGACAAATACTTTGAACTGGAAAAACAGCTTGGACTTGAGGGACTCATAATCTGGAAAAACGAATTCGTTCCCAACTGTGAAGTCAAGTATTGTTTTGGGGCGGCAGACCTTGTTGTACAACCATACAAATCAGCTACCCAAAGTGGAATATCACAGATAGCATACCACTTTGAAAAACCCATGTTGGTAACAAATGTAGGAGGATTACCAGAAATAGTCCCCAACGGAAAGGCAGGTTTGGTTGTTGAGCCAAACCCGCAGCAGATTGCCCATGGCATAATGGATTTCTTCCAGAACTCACGACAGGAAGAATATACAAACGGCCTGCGCAACGAAAAGCAGAAATACGCCTGGTCCAACATGACCCGCGCAATCATTGCAGCCTCCGGACAGGACTAACTCCTGGAGTTTTTTCCTGTGCAGTGTATTCTCTGTATTTCTGCCAATAACGCAGGCAAAAGGCGTAAAGAGGCAATTCCCCAACGTTATTGGCATCAGAAATGGCCCAAACAGCAAAAAACGTTGCCAATAACGCACAAAATACGCACTACAAGCATTCTAATTGCGTTATTGGCAAGCCTCTAAGGGAATAGGTATACCTGTGCGTTTTTATTCTATATGGTAACCTCCTTCTGTATAGAAACGAATAAGACGCTCTAGAGAGCGCTGGCAAACAGGGCAGAAACTGTAATAGGAGTTGGTGTGCATACGGCAGTCAAAAGATCCACGCCATACTCCTTTAGACATGTATCCACCACCCTCATAATAGCCTATTGGGGGAAGTTTAGATACAGCCTTGCGCTGTTTATCAGTCATGGGAGTACGAGGATCATTTACCGGAACGGGAGTAGGCTGTTCTACCTTGCTGGGTATCATATCCTGCCACTTGGATGCAAAATCAACGCCTGTAGTGAGGTTTGGCTCCCATGGTTCTGTCTGGGAATTGTAGTACTGCTCGTACTGGTCATCGTAGTAATACTCATCGGCCAGACCGCCAAAACTGTGGCCGAACTCATGCACTACAACAGGCTCAAAATCTGCGTGATTGGCTGTGGTTAAAGTATATGAGTTAAATATGCCACCGCCACCGTAGACAGCTGTGTTGGCAAGTATTATTATATGCTCATACGGAACACCTGCTATCCGATCATGAAGCTGACGTACACGCTTGGTTGTAAGGTAGCGGTCTGAATAGAAGGTGCTGTAGTTTGAACTGAAAGCAGTGTTTTTCCATTCTCCGGTTTTGGGATTGCTGGCATCGGAATCCTGTGATGGCAGGTCCACTGCTATAAAATTAAAACGGTCTGCATAACGATCAAATGGTGCATGAGACAGTATTGCCTTTACTGCTGTCTGAGCATCGGCATGGAATTTATCCAACTGGTCTATAGTATATCCCTCGGGCAGGATAACTACATCTATGCAATCCTGGTTGCTGCCACCACGGTGAAGATACTGCCACTTGGGCGGGTTCTGTCCAATGGGTTTAATAAGTATGTCTGTAGGATCTACCAGGTGCTCCAGGCGCGCAACCTCACGGTTATACGTATCGGTAAGGGTAACCGTGATCTTAGCCTTTCCATCAGGCATGGGCAATAGGAACACATTCTCAAAACTGCAGCTTACCTGAGTTGCCTGCTCTGTACTCTGCCATTCCTGAAACAGAGTGCTGAATGAGTTCCGATACAGGGTATCACCACTGGCTGCATCCTGCATGAGTAGCTGGCCGTTTCCCTGGAGATACAGGTCTTTCATATTGACGCGCCGGCCAGCCCACCCTTCAATGACATTCATGTCATCCAGGTATATCTGGCTCTGGCGGTTATTGCCTGCAAAAATGTAATTAACGCGCAGTGTCCTGTCCTGTGCTGCCACCAGGGTGACCAACAACAGCGCAGACAGCATCAATATGGTTCTTTTCATGATTCCTGGTGTGAAATAAGTTCGTAATCCATCTGTTTCTTTTCCAGATTGCAGTTGGCAACCCGTACCTGTACATGGTCACCCAGGCGGTAACGCTTGCGTGTACGCTGGCCTATCAGACAGTAGTTCTTATCATCAAACTCATAGTAGTCACCGCCCAGAGTGCGCATAGGTATCATACCCTCACACTTGTTCTCAATAATCTCGGCGTATATACCCCACTCTGTAACGCCGCTTATCACAGCATCGTAGGTCTGACCCAGACGGTCTGCCATGTACTCAACCTGCTTGTACTTTATGCTTGCACGTTCGGCCTGGGCTGCCACCTGTTCACGGTTGGAGCAATGCTCGCAGTATTCCTCATACTTGGGCTGGCTCACGCTGCGGCCACCTGCAAGGTAACGTGTAAGAAGGCGGTGAACCATGAGGTCAGGATAACGGCGTATGGGCGATGTAAAGTGAGTGTAATACTCAAATGCCAGACCGTAGTGGCCTATATTCTCTGTGGTATAGCAGGCTTTCTGCATGGAGCGTATGGATATGGTCTCTATGAGTTCCTGCTCTTTCTTACCCTTTACATCGGACAGCAGTTTATTCATGGATTTGGCCATTTCAACGCCTGTTCCGGTTGCCTTTACCTTATAGCCAAACTTGGCAACAAACTGCTGCAGGTTGGCCATGCGCTCTGGATCCGGTTCATCGTGAACACGGTAAACGAATGTCTTGGGTGCTGTGCCCGGGCGTTTCTTTCCAATGAACTCTGCAACTGTACGGTTGGCCAGCAGCATGAACTCCTCCACCAGCTTATTGGCATCCTTGGACTCCTTAAAGTAAACGCTCATTGGGTGACCCTTGTCATCTATGTCAAAGCGTACCTCTACACGATCAAAACTAAGGGCACCATCGGCAAAACGCTTGTCACGCAGGATCTTGGCCAAACGGTCCAAGGTCATTATTTCCTGTGTAAACTCATCGCCAGGCAGTGCTTCCTTGCCGCCCTGCTGCTCGCGCTCAATAATAGCCTGAACCTCCTCGTAGGTAAAACGGCGGTTACTGCAAATAGCAGTGCGTGCTATGCGGGATGAACGCACCTTGCCCTCATCGGTCATTTCCACTATAACTGAGTAGGACAGCTTGTCCTCATCCTGACGCAGTGAACAAAGGTTGTTGCAGAGTTTCTCTGG
This sequence comes from Bacteroidaceae bacterium, assembly GCA_045640825.1. Lineage (GTDB taxonomy): Bacteria > Bacteroidota > Bacteroidia > Bacteroidales > Bacteroidaceae > Colenecus. The sequence continues at coordinate 111,525 of JAZUFR010000022.1, forward strand.
CAGCATGGGTATGGTGCGGTCAACCAGATAGATTGATGTTGCACGCGAAAAAGCTTCCTTGTCTATTATTCCACCTTCCTGTACGTAGTGGCTTACATCGGCTATGTGTATTCCCACTTCCCAGAGTCCTTTCTTTATGGGGCGTATGGAAAGGGCATCGTCAAAATCCTTTGCATCACGCGGATCTATGGTGAACGTTGTTACATTACGAAAGTCCTCACGGCCTTCCATATCGGCAGGGGTTATTACAGATGGAATGGAATCGGCGGCGGCCTCTACATTCTCCGGATATCCGTATGGAAGTCCATACTCGGCAAGTATGGCATGCATCTCCGTATCGTTCTCACCTGCAGCACCGAGTATGTCAATGACCTTGCCCACAGGGTTGCGGTCCAGGGTATCGGGCCATTCGGTAATCTTTACAACAGCCTTCTCTCCATTCTTACCCTTCTTAAGGTTGGCGGCAGGGATGAATATGTCACGGTCCGATTTGTCCGGGGTAACCAGATAGGCAAACTTACCCTTGATCTGCAGTGTACCTACAAAGGTATCCTTGGCACGCTTTATAATTTCAAGAACCTCACCCTCCGGGGCTGTACGTGGGCGACGTGCAAACAGGGCTACACGTACACGGTCTCCGTTTACTGCTCCCAATGAGTTGCGTTCTGCTATGAAAACAGGTTCGCTCTCATCGTCGGGGATAAAGTAGTTCTTGCCTCCAGCCCTGTGCTGGATAATACCCTCCTGGACTGTCTTTTTCTGACGCAGGGAGAACTGACCGTCTTTCTCCGTGAGAAAACCATCATCAAGAAGGTCCAGCACAATGTCCAGACACATGCTGCGCATAGGGTGTGTCCTGAGTCCCAGGTCATCATAGAGCCTCTTGATACTTGTACTCCTGTCCTGATTGTCACGGAACCATTCTGTAACCATGTCCGTCATGGACCTCTTGTTCACACGGACACCGCCTTTGTACGATCTACCCATAATTATTGAATAAGAATTTCTTTCTACGAAGATACATAAAAGAAAACGGAAACCCCTCTGCAGGATTTCCGTTTTTCTTAAAAGATTTCTGGATTATATCATTTTATGATATCCTTTGGGTCAAGTTCCAGCAGTTCTATCTTGCGCAGTATCTGAGGTAACTCATCGTTGATGAACTCTGAACGCATCTTTTCCAGAGCTGTCTTGCGTGCACCCTCGGCTACAAAGTAACCAATACCGCGCTGATTGTATATTATACCGTCTTGAGTAAGTTTTTCATAGCTGCGCATGGCAGTATTGGGATTAACGCCCAACTCAGCGCCAAGCTCGCGGACAGACATAATCCTGTCGCCCTCATTGAGAAGCCCACTCAGTATTTTTTCCGAGATTCCATCGGCAATCTGGAGGTATATAGGTTTATTCTGATTGAATTCCATCGTAGCTGTTTTTTAATGGTTCATTTTCTTAATACGGAGCCAGATCAGGAAGCACAGGAACAGGTTCATCAGGGTATCTGATACGGTATCAAGCAGAATAAGGTGATTGATTGTCCATGATATTACCGGGAAATATTCAGGGAAATCTGTTACCGATACGGTTCCGTCCTGTACGCTCATGGAAAAATCCTGAATACTGTCCATAAGACCTGTAGATACTAACGCTGAACCTATAAGACTCAATACAATACCAATCATGATGATTGATGCAAGGGTCTTGGCAGGCTTGGATTTCTTAAAGTATATTCCACCGAGCAGGAATAGCAGAGGTGCCTGGATTGCATCGTCTATATACCATGCAGGGTTTACAAATGCGGTTGGATTATCAATGAATTGCTCCAATATTGCCATATTCCTGGACATACTGGTAAGCACGTCAAGCCTTATATCATTAATAGTTATGAGAAGTGCCCTTCCGCAGGTATGATCGGCCAGGCATACCAGGAAATCTACCGACATGTACACTGCCAGGAACGTAAGCGGTACAAGTATGCATGATACCAATATCATTGAGATAGCTTTCTCCAGTGTAGAAACAGGAAGCATAAGGAATGCCTGACCTTCCTTCCTTTCGGTAACATGTCCGTATATCTTGGAAGGCCCAAGAAAAACAATTACAACTGCCGAAATCCCGAACAAAGAAAACCGGGCTGCCTCCTGAAGGCCATCCCATGTTCCGTTCAATATCAGGGAGAACAATCCTGCTACGATATCAAAAGACAGACCCAGGGTTGCCATGACCAGGAGTGAGGCTCCAAAATTTGCAATAGCAGACCTTATATCGGTCATAAAATAACGGCCAAATCTGTTTAAATTCAAAATATTGCTGTTCATGATTATCTGTTTTATCTGTTGAACAATCTTTTAATCTCATCCTTGTGCAGGAGAACTGCATTGAAAAGAGCTTCTATGTTAACCTTGCTGTCGGCCTGTTCCGGGTTTGGTGTAACCTGGATACAACCGCCCGGAACCATCTCGGAATACAGGGCATCCGGATTAATCTGGGTACTGTAGTCAAAATACAGTTTCTCCGATATCTCTGCTATGGATGCATTCAGAATAACATCCTGACGGTCAAGAATGATGATAGGATCTATTATAGCCTCCAAGTCACGGGCCTGATGGGTGGAGATGAGCAGGGTTGAATCGTCGCTGGTGTATTTGGATACGGCCTTGCGGAACTGTGCCTTTGAAGGGATATCCAGTCCGTTTGTAGGCTCATCCATGAACAGGTAACGGGCGTTTGTGGCAAGAGCAAAACTGATCATGGTTTTTTTGAGCTGTCCGTATGACATCTGGTCCATGCGCTTGGTCTCATCTGTATCCAGCACTTTCATTATCTGGCTGAACTTATCTATTGAAAAACCTGTCCAGTACTGACCATAGTCTATAGCAAACTCCCTGGCAACGCGGCGTGGAGCAGGAACCTCATCGGGCAAATAATAAATAGATGAAAGGAGAGACGGCTCACGGTCAAATGGATTCCTGCCATCTATATCAATGCTACCAGATACCGGCTTTTTAAAACCGGAGAGTAGCGTAAGGAGTGTAGTCTTGCCCACTCCGTTCTCACCCAGAAGGCCATATATCCTGCCTTCTTCCAGATTCAAGGTAATGTCCTTAAGTACAGCTGAGCTGCCGTAGCTGAATCCTAAACTATTGATTTTTATCATAAACTGAGAGTTAGATTATAATTCTGTCTTGGTGTATTACGTTACTAATACACCGCAAAGGTATGACGATTTTTCTATTCCGCATCACCATTAACATACCTTAACATCTATGCAAACTTCACGGTATAGGAATGATGCCAATGTTAACGGTAACTACGAGTGCAGCATTTTCGGTAAGATTGAGTGCAGCGTTTTAGGTAACAATAGTACATCGTTTTTGGTAACAACGATGCAGCATATTTGGTAACAACGCTACAACACTTGCAAAGGTAGGATTATTTT